>CAMXAU010000016.1 GCA_947179325.1 uncultured Bacteroidales bacterium | reverse complement strand
CAACTGTAATGATCAGTGTTATCACGCCACCGGAGAATACTCCGGAATATTTGCCAGTTCACGTCCGATTTCCCTCATTGATGAGATAATTTCATTCATACGTTTTGCTGACGGCTTCTTTGCGCCGCTGACATATTGAGCGAACAAGCTCTGTGAAATTCCAAGTTTCCTTGCAACGGCAGATGCATTAAGCTCCGGATGACTCATGAATAGCCTATAGAGGTAGCTATCACTCTTCTGTGCGAAAAAACCGTCAAAGCTCAAGTCTTCATCAAGCTCCGGCCATGATATGCCGAAAGCATCAACGGTATATGCCTCCCTCTGCTCCAAAGATGCATCTCTTAAGCGGGGATAATCGGCAAAACGTTCACATGCTTCATTTCCATCAGCGGTACGTATCCATATTTCAGACTCCGTCAACCAGATTTTCTCAATTGTCCTCATAACTATTTGCTGGTATTAAAGTATTTGTTCCAATGTTCTGCAATAACTTCCACATTTTCCTCCACTATCGACTCTATCAATTTCAACTCTGCGGGTTTCATTCCATAACTCTCAACCATTGCCACCGGGAAAACAGTAAACTTGGCGCAAGCGTTACCTTTTTTCACATGCACATGAATTGGCAAGTGCTCATTTGAGTAGAACATGAAATGGAAACCGAACAGTATGAATATTGTAGGCATATCAATTATCTTTACAGGGCAAATATAGGTAATTATATTATTACCTACAACTATAAAAAGAGGGCATCCGCCAGGACACCCTCACTACTGTAATGATCAAAACTTTATTTTTTACGTGGCACAACAAGCCGCCTGGCGGAATCCACCCAGGCATCCCATTCACCCTCATCGGCAGGTTCGCGCCTTATCATGAGCATAGAGTCATGAAAAGAAAGACACACCTGCCCTGAGCGATACAAGACACAGAGCATCCCGATAACAACCGGTATATTCTTTTCTGGAACGCCATCCAGATACCTTGTCCACACCATAAGCGGAAAAGCAGAAAGCCAACTGAGATAGGCAGAACTTTCATTAGCAATATAGGACGCATATCTTATTTTGAACATTTCCAATTGCGCATCAGTCCTGAGCAGATATTTACAATAGTCGCCCCTCATCACTCTCAATCTCCTTGAAAATGCTGCCCGGCTTGCTGTCATCAGGACCAGTTCCCTCATCTTCCTCTTTGTAACCGGCCTGCACATCAATATCTATATTATAGTTTTCACGGATTGCATCATAGTCGAACAGCATCGCTGTTGTGACCTTGCTTTGCCATGTAGACGGATCAGACGGGATATATCCATTGGGCGATTCGATGAGCCTGAAGCGCTCAGACCGCACTGTACCGAGAAACTCAGGTGAATGCTCCAGATAATACTTAAGCGTCTCCCTCGGAATCATTTTGCCGTTGGAATCTTTGCTTTCCTTCGCATACAATTGGGAGATCCGGCTGAAGCTGATATAAAGATACTTCTTGCCAGGGTTGAGTTCAAGAGGGATCGAGGATTCGCGTATGGCAACCTTGCGCCGGCCGTATTTGATATGATAGTCAACCTTGAGCCAGATCTTGCTCGATGCCACAAGGATATCCACTGT
The DNA here is from genome assembly GCA_947179325.1 of uncultured Bacteroidales bacterium. GTDB lineage: Bacteria > Bacteroidota > Bacteroidia > Bacteroidales > UBA932 > Cryptobacteroides. Next base: position 58,770 of record CAMXAU010000016.1, on the reverse strand, counting down.
CTCCCAGAACCCAGAGAGTTCATTGTTTGCCTTGGTCTTGTTGTTCTGCTCCACACACCCTTTCGCCACTATAGGAAGCATATCCTTGTAACCGAACGGAAAATTCAGGCTCCCCTCTATCGTCCTGAAAGCAGCAAGGACTGTCGCCCAGTTCCTGAGCGTACGGTCCTCCACCGCATAGCTGCGGACCTTCTCATTAAGATCAGACAAGACCTCATCCCAGTTCTCCCGGAAACGCCCCTGGAAAAGACTTCGAAGCTGAAGGATTTCTCCGGTAAGATGTGTGAGTCCCCTTTTCTCGATAATCTTCAGCATCTCATAGTTGCGTTTTTCCTGATCACTGAATTCAGATTTCGAGAAAGTCAGGAATATCAACCTATTGAACAACGCGATATCAGCCGTCGGCATTTCCTGCCCGGACATAACGACACCGCAATCCACAGCTGTTGTCTCCCTCTTCTTGTCATTGTCCATATTCATCCTGGAACGTCCGGCTCCATCCCACAGTCCCTTCAGAAATTCACGCTTTTCCAGGTCGAGGTTGTTCTTGTATTCATCCAGGTGGACAACTGCATTCGAGACCTCCGCGACAGCTTCCGCAAGTGCTGCCTTTGTAGTGTTGTTGATATTCGGGGCTATATTATTCGGGATAAAGAAAGATGTCAGCGAATGCCCCAGTTCTGACTTGCCCGTGCCCTTTGGACCGAACAGGTTCAAGATAGGGAAAGAAGTGGTCACCCCAGTAACGATGTCCTTGAAAAGCGTAGCAACGAGGAAGCACAACGCGACCTTTGCATTGTCGCCGAACACCAGGATGAGTTTCTCCGAGAACTCGCGCAACGATATGTCGCTCGTCCTCGCATAAAGGAATTTCCTGTGTTGCTGGTAACCTTGCGGGTTGTCTCTTGTATCAAGCGAGCAGCCTGGCAGATAGAACTTCTGCCCCCGGATGTCGATAATGCCAAAATCATTGGCCTGCACAAATGTGCCATCATCAAGTCCGCCATTTCCCCATGCGTAGAAGCGCCACTTCCGCTGCCACCCCAGCTGCTTGATCTCATCCGCCGAAGGGGTATCGTCATACAAGTATTTCTTCAGGTTTGTCAACTCATTCTGCGAAGCTTCCCAGACATAGTTTCCGGCTGTCTCCGTCCTGGTCTTGAAGTCAGAGAAAGACACAAGTTCGGACTGGTTCAGTTTTATCACAGCCTCCTGTCCCTTGAAATTACGGATCCTGAATATCCTTCTGGCATTCTTTTCGTCACGGATATGCAGTATAGGCTCAAGCACAAAATTGCTCCATCTCTTGTCCTTACTGTTGGAGCCCGCCCCAAAATAGCAGTTATCCTTGATATAGAAGCCATATTCAGACAACATCCTGTCCGTTGTATCATCCTTCGCCTGTTCCCTGTCCCTGGCGTTCTTCGCCTTATAATATTCCTGTTTCCAGATTGAACCGTTCTTGTACTCCTTGATAAATCCGTCCAGATACATCTGTACAGCATTCTGGTCCTGACATGCCGCCAGGATTCCGGACATTTCAACAATCGCAGCCGCCTGTTCAGTCTGGCTTACTTTCCCTAGCATACGCCGTTCACACAGCCACGGAATATAATCGGACGTTCTCCTTGCAAGGCATTCATCAAATTCCAGTCTATGGGCAAGGAAGTACTCATCTGCGTCTTTGCATTTGTCTTCTGGCAGTTCCATCACTCTGACAGAAAGCCCTGCCTTCAGCAGTCTCAGGCCATGTTCTTCAACCGCCTTGACACCAGCTGCATCTGTGTCACCGATTATAATGACCTTCTTTGCCCGCAACCTCAGCAACTCCACCTGGCGGTCAGTCAAGGCTGTTCCCATCGGCGCGACGGCATAGTCCTGACCAATCTGATGAAGCCGGACCACATCAGGATTGCCCTCACAGAGTATAACCGTCTCTGTAGTGGCTATCTTGCGCTGAGCCTGGAAATACCCGAAAAGAGAATCACCTTTCTTGAAAATTTCAGTTTCGCGTGAATTCTTGTATTTCGGAAGATCCTTCCTGTCACCGATGTAACGCCCGGTGAAGCCCTCGATATAGCCTGTCCTGCTGTAAACCGGGAATATTACCCTCTGGCTGAAAAAGTCATACAGCGAACCGTCCTCTTCATTCTTGCCTGCCAGACCGGCCGCAAGTATCTGCTGTTCTTTCCATCCCTCTTTGCGGAGAAAATCCAGCAGTGAATTCCGGCCAGGCGCATACCCGACACCGAAAGCCTGGACGACGTCTTCATTCCACCCTCTTTTATTCACATAATCCTGTGCAGCCGGAGTCCCTATCATCGAGACGAAGAAGCGCTGTGCAGCCTTATTCACATTTATCAGCTGCTCCTTCCTGAAGATCCTCTCCCTTTCCTCAGCTGTCAATTCCCGCTTCTCATAGTGGATACCATTCCTGCCTGCAAGATATTCCAGGGCTTCGGGATAGCTCATGCCTTTATATTCCATTATAAAGGTGATGGCGTTGCCTCCCTTGTGACACCCGAAACAATAATATAGGTTCTTGCTGGTAGAGACGCTGAAAGATGGCGTCTTCTCATTATGGAACGGGCAACAGCACACATAATTCCCTGCACTGCCACGCTTGAACTCGATTCCCTCATCCTCCATCACAGACAACAGATCCAGTTCCAGTATCTGGTCTTTAATATATTCAGGTATCATAATCCCCCCCCCTATTAATTTCATTGTACCTGGCAATCTGCCTTCAGCAGAAGGTCCTGGATGTCATTGTCAAGTCTTTCAACCTTTCTTATTTTCCTTTCTATCGCCTCTAAGCATTTCTTGTCTCCCTCTTCGTCCTTTTCAATACTGTCCTTGAGGGACAGAAGCGATTCACGGTAGGAGGCAAGGGCTTCTATTATAATCAGCATATTACTTATTGACATTTCCATAGCTATATCATTCTTCTTCCGGCCCGGTCATATCCTGCCCTTTATTTTCAAAGCATTCCCCGTCCTTGACAGTCACATTGTCCGCATTCTCCGGGACGATCATTGACATCTCCTTTTCCGCCGCCCTTATGCAGTTGAGCTGATGACGGCTATAAACAATCTTACCTCCGACCCTGCTGCATTTTGCCAGCCCCTCTCTCTTCATCCGCCGAAGCCACCTTTTCCCATATGCCAATTCAGCCTGCCTCTCCGACATATCATCATCAACAGGATTCAGTCTCTTGATAATTGCGTCTGCAATAAGTTCAGAAATCTGAGCCGTCTGCAGTATCATTTCTCCTATACTTTCCATCACTATCATTTTTTAGGCGGAAACAATATGTCTGCATCAGTATTGATACCGAGCGTCTCGTTGATAATTTTCGCAAAATACATCCTTTCTGCGTAAGTTTCCGGTTCCGCAGCCCCCGTATACCACCTCCAGAATGTTGCAGTTGTTTTCCGCAACCCCTCTTTGATGGACCGCCTGACATCATCAGCCTCATCAAGCCGGAGATCCCTCCATAGTTCCGGGAAAGTCATGGTTTCCCTCTTTGCCGTTTCATTCTTTTTCATACCTTTGCATCATTAAATGGACGTTTAACGGTGCATTTAATATCGCGCATAAACACTTGGTTTTACGCGCATTACGCTATCTTTTCAGTAGCACCTGTATCATTCTTTCTTTTTCATCAATCAAAGCTTCCTTTTCCTTGATAATGCCTTCCAGGTGTTTTATTCTCTCCTGAATGACAGCCAGTTCCTGGGTTCCTGCAACTTGGGTGTTGTTTGTGGAATTATCCCCTATGCTTTGAATAATTGTGTCTGTCTTCAACATTTTGCCCTCTCCAGTCATTAGCCAACCTGTATTTAATTCTGGAAAATGCTGAGAGATTTGCTGTAATTTTTTCGGTGATATGGATACCCTAATGTTGTTTACATACGCATTTGATAAGCCGCATATCTTCTCAAATCTACTCTGGCCGATGCCTAAGTGCTTGATATACAAACAGAGTCTCCCTTTTATGTCCTGATTGTCAACCATATAACAAACTATTTTGAAATTTGTGCTGTATTTTGCTCTGTAAAAATTTGTATTTACAGAGCAAAATGCTACCTTTGCACCGTTAAACGTCCATTTATCAGTGCATTCATTACAATATCACAACAACCTGATACACAGAGCATAGCAAAAAATCGCAAGATCTTTGCAAATCCCGCGGACATAAACATATTTTGTGGTTCATGAGACGTATTGTCCCGTACTATTTCTGCACCTGATTCCAGGTCACCATGTCAAGCACTTTTTCATTCGCATCCCAGAGAATGCTCCAGTCCTTTCTTATGTAGAGGTCCGTAACCCTCATTTCTTCATCTACATGGCAGAGGCAGTCGTTAATCACGCCTTTATCAATACCGGCCTTGTATGCTATGCTTGCCCAGGTATGCCTGGCAGAATACAGGGTAAGATTCTCCTCCATGCCAATCCTTTTCGCAAATCGGTGCAAGCCTATATTCACAGCAGTAGAGAGATTGCTATATTCAGAATACCTGCGGTGGAAATTAAAGGCCCTCTTACCTTTTTTCTCCATATACTCCGCCATAATCGGCTGTATCCTCCTGTCTATCTTTACGATCATCTCCGCCCTGTCCACTCTCCTCGCCCTTGTCTTAGTCCTGAAATAATGCAGGACACCATCTTTCGGCGCTGCACATCCATAGATATCCGGGCAGTTCATCCCCATCAGGGCGAAACTCAAAAGATACACGTCAACACCAAGCTTTTCTCTACCATCAAGCATATCCCTCAGACGAAGCATGTCATCAAGCAGTGAGATATCCATTCCCCGGTGCCCAGCCGGCCGCTGCTTTGGCGGCTTGTAATATTCAAACGGATTCTTTATAAGCAACTCGCCGATTTCATCATTATTATACCTGAGCCTTGCCTGTTTGTGCATGTAGGCGATAGCTGCCGTGTACAGGCTCACAGCCCTTGCCCCTTTGCCATGAATTGATGTCAACCATCCCTCATAACGCCTCATAAGGGAAGACGTAATCTCGGAGATATCCAGATGTCCCCTTCCAATGAACCGGACAAATGAATTCAGCGCACTTCTATAATTAGCCTGCGGCTTTCCGGCTTTACTGGCAATGACTTCATCAGCGAATTTCATGAAGTCCAGACGGAAATTCTCAGCACGCGGTCTCAGTGCACGCCTGGCAAGTTCATCAATGTCCATCCTCTCAAGGCTGAAAAAATCCAGTCCGGATATGTTGCTGTTCATACGGATTATGATTTCCTCTGCCTTGCGCCTTATTCCGGCATCCTTGATTTTGAGTGAACGGGTAAGCTGTTCCGGATAGACAATAATGTTCGTGGAAAGATATTTCGACTTTCTCTTGAAAGTCATCCTCACCTTAAGCATGTATGTACCGTCTGCCCTTTTGAACTGGGCATATAGGACCGGGGTAAATGTGACATTCGACATGTTTTAAAAAAATACAACTATAATACAACATTATGAAACAAATGTACTTATTTTATGCGTACAAATGAAAATGCCCTAAAAAGCCGAATGCCTTAAAATCCCGTTTTCACGGCATTCTAAGGCATTTTTTGCGTCCATTTGCTTCGTACCCCCGTGGGGAATCGAACCCCAACCTTCAGAACCGGAATCTGAAATTCTATCCATTAAACTACAGAGGCGCAGGCTGAAAGGCGGCATGCTGCCGCAATAATCAGCAAACGGCTGCAAATTTAACATTTTTTATTATTTTTGCCGCACTTTTGGAAATTGTTTTTGGAGAAGACATTGACAATTTCATGAAAAATGGTGTTTAAAACTTAAATCAGTCTCGCGGGAACAGCCCCACGGCGGGCATGGGACCGGAGATGAAAACTTTTGACAAGATGAAAAAAGCTTATGTATTCCCTGGACAGGGTTCACAGTTTCCAGGCATGGCAAAAGACCTCTATGAAGGAAATGCTGTCGCAAAGGAGATGCTTGACAAGGCAAATGACATCCTCGGCTTCAGAATCACAGACATAATGTTCGAGGGCACACCTGAAGACCTCAAGCAGACAAAGGCCACACAGCCTGCCATCTTCCTGCATTCTGTTGTGCTTGCAAAATGCTACGATGGATTCCAGCCGGATATGGTTGCAGGACATTCACTTGGAGAATTCTCTGCGCTTACCGCAGCCGGGGCAATGGATTTTGAAGACGGACTGAGGCTCGTGTCAATACGCGCACGTGCAATGCAGAAGGCATGCGAGATAAAGCCTTCAACAATGGCTGCAATCATCGCACTCCAGACAGAGAAAGTCGAGGAGATCTGCGCTTCCTGCAGCGGCATTGTCGTACCGGCAAACTACAACTGCGACGGACAGATAGTAATATCCGGGGAAATCGAAGCTGTAAATGAGGCATGCGAGAAATGCAAGGCAGCAGGTGCGAAGAGGGCGCTTGTCCTCCCTGTCGGCGGAGCATTCCACTCCCCTCTGATGGAGCCTGCTAGGCTTGAGCTTGCTGAAGGAATCGAGAAGGCAATCCTCAAGACGCCGATCTGTCCTGTATACCAGAATGTGACTGCCCTGCCGTCAACTGACCCTGTTGAGATCAAGAAGAATCTCCTCACACAGCTGACCTCACCTGTGAGATGGACCCAGACCATAAAGAACATGGTTGCAGACGGAGCCGGATATTTCATGGAAATCGGCCCTGGGACAGTCCTGCAGGGACTTGCAAAGAAAATTGCAGGTCCAGATGTGACCATAGAGGGAATAACTACACTGTAAACTGGTGCAGACTGCATTGCCGGAACGCGGCATTTCAGTTCTAGGGCATCTGCAATACTTATGACTATAAAGCTCCGGACAGCCACAGGACACTGGGCATCTGGAGCTTTTATCATATTTAAAGCCAAGATTTTCATATACAGCAGTAATTTCTGCCCCCACACAGAAGATGACCACATGCCTCCCATGCAAAAGAAGCAGGCACAAGAAAACAAAGTTTTCCAACAATATGGCATACGTCTCATTTTTTTTGACTAAATTTGTGCGGATGTATATGCACGTGCCCGAGCACGGAATTATATAATATTGATTAATAACAATTTACCGACAAACAACCAGGATAAATTCATAAATTTTAAAATTATGGCAAACGAAAAAAAATTTATCACTTGTGACGGTAACTATGCAGCCGCCCACATCGCTTACCTGTTCAGTGAGCACGCTGCAATCTACCCTATCACACCATCATCAACAATGGCAGAATATGTTGACGAATGGGCAGCCCAAGGAAAGAAAAACCTTTTCGGCGAGGTAGTCAAGGTTACCGAAATGCAGAGTGAGGGAGGCGCAGCCGGTGCAGTGCACGGTTCACTCCAGGCAGGAGCATTGACCACGACATTCACTGCATCACAGGGTCTGCTTCTCATGATTCCAAATATGTACAAGATTGCAGGTGAGATGCTGCCTTCTGTATTCCACGTCTCAGCACGTGCCCTTGCATCGCACGCCCTCTCTATCTTCGGAGACCACCAGGACGTGATGGCATGCCGCCAGACAGGCTTCGCAATGCTCGCATCGGCTTCAGTACAGGAAGCTCTTGACATGGCTGCTGTAGCACATCTTTCTACAATCAAGTCAAGCATTCCTTTCATCCATTTCTTCGACGGATTCCGCACTTCACATGAAATCCAGAAGATCGAGCTTATCGACGAGGAGAAGCTCAAGGATATGGTCAGCACAAAGTCTCTTGCTAAATTCAGGGCAAAGGCTCTCACACCAAACGCCCCGGTAACCCGCGGTACTGCACAGAATGCAGACGTATACTTCCAGGCACGCGAGGCATGCAACCAGTATTATGATGCTGTTCCTGATGTTGTCGCAAGATACATGGGAGAAATCAGCGAGCTTACCGGCAGGAACTACCGTCCATTCGACTACTACGGTGCCGCTGACGCAGAGGACATCATCGTCGCAATGGGTTCTGTGACTGAGACTGTCAAGGAGACAATCGATTACCTTGCGACACAGGGAAAGAAAGTCGGTATACTTATCGTAAGGCTCTACAGGCCATTCTCTGCAAAATATTTCATGAAAGTCCTTCCTAAGTCAGTCAAGAGGATTGCAGTCCTTGACAGGACCAAGGAGCCGGGATCAATCGGAGAGCCTCTTCTCCTTGACATCAAGGCACTGTTCCAGGGCAAGGAGAATGCACCTCTCATAATCGGAGGACGCTACGGACTTTCTTCAAAGGACACAACTCCTGCACAGATTGTTTCTGTCTACGAGAACCTTGCACTTGCCGAGCCTAAGGACGGATTCACAATAGGAATCATTGATGACGTGACATTCAAGTCACTCCCTCCTAAAGAGGAAATCTCAATCGTAAAGCCTGGTACAACAGAATGTAAATTCTATGGTCTCGGTTCTGACGGTACTGTCGGAGCAAACAAGAACACAATCAAGATCATCGGAGACCACACACCTAAATACTGCCAGGGATATTTCGACTACGATTCAAAGAAATCAGGCGGATACACATGTTCACACCTCCGTTTCGGAGACACTCCTATCAAGGCTCCTTATCTCGTATCAACTCCTGACTTCGTTGCATGCCACGTTCCTTCATACCTCACCAAGTATGACGTGCTCAAGGGCATCAAGGAGAACGGAACCCTCCTCCTCAACAGCATCTGGGATGAGGAAGAGACAATCAAGAGGATCCCTGACCATGTGAAATCCGTTATCGGAAAGAAGAACATCACACTCTATATCATCAATGCCACAAAGATTGCATCTGAAATCGGACTTGGCGGAAGGACAAACACAATCCTCCAGTCTGCATTCTTCAAGATCACAGGCATCATCCCTTACGAGGATGCAGTCGCATACATGAAGAAAGCGATTGTGAAGAGCTATGGCAAGAAAGGTGAGAACATCGTCAACATGAACTATGCTGCCGTTGACAGAGGTGGTGAATACACCAAGGTCAACGTCCCTGCAGAGTGGAAGGACATCACTGCTAAATTCGAGAACCCTAACAAGGACAGGCTCGCACCTGAGTTCGTCAAGAACATCGCTGATGTAATCAATGCACAGTGCGGCGACTCACTCCATGTAAGCGCATTCAATGAGTTCGTTGACGGAACCATCCCTGCCGGCACGGCTGCATACGAGAAACGCGGTATCGCTGTAAACATCCCTGAATGGAAGGCTGAGAACTGTATCCAGTGCAACACATGTGCATTTGTCTGCCCTCACGCAGCTATCCGCCCATACCTCATGACCGCTGAGGAGGCCGCAGCTGCACCTGAGTCTGTCAAGAAGGCACAGGGCAAGGCTGTATTCAAGGAGTATATATACACAATGCAGGTATCCCCTGCCGACTGTACTGGCTGCGGCAACTGTGCCGATGTCTGCCCGGCAAAGGAGAAAGCCCTCGTAATGATGCCTGCAGAGACTCAGAATCCGGAGCAGGCAAACTTCGACTACCTGCACTCACACGTAGGCTACAAGGAAAACGTGCAGCCTAAGACTCAGAATGTGAAGAACGCACAGTTCGCACAGCCTCTGTTCGAGTTCTCTGGAGCCTGCGCAGGATGTGGTGAGACACCTTATATAAAGACTATCACCCAGCTGTTCGGAGACCACATGATGATTGCCAACGCAACAGGATGTTCTTCTATTTACGGAGCGTCATATCCTGCATCTCCATACTGTACAGATGCACAGGGACATGGACCGGCATGGGGCAACTCACTGTTTGAGGACTTCTGCGAGTTCGGTCTCGGAATGAAGCTCGGTTCTGACAGGGCACGCGCAACTGTTGCCAAGCTCATGGAGCAGGGACTTGCATGCACTTGCTGCACAGACGAGATGAAGGCCCTCTTCACAAAATGGCTTGAGAACCGCAACGATGCGAAGGTTACACGCGAAGTTGCAGACGCACTTGTACCTCTCATGAAGGACTGCGGATGCGACACTTGCAAGTCTCTACTTGTTTACCAGAACTTCATCCCGGCACGCAGCCAGTGGATCATCGGCGGTGACGGTGCAAGCTACGATATCGGATACGGCGGACTTGACCACGTATTGGCTTCTGGTGAAAATGTAAATCTCCTTGTCCTTGATACTGAGGTTTATTCTAACACCGGTGGACAGTCATCCAAGGCAACCCCTGTCGGAGCTATCGCTAAATTCGCTGCTTCAGGAAAGAAGATCCGCAAGAAAGACCTCGGAATGATGGCGATGAGCTACGGATATGTATATGTTGCACAGGTTGCTATGGGAGCAAGCCCGGCACAGTACTTCAACGCAATCAAGGAGGCTGAGGCATATGATGGACCATCACTCATCATCGCTTACTCTCCATGTATCAACCACGGCCTCAAAGCCGGCATGGGACTCAGCCAGAAAGAGGAGAAACTCGCTGTAGAATGCGGTTACTGGCATCTTTACAGATACAACCCTGCTCTTGAGGGAACAGACAAGAATCCGTTCTCGCTTGACAGCAAGGAGCCAGACTGGAGCAAATTCCAGGATTTCCTCAAAGGTGAGGTACGTTTTGCTTCTCTCTACAAGATGTTCCCTGAGAATGCCGCTGAACTTCTCCAGAAGACAGAGGAATTCGCAAAAGTACGTCTTGAGACCTACAAGCGTCTTGCTAAATAATTTCGCTTCATGCGGATATAATGATAGAAAAGGCCGGATGGTAACACCGGCCTTTTCTGTTATAACAACAAAATCACATAAAATGAAAAAGAGACTATCTATTATGGCTGCGGGACTATTGGCATATGCTGCTGTTTCTGCCCAGCCTGGCACAAAACTGAAACCGGACGAGACAATACTGCTCTACTCTGATTCGCTTGTAGAAAACACTGATCCTGTCGTGGCGAAGAAAGTCAGCTCTGCAGGCTACATGATGGCAGAATCAAATGGCCTTTCCGGCGCGGAGACTGTTCCTGAAAGCGGCAACATCGGTAATATCAATGCAAATGCACGTTTTGACCTGTATTTCCCTAAGAAGCCTAACGGACAGATGATAATAGTGTGCCCTGGAGGCGGATACAGTATCGTTTCATCATATAATGAAGGTATCTATGTAGCAGAATGGATGATTGAGAAGGGAATCACTGTAGCTGTAGTCAAATACCGTCTTCCCAACGGGCACAATGAGGTGCCATTGGCCGATGTCCAGAATACATTCCGCTATTGCAGGGAGCATGCTGCAGAATGGGGAGTCAACCAGATTGGCGTCATGGGCTTCTCTGCAGGAGGACACCTTGCAGCAACAGCACTTACAATGTACACAGACGCAGCGACAAGGCCGGATTTCGGTGTGCTGATTTATCCGGTAATTTCATTTGACATGAAGATTACACATCAGGGTACTCATAACCAGCTCATCGGCTACGAGAAAGACGCTGCTGGCCGAAACGGGAAATCCTGGAACGAATGGGACAAGGCCTGCCGCAGATATAAAGGTCTTGAGAAAAGATATTCCCTTGAGAGACAGGTATCCAGTGACACACCTGAGACATTCATCGCCCTGTCAAATGATGACACCACTGTCCCTGCACAGAACAGCATCCTCTTCTACAGTGCCCTTCTTGAGAATAAAGTTCCGGCAGAGATGCACATCTACCCTGCAGGAGGACATGGCTGGGGATTCAGCAAAGACAAATATATCGGCAAGGGCAATGACAGGATCGGCTATTGCCGCGAAGAGTTCGAGGCATCACTTGAACGCTGGCTTTCGTCAATCAGATAGCACATTACTGTAACGTACAAGCTCTATTGCCTGGCTGACAAGCCCGGACATAGGGTGAGCAAGAGGAAAGACATGGACATCTATCACTATGCCTGTGTCTTTCTTCTTTTTATCAAGCATTTCAATAAGATTGATATCCGCCTCCCCCATATCGTCCACAATCGTGACATCCAGTCCTGGACGCAATATCTTAAGCACAGACAAGAGGTCTGAAGCAAAGAGCTCCCGCGAGACTGCAGGCATATATATATTCAGCTTATCCTCTCCGTCAGGCACAGGAGTGAAAGCCGCCGTCAATGCAGAATACTCTCCAAGGATACGTCCTGCATAATGCTGCAGCACCTTTCCAGCCGGAGTGATCTCCATCCTGCCATATGAACGGACAAAAAGCGAAGTCCCGAGCATACTCTCCAGGTCCTTTATATTCTGACTCACAGCCGGCTGGCTTATGCCAAGCTGCGAGGCAGCCGCTGTAAAGCTGCCTGTCCGGCAGAGCACCGTAAATATCTTTAGCTTGAAATCTTCCATACCAGTCTTTGATATTCTGCCGTTACATCCATAGAACGCCACCAGCGGGCCGCACAATAAAAGCCCTTTGGCTCTTCTGTATCATGCCGCGAGGATGGCAAAGTTAATAAAAAAGCCAGCCACACACAACCTAAACCTCACCCATGATAGCAAGCAGACATGAAAACCTGCCACTTTATGGATTTTTTGTATAAATTTGTAGCTTTTGCAGATATTATGCGTCTAATTCTAGATGAATTAGCCAGTCAAAATGCAGATGAAATTATTTATTAACCATTATCAATACATGAAACGGATTTTTGTATTACTTGCGGCAATCATTACCGCAACCTCTATGTTCGGGCAGAGCCAGCTCCCGAACGATCCTGAGGTAAGGAAAGGCCAGCTCGAGAACGGGCTTACCTACTACATCAGGCATAATGACAAGCCTGCCGGAAGAGCGGAGTTCTATCTTGCTACAAATGTAGGCGCCATCCAGGAGACACCAGACCAGGACGGCCTTGCACACTTTCTTGAGCACATGTGCTTCAACGGTACACAGAACCTCCCTGGAAAGCAGATGCTTGAATATCTGCAGAAAATCGGTGCGGAGTTCGGAAGGAACATCAACGCACAGACAGGCGTTGAGCAAACTACATATATGCTCAACAACATCCCTGTGACAAGGGAAGGCATAATTGACACCTGCATCCTTATCATGCATGACTATTCGCACTTTGTGACATGCGACCCTATAGAGATTGACAAGGAGCGCGGAGTCATCATCGAGGAGAAGAGGTCAAGGAACACCGCATCATGGAGAATGTTCGAGAAATCACTTCCATATTATTATGGGGACTCGAAATATGCGACATGCACCCTGATCGGAAGCCAGGAGAACCTTGAGACATTCAAGCCTGAAAGCCTTACAAACTTCTATCACACATGGTACCGCCCTGACCTCCAGGCAGTCATCGTAGTCGGCGACATCGACGTAGACCAGATAGAGGCCAAGATAAGGGACAGGTTCAGCGATATCCCTGCCGCAGTAAATCCTAAGGCAAAGGAAATGCATAAGATTCCTGACAACGATGAGCCTATAATAGGGATAATCACAGATCCGGAAGCTACAAACACAGAACTTACAATATTCTGGAAAAGCGAGCCTACTCCAGAAGAGCTGAACAGTACAGATTACGGATTCTTCCTGAATCTCCTCAATGACTACATCTACCTCATCATGAGCGAGAGGTTCAACGACATCACATCCAGGCCAGGCGCGCCGTTCATCAGGGCAAGCCTCGGAATCGGGGAACTGTGCGAAACATGCGAGGCTATATTCGGAAGCGTGGCATGCAAGGACGGAGAATCCGTTGCTGCATTCAAGGCGTTCCTCACTGAAGTAGAGAAGATGCAGAGGTTCGGATTTACTGATGCAGAGGTACAGCGTGCAAAGGACAACATCCTGCGTATGTATGAGCAGCAGGTAGAAGGTGCGGAGACACGCAAAAACAGCGACTTTATTGATCTGTACATCAACAACTTCTTCGACAACAAGCCGTACATGACTCCAGAGACCGAGAATGAAGTTGCGACCCAGCTGTGCAGCCAGATCAGCGCACAGCTGCTCAACCAGTTTGTATCACAGCTGATCCCGTCCAACAATCTCGTCATTGTCTACAAGGCTCCGGAGAAGGAAGGCATGGTGCATCCGGCCGAGAGCGACCTGCTTGCCGCATACAATGAAGTTGCAGCATCAGAGATTGAGGCAAATGCAGAAGAGCAGGCAAATGAACCGCTTCTTGATCCGGCTATGCTGAAAGGTTCCCCTGTAAAGAAAGAGACCAGTACAATCTACGGTGCGACAGAGTGGACTCTCAAGAACGGGGTCAAGGTTGTCGTGCTCCCTACTGAATACAAGAAAGACCAGGTCATGATTAACCTGAGGATGGACGGCGGCGAGAGCCTCATCGCCACTGAAGACCTGACCTCATTCGAGAGCAATGTATGGTCACTTTTCCAGCGCAACAGCGGCCTGTCAAAATTCCCGTCATCACAGCTTAGCAAGATGCTCGCCGGCAAGTCCGTAAGTGCATCTCCATATATTTCTTCAATAAGGCACGGAATAAGGGCGTCAAGCTCACCTAAAGACCTTGAGACTGCATTCCAGCTGATGTACCTTGAGTTCACTGACCCGAGATTCGATGCTGATGAGTTCAACATTGGAATGGAGCAGATAAAGGCAGTCTACCCTAACATCAAGAATCAGCCTAACTTCATTTTCCAGAAAGAATACACCGGGACAATGTTCGGCAACGACCCGAGAAACGTCATCCTTTCAGAAGAAGTCATCGAGAATGCTTCGCTTGCAACAATAGAGAGAGTCTACCGCCAACTGTTCAAGGATGCGGCTGGAGCAAGTGTATACATTGTCGGAAATGTCGATCTCGAAACACTCAAGCCTATGGTTGAGAAGTATATAGGTTCACTTCCTAAAGGCAAGAAGGCAAGCAAGTACATAAAGGACAACACTTCCAGGATCCAGAAAGGGAAGATAGAGAATGCATTCGAGACCACTATGCAGACACCGATGAATACTGTACTGCAGGTATGGTCCGCATATATCCCGTACAGCCTGGAGACTGAAGTAATCCTTGACGCTGCGTCATATATACTTGACATGATCTACACCGATACTCTCCGCGAAGAGGAAGGCGGAACCTATGGAGCTTCCGCAAATATCGGCCTGCAGAGGCTGCCAGAGGAAAGGGCGCTGATACAGGTTTACTTCAACACAAATCCGGAGCAGGTTGACAATCTCCGCAAGCTTGCTGTGGAAGGACTTGAGAACCTTGCCAAAAACGGTCCTACAGAGGAGCAGCTGACAAGGACGATAGAGAACTTCAAGAAGAACATTCCTGAGTCACGTATCTCTAACAACTACTGGATGGGACAGCTCCAGCAATGGTACGACTTCGGAGAAGATGAGGATGCGCTCTACGAGGCTGCAGTTGCCAAGATAAACGCAGAGAACATCAAGTCTGTACTTCAGGAGATCCTGAGCCAGGGCAACTTCATAGAGGTTGTCATGAGTCCAAAGGCGGAATAGGACTTCTGCATATTGCTACAACCAGCCACCCCGGCCAGAACAGGCCAGGGTGGCTTTGTTTTTGGAGAATTGCATGGTTTTTCTTCGATTCAAAGCGACTGGTACATTTCTATCATAATAATTCCCTATATTTGTAGGTTTGGTTTCATTTTTGCTCTTAATAAGAGTTGACGTTTTTATAAAGACAATTAAGCCCAGGGGATGAAAGGAAAAGATTTTATAGCTGGTTCTTACCAGAAATCACAATATTTCATTGTGAGAATCAAGAAATTATCATGGAAAAGCTGGTTAATGGCAGCCGTCGCTGCCATTATTGCTGCCGGGATACTTGTACTTGTATTCTGGCCGGAGCAGCCTGAAGAATATATCCCGACAGTAACGACCATGCCTGTGACAACACAGGACGTCGAGATCTACGGTGAATATCCGGGGAGCATCCGGGCGCAGCAGTTTGTAGAAGTAAGGGCAAGGGTTGAGGGATATCTTGAAAAGATGCTTTTTGAGGAAGGCACATATGTAAAGAAAGACCAGGTGCTTTTCATCATTGACCCAAGACAGTACCAGGCTAAAGTGGACAAGGCCAAGGCTCTGCTCAAGAAGAACAAGGCGCTGGCGATGAAGGCTGAAAGGGACCTGAGCAGGATCAGGCCTCTATATGAGCAGAAAGCTGCAAGCCAGCTTGACCTTGACAATGCAATCGCGTCGTACGAGAGCGCAACTGCAGATGTCATGATGAGCGAGGCTGACCTGATGCAGGACGAACTGACATTAAGCTACACTACAGTACGCTCCCCTATCAGCGGATATATAAGCGAGAGACATGTAGACATAGGGACATTGGTAGGGCCAGGCGGGCAGTCGCTTCTGGCAAACATCGTCAAGAGCGACACTGTCCTTGTCGAGTTCAAGATGACAGACCTCGACTACCAGATGAGCAAGTCGCGCAATGTCAATTTCGGGCAGAAAGACTCAACAAGGAACTGGGATCCATACATCACTATCACACTTGCCGACAAGACCGTATATAAATATAAAGGGCTTGTGGATTTCGCTGACCCGCAGGTTGACTCGAAGTCAGGTACCTTTTCCGTAAGGGCGGCCATGCCGAACCCATCCCACGCCCTTCTTCCGGGACAGTTCACCAATGTAAAGCTTCTGCTTGATGTACGTGAAAATGCAGTTGTAGTGCCGACGAAAGCCATAGAGATTGAAAGAAGCGGTGCATTTATATATGTACTCCGCAGCGACGATATCGTAGAGAAGCGCTTCATTGAGACAGGTCCAGAAATAGGCAACAATACAGTGGTCGAGAGAGGACTGTTCAGAGGGGAACGCATCGTTGTTGAGGGCTACCATAAGCTCACGCATGGAATGAAGGCAAGGTCTATCTAATTACATCCATAATAAGGATATAGCATGAAGTCAGACTTTTTTATTGACAGGCCGGTATTCTCGACTGTCATATCAATTATAATCGTCCTTGTTGGACTCATAGGACTCATTATGCTCCCTGTGGACCAGTATCCGCAGATTGTCCCCCCTGTTGTCAGGATATCAGCATCATATCCAGGAGCAAGCGCCCAGACTGTCGCCCAGGCTGTCGCCACCCCTATCGAGCAGGAGCTGAACGGTACACCAGGAATGCTGTATATGGAGTCATCCAACTCAAATACGGGAGCATTCTCCGCATCTGTGACATTTGACATTTCAAGCAACCCTGACCTTGCTGCCGTAGAGGTCCAGAACCGCGTAAAGCTGGCAGAGTCAAGGCTTCCGGCAGAAGTTGTACAGAACGGCATATCCGTTGAGAAGCAGGCCTCCAGCAAACTCATGACAATCACCCTGCTGTCAAACGACCCGAAATTCGACGAAATATACCTGAGCAACTACGCCACCCTGAATGTCGTGGACATGCTCCGGCGTGTCCCTGGGGTCGGAGGCGTATCCAATGTAGGCTCACGCTACTACGCGATGCAGATATGGGTCCAGCCGGACAAGCTTGCAAGCATGGGGCTTACAGTCAAGGATCTCCAGAATGCAATCAAGGACCAGAACCGCGAGTCTGCAGCAGGTGTGCTCGGCCAGCAGCCTCTTGAAAATGTAGATGTCACTATCCCGATTACAGCCACAGGAAGGCTTTCATCTGTAAGCCAGTTTGAGAACATAGTCATAAGGGCGGCCCAGGACGGAACCATGATAAGGCTCAAGGACGTTGCACGGGTTTCGCTTGAAGCCCAGACATACAACACAGAGAGCGGTATCAACGGGGGCAACGCCGCCGTCATCAATATCAACATGCTGCCTGGAGCCAATGCAATGGATGTCGCCAAGAGCGTAAAGGATGCAATGGAAGAGATAAGCAAGACATTTCCGGAAGGTATTAGCTATGACATCCCTTTTGATATGACGACCTATATCTCAGAGTCCATACACCAGGTATACAAGACATTGTTCGAGGCCCTGTTCCTTGTAATACTTGTCGTATTCCTTTCGCTGCAGAGCTGGAGGGCCACAATCATCCCGGCCATAGCTGTGCCTATATCCCTGATCGGAACATTCGGGATAATGCTCATCTTCGGGTTCTCGCTCAATACCATGACTCTCCTCGGGCTTATACTCGCCATCGGAATTGTCGTTGATGACGCCATTGTGGTCGTCGAGAATGTCGACAGGATAATGCAGGCAGAGCACCTGTCCCCTAAAGAAGCTACAAAGAAAGCTATGAGAGAAATCGGAGGAGCACTGATAGCAATGTCGCTTGTCCTCTGTGCCGTATTCGTGCCTGTCAGCTTCCTCTCCGGCATTACCGGACAGCTGTTCAGGCAATTTACAGTCACGATTGCAGTGTCTGTCATCATATCTACTATTGTAGCTCTGACTCTCAGCCCTGTAATGTGCTCCCTTATACTCCGTCCGGAAAACGGGGACAGCAGAAAGAATTTCCTGTTCAGAAAGATCAACGACAGCCTTGCCGCAGGCAATTCGTTCTACGAGAGGATGGTACGTGCAAGCCTGAGACATGCCCCGAGAATGTTTGCACTCTTCGGGATTTCAATTATAGGAATATGGCTGATATCAGCCCTGGTACCGTCCAGCTTTATGCCTAAGGAAGACCAGGGATATTTCACTGTTGAGCTGGAGCTCCCGGTAAACGCCACACTTGAAAGGACACGCGAAGTCACGGACAGGGCTATGGACTTCCTCATGAGGCAGCCAGACATAGAATACGTCCTGAATGTGACAGGCTCAAGCCCACGCATAGGGACGAGCCAGGCAAACAGCACCCTTACAGTCATCCTGAAATCATGGAAAGAAAGGAAAGAGACTGACATCAACAAGATAATGAAGAGCGTAAGCGATTCACTTTCATTATATCCTGAAAGCAAAGTCTATCTGAGCACACCGGCGGTAATCCCTGGACTCGGTTCATCAGGCGGTTTCTCCATGGTTCTTGAAGCTAAAGGCGACATATCATACAGCCAGCTCCAGCAGGCTGCCGACACGCTTCTGTTCTACGCATCACAGCGCAAGGAGCTCAGCGGTATGTCTTCCGGACTCCAGAAAGATATACCTCAGCTGTATTTCGATGCCGACAGGGACAAGACGCAGCTTATCGGAGTACCTCTCTCTGATGTATTCGCTACCCTGAAAGCCTTTACAGGCTCCATATATGTGAACGACTTCAATATGTTCAACCGCATATACAGGGTATACATACAGGCTGATGCCCCATACCGCGCACACAAGGACAACCTCAACCTGTTCTTCGTAAAGAGTTCAAGCGGCAATATGGTTCCTGTCACTGCGCTCGGTTCAACTTCATATACAACCGGCCCCGGAACAATCAAGAGGTTCAACATGTACAACTCCGCAACAATCAGCGGAGAAGCAGCACAGGGCTACAGCTCCGGGCAGGCCATGGAAATACTTGAAGAGATTGCCAGGGAGCATCTTCCTGAAAGCATAGGGGTAGAATGGAGCGGCATGTCGTACCAGGAGAAGAAAGAGGGAGGAAAGACAGGGCTTGTACTGGCGCTTGCGCTGCTGTTTGTATTCCTTTTCCTTGCTGCACAATACGAGAGCTGGTCAATCCCTATAGCTGTAATCCTTTCACTTCCGATTGCGATAGCCGGAGCCTACCTTGGAATCAGCATCGCCGGACTTGAAAGCAACATATATTTCCAGATCGGACTTGTAATGCTTGTCGGCCTTGTGGCCAAGAATGCAATCCTCATTGTAGAGTTTGCAAAAGAGGAGGTTGAAAAAGGAAAGACTCCGGAAGATGCTGCGGCCACTGCAGCCAACCTAAGGTTCAGGCCTATCGTCATGACATCGCTCGCCTTCATACTCGGAATGCTGCCGCTTGTCTTCGCATCGGGTCCAGGCTCTGCCTCAAGGCAGAACATCGGTACCGGAGTCTTCTTCGGAATGCTGGCTGCAATTACCATCGGGATCGTCTTTGTGCCGTTCTTCTTCGTAATAATATACAAAATACGCAAGAAACTGTCTACAAGGCGCATTAAGGGTTCCGGCACAGCCATGGGAGCAGCAGTTCTGCTGGCAGCAGGAATATCCTTAGGGTCATGTTCACCTGCCAGATATTGTGCAAAGCCTCAGCTCGACATGCCTGAACAATTTGCCGGGAACTCGTCAGATTCCCTTACCATTGCGGACCTTGAATGGTGGAAAATCTACCAGGACACGACTTTGCAAAGGCTTATAAATGACGCGCTGGAGTACAACAAGGACATGCTGGCCGCATCACACAGGATACAGGAGCTTGAATATCGCTACAGGGTAGAGAAATCCAGGCAATGGCCATCCCTCAGTCTCAGCAGCTATGCGAACAATGAATATGTGAACTACGGCGGGAATACGCCCAAGAATGACCCGGAGATAGGAATCCCTAAGGCAAACATAGCATGGGAGGTCGACCTCTGGGGGCATCTCAGATGGGCAAGCCGCAAAAAAGCTGCTGAATACCTGGCCGGGATAGAGGCACAGAGAGCATTGAAAATGACATTGGTTGCAAATGTCGCACAGGCCTATTTCGAACTGCTGTCGCTTGACAGTGAACTTGAAATTGTCAGAAGGACACTGAAGACACGCGAGGAAGGAGCCAATCAGGCCAAGATCAGATTTGATGGAGGCCTGACATCAGAGACGCCTTATCAGCAGTCTCTGGTTGAGCTTGCAACGACATCATCACTGATCCCTGACCTTGAGAGGAAAGTTGCACTCAAGGAGAGCGAGCTTTCATTCCTCACAGGCTCATACCCAAAAGCCATTGACCGGCAGAAGCTTGGGAATGAACTGAGCTACAGGGACAGCATTCCGCTCGGGCTTCCGTCACAGCTGCTTCACCGGCGTCCGGACATAATGAAGGCAGCCCAGGAACTGCAGTCAGCCGAGGCCGCGGTCGGTGTAGCACAGGCAGAACGCTTCCCTACTTTCACGATATCGCTCACCGGAGGACTTGAAAGCGACAGCTTTGCCGATTTCATAAAGTCACCGTATTATTATGCGCTTGCGACCTTTGCCGCCCCTATTTTCCAGTTCGGCCAGAAAAAGGCCAACTTCAAGGCTTCAATAGAGGCATACGAGCAAAGCAGGCTGAATTATGAGAAAACCGTAATGCAGGCTTTCAGGGAAGTCTATGACGCCACTGTGAAATTTTCCTCGGCAAGGGAGAACACCAACCTGAAAATGGACCTGGAAAAAGCCGCGAACAAATATGTTTCACTTGCAAGATATCAATACATAAACGGTGTCATAAACTATCTTGACGTACTTGATGCACAAAGAAAGTATTTTGACTCGCAGATAGCCCTGAGCAACGCAGTGGCCAATGAATACCTGGCCATGGTAGAACTGTACAAGGCACTTGGAGGCGGATGGAAGGAATAGGACAGTAAACGGAACGGAATATCAGAAAAAGGCAGCGGCCGGTCAAAGCATTTTGACCGGCCGCTGCTACATTGCTTTCATCAGGAATTACTCACCTGGCTGGATAGCACCCATAGGGCAGACATCAGCACAAGTACCGCAATCAATGCATGCATTAGGGTCAATCTTATAGATGTCACCCTCTGAAATAGCTCCCTGAGGACACTCGTTGATGCAAGTTCCGCAAGCAACGCAATCTTCTGTAATTTTGTAGGCCATAATTCTTTTTATTTTAATTGTTGTTGTGTCAAGCTGGCGGGATGTAGCATATACCTCCCTGTCCAAAGGCTGCAAATTTATATCTTTAATTTAAGTTTAGCAAATTTTAATGGCAGAATAGACAACGTCAGAATGCTGCCGCATGCAGAGATGTTGTCGCCAGTTCATCTAAAATGACTATATTTGCTGTCCGTTAAAATCTTATGGAGATGAAATTTTTCAGAAAGTTATTCCTGGCAGCCGGCATTGCAATGGCTCTATGCTCAACATCTGCTGCCGTGCATGCACAGGAACAGATATCAGGGACAGTGGAATTTGACAGCATGATCCATAACTTCGGTGACGTAATGCTGAGCGACGGGCCGCTGTCCTGCAGCTTCACAATGAAGAATATCAGCAGCAAGCCTGTAGTAATCTACAGCGTGACCACATCCTGCGGATGTACAGATGTACAATGGAGCAAGGAGCCTATACTTCCTGGCAAATCTGCAAAGATATCAGCGAAGTACACAAATGACGAAGGCCCATACCCTTTCGAGAAGACATTGACAGTAAATGTGTCAGGGATTTCAAGGCCGATCCTGCTGCGTCTCCGTGGAAGTGCACATGAGAAAAAGATGAGCATTGAGGAAATGTTCTCCATACGCATGGGAAAGCTTGGATTCAAGAGCACAGAACTGAAATGCGGAAACCTTGAGGCTGGAGGACGCAAAAGCGAGGAGACAGAAGTTGCGAACCTCTCATCAAAACCAGTAAAAATCTCATTCACAAATATTTCAGAAGGTCTTTCCCTTTCAGTCTCCCCCAACCCTGTTCCACCGGGCAAGACTGCCAGGGTGACATTTACCGTAACTGCCGTTGACGGCATCTGGGGAAAGAACTGGTATTATGCGACTCCTGAGACTGACGGCATCAGCACAGGAGGCCAGCTGAAGATATTCGCGTTCACAAAGGAGAACTTCAGCGGCATGACAAAAGAGCAGAGGGACAATTCTGCAAGACCTATGTTCACGGCCAGCACGTATTCGTTCGGAAAGGTAAAGGCAGGGGAAAAGGTCACTGCAAGATGGGAGTTCAGCAATGTCGGCAAAGGGACATTCAAAGTCTATAAGATAGATGCAGATGCAGAGAAATGGAGCTCCACACCTGTTCCGGAACTGAAAGCCGGAGAAAAGGGCAGTTTCAGCGTTGAGCTTGACACTGCCGGTATGCCGAAAGGAGAGGCACTGACAATAGTTACACTTACGACCAATTCACCGGTAAGGCCAATAGTCAACCTTTTCATCACCGGCTGGATTGAATAAAAGCGGCTTAACCTGAAAAGAACACACATTTAAGAGAAGACAAAACTGTTTAAGGCATGGTTCTCCATTTATTCATTGACGTATTACGCAATTCTATACTTATTACTGGACTTGTAGTCATAATGATGATGATGATCGAGTCTTTCAACATCGAATCCCATGGGAAATTCTTCTCCGGACTGCGAAGCAGCAGGCTCGGGCAAGTGACGGTCGGCGCACTGCTTGGATCTGTCCCGGGATGCATGGGAGGATTTGCCACCGTATCACTGTACACACATGGAATGATGAGCTTCGGGGCACTGATTGCCATGATGATTGCCTCATCAGGAGACGAAGCATTCGTAATGCTCGCCATGATTCCGGACAAGGCGATGATGGTTTTCACCATTCTTTTTGTCATAGCCGTGGCGACTGGACTTGTGACAGACCTCATCATGGAAAAACGCCACATGCTTCATTGCCGCAAGGCCAGCCATGAAGCATGTACTGACGGCAGCAAAGGCTGCATGGACGGATATGCTATCCATTCAGAAGACACGGACGGACATGAAAGCCATACGGAAAAAGGGCACAAGGCATTCTCCGGGCATGCCGAGAGACATCTTGGATGGAAACGCATTGCCTTGTTTGCAGGAGTGGCCGTCTTTATCGCCGCACTTGCAGGAGGAGTTCTTGAACACGACCACGATATACACGAGGATACATCATGTACACATGCCTGTACCCACAGCCATGACGGACACTGCTGCACAGAGGATACCCATGGACATGGAGAGGAATTTACAGTCAACCTGCTCAGCGAAGACTGGATGAACATATTGTTTGCCATACTCAGCATAATCGTACTGGCAGTGCTGGTATTCGGGTCTGACCATTTTGTCGAGGAGCATCTGTGGAGACATGTTGTCGTGAAACACCTTCCTGGAATAT
Source organism: uncultured Bacteroidales bacterium (assembly GCA_947179325.1). Lineage (GTDB taxonomy): Bacteria > Bacteroidota > Bacteroidia > Bacteroidales > UBA932 > Cryptobacteroides. The sequence continues at coordinate 34,994 of CAMXAU010000016.1, read as the reverse complement.
TTGCATGGACTTTCGGTGTACTGGCCGTGATAGGTGCCGGAATGCACTATATCAATATCGGGAGCTGGATAAGCGGAAACACATCACTCATGATTCTCCTCGCGGTCGCTGTCGGGATAATTCCGGAATCAGGTCCGCACCTTATATTTGTGACATTGTATGCCAGCGGCCTGGTACCGCTCCCGGTGCTCCTGGCAAGCAGCATCTCACAGGACGGGCATGCCTCCCTTCCGCTTCTTGCAGAAAGCAAGAAAGGCTTCATCAAGGCAAAGGCTATAAACTGCATGGTCGCACTTGCCGCCGGATTCATTGCAATGGCACTCATGTAGGCCAGCCGCCAGTCATGGCATATCCCTGGTTCCAGGACAGGCTGGCCCTACAGATAGTAATCGCAGTTATATTTATTAAGGAGATCCATCTGGGTGAAATTGTCCCTCCTGGCAAGCGGACGCCTCAGGACAGCTGTCTCAATTATGGAATTAATGGCGGCTGAAGCCTGCTGGTCAGAATGCTGGGCTATAAGCATCTGGACATATCCCTCACGCACAGCTGCAAGATTCTTCTCAAGTACATCGAACCCCACGACACGGCAGTCCCGTATATTCCTGTCCCTAAGATATTCCGCCACAAGGTGTATTCGTGAATTAAACATCACAAGATACTTTGAGGGAATTGTGTCGAACATATTGTCAAGCGTCGAATAGATCATCTGTGTATCCTTCGGGTCAATGAAGACGTTGTTCATTGTACAGCCGGGATATTTTTCATTTATATAGTCAAAGAATCCTATACGGCGCGTGATTGTCGGGTCTGAAAGCCCTTTCTTATCCCTCTCTATACGGATTATGTTTATGCTTTCGGGTACGGTACCGGAAGTCAATATGTCAGCACACAGATAGCCGCTCTGGTACATCGGCATACCGAAATACGCAAGATATCCGTCGTCTTCCAGCTTGGAGTCTATATAGACATAGCATATTCCCCTCTCGGAAAGTCCACGTACGAATTTCAGCGTACTGCTGCGGAACATCGGCGCCAGCACAACCCCCAGCGGCTTTTCTGCCAGGACAAGGTCGCATGCCTTCATATATGACTCCATATCATACTGGTCATAGCGTATGGTCACGACAGTGACACCATACTTGGCCGCCTCAACACGCCCTGCCTCGATTCCCTTCTCAGTCAGTTCCCAGAATTCACCATGGCTGTACTCAGGAACAAGGCATACGATTTTACGGGTCTTGCGGGAGGCAAGAAGGGAGGCATATACATTCGGCTGATACCCCAGATCACGTATAACCTTGAGTATCTTTTCCTTGCTCTTGGCTGACACCTCTCCCCTGTCGTGGAGCACCCTGTCAACTGTACCTTTAGAGACACCGGCTGCCTTGGCCACGTCATTTATCGTAATATTGCCTTTGTCGTCCATAAGAAATCAAATTCGGGTGCAAATTTGCACAATTTCTTTCTAAAGATGAAACAATTTTTACCGTTACCGTGCACGGAAATAAAAATTAATTACTATTTTTGCCGCCGCAAACAGAATTTTAAACAATAAAAACATCTCAAAATGCCTAAAGTAATTACATTCGGTGAAATAATGCTGAGACTCTCTACTCCCGGCTACATGAGGTTTTCACAGGCTAGACAGTTTGAAGCGACATTCGGTGGAGGAGAAGCAAATGTTGCTGTATCTCTTGCGAACTACGGTATCGAGACTGAATTTGTGACACGCTTCCCAAAGAACGACATTGCAGCCAGCTGCATCAGGGAGCTGCACAGCTACGGAGTCGGCACATCCCACTGCATAGAGGGTGGAGACAGGCTTGGAATCTACTTCCTTGAGACAGGTGCTGTCGCGCGTCCGAGCAAGGTTGTATATGACAGGGCGAACTCTGCCATTGCACAGATTGAGAAAGGGATGATTGACTGGGAGAAAGTCTTCGAGGGAGCCGACTGGTTCCACTGGACCGGAATCACACCTGCAATAAGCCAGGGGGCAGCAGATGTATGCCTTGAAGCCATAAAGGCAGCAAACAAGCTTGGGATAACGGTTTCATGCGACCTTAACTACAGGAAGAATCTCTGGAAATACGGCAAGAAAGCCTCTGAAGTAATGCCAGAACTGGTCGAAGGCTGCGACATAATCCTCGGCAACGAGGAAGATGCAGAAAAAGTGTTCGGCATCAAGCCGGAAGGATTCGACGTGACTGCGACAAAGGGAGAAGTCAATGCAGCTGAGTTCGAAAGCGTATGCAGACAGCTCATGGCAAGGTTCCCGCGTGCAAAGAAAGTGATAATCACTCTCAGGGGTTCAATCAATGCGAACCACAACACATGGGGCGGAGTGCTGTATGACGGGACATCGCTCTACCAGTCACCTCGATATGACATCACGCACATTGTAGACCGTGTTGGCGGTGGCGACTCATTCATGGGAGGACTCATATATGGTCTCCTCACATATACCGGTGATGACCAGAAGGCCCTCAACTTCGCTGTTGCGGCATCATGCCTGAAGCATACCATATATGGAGACTTCAACCAGGTTAGCGTTGCCGAGGTCGAGAACCTGATGAAAGGTGACGGCTCAGGAAGAGTATCCAGATAGATAACAGGAATAAATAAAAAAGACTATGGCAAAATACAATAAGCAGGAAGTGCTCGCAGCAATGAAGGAGACCGGAATGGTACCTGTCTTCTATCACTCTGACATAGAGACAGCCAAGAATGTCCTGAAAGCCTGCTACGAAGGCGGTGTCAAGGCATTTGAATTCACAAACCGCGGAGATTTCGCCCACGAGGTATTCGGTGAACTTGTAAAATTCGCTGACAGGGAACTTCCAGGGATGATAGTCGGTGTAGGCTCCGTTGTGGACCCTGCTACAGCAGCCCTATATATACAGCTCGGGGCTAATTTTGTGGTAGGGCCTCTTTTCAATCCTGAAATAGCCCCCGTATGCAACAGGAGACTGATTCCATACTGTCCAGGATGCGGCAGCGTGTCCGAGGTGGGAAAGGCCCAGGAACTGGGATGCGACCTGTGCAAGGTATTTCCAGGGGATGTCCTCGGCCCTGCCTTTGTCAAAGGCCTGCGTGCCCCTATGCCATGGAGCCAGATTATGGTTACCGGAGGCGTAAAGCCAACCCACGAGAATCTCCAGGGGTGGTTCAAGGCCGGAGCGACATGTGTCGGAATGGGCAGCAACCTGTTTCCTAAGGATGTCATTGCAGCCAAGGACTGGAGCAAGATAACAGGCCTCTGCAGAGAGGCCCTTGAAATCATCAGGGAGGTAAGATAGAACACTAATCACGGAATGGAGATGCGGGCCACAGCCATGCATCTCCCCTATCCACATTCAGAAAACATTGATGAAAAACACTTCAAAACAACTGATGACCAACTGGCGTTGGTGGATGGTAGTCCTGCTGTTCGTTGCGACTACCGTTAATTATATGGACCGCCAGGTCCTCTCTCTCACATGGAAGGACTTTATTGCGCCTGAGTTCCACTGGACAGACAACGACTACGGTACAATCACGGCACTTTTCTCCATAGTCTACGCCATATGCATGCTTTTCGCCGGAAAATTCGTAGACTGGATGGGCACAAAGAAAGGCTATCTGTGGTCCATCGGCATATGGTCGACAGGAGCATGCATGCATGCCGCATGCGGCTGGGCGACTATGCATATAGAGGGATTCGGGTCTGCAGGCGCCCTTGCGGCTGTTGAGTCCGGATCTGCGGCAGCGTTGGCCATAGCATCGACAAGCGTATGGCTTTTCATTGCAGCCCGCTGCATACTGGCACTCGGAGAAGCTGGCAACTTCCCTGCTGCAATCAAGGTGACTGCGGAATATTTCCCGAAGAAAGACCGCGCATTCGCTACATCGATATTCAATGCTGGAGCATCCGTAGGTGCACTTGTTGCGCCTGCAACCATTCCGCTCCTCGCACAGTTCTTCAAAGACAAGGGTGTCGGCGGAGGATGGGAGATGGCATTCATCATCATCGGTGCACTCGGATATGTATGGATGGCATTCTGGGTATTCATGTATGAAAAGCCAGGAAAGTCTAGCCACGTGAATGAGGCCGAGCTTAAGTACATACACCAGGACGATGAGACTGAGAACGCCTCAAAGGAAAATGTTTCCGAGGAGAAGCAGATTTCGCTCTGGAAATGCTTTACATACCGCCAGACATGGTCATTCATAACCGGAAAATTCTTCACAGATGGAGTATGGTGGTTCTTCCTGTTCTGGGCTCCGGCATATTTCTCGGACCAGTTCGGCTACAAGTCATCTTCAGGAATGGGAATGGCGCTGATCATAACCCTATATGCCATCGTGACTGTCATATCAATATTCGGAGGTTATCTTCCAAAGATCTTTGTAGACAAGAAAGGCATGAATCCATATTCAGGACGTATGCTTGCCATGCTGATATTTGCATTCTTCCCTCTTGTCGCGCTTTTTGCACAGCCTCTCGGAGTTCATTCGGCCTGGTGGCCGGCACTCCTCATCGGACTGGCAGGAGCCGGCCACCAGGCATGGTCTGCCAACCTGTTCTCCACAATCGGTGACATGTTCCCGAAAAGCGCAATCGCCACAATCACAGGAATTGGAGGAATGGCGGGCGGAATCGGCTCTTTCCTTATACAGAAAGGAGCTGGAATGCTTTTCACATACACTGACAGCCTCGGGAAATCATTCAGTTTCCTCGGCTTTGAGGGCAAACAGGGCGGATACTTTATCGTTTTCTGCTGCTGCGGACTTGCATACCTGATTGCATGGAGCATCATGAAAGCCCTTGTCCCTAAGTACAAAAAGATTGAAGCATAATCCATAATACCAAAATCTATAATTTCCTGCCTCCTTCAAGGCAGGACAGGAGACGCCTCTGTCATATTGACGGGCGTCTTTCCTTTTCATGACATGGTCATAGAACAAAGGTGCGCGCCATCAGCCGGCAGCGACTATGACATAATGTCAGTAATTTCCCGATGGCAGGTAATTTGCTATCTGCCGGGCGGCTAAATTAAATAAGATATGGCAACAGAAAACATGGAAAAGGATTTGACACAGGAGGAAGTGAAAGACAGCATCAACGGAGAGACCTCTGCGTGCCAAGAAGATAAGAAGAGCGGTAAGAAGTCTTCTAAAGAACAGAAAAAAGAGAACAAGAGCAAAGAAAAGATAGAATCCCTTGAGCAGGAAATCAAGGAACTGAATTCTAAGGTAGCCAAGGAAAAAGACGACTATCTCAGGCTCATGGCCGAATTCGACAACTACAGGAGAAGGACTTCACAGGAGAAACTGGAGCTTGTAAGCACGGCCTCAGAGGAGACAATTAAGGGACTCCTCCCGATCCTTGACGATTTCGAGAGGGCGATGAAGGCGCTGAAGGACTCCGATGACAGCCTTGCAGCCAAAGAGGGAACAGAACTTATCTACAGCAAGCTGTTCAGCTATCTCAAGAGCAAGGGTCTGTCTGTAATTGAGACTGAGGGCAAGGAATTCGACACAGATCTCCACGAGGCAGTTGCACAGTTCCCTGTAGAAGATGAAGATAAAAAAGGGAAAGTATTCGATACTGTCCAGACGGGCTATATGCTCAACGGCAAGGTGATAAGGTTTGCCAAAGTCGTTGTAGGAATCTGACAGGAAGCCTGTTGTAAAAGAAAAAAGGAGCTATATGGCTGAAAAGAGAGATTATTATGAGGTGCTCGGCGTAAACAAGAACGCCACACTCGATGAGATAAAGAAAGCCTACAGGAAAAAGGCTATACAATATCATCCGGACAAGAACCCGGGCAACAAGGAGGCTGAGGAGAAATTCAAGGAAGCCGCCGAGGCGTATGATGTCCTCAGCAATCCAGACAAAAAGGCAAGGTACGACCAGTTCGGACATGCGGGGCTCGGTGGACAGTCAGGACCTGACTTCAGCAGAGGATTCGGCAACCTCGATGATATTCTGTCCGAACTTTTCGGAGGAGCCTTCGGAGGAAGCTTCAGAGGCTTCGGAGGATTTGGCGGAGGGGCACAGGGTGGCCCTTCACAGAAAGTGTTCAGGGGACGTGACATACGCGTACGTGTAAAGATGACTCTTGAGGAGATTGCCAAAGGTGCGGAAAAAGAGATTACAATAGAAAGGAATGTCCCATGCTCCGAATGCGGCGGCAAAGGCGCAAAGAACAGTTCGGACATAAAGACCTGCCCAGCCTGCCACGGGACAGGACAGGTCCAGAGAGTTGTAAACAGCTTTTTCGGACAGACTGTCACCTATTCTACATGCCAGCAGTGCGGAGGTGAAGGCAAAATTGTCAGCAATCCATGCCGCAAATGCGGAGGAACCGGGCTGGAGCGCAAGAAGGAGACCATCAAGGTCAAGATTCCGGCAGGAGTGGAAAACGGAGTGCAGCTCAATGTACGGGGCGGCGGGCATGCGGCCAAGAACAACGGGGTCAACGGAGACCTGCTTGTTCTCATTGAAGAGATTCCGCATGCAGAGCTTCGCAGGGAAGGCAACAACCTGTTCTATACAAAAATGATATCTGTCATGGACGCCATGCTCGGCACAGAAGTGGAGATTCCATGCCTTGACGGGAAATACAAAGTGAGCGTAGAACCAGGTACACAGTCGGAAAGCGTAGTAAGGCTTAGAGGCCGTGGACTCCCAGGGCTTAACGGCGGCGGCACCGGTGACCTGTACGTTAAATATATAGTATGGGTTCCGAAAAAGTTCAGCCGCGAAGAAAAGGAAATGCTGGAAAGACTGCGCAGGAGTGAAAGCTTCAAGCCAAATCCGAGCAAGGAGGAAAAGAGCTTCTTCGACAGGCTCAGGGATAGATTCTAAAATATTTTTGATATTTTTTCAAATAAATATTTGCAGTATTAAAAATTATTCCTACCTTTGCAATCCCAAAAAACAAGCAACCTCTTGTGCAGGGTACGAAAGAGCGCAATGTTGCCACTAAAAACATTATTGAAATGGATTTGATTAAAGTTGTAGAGCAGGCTTTCGCAAATGAGAAAGTAGCTACATACCCGAAATTCAAGGCAGGTGACACAATAACAGTTACCTACAGGATTAAGGAGGGTGACAAGGAAAGGCTTCAGAAATTCAAGGGAGTAATTATCCAGATTCACGGAGCTTCACCGGCAACAAAGACTTTCACAATCAGGAAAGTTTCCAATGGAATTGGAGTTGAAAGGATTTTCCCGTTTGAGTCACCGTTCATTGATTCAATTGAACTCAACAAGGTTGGTAAAGTTCGCAGAGCACGTATCTATTACCTCCGTAACCTTTCAGGTAAGAAAGCACGTATCAAAGAGAAGAAAGTTGCTTTCGTGAAAGAGGAGAGTGCAAAATAATAACCCTCCGGAAGGTTTAAATTCCGGACAATGGCCCCATAGCTCAACTGAATAGAGCATTTGACTACGGATCAAAAGGTTACAGGTTTGAATCCTGTTGGGGTCACTAAAAACACCCTCTGAAGAATATCAGAGGGTGTTTTCTATATATTGTGAGATTCTCCCAGATAATGGGAAACTTCGGATCACCTGAGTGGAAACTTTCAGTCACGTCTCCAGACTACCATAGTATGAGGCTTGTCATCAGAATAGGAGCCATGCGCAACACCGGTTGAATCACGATAGAAAAGTGACTGCTGCGCACCACCGGTCACATACACGGCATCTACAAAACCGGTTTCTATAAGTGCATCAGCAAAACCGAATAAAGTCTCCGGATACACTGTTTCAACATAATACAGGTTATTATCAATATCCCTTGCATACGCACATCTCGAAACTTTTCCTTTCAATATATATTGCGACGGGCACCTCACGCCGGCCGACACTATTGCCAGCTGCCTGAAAAACGAACCGTCATGTCCAAGAACATAGCGGAGCACCTTCCCTCCCCGGCTGATACCGATCTGGGCATTCCCGTCAACTACTGCCATGAAGCCTGCCCGCCATGTACTCTTTGCCATCAGCTCGCCATCAACAGCATAATCACCTATAATCTGGCTATATCCATTTTTAATACGGTAATCCGAATTGCGCGTCATCAGAAAGATATCTTCCCCGATATATGGCGGGATACTGTCAGCGAAATACGCCTTAAGCCCTCTGATTGCATATATCTTCATGCTGACACCCAGCACTTCCTTCTCCGAATATCCAATGCCTGGCTGTCCCTGCATCCGTTCATGCAGCATGGAAACAATCTCGGAATCAGCACGTGACCTCGGGTATTCGAACCTGGAATACAGACGCTTCCCGGCAAACGCAGCAATCCCTGCGAGCATGACTGCTGCAAGTACAGCAGAAACCGTTTTCCACTTGCCTGCACCGGCCTTTCCTTTCTTGTCCTCTAATGTATTCTCAATATTTCCGGAGCCTCCAATTATATATATCACGTCATCCGGATTATCTGACTTTTTCATATCTTCATTCATTTTCTATATCCCTTGCAAATTCTATTCACGGTTTAGCGTATCCAGATACTCCCTCAATGCAGAAAGAGCAGCGGAAGATGCATGCAGTTCAATTTTTGCCGGATTTGCAGAATCAAACAAGACAAGCTCCCCCTTCACTGGGTTCACTCGGTAAATATATGACATATTGACAACAAGGCTACGTCCGACACCTATAAACAAAGACCGCTCACCTTTAAGCTGCTCCCCGACAATTGATGCAAAACGCTTCATGCTGATCCACAGCTCCTGCTCGAAGCCTCCCGTGACAGTCATGATGCAGTAATTCCCGTCAGCCCTCACATAGACGACATCCTCAGGATGCACATTAAGAATCTCTGTACCTCCATTAGGCAATAAAAGCGTCTTCATACTATAGTAACCACCCATTTTATCTTCATTAGAACTGGACACAATGATTATTACAGCAACGAACATAAGAAAATTTAACGAAACCGGCAACTCTTTTACATGCAAGAAAAAATCCGTCATGGATTCCGCATGTTTCGTCAATGTCTGCCCATATTTCACAAACGAGGTCCCCAAAACTTTTCCCATGCTGTTTTTTATGTACATCTTTGTATCCACAAACGTACAACAACAGCTTTAAAACCATACAGTTATGAAAATCAGTAAAAATTCTTTCGATGAAATGCCCCTGATGGTAAAAGGAATCATTGTCTTCATCATCGCGCTCGCCATGCAGATTCCAGCCTTTATGGTAGACGACCTTGTAGATGAGAGAAGGGATGCCTCCCAGCAGGCAAACAGAGAAGTCTGCTCCTCATACGGCGGGAGACAGGATATCCATGCTCCTGTAATAAAAGTAACAGACAATATTATAAATAAGGAAGGAAATTCTGAGACATGCTGCAGCATGATTGAATCTTCCGATGTTGAAATCAGCGGCAGTGTTGAAACGGAGACTTTGCACAAGTCCATCTACGACATTGTCGTATACAACACAGACCTTGAGTTCAAGGGTTCCTTCATGGTCCCGGAAAGATATATACAGCAGGTATCAAGGCAGGCAAATATCCTTCTGCCGATAAGCACGAGAGGAATTGGAGAGGAAATCACCTTGACAGTAGACGGCAAAGAGCACCCTTTCAACTTCAATGACCCTTCCGCAATTACTGCTGACGGCATCATATTCAATGTCAATCTTGACAACGTATGCAGCGACAGGCCTATAGGATACAGCTTCAGGCTTAAGTCCAAGGGAGCAGAATCATTGAGGTTCACCCCGAATGCAAGCAAGTACAGGGTCAAGCTGTCATCATCATATGCTTCCCCTGGATTTTCCGGTGATTTTCTGCCGGACAAACGCGAGATAACCGGCAATGGATTCAACGCAGAGTGGTGCATAACCGCAATAAACAAGATGTACGTGTATGAGCCATATTTCGGGATAGACTTCATTGTCCCGGCAAGCCAGTACCAGCAGACAGAGAGGACAATAAAATACTCGTTCCTGGTCATATTGCTGATCTTTGCTGCACTTTTCCTTTCCGAGACATTGACCAAGACAAACATCAACATCGTCCAATACATTGTTACAGGGCTGTCACTCTGCATGTTCTACCTGATACTGCTGTCTGTCTCGGAATACATTCCATTCAGCATCTCCTATATCATCGCATCTACACTTACTGTGTGCTCTCTCGGAGGATATTTCTTCGGCTTCATGAAACGGAAGGCAGCAATCAGCTCCACCATCGCTGTGGCACTTACCTATATCGTAGTATACATTCTTCTCAACATGGAGACCTACGCCCTTCTTGCAGGCACAGCAGTACTGTTCATGATTCTCTGCACAATCATGTACTTTACAAGGAAATCGCATCTCAGCTGAGGCATGGCAGCCAGAGACATGACCTGATTTCAGATGGACATTCAAAATTATATATTATTTTTGCAGACTGATTCACGATACAGGCATGTCTTCCACGCATACATATATAAGTGTAATCCTCCCGCTCAAGCTTGAGTGGGAGCCTTGTTATTTCGTTTGCGGACAAGATGTTGCAGCAGGACAGAGGGTAAAGGTACAATTCGCGGGAAAAGAATATTCAGGGGTTGTCAGCGCGACAGGGATAGAGCCTCAGACAAATCCGTCCAGGATAAAGGAGATTTCCGGAATAGAAAGCGGGCTTGAACCAGTGACTGAAGAAGAGATTGCCCTCTGGAGACAGGTCGCGAAATATTATCTGTGCTCAGTCGGGGAAGTATACAAGGCAGCATATCCGGCCAGCAAGATATCCTCTGAAGAAAAATTGGCACGAAAAGCATCCCGCCAGGAAGAGAGAGCAGCAAAAGAGATTGCCAGGCTTGAAAAGAAGTCCGGCAACATAACGAAAAGAATCCAGCAGAGACAGGATTCGCTGTGCAGGAAGCACGGTCCAGACGTCATGGAGCGCTTGAAGTCGGAAATCATCAGGCTCTCGGAAGAACTGTCAGCACTGCAGGATGAGATTTCAGCAATCAGACCGGGCGGAGTAAATGCGCAGCTTCCGGAAAGCACTATAGAGCATGATTCCGTAAAAATTGTGCTCTCTGATGCTCAACAGGCAGCATATACCATGATCAAAGAAGCATTTGCACAATCCAAGCCTGTACTGCTGAACGGTGTGACCGGATCCGGAAAGACAGAAATATACACATCGCTTGCAGAAGACACCCTGGCCAAAGGCAGAAATGTGCTCTACCTTGTACCGGAGATTGCAATCAGCAGGCAGCTGGAATACCGCCTTCAGGAAATATTCGGTGACACACTGTCTGTATTCCATTCTGCAGAAACTGCCATCCACCGCCGTGAAGTCGCATCTGTGACAAGAAGCGGGAAGCCATATATTGTGCTCGGGACACGCTCGGCCCTATTCCTGCCACACAGGAACCTCGGACTGATAATAGTAGATGAGGAACACGACAGCTCATACAAACAGGACTCCCCTGCCCCACGCTACAACGGGAGAGACACTGCCGTTATGCTAAGCGGCATAACCGGAAGCAGCATCATACTCGGCTCCGCTACCCCTTCACTCGAATCGCTCTATAACTGCCGATACGGAAGATTTACAGAAGTCAGGTTGACAGAAAGGTATTATAAGTCACTTGATTCCGACATAGAGATAATTGACACGAACGCTGAAAGGAGAAAACGCGGCATGTCAGGAACTTTCTCACGCAAGCTGATAGGACATATTGAAGACGCGCTCAGAGAAGGCGGACAGGTAATGATACTCAGGACAAGGCGTTCATACTCCCCTGTCCTTCAATGCACGTCATGCGGATATATACCGAAATGCCCCCATTGCAATGTAAGCCTCAGCTATCATAGGGACCGCGATAGGATGAAATGCCATTATTGCGGCTACCATGTGCAGATGCCATTCGTCTATGCACCGGACGGGCATCCATACCATCCCTGCCCCAGATGCGGTAATGAGCTGAAAGGACTCGGGGCAGGTACACAGAAAATCGAAGAGGAGGCAGCTGCATTGTTCCCGGATGCAAGAATCGCGAGACTGGACAGCGACACTGCACAAGGCAGAGGTTCGGAAAACAGCATAATCCAGGGATTCAGCAAAGGAGAGATAGACATCCTCATCGGGACTCAGATTGTAGCGAAAGGATTTGATTTCAAAGGTCTTACACTAGTAGCCGTCCTCCAGGCCGACACCCTTCTCGGAGCACAGGACTTCCGGGCGGACGAAAGGGCCGTCCAGACACTTGAACAATTCCGGGGCAGATGCGGACGCAGAGAACGTAAAGGCCTGTTTGTCATACAGACGGCCCAGCCTGACCATCCGGTGTACAGACAGTTCATCCAGGACAGTTCATCTACTGCCGGACACGCTCCCTCCTACACCAACGAACTGCTTGAAGAGCGGAAGGCTTTCGGCTATCCGCCATTTACAAGGATTGTCAATATAATTATAAAGGACAAATACGAGAGCCGCGCAGACAGAATGTCTGCAAAACTGCATCAGTCACTTGGCAATGCTGCCTTTGGGAAATCCGGAATGATATTCACACCTCCGTTCAGCCCTTTCGTCAGCAAGGTCGCAGACGAGAACATAAGGATAATCAGAGCCAGCATAAACAAGGACAAGTCCTTGTCTGCCAACAAGGCGGTAATCCTGGCAACAATATCCTCATTCGAGCGGACAGAACACTACACAGGCCATATAGCAGTCAACGTAGATCCTGCCTGAACACGCGCTGCAATCCTTTCTGCCACCGGCTATCTGCCATGCAGGACATTTATCTGGTCAGGAAGCACATCAAACCTTACAGGAGACTTACCCACCACTTCTCCGTCAACCTCAACAGGCTCCGGTCCTGAAGCCAAAGGAACAACGGTCACAGACCTGGCCTTGCACGCTACAACCTCATTTATTGTCAGCAGTTTTCCATTGAACAGTTTATAGGCTTCACGCATTATCCTCAATATTGGCAGATGTGGAATAACTGTGATATCAAGCAGCCCGTCATCAAGGACTGCATCTGGAGTCTGCCTCATGCCTCCGCCTGAATACCGTCCGATACCCAGCGCCATGGAAAGGCAGTCCCCCTCATAGACAGTCCTGCCGTCACAGATGAGCTTGGCACCGAAATGTCCAGTGCTCATAAGAAGAGAGGCAAGCGCATTGACATACAGCATCCTGCCTGATTTCCCTGCATCCTTCTGCGCATTGACTCTTTCGCATATCCTTGCATCAAAGCCTATCCCGCCTACATTTATCATATAAGACGTCTTCAATGGCACACATCCACGCTCCTGGTCGAGCAGGCTGACCTTGACTATATCCTGAAGGGCGAACGAGCCGCACGCAATCAGATCTACAACATCTTCTGTCGAGCCTGTAATACCATGTGACTTTATCCAGTCATTGCCTGAACCGATAGGGATTACTGCAAGATAGAATTCAGACAATGCCACAGGATATCCTTTCATGGCAGAATCAGCGACACTATGCATTATACCGTCAAGGACCTCATGTACAGTCCCGTCCCCTCCTGCTGCAATGAATCTGCGGACACCATCATTTGCCGCATTGTAGGCAAGCTCCGTTGCATGGCACTTGCAATCTGTTGTCCTGCATATGCAGCCAACTCCGCGCTGCTCCAGCAAAGCCTCAGCCTTCTTCCAGGCATCAAGCGTCTTCCCTGCACCTGCATGAGGGTTTACGACAGCGAACCACACATTGTCAATCTGCTCCATCTGAATAGTAATATGAAAATAGCTCACAAAAGTAGCAAATTAAGGGAATGAAAGAAATTTTTTTGTAAATTTGCCAAGATTTAGTCTAAAAAATTCAGAAGGATGGGAAAAGTAATTGCAATAGCAAATCAGAAAGGTGGTGTAGGCAAGACAACCACTGCAATCAATCTTGCCGCCTCACTGGCCGTCCTGGAGAAGAAGGTGCTCATCATAGATGCTGACCCCCAAGCCAACACGACCTCAGGTCTGAATTTCTCGCCGGATAACGACCAGAAAAGGACGCTCTACGAGGTGATGATCGGGGAGATTGACATCAGGGACACTCTTATCCAGACTGAAATCGCCAATCTCCAGATGATTCCTTCACATATAAACCTGGTCGGTGCGGAAATCGAGATGCTTGACAGCGACACCAGGGAATCTGTGCTGAAGGAGGCCATCGCCCCTATCCGTAATGACTATGACTTCATAATAATTGACTGCTCGCCTTCACTTGGGCTGATTACAGTCAATTCACTGGCAGCAGCGGATTCCATAGTTATACCAGTACAGCCGGAGTTCTTCGCACTGGAAGGACTTGGCAAACTGCTTCAGACAGTCCGCCTCGTACAGGGCGGGATCAACACAGGACTGACCATAGAGGGATTCCTGATCACGATGTTCGATGGCAGGACAAGGGTTCACACACAGGTGGCAAACGAGTTGAAGGAGCATTTCGGTGACATGGTGTTCAAGACTGTCATACAGAGGAATATCCGCCTAAGTGAGGCTCCGTCGCACGGCAAGCCGATAATACTGTACGATGTAATATCAAACGGAACGGCCAACTATCTCAACTTTGCCAGGGAAATACTTGAAAAGAATAAAACAGTTCAACAATGAGCAAGCAGCCAAGAGGATTAGGTAAAGGCCTTGACGCACTTTTAGGCCCGAAGACAGACCTTTCAAATATAAGGAAACCGGTTGAATATATAAACAAGACCGTTGTCACGGCAGAAGAGCCGAAAGGAAGCGCAGGAGTTATGCTTGTCCCTGTGGACATGATTGAGCCAAACCCGTTCCAGCCAAGGATGCTATTTGACCAGGGCAAGCTTGAAGAACTCACAGAGTCCATAAGGAGCTATGGACTTATACAGCCTATTACCGTCAGGAAAGTTTCACCTCAACGCTACCAGATCATAAGCGGCGAGAGGCGTTTCAGGGCGTGCAGACTTGTAGGCATGTCAGAGGTTCCTGCATATATAAGGGATACCAACGACCACGAGATGATCGGCATGGCGATTGTCGAGAATATCCAGAGAGAAGACCTTGACCCGATAGAGGTGGCCCTGAGCTATCAGAGGCTCATCGATGAGTGCAACCTGACCCAGGAGCAGATGGCAGCCAAGGTAGGAAAGCAGCGTGCATCCGTGACCAACTATCTGCGTCTGCTGCGTCTTCCAGACAAAGTGCAGCACGACCTGAGGGTTGGGATACTGAGCGTAGGACATGCAAAGGTCCTTCTCGGGATTGATGACAGCACAATGCAGGAAAAGCTCTGTGACCTCGTCATAAAGAACGGTCTGTCTGTAAGGCAGCTCGAAGAGAAGATAAAGAAGATGGCAGGCGGTGAAGATGACCAGAAAAAGCCTGCGCAGAGCCAGGAATTGCCGGAAAACTACTGCAGGGTCCTCGAAATAATGGGAAGGTATGTCTCCAATGACATCAGCCTCAAGAGGAACAAGACAGGAAAAGGGACGATGACCATCCACTTCAACTCCGACGAGGAAGTACAGAAGTTCCTGGATGCCATTACTGAATCTAAAATTTGAGCATGGGCTGCACCATGCCATGAAAATCATTTGCTGATTTGAAAAAATGTCTAATATACATATCCGTTCTGGCGTCAGCCTTTATGGCATTTTCCCTGAATGCTGATGCCCAGTTCAGGGAGGAGGCTTTCACCCAGACGTACAATGAGCCGAACGACACAACATTCTCAAAGGACACATCAGACAAGATGTTTTCCTTCCAGGAGCTGTTCGGCGGCGTTGCACATAAAAGGGATGTAAGGATAGGCACCCTGTTTGCCGGCTCACTTGTACTTCCAGGTCTTTCACAGATACACAACCGTGACTACTGGAAACTGCCTGTAATATACGGTGGGATGGGGGCATGCGCCGGCTTCGGTGGATATTACCTCCATCAGTACAAGCTATCCAGGAGAGGCTATGAGGCAGCCCTGGCAAGTATCCCGGAAGGAGCTTTTGACGTAGAGATATACCCTCAAATAGACTACAGGGCCAAAAATACAGGAACATGGCTTATGGTCGGGGCCGGACTCATATACTGGGCATCGCTTATGGACGGCATGGCATGCTACAAGAAGGACATACATCCGCATCCGGGAAGAGCTACGGTCTACTCCATAATCCTCCCAGGCCTCGGACAGGCATATAACGGCGAATACTGGAAAATCCCGATATATTGGGGCGGAATGATAGCTTCTGCGCACTTCCTGTACACCAATGACGTCAATTACAAGCGTTTCAAGAGAATACATAACGAGGCGACAAGCGGTGCGGAATACACAGGACCGGTATCTGGCGAGACGGCAAAATATTACAGGGACGTCTATAGAAGGTACAGGGACTATTCCATTGTCGCCCTTGCTGCGGTATATCTTCTTCAAGTCATTGATGCAAATGTCTTTGCATATATGCATGATTTTGAGGTAAGCGAAGACATTTCCCTGAAAATTGAACCGGCAGTCATTGCTCCGGACAACTCGTATGCAATACATTCATCGACAATGACACGCAGCGGTATAGAAAATAACGCCATCGGGCTGAAAATAGGATTAAGATTCTGACACAATAAAGGAAAAAGTATGAATATCAAGAATATCATTTCAGTCGCAGCAGCGGCTGTTTTTATTGCGGGCGCACCTCTTTCTGCACAGAGTGCCAAAGAGAAGAAGAACACACAGAAGACCAAGAGCGAACTTGCAAAGGAAAATGCAAGATACACTGCAATCATTGACTCCCTCCGCGCCGAGATCACAAGGATGAATTCCGAGATGGCCCTGAAAGACAGCCTGGCCACAGAAATAATGGAAATCTATGAAGAATCCGAGAGAAAGGGCTCCTTTGAATATACGGCAGAGACTACGGACAGTCTCCTGAGCATCTGGTACCTGCACCAGAGCGTAAACGAGAGCAATGACGCAGAATACAACATGGATTCCGTCAGATTCAAGTCCAATGTCCCTGACTCTGTATATATACGCAGAATCAAGAACATGAACTCGTTCATACAGCTGCCATATAACGACATCGTAAGGAACTACATCATACTCTATTCCGAAAAGATGCCAAATAAGATAGGGACAATAATGGGCCTCTGCAGATTCTACATGCCTATATTTGACGAGATCTTCAATGAATATAATCTCCCTGAGGAACTGAAGGCCATGGCTGTCATAGAATCTGCGCTGAACCCTACAGCCGTCTCACGCGCCGGAGCAAAGGGCATGTGGCAGTTCATGTACGGCACAGCAAAGATGTACGGGCTGACAATCAACTCGTTCGTTGACGAGCGGATGGATCCGGTAGCTTCTGCAAGGGCTGCAGCACAGTATCTCAAGGACTCATATGAAATTTTCGGGGACTGGAATCTTGCCATAGCATCGTACAACTGCGGTGCCGGAAACGTCAACAGGGCAATCCGCAGAAGCGGAGGCAGGCGCGCCTTCTGGGACATATATCCATATCTGCCAAGGGAGACAAGAGGCTATGTCCCTGCGTTTGTCGGTGCATTATATACAATGAACTATTATAAGGAACACGGGATCGTGCCTGAGGCTGCCGCACTGCCACCGGTTGTTGATACGTTCAAGATCAACAAGATGCTGCATTTCAAGCAGATCGAGGAACTTATCGGTCTACCTGTCCAGGAACTGAGGAACCTTAACCCTCAATACAGACATGACATTGTCCCTGGCAATGAAAAGGAATACATCCTCCGGGTTCCATTCAGCTATATCAATGCTTTCATTGATGCAGAGGACTCACTATATACATATAAGGCAGATGAATATTTCAGTCCTGTCAACATCAAGAAGATAAAGGAAGGTGGAGACGGGCAGAGGATTGTCTATAAGGTAAAGAACGGGGACGTACTTGGAAAGATAGCAACACGCCACCGCGTGACAGTCACACAGATAAAGAAATGGAATAACTTGAAAAGCAACACAATACGCGTAGGGCAAAGACTCGTCATCTATACTGGAAACAGTGCCCCGGCATCTTCTGCATCCACTTCTTCTGCATCCACTTCTTCGGCGACCTCATCTTCCGGTAAGACAGCAGCAGGCAAGCCGCAGCAGCCAGCCACACAGAATGGAGGTGCATCTGCCATAGATCCGAACTTGCCATACACGACATACGTTGTCAAGAACGGTGACACACTTTACGAAATCGCAAAGAAATACCCAGGAGTCAGCGCGCAGAATATAATGGATTTCAACAAAATCGGTTCAAGCATACGCCCTGGCACGACAATAAAGATACCTAAGCTATAGATTCAGCACAACCTGGAACCTGGCTTCCGTCTTTCCCTCCTTCTCATTTCCGGAAGACTGCATCCAGGGATACTGCAAAGTTGAGAACCTCATATAAAGGCGGCACAGACGTGTCGCCTTTATTCCTAAAACCGCTGAAGCACAACAGCCTCTTCCATAATATGCCGGTATACTGAAATTACCTGGTGCATCACGTTCATACACATATATCCTGTCCTTCCACGAGTCAATCTGGAATATCCCTCCCCTCAGATAAAGCGAAAAAATCTTTCCGACATACCCTCCTTCAAGATATGACAGCAACCCAATATTGTCACAATGCGTGACATCAATCCTCATCAAAGCCATCCACATGCCGTCAGACCATTTCATGTCACACCTAAGCTCTGTCCTGTTCTTCTCACCCTCAGAACGCAACCGTTCCGAGGCCCTTGCAGACAATGACCAGAATCCATCTATCTGCAAGCCATAGTCAAGACGCATCTTCACCTGCCAGTCATCATGCTCTCCTCCGTATTTAGGATAAGGGTAATACAGGCCGTCAACACAGAATGTCCCGGTATGCCTCTGTATGGTAGAGCCAAATCCTTCTTTCCCGGCAAGTGTAACCCTCTTCCCTGCATAGAATTTTCCACCCGAGGATATTCCGGATTCACTGGAAGAGTACCGTCCGCTGAAGGCGGCCTCCATATTCTCCCCTACCCTGAAGGCAGTGCCAGCAACAGCAGAAGGCTTCATTTCCATAAGGTCAAGGGATGCTTCACCAAAAACATCAACTCCCTTGACGCACCATCTGAAATCAGCAGAGGCGGCCAATGAACCGAAAACGCTGTCACCTTCCGTCCATTCACACCCGGATGTCTCCCCGCATAATGTAAAGGAAGCCTGCGCCCTCCTGCCTGACCACCCGACATTGAGCGCCGGTGCAAACGAGACATCCATATCCTTCTTTCCTTCCATAATCTCCTTCAGGCCTACAACCCCCATGGATGCTGAAACGGTAAAGTTCCCGATACCGAAATCTGCAGCAAGCCCGCGGTAGCCTCCTGTTCCGGAAAACGACAGATATGGAGATATGCCGGACGGCCTTCGGAAAAATGACTGCGGATACGAGACACCACTCATATTGAATCCGCTCCACATGGCAAGCCCCTGTCCATAGCGCAGGTTATAGTCCCCGACTATGACTTTCCCGACATTCCTTCTTCCATAATATGCAAAATAGAATGTACCTATGTCCGGAACAGCATCATCCTGTCCATACGGTCTATTGGCTGATATGGCGAATTCAAACCTGTCATCAAGCGAAAGCCTGTATTTCACCCCATAGCTATAGTCGTAGCCTGAACTGGTGCCGTTACCGGAAAGATAGCCGGAATATTTTCCGGAAGACCTTAGAGTCAGCATATTCTTGACTTCACCCTTATATGCAGAAGACTTCCCGACGCCTGCACTGCTGTCCAGGGAGACAAAATATTTGAGGGCATCTGCAAACTCACGGCTGAATCCATCTATTGCCGCAAGTTCTGAAAATGACAAGATATCACCGTTCCTCGTCCTGTAGTCAATAAGTGACTCCACCTGATACTGTGTGAGGATTCCGCTTGAAGCGAGACGGCTCCGCGTAGCATAGTTCAGATGAAGAGGATGTGCGATAAATGCCCCGAGCTGATCCAGCGTGTGCTGTTCAATATCCTCCGGTGCATCTGCACCTACCACACGCATTATGGCAGATAATTCATCAGTAAAGTCCTGTGCATAGCTGCATACAGAGAACAAAGACAGCAAGACTGCGCCAAGATATGGCAAAGCCTGATTTTTAAAGATATCCATTCCTTCCCTCCAAATTCCACCTTCTGCACGCCATGCCTTTGCCGTCTCAAAAATATAAAAGTATTTCCAGTTTTACAAATCCAGGCATCTGAATATATTTAAAACATATTTTTTTGTTATTTTTGTGCCTTTAATTCACAAAGCATGGAAAAGGTCAGACTACACGACAAAAACTTCAGGCTATTCATCAGGAATGAGCAGATCATGAAAGCCATTGATGAAGTTGCAGAAAAGATAAATGCCGATTTCAAGGACTGTACTGACGTACCGGTACTCCTGTGCGTACTGAACGGCTCTATCCTTTTCACGGCTGAGCTAATGAAAAGGATAGACTTCAACATTCAGCTTGTATCCACAAAGCTTTCATCATATTCCGGCACATCCACTACCGGAGAAGTAAGGCAGACAATGGGGCTGACAGCTGATGTCAAAGGCCGCAGAATAATCATTGTTGAAGATATTGTGGACACCGGCCATACGATAGTGGACCTTGAAAAAATCCTGAAGGAGAGAGGCGCATCAGAGACCATGGTCTGCACCATGCTGTACAAGCCTGAGTCATACAAGATGGATGTCCCCCTAAAATATGTGGCAATGGAGATTCCTAACGACTTCATTGTGGGTTTCGGACTTGACTATGACGAGCTGGGGCGCAATCTGAATGACATCTATATATTGGACCAAGAATAACTAAACGTAATAAAGAAATGAAATATTACATTCTTTTCGGGCCTCCGGGAGCAGGTAAAGGCACCCAGGCATCATCTATGGTAGAGAAATACAATCTTCATCATATCTCCACAGGAGCACTTCTCCGCAAGGAGATTTCAGCAGGTACAGAACTGGGACTCAAGGCCAAGAGCCTTATTGATGCCGGCTCTCTTGTCCCTGACGAGATTGTAGAGGGAATGATCGAGTCTGAATTCAAGACAGTCACAGGCGTGGACGGATTCCTCCTGGACGGATTCCCTAGAACCACAGCACAGGCAGAGGCCCTTGACAATATGCTTGCCAAGAACTCTGCTGAAGTTACTGCAGTTGTCTCAATCATGATTCCTGACGAGATGATCAAGGAGCGCATCCACCACAGGGCTACAATTGAAGGCCGCGCAGACGACGCGAAGGATGAGACAATCAACAACCGCATCAAGACCTACCACGACCAGACAGAGCCGCTTGTAGGGTATTACAGCAAAGCCGGGAAATACAACGAGATCAACGGTGTAGGCACTATCGAGGAGGTTCGCGATGCGATATTCTCCATGATGGACAGATTTTAGCCACATCATCTGAAGATATATGCCTGACAGCAATTTCATTGACTATGTAAAGATATTCTGCTCCTCTGGAAACGGAGGGGCAGGTTCTATGCATCTGCGAAGGGAAAAATATATTCCCAAAGGAGGACCTGACGGCGGGGACGGAGGACGCGGGGGGCACGTAATACTCCGTGCCAATCCGCAGTTCTGGACTCTGATCCACCTGAAATACCGCAAGCATATCCATGCAGAGCATGGAGGGGCAGGAAGCGGACAGCTCTGCAAAGGCAAGAACGGAGAAGACATCTACCTTGATGTTCCTCTCGGTACTGTAGCCAAAGATGCAGAAACAGGAGAAATCCTTTTTGAACTCGTTGAGCCTGGCGAGGAGAGAATCCTTGTAAAAGGTGGACGCGGAGGACTCGGCAACAACAACTTCAAGTCAGCGACAAACCAGACACCGCGTTACGCCCAGCCTGGAGAGCCAGGACAGGAAGGCTGGTTCATCCTTGAACTGAAAGTTCTCGCAGACGTTGGCCTTGTCGGTTTCCCGAATGCCGGAAAATCCACGCTTCTTGCAGCAGTAAGCGCAGCGAAGCCGAAGATAGCCAATTATGCCTTCACGACCCTGGAGCCAAACCTCGGGATTGTCAGCTACTACGATGACCAGTCATTCGTCATGGCGGATATACCTGGAATCATTGAAGGAGCACATGAGGGCAAGGGAATCGGATTGAGATTCCTGAGGCACATAGAAAGGAATTCAATCCTTCTGTTCATGATCCCAGCGGATTCCGAAGACATCAGGAAAGAATACGGGATTCTGCTCAATGAACTGAAAGAATATAACCATGAACTTCTTGTAAAAGGAAGAGTCCTCGCAATATCCAAGTCAGACATGCTTGATGAAAAGATGAAGTCAGAGATGGAGGCCTTGCTTCCTGAGGGAATAAACCACGTATTCATTTCATCTTTGACTGGCGAGGGACTAAAAGAACTGAAGGACATGCTCTGGGGCGTACTTCACGAATAGCCCAAGCAGCCGGGACAGATTTATGGTGACATAAAAAAAGAGGGAATGACCATTTGCCATACCCTCTTTTTTTATTCCCGAACCTATACTATAATGCCGGTATAACAAGTTCCATCCTTGTGCTGCGCGAACCTTTTATAAGTACAGCTGCTCCATCCACAGGAACACGGTTCAGGCTTGCCGCAGCCTCTTCTGAGGTTGCAAACCATTCTGGAGATATTGCAAGTTTTCCACCTGATTTCATTTCATCCATAGCAAGACGGAACTGCTCCCCCACGAGGATAATCCTGTCAAAAGGTTCATGTCCAAGCCTTTCCAGTACTTTTTTATGTTCAGACACTGATTCTTTGCCAAGTTCGCCCATATTCCCAAGACACAGAACCTTCACAGGAGACTGGACTGCATCAAAACTGTCCAGGGCTGCAGACATGCTCATTGGATTTGCATTATAGGCATCTACAATCAATGTATTCCTTTCCGTACGGAGCATCTGCGAACGGTTATTTGACGGCACATAGGAATTAATGGCCCTGACGGCATCTTTCAAAGGAACTCCAAAATACTCTCCGACAGCAATGGCCGCAAGAACATTATCTTCGTTATAGCTCCCGACGAGGTGGGTATCTATTCCCAAAGCCTCTTCTCCATCATGTATCAGCATCCTCAGAAACGGTTTATCAGAAGAGGACTGCAGAACCTTTGCCCCCATGACCTTTGCGCCATACGGTATCACCTTCATATCAGCC
This sequence comes from uncultured Bacteroidales bacterium, assembly GCA_947179325.1. GTDB lineage: Bacteria > Bacteroidota > Bacteroidia > Bacteroidales > UBA932 > Cryptobacteroides. The sequence goes on along the minus strand of CAMXAU010000016.1, from coordinate 11,852 downwards.
CTGTCCTCGGCCATTCCGACAAGTTCCTTGTCATCTATATTCAGGAATGCAGGCCCGCCAGTGCTTTCAAGGTAATCATACAAAGCCCCTTTTGCCCTTTTGACTCCCTCAAGGTCACCAAATCCGAGAAGATGCCCTTTACCAACACACGTTATAAGTCCACAGTCAGGCAGACAGACTGCCACAAGCTCCATTATATCATCCGGATGATTTGCCCCCATCTCTACAACTGCAATCTGGGTATCTTCCGTAATCTTCAGAAGTGTCAGAGGGACTCCTATGCTGTTGTTATAGTTCCCCTCTGTAGCAGTAACATGATACTTTGCAGCCAACACGGAACGTATAAGTTCCTTTGTTGTAGTCTTGCCATTAGTCCCTGTCAAGCCGACAACAGGTACTGGCCTACCATTGACATATGTATTCAGACGATGCCACCTTGCAAGTTCCTGCAAAGTCTTCAATGTATCATCGACTGGTATTATCCTTGACCTTCCGCCGGCATCCAGAAAATCTTTTTCTGAAGCAACTGCAGACGTCCCGTCCACAACAGCAAAGGCAGCACCGGCCTCCAAAGCCATCAAGGCATATTCGTTACCATCAAAATTATCTCCTTTCAGAGCAAAGAAAAGTTCTCCTCCAGAAACAGTACGGCTGTCAGTAGTCACCTTGCCGCACTCAAGAAAAACATTGTAGAGTTCTGTAATATCCATAATATAAATAATTTCAACAAACCAGTCAGATGCTTTTCATACAGGCATGCGGCATCATTTCCTTCCAGTACTGCCGAAGCCTCCCTCTCCCCTGCCAGTCTCATCCAGCACATCAACTTCATCCCATTTAACCTGCTCAAACCTTGCGACAACCAGCTGCGCAATCCTCTCTCCTGGATTTACAATAAACGGTTCGTTTGACAGATTCACCAGTATCACCTTGACTTCTCCACGATAGTCAGCATCAATCGTCCCCGGAGAATTCAGTACTGTAACTCCATATTTGGCTGCAAGTCCGCTCCTTGGACGCACCTGGGCTTCTGTTCCCTCAGGCAATGCAATAAAAAGTCCTGTAGGCACAATCACACGTGCCAGAGGCTGAATAGTCACAGGTTCCCCTATGTTGGCTTTCAGGTCAAGTCCTGCTGAAAGCGGAGTAGCATATTCAGGGGTAGGATATGCAGACTTGTTAACAATCTTTACCTTCATAAATCTGGTTTTCCATGAGCAAACACCGGCTAAGCAAATACCTTGCTAATTTTATCTGCCGGACAAAAAATATTTAACAGGCCATCCCCCTATGCGATATCCCACAGGTATTTGGATTGCCATCACAAAAGTAATAATTTTGCATCTATAAAGAAACTTTAATAGATAGCGCAACATTATTTTGCTCATTAAAAAAATTTGCTTACCTTTGCATTCGCAATGGGGGATTAGCTCAGTTGGCTAGAGCATCTGCTTTGCAAGCAGAGGGTCGTCGGTTCGACTCCGACATTCTCCACTAAGAGACCGACTAAAAAGTGTTAGTCGGTCTCTTTTTTTTATATTGTCTATGCCTTTCGGGGGTATAATGGGGTAAATGAGGTAATGATGCCAAAAGTGGTTGGTGAAATCGTTATATCTTGTTAAAATCCTGCAATTAACAGAAATTAGATAAAAAGCTTTTCATCTAATGAGTGATAATAAAAAATCTCTTGACTTTCGTAGAAAGACTAGAGTTTCGCGGCGGGCCCGAGTTATAGATAGTTGCGTTCTTTCGCAGGCGCTCAAGCGACTTCATCGATCATTGCCCAGCAGAAAGAGGGCAAACGCCTTTTTCATAATAAATCTTGTACAGGCAAAATTCTGCACTAAAAATAATAATCCCACCACCAACGTTTTTCATAGCAAATCGAGGGTGGCAGGACTTTATACAAGACGTTATCAGCATTTAGCTGAGAATGCCCAATGTTGGTTATTAGTTTAGCTTAGATGTAATATGGCGACGGAAGATACTGTTGTCACCAAATGCATCCAACTTTTCGTTAATTTCCTGCATACGTATAACAGGATCAAGATTAGGACGTTCATCAACTGTATCCTCTTTCATTTCGAACGTTCCTGTTCCTATAACTGGGATATACTCATCCCAATGAACTGGAACATCATAATAATTTCCATTACTACAATATTTAGAAACGTAGTCTATACGAGGCTCTGCACGATAACCATATGCTCGCACCTGTACTTCAACTATTCCATCATCCTTACGATTTTCCGACGTTTTGAGGATAGAATGTGTCGCGCAAGAAGGATCTGCAAATTTGTCTTCTCCCCAGAAGTTTGCGAGTGCCTCATGCTCCCAATAAGCACTCTGACGTGGCATCTCTGTTCCGTAAATAGCGGATACCGGACGAATCTGCTGATACATAGGAATGCTGAGCAATGGAGCAAATCCAAAATAGATTGCTCTAAAGTTTTCACATGTAGTCTTAATAAATACCTGCTTAGCTTCGTCATAATTGCTATTCCAGAACATACGAGGATTCATGTCAAGAGGAAGATCCTGCATGTGTTCAGCTGTAAGAGTATTAAGTTTGCGATGCTTCATAAATTGGAAATCATCGCCATAACCATGCTCTTTATCCCGAATGATCTTAATCATATTCTCCTGAGCCAAAGGAGTGAACAACAAGAAGTACTGCTGGTTATTATTTCTGTTAGTAGTTGTAAAGAGTACTTCAAACTCTTCGTTTGTTGCCATTGCAAAATCATTCTTTAAGTCCCGAGAGAATTTCTCAAGATCTTTAAGTTTGCGTTTGTATGCACGAGAGTCTACTTCAAGCTTGCCATCATTAATATCTCTAGTAAAATTAAGATCCGGAGCTGCTGTATTGCCATAAATCAAGCGGGTTTTTTCATAATACTCCGGATATGGTTTATGCACACTTGCGCGAAGTGTTTCGCTATGATGACGGGTGTGCTTTTTACCATCCGAGCCAACCTCTACGGTTGTCCATTTTACTGTTAGTTCACCTTTGTATTCTCTAGTTCCCCACTCCATTTTGCGTGTACGAGCAATAACAAATGGATTACCATTGATGAGACCGCTATGTGAGTACACGACAGATCTCTCCTTGCTAAAGTTTTCATCCCAACCATAGCTATTAACAAGGTCAGCTAATCGCTGATTTGTAAAATACGGGTCAAATTCAAGACGCGGAATAGTCTCTGTCATCATACGATTAAACACATCCCAATCGTAAAGTTTATTAAGCGGAGCCATCATATCCCAAGTTTCCTGCTCCATTTTCTTTATCTGTGCTTTCAGCTCATTCTTGATTGCCTTATACTTTTTGATAATAGGATGTATCTTCCAAAATAGTAATACTAGCATTGCTACAGCTCCAACAATACATAAGGTTGGAACCAGCCAGCCCTCTGCAAAACCTTTTGAGACGCAGATTATTACGCAGATAGCTGCTACAATCCACATAAAGACGCATAGTATTGTCCACCATTTCAAAGTTGATGCAGTCTTTTCGTTATGTGACTTCAGATCCTGTATATCTCGGCACAACTCTCTATTTGCCTCAGGATCAACACCAGACGCTGAAGTTAATTCTTCAAACGTTTTTTCTGCAACTTCGCGAAATCTTTCTTTATAAGTCGGAAATTGCTCCAATGGGCTCAAAACATCATCAATCATAGGTTATTCAGTTTTAGGAATTAAAAAAATTACTTCTTGCTCTTTGCTTTACTTCTGCTGAGGTAATAAATGGAATACGTGTTGTATATTGTTGTTTAGCTGCTACAATCTGCTTAGCTGGCCAATCAAAAATATCACGATTCCACTGATTAACACGATTATTGTAAACAGTACGGGCTGCAGTGATTTCACGCTGGAGGTAGCTATTCTGCTGGATAGCATCTGCAATTTCATGGTGTGATTTCAATTCTGGATATGCTTCTACCTGAGGGAACAAGCGTCCTGCCAAAGTGTCAACTTGAGAAGACATTGTGTTACGGTCCTCCCCATGCTGAATACCACTACGAAGTCCAGCTACGCTCTTCATTACATCCTTATCAAGTTCAATAGCTCGATTTATTAGAGATGCTAGATTTTCAAGGATAACCACACGTTGTTCAATATAGTTATCAATAGTTGACGCATCTGCCTGGAGTTTCTGCTCAAGCTGCTGGAAGTAATTCTCAGCTTTCATCTTGATATACAACCAAATAAGTCCAGGAACAATACCTGCTGCGGCAATAAGCCAAGTTTCGCCAGTCACCCAAGGAATAAGGACTGCGACTACGACAGGAACTACCCACAAACAAATTTCGAAGATTGTGGAACCTACACCCACAGTTACAGGGAGTTGTTTGTCAATGACATTAATGTCTTGACCTGCGGCATTTACAGGGCCGCTTTTTTCGTCTAATAAATTAGCCATAGAAAGATTTTTTGTATTCCAGTCACAGTTCCATCTACTGGAGTAAATAAATAAAGCGTGGAACTGCATGCCATTTTGAATGTGCAGACCTTAAAACTACCGAAGTTATTTAGATTTCTTGGACCCATTACATACAAGATAGAGCACAACGCTTCAATAAACATCTCAGTATCTTCAGCCCCTAAAGATTGCTTAAGTATATAACAAAGAAAGTGTGGAGCTGACTTCGTTCATCTTCTTGAAGGTTGTGGTAAGACCCGATTAGAAATAAACGACACAATACCCCACACTCGGATAGATATGGGATATCGGGGCACAGAATATGCCCTTCCACAGTTATCTATACGAAAGTGAGTGTTGTTCCGTGCCATCCTTCTAATCTAGAAAACTACCACATTTTCAAGAAAGGACTTGCGAAAAACACTTTCACAATATGTAATGTCAGACGGAAAAACCATGAGACATCACAAATATATGAAAAAGTTTTTACAAACGTGCAACACTCACTAAGGGTATTGTGCAAATATAATAATAAACTACAGTAACACAGCCCTTTCCTCAGTCACAGGAGTCAAGTCAAAGTCGTCGATCAGGGCCTGTATCTCCGGATGATACGTTTCCATCCTTCGTAGCCGTAAATGTCGGGGAAGGCTATGACTCTTCTGCCGGTGAGGACAGATAGCTTTTCTTGGGAGAGCTGGGATTTTCCTCCGGTAGCGAGCCATAGGTATTGTAACATTAGCCCTGAGCTGATGATTGCTGTCTTTTCTGATTCGACAAGGGCTATGGGGTCTGGGTCTTGCTGGAGGATATGTTCTCCGAAGAGGCATTGGGCGAGATGCCAGGATTCATCGAGGGTGCCGGATTTCTTCAGTAGGCTGTGGCCCCAGTTGATTTTGAATTTGGCGTCGGGGTCTTTGACTCGTTTTCCTGTAGTTTGGAGTTATGGCCAGCTTTGATGGTGTTAAACATCAAGGCTGCTCAGGCGACTTCCGGACAGGTGATACCACTTCGCCTGTTCATATCGTACTGACAAAGCAAGGTAGAGCCAAGGGGTGGATGCATACCATCAGCACCATTGGCGGTATTCCAATGGTGCTGACATGTAAATATGTAAGTAATTGATTCTGAGATGGCTTATTTTCCATGTCGGATTTTCTTGTCAAAGTATACCTCTTTGTTCATCTGTTAGGCGACTTTGGCAAGGTCTCCAGCAGAAAGGGTTTTGCCTTGATCAGATGTCAACAAGCTTCCGGGCCCGTCATCATATAACAATCTCACAACCAGACGGTTGCATTTTACAGTAAAAAATAGAACAGCCTTAACCAGCTATCAATCCGTAATCTGTACCATAGATTAATGTCAATACAACATTCCAGAAAAATACATTTCTTCACTGCAACAAGATGTACTGAAACTGCATCTTATAAATTATTCAATGGTTCATGGTTCTTATATTGACATAACTTCACAAAACAACAGATTATGAGACAGTTTTTCTTTATTTTATCAGCTATGATATGCCTTTGCAGCTGTAAAAAGGACAATGTAGACACATCAAAGATCTTCGGTATATGGCACGAATGCTACGATGATCCAAACTTTATCATGGACGGTTATGTCACATATACGTTTGATAAAGATGGCACATGCACTTTACACTCATACGATGCTTTAAGCGGTAATGAGTACGTAGACAAACACCAATACACAATAACAGATAAAGTAATCACATTGACTACAGCAGCAACAGAAAGCGAGGCTTCCACAAGCTACAGAATAGTCAGACTTGATGACAAGGAAATGGCCTGGCAAAAAACTGGCACTGAATATTCCACAGGCTCATTCAGCAATGATTATAAGCACTTCAGAAAAGAATGACAAAACAGCAAAGGGGCGGACGAAAAATATATCTCAAGCCCCTTTGCTGTTTTTGGTATAGTCACATCCCCCTACCTTGCCTATAAGACATCCGGGGCGCAGGAAGTTAAGCGCACAAAGCCGGAATGTCTAGAACCTTACTGCAAGTCCGACATAGAACTGGTCACGGTTCAGTTTGCCGATATCGACAAAATCACCTTTGAACCTGTTTACAAGTCCATAGTCATATCCTACCTTGAAATCAATGAACTTTACAATTTCAAGTCCAGCACCTCCTCCTATCATAACATCAAATCTCCTGTAATGGGACTCTGATGGAAGAAAATCATCATACACCCCAGCCTGGGCATCTGTCAGAGACGCGGCCTTCACTTTCTGAGTGTAATAATTATAGGTAATCTTGCCATCTATGGCATTATCAAGCGAAGTATTGCCTTTTATGGCAAGCTTGTCTGATGCTGACAACCCTATTTCAAACGTTGGACCGGCAAAAACATAGAGTTTCAGAATGCCAGGGAGTACGTTTATCGCTCCCTTGAGATGCAGAGGAACAGCAATGAAGTTATCCGTATATGTATTTGTAATCTTTACATTGGAGAAAGAAGACTTGATCTCATTAACCTTCATGAGATGCTGATAATAAAGCCCTGGACGTACAGACAAGGCATCCCCTATTATATTCATGTCATAGTACACCCCTGCATAAAAGCCGTTTGTCGACATGTTGGAAGGCTTGTCCACCCCCTCAAGACGCGTCCTGTTGGTAGACAGCATATATCCAGCCCCAACTCCAAACTGTGCAAATGCATTCCCGCAGGCAATAACCATAAAGGCTGCCGCAAGTACAAGTCTAATATACTTTCCCATAATATATAAATTTAAAACCTACATTTCTGCAACTACCCTCACTAATGCTGATGTCAGGAAACTCAGTTCTTCATGCCCGATTATAAACTGCGGCATAATGTAGACCAGCTTTCCGAAAGGACGTACCCATACCCCTTCTTCCACAAACCTTTTCTGCATCACCTTCATATCCACCGGTTCCTTTGTCTCAATGACCCCGATTGCCCCAAGCATACGCACGTCGGCCACCTGAGACAAATTCCTTGCCGGAGCAAGTTCTTCCCGAAGTTGTCTTTCAATATTGCATACCTTGTCATGCCATCCGGAATCAAGGAGAAGCTGCACTGATGCCCTGGCCACAGCACAGGCTAAAGGATTCCCCATGAATGTTGGGCCATGCATAAAGGCATTAGGATAATTGTCTGATATAGTATCTGCGACATCATCTGTGGCCAATACTGCAGAAAGTGTCATATAGCCTCCAGTCAATGCCTTACCGATACACATTATGTCAGGCACGACACCTGCATGTTCAAGGGCGAACAACTTTCCCGTTCTCCCGAATCCGGTAGCGATTTCATCAAATATGACAAGAATGCCACGCTCACGGCACAGCGCCACAGCCTGTCTGAGATATTCCGGATTATAGAACCACATTCCTCCTGCTCCCTGGACCACCGGTTCCAGGATAAGCGCAGCAATAGTATCTCCTTTTTTCTCTATCAAGTTCCTCAGCGGCTCTATATCTGACTGATGCCACTCACCGTCGAAACGGCTTTGGGGCTGAGGGACAAAATATCTCACAGGGAGGGATGCTCCAAAAATGCTGTGCATTCCGGTAACAGGGTCGCAGACCGACATGGCGTTCCATGTATCCCCATGATAACCAGAACGTATTGTGACAAAATCAGTACGCTCAGGCGTCCCTGAGGCATAATGGTACTGCACAGCCATCTTCATTGCTACTTCAATGGCAACAGACCCGCTGTCAGCATAGAATATATGCGTCAAGTCCTTTGGGACAAGCTCCAGCAGGAGCTTGCCAAGCTCTATTGCAGGATCGTGCGTCAAGCCGCCGAACATGACATGCGACATCTTGTCAATCTGGTCCTTGGCAGCCTGGTTCAATACAGGATTATTATATCCATGCAGCGCACACCACCATGAAGACATCCCCTCGATAAGTTCTGTCCCGTCTGCAAGAGTAATCCTGCAGCCATGAGCCTCTTTTACCTTATACGTAGGAAGAGGATCAGTAGTTGATGTGTACGGATGCCACAGATGATCCCTGTCAAATGCATCGGTCATAAGATCAAAATTCATATCCGGCCTCCTGTATCAGTTTTACATTTGAAGATATATCTGCACCTGCTGTAGTAAGCATGTCTCCTATTATTGCAGAATTGATTCCGGCCCTATATGCCTTTACCATTGTCTCATCCGAAAATCTGGCAAGTCCTCCGGCAAATCTCAGATATACTTTTGGAAGAATCAGCCGGAATAACGCCACTGTCCTTAAAAGTTCCTCATCACCCAATAGAGGCTGGGCCTCAAGAGGGGTCCCCTTTATCGGATTCAGTACATTTACCGGCACAGAGCCGATTGCGAGTTCCTTGATTTTGAACGCAAATTCAATCCTCTGCTCCATTGTCTCCCCCATCCCTATTATGCCGCCGCTGCAAATGTCCATACCTGCATCCAGTGCAGCTTTAAGGGTTGCAATCTTCTGCGACTGGTCATGGGTGGTGCATAATGTCCCAAAGAATGATGGTGCTGTCTCAAGATTGCAATGATAGCGTGAGACACCATGCCGATGCAGTTTTTCAAGTTGCGGACCATTCAGAAGACCTGATGACATACACAGTGATATACTGCACCTGGAACGTATCTCATCACAGCAATCACATATTGCATCAACCTCTGCATCATTAAGACGGCGTCCGCTCGTGACAAAAGAAAAACGCCCGATTCCCCTCTCATGGCACATTAGTGCAGCCTTCGTCATCTTTTCAGAATCAAGTAGCTGATATTCCGCAGCACCAGTATGGTAATGCGCTGACTGTGCACACCATTTACAATTTTCAGGACATCTCCCTGACTTGGCGTTGATAATGGAACACGAATCAAATTTGACAGGCTGGAAATGCCTGGTTACAGACTCTGCTGCGGCAAGAAGTTCATCCGTTGAAGCCTCAGAAGCAATTTTTCCTGCCTCATCAATCTCCAGCCCACATCCCGTCTCAAGAATCCTTTTCAAAATTTCTTCAAGCATAATATTATAATTTAGTTATACCCATAAAAGCAAATAGCTGAAAAGTGGACCACCAGCCTATGTCGCATATACAACATTGAGATTGGCACTTTTCAGCTATCTGTGCATATTTTATTGCAATAGAATCTTTCTCCACCACTTGCGATGATGGAGAATATACATCTGGCAGCATTCCTGACATTGCATGAAATACATAAAGCCCAGGAGGATACTCACTGTCCGGCAGCCCATATCCGGAATCTATAAGCATACATACGGGGAGACTCCACTTCAAGGCAAGGATTGATTTCCCTTTTTTTAGTGAAACATCCGCAATTCCTGCGCTTAGATGTCCTATAGTCACGACTTTACCGATTGAACAGAATGCAGCATAATTTTTCCGGCTCCATCTCCGGAACCGGATTGCACAACGTCTATATCGGAACAATCGTTTCATCATATAAAACAGAATGTGGCAAATATAGCAAGAATTTATGACTCAAAGTGGAAAATCCATACATAATCAGTCCCCGACTACAGGCAGCCAGATACAGGACGGGCGTCTACGTCCATAATACACTTTAACTTCCGCCTTGTGATAATCATCTTTTTCTGCCTCATATACATTCTGCATATATTTCTGCGGATTCCTGTCCATCAAAGGGAACCATGTACTCTGTATCTGCACCATCAACCTATGTCCAGGAAGCACGTCATGCGCAATATCCGGCATTGTGAAATCAAGTCCATAGACTTTTCCCGGCTTCAATGGCTCTGGCCTGTCAAAGCCATGACGGTACTTTGCCCTGAAGACATCCCCCCTTACGAGCATCTGATAACCATCGGGAAAGACATCTATCAGCTTTACTATGAGATCAACATCGTCTGATGTAGAAGAAATGTTCAGGGATACTTTCACTGGACCTCTCAGAGAAAGCACATCCTCCTGTTCCGGTGAAAAGAAAGAAAGAACATCATCACGAGAATCAAGAAAACTCTGGTCTGCCACCATATAAGTCCTGTCTCTTCCTTTTCCCGGCTGTGCCATATATGGTACAGGGTCGAGCGGGTCAGAAATATATGAATAAACCCCTGGCTTCTCGCATATTTTGCAAGAAAGGCTCCTATCTGCCGCAAGATACACTGGCATATATTCTATGCTACTGCATGGCCAGCTGTCATATTCCTCCCAAGAAGAGTTGCCTGAAGCATATACGGATACAGGCGAAGGCTTCTCCCCCTTTTCCTCAAGATAATATCTGAAGAAAGGATATTCTATCTCACGCATAAAATATGCAGAAATATCCTCTCCAAAATATATATCGCCAAGCGAAGTATAAGTTTCATTATGCCATCCGCCATGATACCACGGCCCATAGACAAAATATACATCAGTCCCAGGAGAATTTTCACGTATAATACGATACGTATTTACTGCACCATAACAGTCATCCGTATCAAACGCTCCACCTACTACAAGCACAGCAGGAGAAATATCTCTAAGGTACGGCTCCAATGAACGCTCTTTCCAGAATCTGTCATAATCAGGATGCACCAACAGGCTGTCCATAAAAGGCAGATTATCCTGAAGCGAGGCACGAATCCCAGCCATTGTCCCCTTTTCGAGAAAAAAATCATAGACATTCTTATCAATTGGACTACTGTACTTCGGAATTTTCGCGTATGGAGTTTCGAACGGACGATAGAAAGACCCACCAAACGAATACGTGTCCAGAAGCATCAAGACTCCATTATGGTGAGCATCATCTCCCTTATACCAATCAAGTATTGGAGCCTGTGGAGAGACAGCCTTGACCGCAGGATGCCCTGAAAGAGCAGCCATTGCAGCATAGAATCCAGGATAAGAGACTCCTGTAACCCCGACATTTCCATTATTTAGTGTATTCTCTATAAGCCATTCAACTGAATCATATGTATCAGAAGCCTCATCTATATCATTTTCTGCCTTACATGGATTGAACGGACGGATATTCTCATACACTCCTTCGCTCATATAGCGTCCACGGACATCCTGAAAAACAATTATATAATTGTTTTCTGCAAAATATCTCATATATCCGGACAAAGCTCCTGTAAAATCTGCTCCATAGGGCTTGCATGAATATGGAGTGCGAGTAATTATTATTGGTGCACCTCCCGAAGAAGAGAGAACAGGTTCGTATATAGCAGTAAATAATCCCACACCATCGCGCATAGGAATCATGACCTCACGCTTTGTATAATTATCCTGCAAACATTTCTGTTGAGCCGAAAGAAGGAAACAGAGAGATGATAAAACCAGAAGGAGAAGTATCTTTTTCATATAAATTCTAAATACATATTCAATGGTAAAGATAGCAATAATCATCAGTCCAGCCCCATTAAAGTGATTTATTTACGAGAATATATATAAAACAAAACGCCCTGTCCAGAATCATGGACAGGGCG
>CAMXAU010000015.1 GCA_947179325.1 uncultured Bacteroidales bacterium | reverse complement strand
ATTATATTTCTCTAATTATTAGAACCAATTAAAATCAAGATTATGATTCAGAAGACAATTAGAGAAATTTCGGTCGCATGGCGAGAGGACAAGCGACCGTATGTGAAACAATCAACATTGGCAGCCTACATGTTGATTCTTGAAAACCACATCTTACCAAAGTTTGGTGAGGGAAATGAATTGCATGAAAATGATGTGCAAGGTTTTGTACTGGAAAAATTAGATTGTGGGTTGAGCGTGAAATCAGTCAAGGACATTCTTATTGTCCTTAAGATGATTATGAAATTCGGGGTGAAAAATGAGTGGATGAACCACTATGAATGGGATATCAAGTACCCGACAGACGTTGGTGGTAAAAAGTTGGAGGTTTTGTCGGTGGCAAATCACAAAAAGATTTTGAATTATATTCAGAGCCACTTTTCCTTTCCTGGACTTGGCATCTATATCAGTCTTAGTACCGGTCTGCGTATAGGAGAAATCTGTGCTTTGAAATGGAGCGATATCAATGTCTATGATGGGATTCTAACCGTTAACAGAACGATAGAACGCATATACATCATAGAAGGGGAGAGGAAACATACGGAGTTGGTTATCAATACTCCGAAGACCAGGAACTCATGTCGTGAAATCCCGATGAGCAAAGAACTGCTCGGAATTCTGAAGCCCTTGAAGAAAGTTGTTAATGATGACTATTATATACTTACCAATGACGAACGCCCGACAGAACCACGTACTTACCGGAACTATTATAAAAAGCTGATGGAGAAACTAGATATCCCCAAACTGAAGTATCATGGACTGCGCCATAGCTTCGCGACCCGCTGTATAGAAGTCGGATGCGACTATAAGACCGTCAGTGTATTGCTTGGGCATTCCAACATTTCAACGACGCTGGATTTGTATGTCCATCCAAATATGGAGCAAAAGAAACGTTGTATTGCCAAGGTGTTCAAGTCATTGGGTAAATAGAATTGATTAATTGGCATATAACGCATTTATTCCCAGTTGTATATGATTGTGCATCTGATGACTGAATGGCTATTCTGATTGTATGGTATATTTAAGCAGAATGGCATAAGAGTAGGGAACTTTTCTGTTATTAGTGGAAATACATGTAGAGCATGCAGAAATATTTCCATCAGACCAAATCATTTGGTTCCGTCTTGACCGTATCGTATAGTACGAGTTGGGAAGGAGTTGTTTTGATAGACTATACAGAGTTGGAAAATTCAGTTTTTCCGACTCTTTTTTATTATTCACGCGCAGTGAAGTGCACACAACAATTAAATTTATGAAGTTTAAATTTAACGGGGACAAGGTATTCTTCACATAGATGAAACCTAAATCATAATCAAAGAGGGCATGAGGTCTGCCCCTTAATCCATTACACTCTCTTCAATAAATCCCTTGGCAATTAACCCGGATATGCAATCTGCTGCTTCTGCATCATGGCAGGAAAGCCAAAAGCCTATTCAAATACGGGCTGGAGTACATCTCACACTGCCTTCTGAACCACATAAACCGTTATCGAATCGATATTTTCAAATTTTTGTCATATACTTAGGCAATATTTATAAAGTTGGCAGTAAAACGAAATTATTGCCAACTTTATATGATTCTGTATCTGATAACTTAATGGCCATTCTGATTGGCCGGTATTTCTTGTGCTTGTTTCATGCCAGCATACTTATAATCATAGAAACATAGAGAATCATCTCTATGATGTTTAATTTGCCATATACACGCGGAACTCGACATAATCAAAGTGAATTTTACTTCAACTCTTGCCTTTTTTCTATATTTGCATTTAATACCTTTATTGGAATATCTGCTTTACTTTTACAAATCTAAAAAATTGTAGACTTTTTCTTAGCTCAACTCAGACACACTACTTGAAACAGTAGCATAACTTGGTATTACTAAAGTAATTGAATCTTCGCCAAATAGGCATCCTATAGTAGTGTGGCTATCCTTTTTCTTGTCACTATGTAAGGTTCGTGAACTCTTACTAATTAAAAGTCCTCCAGGTGTATAAAGCTAGTTGAGATATTCTTCCCATAATGCTCGAGTATTTATCTCTTGTTCTTTTTCGTTGGCTTTGAGTATTTGATAGAGTCTATCAGCTTCTTCTTTAATGATGTTGTTGAAGTAGGAATAATTGAATTCTCGGAATTTTTTCGGCTCGCTTATAAAAAAAATCTTTGCAAGGTTCTTTGATTCAAAGAAATATTCAAAATATTCGCGGTCCACTTCTTGACATGACCTTTTCAGTAATGATTCAAGTGTTGAACCATATATTTCTTCCTTTAATTCATTCAACCGTTTTTCCTCGTTCTTGGATTTGTTATTTTTGTTGTAGAGAATATTATATTCCAAATGATTTGCAATTTTTTCTGGATTATTTCTGACAATCAAATCTTTAAGACTTGTATTCCTAATTGAGTTTGAAAGTTTTGTCTTTGGTCTGAATGTCTTTGGTATTGCTATGTTGGATTCTCTGCCTGTTCTATTCTCAAGATATAGATTATGAACTTTCTTTCTTACTTCATCTTCTAACTCGTTAATTTGCGAAAGTGAAGACATATTTTTATCATACTTCATTCCAAGAATACTTGCTGCTGTGGTATATGTAGCGAATCTGTCTCCGAAATATGTTATTGGACCATCGTCAAAGGGAGATTTTGGCTGCATAAAATTTGAGAAGACCCCTTTGCAATATAGAGTATCATCAGCACAGAGCGTAAAGAGTTTTTCTATTTTCTCTTGTGTTAGAGCCTTTTTGCTGTTTGTACATGATATATCAATGATAGCTAAAGTAGTGAGTATTATTAATATTTTTATTCGTTTCATTTTCATTCTAGTTTTATCGTGGTGTCGATGCAACAGTCAGATAGAGATAAGCGGAGATTTCTGTATCTTTTTATATATTCGATATTTACCTCCTTAATTTTACAAGGTTAATTATCATACTGATAAATCCCCACACACCGCCTAATGACCCGATACTAGCCACAATCACTTTTATGTATTGTTTAATAGGAAGAAATACAAACAATGTGATAGTCAGTATTACTACGATGAGAACAATGAGCCCGACAATAATATTTTTTTGAAACTTAATCTTTTCATCTTTCTTATCAATTTGTTTTGATAATGTATTTTTGTCGATTTCAGATTTGTAGAGTTGATTCTTTAAAGTAGACACTTGTTCATCCGAAGCTTTTTTCTCTATAGACATTGCTTCGGATTGTTTTGAGACACTCTGTATTGCTTTTGAAAGGTCTAAAAAGAGATTATTCAATTGTTTCTGCTGTTCAGCCTCTATCTCTGCTTGTTTTCTCGCTTCTTCCTTAACTCTATAATTGAATTCCGTAACGTCACTTACTGCCAGACTATTAAGTTCTTCAATATTTTTCATCTGGTTATTAGCAATTCTTACTGATAATAAATATACATCACGGTCTGTAATGTCTGAAGATTTATACTTTTGTATATTTTCATCTAACTCTCTAATTATACGTGCTTTGGGCAAAGATTTGTTAAGTGTATGGGCAACCAAAGTTGTTAATCCAATATCTACCATCTCATCAGAAGTTACCTCTGTTCTTATGGATGGTGTACTAAGCCATAAAATATTCAAAAGATCATCAGCCTTAATAATTTCAGGCTGATGATCTGCAGTGTTGCCATTTATGATATTTTCTATGGCGTCATGTTCAAAATCGTGTGTGATGGAATTGTTTACAAACCAACAGTTTACCTTTTCAAAAGATTTTATATTCTTACCACGCTTTTCTCTTACATACAGAATCGCCATTGCATCGTGAAGTGCAGCTTTATCATTGTTCCTATATGATTTGAGAGTTGTGTATTCCTTACTAAACTTTGCTTTATTTCTGAGCGAGGTCGAATTTGGAAGTATTCGGATATCAAATTGAGAGAGGGCTGAATCAATGTTATCAGATATCCTCATTAGGTCTGCACTATTTAAGCCTCGTCTTTCACAAGCACAGAAAACATCTTCTTTATTGACATTTTTCTGGAGAACAACTTTGTCAAAACATCTTGATTTATATTCCAATAAACTTTGGATTTCATCCTTGGTCTCTGGTAGTATAATAAACGAATATCCGGACTTTTTGCAGATTTGGAGTAACTTAGAACAGGTTTTAGTTGATTCTGGAGTATTTAAATCCAATAAACTAATAATGAAATTGGTGTCAAGCAATAATGTGACGTCATTCTTCAGATTATCAAACAGATAACCTATGGCACAGCTGATTGTTGAACCCAAATATAAATCACGAATTTCCTCATAAAGAGGTTTCACCTGCTTAAAATAATCCACGAATTTGGCCGTTAAAGAATAATCGGTTTTGTCAGAGCAGTCCGAATTACTCAAGTAATGAGCAAGTGTGTCTTTGTGTTGTTCAATGAATCGTATAACATCTTTCCCGTCTGAAGTAGGCACATTAAATATCTTACAGAATTTTTGATATGCAATCTGCAATTCTTTAACATTGCGTTCGCTATCTTTAATCTGTTCGTCGAAATCTTCAAAAACAAACCTTTTTATCCAGAAAGAGCCATCCGTATTAAGCACAAAAGAGTTTGCATCGTCATTATCTTTTAGCTCTTTAGATATTTGCATAAGAATTGTTCTTAGAACAGGGATAGGAATTTCTATCTGCCAATCTAATAAAATTTGATCCGCAATTTCACTTATATTCGCCCCTTTGATTTCAGCTTTACAATCACTGATATGATGTAAGCATTTTTTTACGATTGGAATGAATACATCCAATTGTCCCTTTGCTAACTTTGCAGAGCCACTGATATGCGCTAAAACACTGTATGTAATAGCTCTTTTAGTAATATTATCGTTGACCACCATAGTCCTATTGTATTATAATCCTTGGGAAAATGTTTTTTACAAAGATAACAATCTTTCGGGATTCTTGGGATTTTTTCAGTGTTTATTGTATTATGACTGTGGAAATTAAAGCTCGGCAATGCAATTGGTGGTGCAGGACGGGTTCAGAGAGCCATTATGTATTCAATAATGCCCTCAACGTGGAGGTCGATGATGGCTTGCCGTCCTTGTCGGGATTCGAGGAACTGGAGGCCCTGCCGGTTGTTGTAGAAGCCGTTTTCGGTGAGGACTGCGGGGCAGAGGGTGTGGCGGAAGAGGTGGAGGTTTTCTTCGTAGTCGGCGTCGCCATCGGAGGGTCGGTACGGAGTTTCATTTGCGTGAAGTTTTTTGGCTGCGGCTTGTGCAAGTTGTTCGGTGAGGGCATCGGATTGGGTTTGGCCTTTGGTGGTGTAGACGCTCCAGCCTGAGGGTGTTGTCCAAGCTCTGCCGTTTCCGTAGGCGTGGATGGAGATGAGAATTACATTTTCTTTGCCATATATACGGCAGATTTCGTTGACTCTCCGGCAACGTTCAGTGAGTGGGATGTCGCGGTTGAAGCTGTATTCGAGGAAGCGTCCGTCGGGGCTGCGTTTGTCGACTGTTTCGGAGCCGTGGCCGTTGTCGATAAAGATTTTCATTGTGTCGCGTTTTTGGGGTTTGTCAAGATGTTACGAGTCGAGGTCTTCGATGAGGGCTTTGATCTAGTTGTGGTATTGTGGTAAGAAATATGGGCGACCTTGAGGAAGGTTCGCCGGGAGCGGGCTTTTGGGGGCGTGAGTCCCGGTTGCCCGGGTTATGTGCCGGTATGTGGATGGAGGAGGTGCTTGATGTGTCGAGATTTTTTGATGTGAATAAATAGGGATAATAAGATATTTAATGTAAGGATTAGCCATATTGAGCACTCATACCGTTAAATTTTAAGTAACTTTGTCCTATGCAATCAACGAAGAAAGTTATGACAGAACAAGATATGGCTGAAATATATGGGTTAGCCAAACAAGTATATTTGAAAAAATTACGTCAGATTGATGCGAGGCAGCAAATACAATCAAAGATAAGCGTTCCATTAATGATAATTCTTTTATTGATTTTTGTGCTGCTTTACGTCATATGCTTAATGGAACTCGGCATACACGTGGAATAAGCACCGAGCTGAGGAAATTTTACCTTGAAAGAATATACGATGATTTGGGATAGATAGGCTTAAAATTGCACTTAATGCCTATATGATGCACATTGAATATTATGAGAATAAACGACATACCCACAGAAAAATAGAGCGCGAGATACATGGTGAATTTTCTAAAAAGGTAAGAAATGTTTCTGATGTAGAATTAGTTATAGATCTTATTGATGAATTAAAGAAAGATAATCTGTATTTAGAAGGTGATGTAGAGCAAGTTATCATAAATAGATGTTCTAGAAGTTTTTTAGCCAGACAAGAATGTATAGAAAAATTTGGCGCACAATGTTGTGTCTGCGGTTTTGATTTTGAAGAGCATTATGGTGAATTGGGTAAGGGATTATCCATGTACATCATTTAGTTCCAATATCTTCAACAAGGAGCATGAAAGAAGTGACGTGTGATGACTTACGTCCTGTATGTCCTAATTGCCACGCAATGTTACACAAAGGTAAACTTAGTATAGAGGGATTAAGAGAAATTATGGGGCAAGATAAAATTAGGTAATCAACCGGGTCTAATTTTATCTTGCACTCTGATCCCGTGTGCGACTGCATACGCTCAATGGTATATGTTTCCGAATTACGTAGACTATGAGCAAATGTCCTTTATATAAATGTAGCTGTCTGTAAACGTTGTTTGCCGAAAGCCTTACCGATATTCCGTCCAAAGTGCATAATGTCGATAGATTTTAATTGAGTATCACCTTTTATAAGGCAAAGAACTGGATAGGCTGTATTCTGTAATATATCGCATAGGCGATTAAGTGCATTTCCCAAATGGAGTGATGCCATGAATTCATCAAATGCGAATATTGCATTTTTGTTTCTGGCTTTTTTGAAAAAGTTTCTGATTGCAATGATTGGAACATCTCCAATGTAATCCGTTTTATTGATAGTCATGATGCTGGCAAAAATATTATAATCTGTTCCGTAAAATCAACTCCGTCATTGTCCCGACATTTACAATGTCAGTCGTGGATATGCGGTACAGGCAAAGGCCGAGTTTTGTAAATATGCTGTCTTTGAGGGCATCACGGTGCCTTTGCACGTCACTTTCCTTGTGATTATGCCATCCGTCCACTTCAATGGCAAAGCTCGGCTTCTTGGTCAGTGAATCATATACAAGGAAGTCAACATGTGAGTAGGGACTTTCTGCAAATGTGATTTCCCTTGCATCTAAGCAGTTCCAATCTGCAATCAACTTTGACAGAGGATAATGGCACAGCACCTCAGTATTTGTCAAAGACAGTTTTGCTACCGCCTTTACTAAAACATCATGCATGAGGTTCTCTGACAGATGTGATGAAACAGGTTGATGCGTGGCCTCATAGGCCAGCCGTTCAGCAGTATATTGTTTGTACAGAAGATCAAACACAGAGTGCAGCCTGCTCTCTCTTACCTCAAAATTATTGTATTGAATGTAGCTTATTAGCTGCCCTATGTTTGAGTCCTCAGGAATGTCATTCCCATTGACAACGATGCATAGGCGTGATACAGCACGTGATATGGCGACATTCAGCAAATTTGCGTCATCAGAAAAAGCAGTAGGTGTATTGTCCACCATGCTCATGATGATTGCATTGCACTCACGTCCCTGATACTTATGGACTGTGCTTGAAATATCTTTGCCTAACGCTTCGTTTAATGCATCAGCCTGTGTACGGTAAGGGGTGATTATGCCTAAGGTTCCCGAATTGGCATATTCTGGCATAACTTCTTGTGCAATCGTATCTATCTCGCGCTGGTTCAAGTGTCCTCTGGCATGATTGCCGGGAACTGTACGGATTACTTGCAAAACGTCCTTTTCATCCTTGTCAGTTGTCATGGCGATAAGTTCCCCGTTATAGAAACGTCTGTTACAGAATCCGATGATTTTCGGATGACAGCGGTAATGTTCACGAAGCAAAGTTACAGGAGCATCCTTGAATACTTCCGCACATGACTGCAGGAAACTATGTGTGGCTGCATTATATTTGTCCTCCACATTGTAAGACATCCGGATTGCATTCAATGCCAACGCCTCCTCCTTTGTTACCACATTGGGGAGCTGCTTGTCGTCACCTACGATTACAGCATTCAATGCACAAGATAAAGCCAGCGCTCCCGTCTTTATGTCCACTTGTGAGGCCTCGTCCATGATTACATAGTCGAACACCATATCTCTGCTGATGCAGTTCTTTGCAGAATAAGTCGTACTTAATACAATCGGATATTCCGTCAGGAACTCCTCGCTCCTTGGCTTCATGTCCCTGACGGTAAATTTCTTTCTTTCTCTTTTTGTATATTTACCCGCAATCCTGTTCTTCAGAATCTGGAGAGAATAGGTACGGAGTCCCTCCGTATTCCGCTTGATATCAGCCTGCTGCAGCGCATCTTCAATCGCCTTCAGTTCCTGCTCAATTTCTGTCTTGCGGGAAGAATAATAAGCAGTTTCCAAAGTTGCAATCACATCAGATGGCTCCTTGGCAAGAAACGAAAACATCCTCGGGTTCAAAGCTATGGCCCATTTCAAACGGAACCATAAGCTTGGATTCCGTTCTTTTTCAGCGAGAATACGATACCTGTTCAGCAGACTCATCAGTTTGGCCGAGCATGCCTTCTTAAGCCAGTCATTGATGTCCTTGTTTTGCGGAAGCATCCCGTTATACTTCGCTTCGGTCATCAGCGCATCATGCTCAGCTTTAAGAATTGCTTTTTGTTTTTGTACGTCAAAACCTTTTGAGACAGCAGCAAGGGCAGACTTTGCCACTTCTTCAATAGCGGCCGGTTCTTCAATATGCCAGACGCTCATATCAGGATATTCCGGCTGGTCAACAATGAAATTCTTTCTGTTCTCCAGACTTCCCAATTGCGCGACAAGAAAGCCGAGGTTTTCTTTAGCCAGTTTTTCCGCAACATTTTCCACAGCAGAATTGTTGTTGGATACGACAAGAACCGTCTTGCCTAAAATAAGCAGGTTGGCAATGGTATTCAGAATCGTCTGTGTCTTTCCTGTACCCGGAGGACCTTGGATAATGCTCACCTGGTGCGTCAATGCCGCTTCTACTGCCGCTTTCTGACTGGCATTGCAACCGAATGGATAATATGCCGTTGTGGGCAACCTATATGTGCGTAACTTCCTTTTGTCACCAAGATATTGCGCGAGAGGAACATTGTCACGCTTTACATCTACCAGGTCATATTGCTTGGAAAGAATATTCTCCTCTTCTTCAGTTGTCAATCCGGTTTCAGCAGCTAGTTTCTTAAGATACTCCCAGTTTGAACCTCCGCTTATTGCAATGGGAGTCCGGGTGATATAGACATCATTGGCGCATAGGTTTTCATGATAGCCGTCTGTATGGATGACATGGTAGAAAGTGTATCGGGAATTTGCAAAGCGAAACAATTCCGCTACGTTGGTGATATGCTTGTTCCTGACATAAAGCCCTTTACCGTCAAGACATATTGATACTGGCTCCGTGAGGTATAACAATCTGTGAGGATTATAATTGAACAGGCGAGGGGAGGACCTGAAACGGACAGCCCATTGCCCATTCTTGTTCATATTTATTGAAGACACCTGCTCTGTGACAAACATTCGCTTGTCTCCATGCTTCTCCAGGTCCACTATCATGCATTGTCTTGCATCCATGTTTTAGATAATTTTAATAAATGATACAAGTCATTGTGATTCAGCTTGCCGCTCCTTGATTTCCTTGTATGCCGCAAGGCCTTTGACCGTCAAAAGGTACTTTTGGCGTGGGTGGCGCGGAGAGTTTGGATAAAGCATTTGGACGTAGCCTTCGTTCATAGCAGGGGAGAGCGTGTACTTGAGGAAGTTTGGTCTATCTTTGAGAGCAATAGCAATCAGCATTTCTTTTACAGAAAGCTGATTTTCTCCAATGACTTCAATAAGTCGTCTGATATTTTCATTTTCCGTCATCAAACTTGTTGGGGTGCTTGTTGGGGTGCTTGTTGGGGTGTCCCCATCAAGTGACTCATGTGCCTTGACATGAAGATACCTATTCTTAAGAACATTATCTTCGCCCATCAAGAGATTTCGAAAGAAGCGCTCAAGGTGAATAATATCTTTGTAAATGCCTTTCTGCAAGTTCTGGTAGTTAGCTCGTACAAGTGCATTTCGGAAGTACCAGGAATTCTTTTCAAAAATGCTGTTATTCACATCGAATCCAAGTGAACGCAGGTACTTGATGATGAATACAGCTGTTGCTCTTGTGTTGCCTTCACAGAATGGATGAATCTGCCAGATGTCAGAAGTAAATTGAGCTATATGCTTAACAATCTCCGACATATCCAAACCTGTATAGTTGAAGTCGCGCTCTCTCTGAATGTCGTGTGCCAAAGCGCCTTGGAGTTCAAATGCAAATCCGTATGAAACAGAAGCACCATCTAATACCCATTCTTTCTTAGATATTTCGTAGTCACGCAAAATACCCGCGTGTTTGAATATCCCTGTAAAGATTCTTTTGTGGATAGATGTCAATCCATGAATGGAGAATGTAAATGACGGCTCGTTAAGGATGCGGGCAATATTGGCAGATGCTTTGTCTGCCTCCTCGATCTCGTCTTCTTCAGGCGTACGATTGGTTTTTGATTGGTAATAAGTATCGATGAGTTCTTTAACCTGATCTATGGTTATATCTCCCTCGATATGCTTAGCAGCAGTCTCGTTCAAGTATTCAGACGTCTTTAGCCCGTCAACTGCCTGTAGTCCGATAGCGGTCTTCCACGCCTCGGCTCTTTCCTTATCGCCAGGCTCACCCATCCTGATATATGTGTCAAAGTCTATCATGTCACAAAACTAACAAAATTGCGAGAAGTTTAATTGGGGTACTTCATTTCTATTTATTCATAATCCGTAAAATACTATGATTTATGACGTATAACACGTGTAACTCCCCATGCTTTCTCTGATTATTTGCCGATGCAAAAATTCCGAAATATGTTCCCCAAAACCTCGTCGGTGGAGATTTCGCCGACGATGGTGCCGAGGGTGTAGAGGGACTCGCGGATGTCTTGGGCGGCGAGGTCGGTCGGGATGCCGGCTGACAGGCCGGATTGGACGCGGGATAGGGAAGTGGCGGCGGAGAGCAGGGCTTCGTAGTGGCGCAGATTTGTCACCAGGGTGGAGTCCTGGTTGGCCAGCAGGTCTTTCTGGGAGGTGGCCAGCTCGTTGCGGAGACGTTCAAGGCCTGCTCCAGACTTGGCAGAAATACCAATTATGCCAATATTCTCATTAGTAATCCGTGAAACAATATTGTTTAATGCTATAATATTTTTGTTAACAATAGAGTCTGCCAACTTTTCGTTTTCAGAATACCTTCCGGTGTGTGCAGCGTTGTTTGCTGTACCGTTCTTTTCGGCTGTTTCAATCTCCATTGGCTTTTCCGCAGATAGGCTCTCATCACAGACCTCATTGAAGACCTGGTGGCCGTTCCCGTCTGCATCCGTGAGCTGACTTTCTCTGCACATGCAGTTGTCCAGGTCGCATTTGTTGACCAGCAGCCACAGTTTCTGTTCATCGAAGTTGACCTGTGATATAATCGCTTCTGCGGCCTTGCACATCTCATCTTCCGGACCGCTTCCGTCAAGCACTCCGAGCACTATCTGTGCGCTGTGGAGCTTGCTGTATGAACGCTCTATTCCGATTTTCTCCACTATGTCTGTCGTTTCGCGCAGGCCGGCTGTGTCAATGAAACGGAAAAGTACACCTCCTATATTCAGCGTCTCCTCGATTGTATCCCTCGTGGTTCCGTGTATGTCAGACACAATGGCGCGTTCCTCTCCAAGCAATGCGTTAAGCAGGGTGCTCTTGCCTGCATTCGTTGCACCGACAATCGCGACAGGAACTCCGTTTTTGATGGCATTGCCAAGACGGAAGGAGTCTGACAGCTGTTTTATATGGGATATTATTCTGTCAAGCAATGAAAGCAGGTGCGTCCTGTCTGCAAATTCTACATCTTCTTCGCTGAAATCCAGTTCGAGCTCCATCAGCGACACCATTTCGAGCAGCTCTGAACGCATGGACTTCAATTCTGACGAGAAACCGCCTTTCATCTGGTTGAATGCGACTCTGTGTGCAGTTGCGTTCTGTGAGGCGATGACATCTGCGACCGCTTCTGCCTGTGCAAGGTCCATCTTGCCGTTCAGGAATGCCCGTTGGGTGAATTCTCCAGGAGCAGCTGCGCGTGCTCCAGCCTCCGCAAGCAGTGACATGATTTCTCCGGCTATATACGATGATGCGTGGCAGGATATTTCAACGGAATTCTCGCCTGTATATGAGTGTGGTGCGCGGAATATGCTGACAAGGACTTCATCCAGCACTTTGCCGTCAGTGCCTATGACTGTTCCGAACTTGATTGTGTAGCCTCGTGCCGATGAGATCGGACCGGCATGGGCGGCAGAAGAGCCGCATCTTATTACTTTGTCTGCAATTGCCAAAGCCTCAGGGCCGCTGACCCTTATCACTGAAATCGCCCCTGTCCCCGGAATGGTTGCCGGAGCATAAATAGTATCGTTATTCTTTTCTATATACATTTTAAATCTTTCATTAAATCAAGAGAACTATGCCGTGTGTGGAGAAACTATGCTTTTTCGAGTCTTTTTCTGCTTTTATTTCTCTTTCGGCCCATCCCAGTTCATGAATCCGTGATTCAGCTCATACACCTTGAATCCTTTGCCAGCAAGCCGTTTCGCTGCTACTTTGCTCCTCGCACCGCTCCTGCAGTACACCGCGACTGGACGTCCATTGTCAAGCCCGGCTGCAGCAAGTTCGTTAAAATCATCCCTTTTCACGTCAATGTTCACTGCCCCCGGTATATGCCCGTCCGCAAATTCTTCATAAGTACGCACATCTACGAGCTGTACATTGCTGTCGGAAATCGTTGCTGCAAACTCCTCGTTGCCCTGGGAGACAAAACCGTCCGTGCATCCTCCTAAGAGGAAACTCATCAAAGAAACCAAAATGGCCATAATATTTTTCATGCTATTTTAAAATCCGTTTAAATTTACATCACTTATATTTCAGCAAATCCACAACAACCTTTGCCTCTGCTCTTTGCTTGATTTCGCTATTCTCATTCTTACTTCGCAAGCCATTCTGCATCCGCTTTGGCGTCTGTCAACTGTTTATTTTGAAATCTATGTTTCATAATCACTCCGCCTCGGCACAGATAAATTACGTTTCCAGCAAATCTGCCAATGATCATGCAAGCCATGAAGCAAACCGCATCTGCCGGTCCGCATTGCCCATGTTACCTCATTCCCAGCTCTGTCACCCCGATGCCGGGAGCATCTCCAAGCATAATCTTGCCCTTGTCGAGCTTCATCCCGTCAAAGCAGTCATTGGCTATCAGAATATTTCCGTCCAAATCGGCCCATTCCATTGCAGGGGACAGCTGGGCGGCAGCAGAAATTGCAACGGAAGTCTCTGTCATACAGCCTATCATCAGCTTCATCCCGAGCGCACGAGCCAGAGACACCATTTCGCGTGCCTCCCTCATCCCCGTACACTTCATAAGTTTGATGTTTATTCCGCTGTATGCACCGTAAAGCCTGCGCACATCGCTCAGTCTTTGGCATGCCTCGTCTGCTATGACAGGCAGAGGACTCCGTTCCGTAAGCCAGGCATGTGCGTCTATATCGTATTTGTCCATAGGCTGTTCAATCATCACCACACCCTGCTCCTTCAGCCATCCTGTCATATCCAGCGCATACTCCTTATCCTTCCATCCCTGGTTCGCATCAACGAACATGGGCGTTTCAGGGTTCACACTCCTTATCAGCCTTATCATTCTCCTGTCCTGCTCGTCACCGCGCCCTAACTTGACCTTCAGGATTTTTGACCAGGACGCTTCACGTGTCTTCTCAAAGACCGTCTCATCCGAAGCATCCCAGCCTATTGTGTAGCAGGTATATGGCGTCTTGGCGGCATCCCATCCCCATATTTTCCACCATGGCTGTCCGATAAGCCTGCCGACAAGATCATGGAGCGCAATGTCCAGGGAGGCCTTTGCCGCTGTGTTGCCCGGCATCAGTGCGTCAGCCTCCGCAAGTATGTCCTCAATCCTGAACGGGTCATCGAAACGGGGGAGTACCTCTTCCGAGACCTTCTTCAGATAGCTTCGCACAGATGCCTGTGTCTCCGGCAGGTAAGGCGGCAGCGAGGCTTCTCCGTATCCGGTAACACCGTTCCAATGGAGCCTGGTGAGCACAATAGGTGTCGTATCCCTTGAAGAACCGGAAATGCTGAATGTATGTTTCATCCGGGCAGTAAAGTCCTCCCATTCCAATATCATTTTCCTGCTGCATGCTCCTGGGCCGCAATGCCGTCCGGAGGAAATGCCACACTGTCCGCTTCTGGAATCAGCCCCTGCAAGAATCCCCGAAGGAGCCATGGCAGCCGCAGCGGCCATCATTACCGTCCTCTTTATGAATGTCCTTCTGTCTGTCATTGTCGTTTCTTGATAGTCAATTGTTTATGCTCCTGCCGAGAGATCTTCCAAATTATATCAATAATATCGTCCTGCCTGCAACGGGAGCAAACTGCAAAATTACGAAAAACTCCGGGAAATAACTTATAAAGATGTCCGGCACTGAAAAATGATATGACTTTATTGATTTTCTGCATATCACTCAGTAGAATGCAGAGAAAATCAGTATATTTGTCCTGACGGTGAGGCATGGGCGGCAAATGCATTCTGCACTTGACCAAGCCGATAATAATATGGCAAGCAGTATTGAATTTGTGGAATTTGTCGCTTCCCGGCTGGAAGCTTTAGGGGTAGTACGCTACCGGAAGATGTTCGGTGAATATATGGTGTATGTCAACGAGAAGCCGATTCTGCTCGTGTGTGATGACATCGCCTATGTGAAGATGCATCCGGATATAGCTGAAATGATGGATGACGCAGAAATCGGCATCCCTTATCCCGGGGCGAAGGAGCACTATATATTGGATGCAGGGCATAAGGATGTCCTGCTGAAGGTTGTGTCCACGCTGGAAAGAGTGCTGCCGTTCCCGAAGAAGAAAGCGGGGAAAACCGAAAGATTATGAACAGGAAAATAGGAATATACGGCTCTGCAGTCAATTCAATTTCTGTGATATGCTTTGCATTGTCTATGCTGGCCGGCTTTGATTTTGGAAGTTATCTTTCTTCCATGTTCATCGCGCTCAGTTTTGTGCTGATGGTGTGCAGCTATGCCGGTCTTGCCGACAATTCCGTCAAGGCGGCCGGCTATGTCTCGGTGGCTTTTGCCTCTATATATGCGACAATCATACTGTTGGTCTATTTCGCCCAGCTTACGACTGTCCGTCAGGGTGAACTGACATGTCAGGCGAGTGAACTTCTTGATTTCCAGCTGTGTGGGCTGATGTTCAATTATGACCTGCTCGGCTACGGGCTCATGTCATTGGCCACATTCTTCGCCGGACTGACGATAATGTCACGGACAAAAGCGGACAAATGGCTGAAATGTCTGCTTATGATACATGGCGTCTTCTTTATCTCATGTCTGGTCGTGCCTATGCTCGGAGTGTTCAGAGCCGACAATCCGGCGTGGATAGGTGTGGCTGTACTGGAATTCTGGTGCCTGTATTTCTGTCCTGTCGGAATTTTGTCTTTCGTGCATTTTTCAGGTTGCGGCAAATGATTTTGGTGTTAGTGTTCTGATTATTATCATGTTATGAAATAGCAAGCGGGCGATAACTTGTAAATTATACAAGTTGTCGCCCGCTTGTCAGTAAAAAAAGCAAATTTTTGACGTATGGAGAATCCGCAACTGTTCCAGCTAAAAAGTCTTTCATACAGTATCCGGTTTTCATTCAAACAGACACTGCTCCCTAAAGTGTACCTGTTTGCCACAGAGCATTATGCATAGCACGGGATTGTTTGGCTTTTTGCAGCCTTGGCATCAGCGCATCTTCAGACAAAATGCCAAGCCGGAATCTCCGACTGTCTGTTCTGAAAATGCGCTTGCAAATTTAGCTGAAAATTGCTGTTGTAATTGTTGTGCGGTGCAAGTTTGCCGCTAAAATTTCTTCGGCGCCACCATCTCCTGATGAGCTATGTGTTGTTTTATGACATGAAAGGGGAATATCAGATGCCGGATTTCCATGGCCGGCAAAGAAAGTATGCACCTATTTCCTGACAGTGTCCGAATTCTGGTTATATGCCTTTGCCACGCATTTCCATTCACCGTTTATTTTCAGCATCAGCAGGTAGTCTGTGAAATCGATGTGCCCGCCCCAGCCTTCTTCGAGAACACGCACGACAGCCAGAGTCTCCTCGACTGCCACCACATCTATCCGGGCCTTGAAATCTGCACCTGCGCCTACTGTGTCCACGTTCTTGTAGAACTGTCCGATGCTTCCGCGCTCCAGCTCCCCATTGAGAAAGCCGAACAATACAGCGTCATCAGTAAACAATTCACGGGCATGGCTGCTGTTTCCCTCTGCAACACTTTTCACAAATTTCATGGCAGCTTCCTGCACTGCTTCATACTCTTTTATTGAATCTCTCATAATATTTTGAATTTGTACGCAGCAAAGTTACCCTGTAGGGCATGTCTGCGCAAGTACGGAAAAATTATTCCTGTACAGAAAAATTCTTCGGGGTACCTTTCCGGGGTCTTTTCTGCGATGAGTAAAGTCAAATATTGTATATCCCGTGCCAGAAATGAAAAGCATGGTAAATTTTTCCCAACGAATAAACCAAGATTGAATACATTTTTTCAAGCGAATAGCATCCGGAACCATACACTTTTTCCAATGAATCAAACGCTCCGGTGCCGCTGCTTGAAAAAGTGGACACTGAAAATGATGGCTCCAGCCATATAAATTCCGGCAGAAACACTACCTTTGTATTCAACGGGCCTTCTGTGGCATATATGCGGAACTGCCCTGCCAATAAAAAGATAACAGCATGTACGAACGCAAGATACCTGTAGACCTTACTTGTCCGCTTAGACTTACAATGAGCCTGATTGACTCAAAATGGAAATCATGCATCCTCGATGAACTTCGTGGCAGAGCCATGAGGCCGAGTGAATTGCATAAGGCATTGCCGGAGGCGGCCCCGCGCGTCCTGGACATTCAGCTGAAGGAACTTGTCGATGACGGCCTTGTCTCCAAGACCGTATATCCGGAGCTTCCTCCTCGTTCCGAATATGCAATAACCCCATTGGGAATGACATTGATTCCCATTATTGATTCGATGCTTGAGTGGGGCGAGAAAAACAAGGAACTGTTTCTGAGGAAATATGGTGAAATGAAGTAGGATACGCTGGGGATTGGATGTCAATGCCCCGTGGTCCAGCCCTGATGGTAGTCCGCCCTTATGCTCGGACATGAAGAAATCGAGTCGTCAGCCAGTAAGGAAGCCGCATTTATGCCTGCATGACAAAAATGGAATGTATCCCTTGCTTCGCCTTCGGACTCGCCTGAAATCTTACTCCGGCGTTGATGAGAAAGTTTCTTGTTTTGTATAAAAGATCGCTATTCTTACGATTGATGCAAGTCACAACGCCAAAGGCAAGTCTGTCCTTCTTTGCAGCCATCCGTATGGCCGCAGAAGCCTTGTCAAAACTGCCATATACACAGCGCATCCAGTCGTGTTCTTCTCCAAGACCGTCCAAAGATATGGTCAAAGCCCCGAGATGGGCATTCAAAAGCATGATCCAGAGGGAAATTGGAGATCCGTAACCTGTCCGAAAATATGTTCTTCAAAAAAAGAAAATCCAAGTACGGAAAGAATGGCAAGGTATAATTTCTTGAACGGTTTAATATCATCAGAACTAATTCCTCTTCAAGTACATTTTTCCGGCAGGCAGATCAAGGATGATGTCGAATCGGGACCAGACGGCATTCCCGATATTTGCTATATAGAGAGAAGAGGCCAATGAACCGCTTTGGTCGGTGCTGTATTGTGCTTGTGTCGCGTCAACTGGGATGCCGCCGATGTCTGCGTTTTCTATGGCTATGGTATATCCGGCAGATTTGCCGCCCAGCCCTCCGCTTTCGAACGATGTTTTTTCTGCGATATTTTCAAGACCATGCCTATGTGCGGCGGAGGATGTGAGAGTGATTCCGGAGCCGGAGCCGATGTCCATAAGTGCATTTCCGGAAATAATGGTTTGAGTATTGACTGTGACCTTAAGCGGAACGAGAATCTGTCTGGACTGGAAACTGACAGGTATGCACTTGTATCCGTCTGTCATCTGCGGTTCAAGTTTGTCGTATAGATTGAACCGCCTGTTTCTGTAGTCTATTGATATGATTTTTCCTGAAATGGCTTTCATTCCGAAAATACCGTCCGCATGTTCGCCTAAAAGTGCTTTCAGATTTATGATAGGGGAGTATTCGGGCCGGTAGACTTTCCCGCCTGTGCACACAGAGACTTCGCCAAAGATTATTTTTGTCTTGCTCGGCCCGTCCGTTCCTGCACCGTCAAGCACAGCATTGCCGACCTTTTTGAAAGTGAGACCTCTATCTGCTACAAACGTACTGTCAAGATAGATCAGCTCGGCTCCTGTGTCAAAGACAAGGTTGGCCGGCTTGCCGTTGATTTCTGCCTCAAGATAAATGTGATTTCCGATATATTCGAAGTGATGTTCCTGGCCGTATGCCTGGGCTGCTGCCAGACAAAGGAATAATACAGAAATAGCCCTTTTGGCCCTGGAGAAAACAAGTGGATACATATTAGTTTCAGAATTATAATGCTCACAAATATAATGTTTTTTGATTCGCAACAGTACCGGACATGCCATTATTTCTATTTGTAATGTACCTTGCAGGTATCGCAAAGCCATTTGTGCAGTTTTATTTGGCATTTCCGGGGATTCTTCTGATTTTTGCACAATACATCTGACTGTGCATCATTGAAAATCACCGATAAGCAGCATATATGTGAATTTTCGGATGCACCGTAGGATGTTTGTTTTTGAAATTGTTGATAATCTGTAAAATAAAGAATATATGCAAGATTTTGGAATGTCAATGCTCTGGTTTTGGACGAGTTATGTAATTGTCACAGTCATAGGTATCTTGCACACCGTATTTAATATATATGTCCTGCATATGAAGCCGATGGACGGCCAATCGATGGGGGAGGGCTACGAGAAGACCAAGCCGTGGCACCCGCTTTACAATATAGTCCTGTTCTCTGTCTTCGGATTTCTTTATATGGGAGGGCTGCAGGGCCCCTCCATGTCAGAAGCACTCGTGACAGGTGCGCTCTGGGCCGGGATATGCATAATCTTCGATGTCTTCGGATGGGTATTGGTAAAACATCCCTGGAGTCTGTCTTTCAGGGAGTTCTATGTTGATTACCAGCCGTGGATAACACTGATTTATATAGCAATTTTCCTCGGTCCTGTAATCGGATATCTGCTTCTTCCAGCCAATTGATGGCAAGACTTTTACCTTGAAATCAGCAATTTCATCTGTAATCAAAGATTATTCTTGTTTTCTAAAGCTTCCAGTTTTGTTCTCTTCGCAAAGTTCCATTTCCCGAAATTATAGGAAAGACCGACAAGGATGCAACGTCCGAGGTTGTTGCGGTAAGTATCTTCAATATACTCGGCCGAAGCAATGTGTGAGAATGATTTTGAGGTCCCGAGAATGTCGTATGCGGAAAAGCTGACGGTGAACGACTTGATTGTCTTTGCAAGCTTCAGGTTAAGCAGATAGTCGGGCCGGTTGTAGCCCCTGCTGAAACCACTGTATCCGTTGAAGTCAAAGCGTCCTTCAGCTTCCCAGCCGCTCTTGTTTCTCCATAGGGCCTCTGCGTATGCATTATAGCGCCATGTGTTTATCTTTGAGGCCGGGGCCGCAGAATATGCAAGGAATGAGTTGTTTACTGATACCCCACACCTCAGGGACCAGACAGATAGCTCATACTTCAGATCCACGTTTGTTGACCAATTCAGATTGTGAGTGCGGTTTTCAATAAATCCGCTTTCCCCGCAATAGAATGCGCTGCCCTCGCTGTCACCGTACAGCCATTCCATCATATCTGCATAATTGAATTTTTCCTTGTCCAGGCCATTGAGAGGCCCGTCTGAAACATATATTGTTCCGGTGCTGAAAAAGGCTTTCGGAGTAATTGTAAGATTGAGACTCTTCTTCCTGTTAAGAGGCTGTATATATATCAGATTAAGGCCTGCATTATATCGTGGGCGCCTTGCATTGACAGGAATCGAGTAGCGCACTGCCGAATGATCATACCAGCTTGCTCTTGTCGTTTCATTAATGTCAATAGAGCCGTCAAGCTTGATGCATAGATAATTGCCACCTGCATTTCTTGAACCGCGTATCACTGACATACTGGCATCCTGATGATAGCCCGTCTTCAGGTAGATATTGCCTGTGGATACATCAATAGGATTTGATATGTCAAGCGTAGTGCTGCTTAAAGCATCCTGTGCCGGGACAATAGTTTTGCCGCTTGTATATAGCGAATATGTCCATGAACTGTCCCTATAGCTCAATACAATATCGGGACCGGCATTTATCTGCCAAAGGTTGTTCCTGTTTTCAGAAGTACCGTATGCTTTTGAAAAGTGCCTGATATTATCCTCATATACACTTGCTCCGAAATTAGTACTGAAGTATTTGTGATTGCCCAAATACATTTCGTATGTAGCATAAAGCATTTGATTGAGACTGATGCCACTGTCACAGGAATATTTGGAATAATAGTCATTACGGCTGTAATCCTCATCGGAGACAGAAAAATATGCCGGATAAGATACAGGGCAAAACCCAATCTCTTGTCCGGCATTTATAATTGATAGAACAATATTTAGGTTTAATCCTAAGTTTTTCAATTGTTCCTGGAATAAGGGATATCCAATGATGGAATTAGCGTAAAGCTGGATATTCATCGATAGAATATGATGTAACATCATATTCTTCCGGATTGCTTTTTAAATATTTTTGAATATTGTGTACACTGCCTATATTGTATGAGGACTGACCTGCAGGAATCGTAATGTTCCATGAATCTATCGTCTCCTTCATGCGATTTGTATTTGTGTCATAAATACATTTGCTCATGTAGACAGTTATTGTTCTTGGATATTTTAGGACAGCAGATTGCTTACAATCCCTATCTTCGTAAATGTTTATTACGTAATTTGCTGTGTATTCGTAAACTTCTGTAAGCCCGTTAACCTCATCACGTAGAACATTTATAGATGTATTCAATTTATGGAATGGCGGTCCATAAATTGCAGAAATTCCTTCTATGTCACCAGGAGATAATCTGCTTCTTTGCCCTGTGAAATAAAGCCCGTCCTTTGTTGTCATTGTTGGCATTCCGTTTGCTGAAAATGCCCCTGAGCTATATAGCATAATAGAGTTGAAGTCAAAAGTTCCGATATCAGCGGCTTTCCCTGCTGGGTAGAGATTGAAATTATGCTGCTTGTCCTTTTGAATGTTGTCAAAATGTATAGTGATATATGAGTCTCTGTCATTTCTGCAATGTTCGTGTATCAATCCGGCAGCATGCCCGATCTCATGTATAGCAGTTCCACTATTGCTGCCATTAAGCGCTAAACTGACAGCTTGTTTACCTCCTATTAATCCAAGATACGAATAATTGCCATCTCCGTGAATGAACTCTATATAATTGCCGCGCCCTGTACCATTTATAAATTTTAAACTTGTTTTTGTTTCCCATTCTTCAATTGCTCTTGAAACATAGGGCTGATATGTAAAGTCGCTACTGAAAGTATAGTAAATGGTATTGTTTGGCCAATATTTTGTTCTGTCAGTAATACATCCTGATTTAGTAATAGCCTCATAGGCCTGTTCTGGAGACAATAATATATCTCCTTGTAAAATATAGTGAGGACCTGATTTTTGTATGTCAGAATGAATTGAATTATTCTGTAGCTCAGGAAAAGCAAGCTCTGGGCTGCCAAAACATTTTGACAAGTCATTCGTCAATATCGGCACATCCGATTCTTTCTGTTCTTTTGAGATGATTCTAAGAAGGGAATATTTTAAGGATGAGCCGTCTTGTGGGGGATTCGTGACAGTAGTGACTTTTATATCTGCCAAATACTCATAGCCTTCTTCATAATCAAAATTTTCGATTGCGGAACTGCATCGTTCCCATACAGGATTGCCGTTTTTCTTGACCCAGAAATTTCTCAGTCCATCATTGTCAATCACTGTTTTAGAGCCGATGACCCAAGATTCTTCATACGCCTTATCTCCATTGGAATTATTATCCAAAGTGTTGCATGATGCAAATAACAACAGACTGCACAGCAGGCCGTAGAATAATGAGGTTTTCATAATGGTAAATATTAGTTTGTGTGTATTTGTTCTGATGCATGCATTTGTGCGCCTGTAACTTTGCCAATCGTTTTTGTTTTGTCCAAGCTGCTCTGTTGGAGCGAACATTATGTATGCTCTCAGCTTTTGTTACATTTATGCGGTTTTTTGCAAAGCTATAAAAAAATATGTAATTCACTATATTTGAGTATGCATTTTTATGGTAACCGCATTATTTGTCAAAGTATTCAATGCCCTATCTGCCTCATCTTGCAGATAAGAGGGGCATGGAACAATTGCCGCTATGGAAAGATTGGCCCGCCTTTGCATGCCGAAGCGTAAAGAAGGGGAGTGCAGGTTTCAGATGAAACCGCTTGAAATAAGGATGTTTTGTAATCCTCATCGGAGACAGTCTAAAACCACTCCCTGCAGAGCAGCAGCCCTTCTTCTATGGCTTCGTTGATTTTGGCGTCAACTTCAGCCGGAGTGCAATAGTCAAGGTTTTCCGCTGCAACAGTGACGACCTCCCCAAGGCCCCATAATGCGCTGATTGCCTTGATGTACGGTGTCGCGGTCTCAAGCGGGTCTCCAGTCTGCACATTCATGCCGCGGGTGGTGATATAGAGCACCTTTTCACATCTGCACAGGCCGTCAAAATAACTTCCGTTGTCCTTGAAAGTGATATTGAAAAGCGACATCTGCTCAATAAAGACTTTAAGTATAGCAGGAAAGCTCATGTCCCAGAAAGGAGCGGCTATCACTAACCTGTCAGCCTCTGCAACCCTTCGGGCCATTTCAACTGTTTCTGCCGGCACATGTCCGTTGTTGCGTTCTGCCAGGACCTTCCTGCCTACGGCTGCATAGTCTTCTCCGTCAAGGACAACTCTTTCTATTTCATATGTCTTTCCAAGCTCCTCGACTATAGGCTCGAGTATTCTCCTTGTCCTGGACTCAGCATCGCGCATACAGGCGTCAATCACAATCAGCTTCTTCATACCATGTTTCCTTTAAAGTTTCTCAAACTTATATCCGAGCCTCTGAAGCTCAATGGCCTCTCCAAGCCTGAACATGACTGTCATCGCGGAAAGGAAGAGCCTGTATGCGTCTGCAGTGCCTCTCTCAACTGTTGATTTGCTCATTAGGTGATACATCTCCGTGCTGCATGACTGCATCCTCTTGACTGCATCCTGCTCTTCCGCAGAACCTTTCTTCAGGCCGAGAATCTGCCACAGGATATGCTCGTCCATCGTGTCGAATCCGCCAGGACCTGTGAAAAATGCATATTCCCTTCCGGAATACCGCTCCCAGTCCACATCCCACAATGCGGCCACTGCCATCCCCAGGAATCCGGCACATGCGAGACAGAACTCCGGATAGCCGTTGAACTCCCGCGCGGCTTCAGCGCATAATTCCGGTGCAATCTCCTGCCATTTGTCGTCTATGTCCTTGCTGTTGAGCAATGTTCCTTTGAGATAGCCCAGATCTGTGCAGTATTTGAGCATATAGTTTGTCAGAAAATTTTCCCTGTCCAGTAGTGTATTCATAATAAAACCTTTGTGTTCCGTTCATAATATGGCCGGCTCCGGCGCCTTTTCCCATGTCCCTTTCAATGATATGACGCCTGGTCCGCTATTTCCACGGCAAAGATATACAATATCAATCTTAAAGGCAACGTCTGGCATGCCGCCTGCCGGTCATATTCCGCGGAATGATGACATATTGTAGAAGTGTTTAGCTCTATCCTTTAACAGGAATCTGGTAAGTTGGAAGTGTCTGAAATAGTGTATTCTTTAGTTTTTAGTCCCCATTCATTACCTCTGTCAGTTATCCCTAAGATTTCAAATTGCTCCGGGCAATACTTGTCTAAAAAGGAAATAGGTACCCCCGTTACACCATTATAATCTGATGGGATTGAATCCGTAAAAGGAACTTCAATGGCGTCATAATTGTCATAACGGTCATAGGCGGTTTTGCCTTTCAGTTCTTTATGTTTTGAAAAACGAAGGTTGTCAGCTATAGTCATTAATGCAAGTGGATGACGGCGACCATGGTCAATGTCAGTGGACCAACGTACACCTTTTACTCTAATGAACTTTCGCCCGTTCTCATCAATTCTCAATCATGCTGCAGCCAACGGATATTCATTCGGGACTTCAAATTCCCGATCACCACTATGAATAGAGTAACCCAGCCACATTTGATTATCTTTTATTAGCGGGAATGCCTCTTTATAGGTTATAGCGTTCATATTCCCGATAATAATACTCCTTATAGCCCTGAAATGTCCACCTTGTAAAATGTTGGAGCCGTATTGTCTTTTTCGAGAAACATCACCATGTAGACAGGAGCATAGATAATTTTTCCGACGACTCGCAGATTGTCATTGTTGAACACAATCGCTTCGGGCAGGTCGTATTCGTTGCAATCCATGATGTTGGATAGTGCACGATGCGTTTCGTAATCTTTGCCCGACTTTATCTCAATAGGCAGCACCTTGCCCCCCAGTTCGATAACAAAATCCAGTTCGCCACGTTTCTTGTTATTGTAATAGTAGGGAGCGATGCCATGCGCCACCAACTCCTGCGCCACGGCATTTTCGTAAATCGAGCCGAAGTTGATGTCCTTATCCCCCTTGATAATCCGCATCTGAATTCTTTCGGCATACTGACTGGCCAGCAGTCCGATGTCGCTTTGGAAGAGTTTGAACAGGTTGCGTGAACGGGCAAGCAAGAGCGGTATTTTCGGCTCCTCCACGTTATAGACTGGCAACGCCACGCCCGCGTTCGTCAGCCACAAAAAACTATTTTCGACCCGGTCGAATTTCGCATGTTCGTTCAGCCGCTTCAAGATGAAGCGTTTGTTCTTGGCGTTAAGTTCGGGCGGAATGAGATTGAAAATTTCCTCGATATGGAGTTTGTTGTGGGGATCATATTTCGCGATGTCGCGTTTATACAGACGGATGATATCCTGCTGTTCTGCCATTACCTCCTGAAGATTGTTGCTCTCGATGTATTTGCTCACAGCCGCAGGCATACCGCCCACGATAAGATAGAGCCGAAACAGCTCCATTATCTTACCATGTATGAATTTGTCCACGGCTGTGCGGTTCCCCCACGCTTCGCGTAACGACCCGATGACGGCATCATTGATTCCGACGCACGAAATGAACTCCTCAAAGTCGAGCGGATACATATCCTTGACACCCATATATCCCACAGGCTCCGAACGCAGGTCTTTTAACTCTACACCCAGCAGCGAGCCACTCAAGATATAGCGATACGAACCGTCGTCCACCAGAAATTTGATTGCCGTAACGATATCGGGACATTGTTGCACCTCATCGAAAAAGATCAGTGTTTCGCCCTTGATGAGCGGCACGGAAGTGATTGTCGAGAGACGAAACAAAATGTCGCTACTGCTCTTCGCTCCATTAAACAGCTCCACCGCTTCGGGTGTCTCTACAAAATTGATTTCAACAAAACTCTTGAACGTCTTTCCGAACTGACGGATTGAATAGGTTTTGCCAATTTGTCGCGCACCGGTAATAAGCAGGGCATTACGGGTGGTCTCATAATAATTGCAAATGTAGTTGTCTATCTTTCTTCGGAGCATAACCTATTCTTATTTATTCTATTTTCGGTGTAATAATTATGCGGTTGCCGTTTTTCCATTGCAAAAATAAAGTGATTGTGCCGTTTTTCCAAGAAGCGGACCGATGAATTTGCCTTTTTTCTACGAATGAGTTTATCAAAGTATACCAGCTTGAAAAAATAGACACGGAAAAATTATAAGCAGACTCCCATCACCGCAATATTGTTTTGTGGTATTTTTACTGAGTAGTTCTTCATCTATGCACACTTTTCCTATGTTAAGCATTTGCCACAGTCCTTTTAATTCGGGCTTGCCCGTTGTCTACTGAAATTTTTTCTAGGGGAGCCTAATACCCCAGACACCCTGCGTCGTTGGGGGAGTTGCCATACAATCTGCAAGCAGAGGCAATGGGATTGTCCGATGTCAAGTTGATTATGGAACGGCAAATGGATCGGCAGAGTGCTTTAGGCGCATCAAAAAATTTAATCAATTTCAATTTCTGCCTTGAGCAATAAGTGTCAAAATCGAGAAATAGATGCCGTAATCTTTCCCGAATTCATCAACAAGCATATTCTTTCCCTCTGATAGAAAATAGGAATCCCGCTCAAAGAACATATCCGGCATTTTCTTTCCGGTCAACTTTTTCCTGTCGATAAATAACTCAACATATTTGGCCACTCCACCTGTCAGCGTATAAAGAACCAGCAGGTCTGATTTCTTGTAACCGGGCAAATATCCGCCAGTTCTTATGTCAATGTTGATATTATAGATTATTATGACGAAATTTGTGAGGCAATACCCCATGTAGTGTTGCGTATTGAGAATACATTTTTTACCTTTGCCACGTCATTCCGCGGAATGATGACATATTGTAGAAGTGTTTAGCTCTATCCTTTAACAGGAATCTGGAAAATTCGTTACACAAGGGACAGACAATACGGGCACTCATCATCTGTTAGATATGTATCGTTCATGATATATACTATCCGGTGTGGGGTATTGTTTATTTTGTGTAAGGCATTCCAGAGCCTCTGTTAAGATAAACTATCGACTCCACACTTTCTTTTTTTATTGTCCGGAACAGGAGCCGGCCGGACGCAATTTATCTGAACAATGAAAAAGGTACTCTTTTTACTGGCTGCCGCGATGTTCGCTTGCTCGGTCCAGACTGCATTTGCGCAAATTTCCTGGTGGGATGCCACAAAATCTGCCGAAGGAATAACTCTCAGAGCCAGTGCCGGATTCAATCTCAGCCATTTCACCCATGTCGAACGATGGAGCAGGGTAAAGCCGGGGGCGAATGTCGGGGTAATGGCGGAAATGCCGCTCCTGAATTCCCTGTCCGCAAAAGCCGGACTCTTCTATACTATGAAAGGTGCAGTCGGGAAAAATGATGCAGGATTCGGCGGGATTCTCACGACGACTTTTTCTCCGTCATACCTTGAACTGCCGGTTATGGCAAGCTATAGGTTCAAGTTGAATGACAACATCATGCTGCAGTTTGACTTCGGGCCGTATTTTGCTGTCGGGCTGCACGGAAAAGACGTCAAGAAGAATTCCGGAAACGGTTCTTTTTCCCTGCCTACGGAGATTGAATACAAATTGTTCGGTAAGGAAGGACAGCTGAAAGCATGCGACTTCGGATTCCGCTTCGGGCCTGAAATCGTATTCCGCAACAGATTGGCCGTAGGACTGGCGTATGAGGTGTCTGCTGTCAGCATAAACCGGACTATGGGCTCAGGCAAGATCGGGAATGGCAACTTCATGATCAATGTCAGCTATCCGTTCTACACATTTTAGTCCTTATGCCTTATGGAAAAGCTCATCTGGATACTTGTCGGATGGAATGCTGGCGGCGCATCGGCATTTTTGCCTGCTTGGCAATATGTATCGTGAACTTATGGACAGATGAGGGCTGGAAAATAACCGTGGCAGCCGAAAAACGGATTAACAGAGTAGGCTAAATTTCTAAATGTTCAAACAATGAAAAAAGTACTTTTGATCCTGGCTGCAGTGTCGGGAATGCTGATGTTTTCGTCATGCAGCAAAAAGGTGACATGCAAATGCGTGGTTGACATGGGCAGCTATGGCAAATCAGAGACAACTGTTGAAGTTGAAGGCTCGGATTGCAGCGACGGCAACACTACAACCACTACGACAGTTGCCGGAATTACAGTCACCACAAACACGACCTGTACGAAACTGTAGTCAGAAAAACCTGCAGCAGGGCTGTGCACACAGGCACCATCATGCCGGAGCACCGTGCCCTGTTGCTTTTTTTGAGCAATATGTACTGGAAACACTGCTGCCGCCTGATTTTAGGCCTTGTATTCTGTGTCTCGGCCATTCTGAAATTATGCTCTGTCGAAGAATTCGAGCTGTATATATTTTCTTTGTCCGTTGCCGGCTTTGGCATCTCCTCTGTTGCGGCCAGGATACTGATTGTGCTTGAACTGCTTACCGGCCTGTGCCTGCTTGCCCGCATATACTATAGGGAGGCTGTGCTGTCATGCGCGCTCATGCTTGGCGGACTGACTGTTTTCCTGCTTTGGAGAATGGTGGCAGGTGACAATGGAAATTGCCACTGCTTCGGCGAGGCCGTGGACCTGAATCCGGCCGAATCCATAGCCAAAAACATTATTTTGGGTGTTATGCTGGCTCTTTGCCGGGACTGTCGGGTCCCTTCTGGCAGATGCTGCCTCAAGTACAGGTGGCTCTGCATTTCGTTTCTCCTGGCTGTTGCTGCTGTCAACATTGTCTTGCCGCCGGACATCTTGCTCAGCCTCGGCAGGAATCCTGACGACGTGGTTTCTGAAAAACTGGAGGAGAGGCTCGGTGAGGAGGCTCTTGGTGAAGGTGCCCGTGTGATATGCTTTTTCAGCACAGGCTGCGAATTCTGCCAAAAGGCAATGAAGAAGCTAAGCGGAATATTCTCCAGGAACGGACTTGACTATTCTTGCATGCATGTCTTTTTTATGGATACGGGTGACATGGAAGGCAAGGCCGCTGAGTTCTTTGCCACGAATGCAGAAGGGAAAATTGCATCGTATTCCATCTTGTCTCCGCTTGATTTCATTCCTGTGACAAACGGGGCAATGCCGGTCATTGTCCTGGTCAAAGACGGCAAGGCTGTGAAAGAATACGATTACATCACGCTGGACGAGTCCGGTATTGCGGATTTTATCCGTTCAGTCCCTTACGTACAACGCCAATCCCCGGAGCATCACATAAGGTGATTTTGCCGTGCCCGGGCTTCATGCCGTCAAAGCAGTCATTCGCTATCAGGATGTTGCCGTCCAGGTCTGTCCATTTAATTTTAGGGGCGAGCTGTGCGGCTGCTGATATCGCAACGGAAGTCTCTGTCATGTTGTGTGACAATATCCTGGTTTTATTGTTGCCTAAGGCTGATCTATGCTCCCATCCTGTGTCTCATTCCACAATGTAGACTACATGCCTGCAGTGTAAATCGGATCAGCTGTGTCAAAAGTAGCAATTTTTAGCGGAACAGCAACATGTCCCTTTCGGA
Organism: uncultured Bacteroidales bacterium; assembly: GCA_947179325.1. Taxonomy (GTDB): domain Bacteria; phylum Bacteroidota; class Bacteroidia; order Bacteroidales; family UBA932; genus Cryptobacteroides. The sequence continues at coordinate 33,506 of CAMXAU010000015.1, read as the reverse complement.
TTCCATGTCCGTAGAAACCAGCCTGCACAATAATGGTGCGTAAAACTTTCTGTAATTTCAAAGATAAATTTCAGCGGCATTCAAAAAATTATTATCTTTGCGCTGATAAAGCGTAATGAAATGACAACAGGACTCTCAACCGTATATCAATCAGGCTCTTGCCCGGATAATGCTGGGAGTCTTGTTTCTTTCTTGTATGACCGCCTTTTTTAGAGGAGGTCATTTTTTTATGCGGCAGCCTGCAGTGACCGTGCGGTGCCGGACGGCTTTGTAGAGACCGTAGGCAGCCATGAAGCAGGCGATTGCTTAGGGAAAGCGGCATGCTGGAGAAGATAAGATTTATATTAACAAATAGATTACGTTGACTATGCAGAAACTTGGAGCTACTCTTCGCCTTGAGAATGGGATGCAGTTCAAAGGTTATTCCTTTGGATATGACCAGCCCTGCGACGGTGAAGTTGTCTTTTCTACCGCGATGGTGGGGTATCCGGAGAGCCTTACGGACCCTTCATATTCCGGACAGATCCTCTGTGTTACCTATCCCCTTATAGGAAACTACGGCGTTCCTGACGAAGGTGTGGATGAATGGGGCATATCGAAGAACTTTGAGTCGGAAAAGATTCATGTGAGGGGGCTTGTCATTTCGGACTATTCGTTCAACTATAGCCATTGGAATGCCGTAAAGAGCCTTGACCAGTGGCTGAAGGAACAGAAGATTCCCGGAATATACGGGATCGACACCCGCGAACTGACCAAAATACTGCGTGAGAACGGCTCTATGCTTGGCATGATTGTGCCTGACGGTGTGAAGAAGGAATTCCCGGTTGAAGACCCGAATCTTGAAAACCAGGTGGCTGTTGTCAGCTGCAGGGAGGTTATCCGCTATGGCAGAGGCGAGAAGAAGATAGTCCTTGTGGACTGCGGTGTCAAGCATAATATCCTGCGCTGTTTTGTGCGCAGGGGGATCGAGGTCATCAGGGTGCCTTGGGACTATGATTTCAATGCCCTTGAGTACGATGGACTCTTCATCTCAAATGGTCCGGGCAACCCGGAATTCTGCGATGTGACGGTGCAGCATATCCGTGAGGCCATGGGCAAGGGAAAGCCTATATTCGGCATCTGCATGGGCAACCAGCTTCTCAGCAAGGCCGGCGGAGCAAGCACATATAAGCTGAAGTATGGCCATCGCAGCCACAACCAGCCTGTCCGCATGGCAGGGACGAACCGCTGCTATATCACTTCCCAGAACCACGGTTTTGCAGTTGACAACAGGACATTGGGAGATGACTGGGAGCCTTTGTTCATCAATATGAATGACAATACCAACGAGGGAATCAGGCATAAGACGCTCCCGTTCTTTTCAGCCCAGTTCCATCCTGAGGCATCCAGCGGGCCTACTGACACGGAATTCCTGTTTGACGAATTCATCAGCAAACTTTAAATCCAGAGAAAATGATAGACAACAATATAAAGAAAGTAGTAATCCTTGGTTCCGGCGCCCTTAAGATTGGTGAGGCCGGGGAGTTTGACTATTCAGGTTCGCAGGCGCTCAAGGCACTCAAGGAGGAGGGGATAGAGACTATCCTCATCAACCCTAATATCGCTACCGTGCAGACTTCAGAGCAGGTCGCTGACAAGATCTATTTTCTGCCGGTGACTCCTTTCTTCGTGGAAAAGGTTATAAAGAAGGAGCAGCCCCAGGGTATTCTGCTTGCATTCGGCGGACAGACTGCGCTGAACTGCGGAGTTGAGCTGTACAAGAGCGGTGTCCTTGAGAATTATCATGTCAAGGTGCTTGGAACACCAGTGCAGGCGATAATTGACACGGAGGACAGGGAACTTTTTGTGGAGAAACTTGACCAGATAAATGTCAAGACAATAAAGTCGCATGCTGCGGAGAGCATGGACGAGGCAAAGGCAGCAGCGGCGGCTCTCGGCTATCCGGTCATCATACGCGCCGCATACGCCCTTGGTGGACTCGGCTCTGGATTCTGCGACAATGAGAAAGAGCTGGAAGAAACATGTGAGAAGGCGTTTTCCTTCTCCCCTCAGGTACTTGTCGAGAAATCGCTCAAGGGCTGGAAAGAGATAGAGTACGAGGTGGTGCGCGACCGTTATGACAACTGTATCACGGTCTGCAACATGGAGAATTTCGACCCGCTCGGGATCCATACCGGCGAGAGCATAGTTGTAGCCCCGTCACAGACTCTGACCAATGAGGAATATCATTATCTCCGTGAGCTTTCTATAAAGATTGTACGCCATATCGGAATTGTCGGAGAGTGCAATGTGCAGTATGCATTCAACCCTGATGCCATGGATTACCGCGTCATTGAGGTCAATGCCAGGCTCAGCCGTTCCTCAGCACTTGCCTCCAAGGCAACGGGCTATCCTTTAGCCTTTGTCGCAGCTAAGCTCGGCCTTGGCTATGGGCTTTTTGACCTCAAGAATTCGGTCACTAAAGAGACACCGGCATTCTTCGAGCCGGCGCTTGACTATATCGTCTGCAAGATTCCGCGCTGGGACCTCTCAAAGTTCCATGGCGTCTCACGCAAGATCGGCTCCAGCATGAAAAGTGTCGGAGAGGTGATGTCAATCGGACGCAGCTTTGAGGAGGCAATCCAGAAAGGACTCAGGATGATAGGGCAGGGAGCACACGGTTTTATCGGCAACAAGGAATTGAAGGTCAGCGATATAGATGAAGCTCTCCGTGAGCCTACAGACCGCCGTGTATTTGTCATTTCCAAGGCGATGATGGCAGGATATACTGTTGACCAGATACATTGCCTGACCAAGATTGACAGGTGGTTCCTCAGCAAACTGGAGAATATAGTCGGGACATATAAGGAAATGCAGGGATATGATGCCTGCGAGAGAATGCCTCTTGACCTTCTGCGCAAGGCAAAGCAGCAGGGCTTCTCTGATTTCCAGATTGCGCGTGCTGTGTACAAGAATCTCGATGTGGAAGAGGCACAGAAGATTGTGCGGCTTTTCCGCAAGTCGCAGGGAATTGTTCCTGTTGTCAAGCAGATAGATACCCTGGCAGCGGAGTTCCCGGCAGTCACAAATTATCTTTATCTGACCTATAACGGTTCTTTCAACGATGTCAAGTATGAGCTTGACAGGAAGTCTGTCATAGTGCTCGGATCCGGTGCCTACCGCATAGGAAGCTCTGTGGAGTTTGACTGGTGTTCGGTAAATGCCCTGCAGACAATCAGGAACGAGGGATACAGGGGAGTGATGATCAATTACAACCCGGAGACAGTCTCGACGGACTATGACATGTGTGACAGACTCTATTTCGATGAACTCACCTTTGAGAGGGTCATGGACATCTATGAACTTGAGCAGCCGCATGGTGTGATAGTCTCTGTGGGTGGACAGATCCCTAACAACCTTGCACTTCGTCTTGACCATAGCGGTGTGAACATCCTTGGAACGAAGGCTTCATGCATTGACAAGGCTGAGGATAGGCATAAGTTCTCCTCAATCGTTGATATACTTGGCATAGACCAGCCGAAATGGAAAGAGCTGACAACTCTTGGTGACGTGAACGCGTTCATAGAGCAGGTCGGTTTCCCAGTGCTTGTACGCCCTTCGTATGTACTTTCAGGGGCAGCGATGAATGTCTGCTACAATGAGGAGGAACTTGAGCGTTTCCTGTCACTTGCGGCAGAGGTTTCCCAGAAGCATCCTGTTGTCATCAGTGAATTCATGCAGAGGTGCAAGGAGATTGAGTTTGACGCAGTCGCAGACAACGGTGAAGTAATCGCCTATGCAATTTCTGAGCATATCGAGTTTGCAGGAGTGCATTCCGGTGATGCGACAATACAGTTCCCGCCACAGAAGCTCTACGTTGAGACTGTAAGGCGTATCAAGAAGATAGCAAAGAAGATAGCAGCGGCGCTTGAGATCTCGGGACCATTCAATATCCAGTTCCTTGCCAAGGACAATGCAATCAAGGTGATTGAGTGTAACCTACGTGCATCCAGGAGTTTCCCTTTTGTCTCCAAGGTTCTCAAGATAAATATGATTGAGCTTGCGACAAAGGTTATGCTCGGAAAAATGCCGGCAGCACCACGCAAAAGTGCCTTTGATCTTGACTATGTCGGAATAAAGGCTTCGCAGTTCTCATTCTCGCGTCTTCAGCAGGCCGATCCTGTGCTTGGTGTTGATATGGCTTCAACCGGTGAAGTCGGATGTATCGGTGATGATTTCAATGAGGCACTTCTTAAATCTATCCTTTCAGTAGGATACAATATCCCGGCAAAGAATATCCTGGTTTCATCAGGAGATGCCTTCAATAAGGCAGATCTCCTTTCAGCCTGCCGCCTGCTTGTTGAGAATGGATATTCCCTCTTTGCGACTGGCGGGACATACCGCTACCTGGTAGAGAACGGGGTAGAGGCGGAAAGGGTCCTCTGGCCAAGCGAGGAACAGGAATCAGACGGGAAATGTGCGTCTGCCCTGAAGATGCTCCAGGACAAGGAGATTGACCTCGTCATCAATGTTCCAAAGAACTATACTCCGATAGAACTGAAGAATGGCTATATGATCCGAAGGGCAGCAATAGACTTCAATATTCCGTTGATTACAAACGCCCGGCTGGCCACTGCTTTCATCCGTTCATTCTGCAGCATGTCCATTGATGACATACAGATAAAGTCATGGGATCAATATTGATTCCAAGAAATGCAGAAATTGCTTCTGTTTCTCAATTTTATTTATAACTTTGTAAGCGGAACGCATTTAGAGCATTAACATCTGAAAAATATGCATATTATTAGTCTGCCTTCTATTAATATGTTTAGCGTGGCAATCCTACCGGGTTGCCACGTTTTGTTTATGCCATCCCATGCTGCTCATGAGGGAACACATTTATGATTGAATAATCTTGAGTTATCTCTGTAAACTAAATTATGTCTTGGCAACGGAGCCGTCAGCGTGCATCCCTGATGATAGTTTGCCATAAAAACGGAAAAGGGGCAGACCAATATCCAGTCCGCCCCTTTAGTCATATAGATTTCAGAAGATGCTACTGCAGCTTGTCTCCATTCATCGTAATCAGGAATTCTTCATTTGAGGAAGTCTTCTCCATCCTTGTCTTCAGGAATTCCATTGCCTCTACAGATGTCATGTCCGCGAGATAGTTGCGCAGGATCCATATGCGGTTGACATAGTCCGGATTATAGAGAAGGTCATCACGGCGTGTACTTGACAGTGTGACATCAACAGCAGGGAATATACGCTTGTTGGCAAGCTTCCTGTCAAGCTGCAGCTCCATGTTGCCTGTTCCCTTGAACTCCTCGAAGATTACATCATCCATCTTCGAGCCTGTGTCTGTCAAGGCTGTCGCAAGGATTGTCAGTGAACCTCCGTTCTCGATGTTGCGGGCTGCTCCGAAGAACCTCTTTGGCTTGTGGAGGGCGTTGGCATCTACTCCTCCGGACAGCACTTTTCCTGACGCTGGCTGTACAGTGTTGTAGGCCCTGGCAAGACGTGTTATGGAGTCGAGTAGTATAACGACATCATGTCCGCACTCAACCATCCTCTTCGCTTTTTCAAGCACCATGTTTGCGACTTTTACGTGCCTTTCCGCCGGTTCGTCGAATGTAGATGCAACGACTTCTGCCTTAACACTGCGTGCCATGTCTGTAACCTCCTCTGGACGCTCGTCGATAAGAAGGACAATCATGTAAACCTCAGGATGGTTGTCCGCAATTGCATTGGCAATTGATTTCAGCAGGACAGTCTTACCTGTCTTTGGCTGTGCTACAATAAGTCCCCTCTGGCCTTTTCCGATAGGGGTGAACATATCAACAACCCTGCAAGGCAAGTCATTGTGCCCCTTGCCGACTAGATTGAACTTTTCATCCGGGAAAAGCGGAGTGAGGAAATCAAAAGGAACCCTGTCGCGGATGTATTCCGGTGTACGTCCGTTGATATACTTTATCCTTACGAGAGGGAAGTATTTGTCACCTTCCTTAGGCGGTTTGATCTCTCCGGTTACTGTGTCACCGGTCTTGAGTGCATTTGCCTTGATCTGGCCCTGTGAGACGTAGATGTCATCCGGTGAATTGAGATAGTTGTAGTCTGATGAGCGCAGGAATCCGTATCCGTCAGGCATGATTTCGAGGACACCTGTGGCTTCAACGACGCCGTCGAAGCTTACCTGCTGTGGCTGCTGCCATTGGCGTTCATGTGCCTGGCTGCTGCCATTGTTATTGTTGCTATTGTTGTTGCTATAATGCTGATAGCTGTTGTTGTTCTGGTTATATCCCTGGTTGCTCATTCTTGGACGGCGTGTCTTCTGAAGATTGCCGTCTCCCTGTGCCTGTGGACGTTCATTCTCGGCTGCTTTCTGTGGCTCTGCCGGTTTAGCCTGCTGTTCTGAGGCCGGAACCTGTGCCACTGGCCTTTCAGGCTGCTTTGGAGTCATTGCGGCTTCTGATGGAGCACTCTCTGCCGGCTGCTCTGTCTTCTGCTTTGGCTTGCGTCCTCTCTTTTTGGGGGCGGGTGCTTCTGATGCCTGCTGCGCTATAGGCTGCCTGGCATCGTTCTCTGCCTCTGCTGGCTCAGCTGTCTGCTCAGAAGGCCTTGCTGCCGCCTCCTGGACATTCTTTTTCTTGGGGCTCCTCTTTTTTGGGGCAGTGCTCTCTTCTGTTTCTGTCGGCTGTGCCGGCTTCTCCTGCTTCACTGCTGTATTTTTCTGCTCGCTGGCGGCCATGGATGCTGTCTTCTCTTTCTTTGGCCTTCCGCGCCTCGGCTTCTCTTTCTCTGGAGAGTTCTGCGCATCTATTATAGCCTCCTGGTCTAGAATCTCATAGATAAGGGAGTCTTTATCCTTCTTCTTCGCATTTTTAATCTTAAGCTCCTCTGCAATTGATTGCACAGCTTCAAGATTCATCTCCTTCAACTCAAAAATTTTGTGCATAGATTAATTTATAAATGATGAAATCATCTCAGAATCAGTTTTCTTTTTCAAAAGAATCGTGACTGATTCCTGAAAAGACGCACAAAGATACATAAAAAATCCATTCATGCAATCCTATGCGGCTTTTAAATGACATCAGAAGTTGTCCCAGTAGCTGCTGCTCTTCTTGTAGCGCAGAAGGTCTGCCAATGCTGCTGCGTTCGCGGCAATCCTGAAACTCCAGCTCTGCCATGTACCGGTCGGCACCCACGAGACGGAAATGTTAAAGCAGTGCAGGTCGTAAGTCGCGCTGAGCTGCGTAGTTGTCATCTTCAGGGCCATAAGGTCGAAACCTGTCGTCAGGTTGAGCGACAGAGCCTGCGTAATCTTTACATTTCCAGATACTCCAAGTGTCTGTGTATGCCTGTGGTTGGTAATCAGCTCACCGGTGAGCGATGATGCGCTGTATGTCCTGGAATAGCTGTATGAATAGTTCAGGTTGACTGACCATGGAGAGTTCGGGTTCATGTAATACAGCCATCCTCCCGGAATGTATTCACCGGTTACCGGATGGTAGTATATCCTGGTGTAGTTGTCAGCAGGATTGCCTCCGGCCTGCCTTGTCCCGTCATTTCCGTTGATCTTTCCGTCTCCCGAGAACGAATAGGAGACAGAGGCGGATGCGTTTGTGAGCCGCAGAGGCTTGTCCCATCCGTACACGCTTCCGTTCAGCCTGTTTATCCTTGCTGTACTGTATGAACCGTTTGTGTTCTTGACCACCATTGCGTACGGGTCCATGTTCACATTTGCACTTATGCCGACCTTGCCGAAGACGGATGTTGACATGGTGATGCCTATTGTGTTCATCCTCAGTGAATCAGCAAGGAAGTTATAGCCGGTGTTCAATGAAAGGTTGTCAATCAGCTTGATCTTTTTCGTGCCGTTGCCGGTGGTGTCCCTCAGGTCGCGGACCTTGGCCTCAAGGTTGTTGCCGATTGATATGTTTGCACTTCCAGTCTGGCCTTTTCCAGGAGCCGAGTATATCTGCCCCTGGTAGATATTGTAATCCTGTGTCTTCTCTTCACCGTTCCTGTCTGTATAGGTCAGTGTCCTCCATCCATTGAATCCAGTTCCTTTCTCCGGACTGTACGAGAAACTGAGCGACGGGGTTATGACATGCCTGATGGCCTGTATCTTATGATGCTTGCCATAGTTGAATGTACCATACAGCCTTGTGCTGAGGGAAAGGCCGCCTGAGTAGTTGTGCGTGGCGCCGAAGCTGCTGAACTGCTTTCCGCTTATGAACTCTGTCCTGCCTGTCTCCTCATTGTAGACCATCTCCCCGTGGCTGAAGAACCAGTTCATTCCATAGCTGATGCTTGGTGTGACATTTATATATTTGAAGAGGCTGAAATTCGGCAGGCCAATCTGGAAACTGTGCGTCATTCCGTTCTGGAACTTGTCCCAGAACCCAGGCTGGTTGAACTCGGAAGCCTTGAAGTTAATCTTGTTCTGCAGGGTTGTGGAGTAGGCGAGCGAGAATTTCTCGTAGAACTTCTCCTTGCCGACCCTGTTCTTTTGCTTGAATGGATAGAACCGCGAGACGGAGAATGTCACGTTAGGCAAAGTGAACGCATATGAACTGTCCCTCGAGTTCTGGCTATGCAGGGCATTGACCGACAGGTTATATTTTCCGTTCCAGTTCTTTGACCATGATATTGATGACGATATCTGGTTCTGCAGAGCCTCGCTCACGGATGTCGAGTTGTATTTGCTGTTGGATGGGCTGGAGAAATTCACTGAGGCACTGAAGTTCATGCCAGGTACAGCCTTTGAATCCTGGGAATGTGACCATTTAACAGCAAAGTTACGTGTCTGGAAGAAGTCGGAACTTCCTCTTTCACCGGTCTGGTCATTGGAGTATGTCAGCGCGAAATTACCTGTGCACTTGTAGTTTACCTTGTAGCGTGAATTGACGTCTACTGCCCATGAGCCGAGTGTATACACGCTTCCGGTAAGCGATATGTCAAAATAGTCTCCGATGACAAAATACATTCCCATGTCCCTGAGGTAGAATCCTCGTGAGCTTTCCTCACCGAATGTGGGCATCAGGAAGCCTGTAGCCCTGTCTGGACGCTTGGGGATGAATCCGAAAGGTAGCATGACCGGGAAGAGCTTCACGTCCTCCACAACGAGATACGCCGGTCCGAAGACTGTCCTCTGTGTCGGCTCTGTCATGACCTTTGCTGCAGTCAGATGCATATAGTAATGCGGATGCTCGCAGTCGCAGACGGTATATTTTCCATTTGTGATGTTGATAGAGCGGTCCGGCATCATCTTAATGTTCTTGCCATGCATGATGCCGTCTTGCTCCTGGGTTATCATGTTGCTGATAAACGCCTTGCGTGATTCAAAGTTGTAGCGGACCTCTTCCATGGTATAGGTCTTGCCGCCGTCCTCCATCTTCGGCTGGCCTTTCGTGACCCCGGTAGAATCCGTGGTGCCCCTTGCGTAGACAGTCTGTGTGGCCATGTCGTACTCCATGTAGTCGGCACTGAGCTTCATGGACCCGTATGTGACTGTAACATCACCATAATAGAATATCATTCTCTTTCCATTGGAGAAATCCTCCACGACAGAGTCCTTTGCCGTAGAGAATGCAGGGCGTTCCAGTGAACTCTTGTGCAGCAGGTCAAGCGAATCGGCCCGTGAAACGGAGTCTGCCCTTGCGATGGAGTCACGTACAGCCCTTACGGAATCAGGGATCTGTACTGTGTCTTTAGTGAGTTCCGGCTTTGCATTGCGCAATTCCTTCCTGGTGCGCCTGTTCTGGGCAGGGAGTACAATGGACCCGATAATCGACAGCAACACAGCTGCCAACACCAGTTTCCCAAGCCAGGGTGATCTTTTTCCGTACTTATATGGCGACATCAAAATATTTTCTTATTCAGCAATTTTTTCGCAATTTTGCAAATTGCAAATTTAAAACGAATTTCAAATATAACCAAAACAGAGTTGACTATAATGAATATTTATTTCAGATATATAATCTTATTTCTGTCAGTCACAATGCTTTCGTGTGTGTTGCATGCGCAGGGGCAGCAGAATGGCGGCAGTCTGAAGCTCTCTACGGTCGTAATAGATGCAGGTCATGGCGGAAAAGATGCAGGAGCGGTAAGTAAAGACAGGAAAGTGTATGAAAAGCATCTCACCCTGGCCATTGCAAAGCTGTTCGGGCAGAAGATCAAGGACGCATATCCCGATGTCAAGGTAATCTACACAAGGACAACGGACAAATATTTGACCCTCAATGAAAGGGCGGACATCGCGAACCGCAATAAGGCTAATCTCTTCGTCTCCATCCACATCAACTCCGTGGCTCAGCCGTCCCCGAACGGATTTTCGGTCTTTATCCTGGGGAAATCCAATAAAAAGGGCACGGACATGTTCTCTACCAACATGGATGTCTGCCGCAGGGAGAACTCCGTGATTCTGCTTGAGGATGACTATTCGACAAAGTATCAGGGTTTTGATCCAAATGATCCGGAATCGTTCATCTTCTTTAACCTTATGCAGAATGCACATTTCGAGCAGAGCCTCATGTTCGCATCGAAGATTGACGGCAAGTTTGCAAAGGGGCCGTTCAAGGGCAACAGGGGCATATATCAGGATGCATTCTATGTCCTGTGGAAGACCACTATGCCGGCTGTGCTTGTCGAGGCCGGCTTCATCTCGAACCCGGAGGACCTGAAGGTCATGAATTCGGAAAAGGGCAAGGAGCAGATCGCGCAGAGGCTTTTTGATGCCTTCAAGGAGTTCAAGGTTGAATACGACCGGAGCATTGATTACTCAGGGCAGGGAAGCGCAAAGGCGGAGCAGACGCAGCTTCCGGCAGGGAACGCACAGGTTTCACAGCCTGGCATTGCCGAGGCCGGCGGCACGGAATATGGCGTGCAGGTGCTTCTTCTAAGCAGGAGAATCCATGATGGGGACAAGGCCCTTAAGGGATACAGTGCAAAGGTCGTCCAGTCTGGCAGCATGTACAGATATATAGTAGGGGCCTGCAGCAGCGAAGAACAGGCGAGGGCGTCCCACAGGAATATAAAGAAAGACTTTCCGGATTCATTTGTCGTAAAGGTTGAAGACGGAAAGATATCCAGGCTGTAGAGGTCCGGATGCATGGGATTAAGTGATTTTTACAGATAAACTCAAAACAGGTTCTAAAACATTTTAAGATGAAAATGACAAAGGAATTCAGGATAGGCGTATTTGTAGTCGCAGTGTTGGCGGTGACATTTTTCGTGATCAACTTTCTTCGGGGCAAGGATCTTCTTGGCCGTGAAATGGAGGTAAGGGCATATTATGACAATGTCGAGGGGCTTCTTCCTTCGGCTCCAGTATATATAAAGGGATACAAGGCAGGAGCGGTGACCGATGTCGTCTATCAGCCGGAGGAGGGCCGTTTTGAGGTGCTCTGCTCCATACAGAAGCGTTTCACTGTCCCTGCGGATTCAAAGATGGTCATCTACGGCGTTGACATCATGGGCGGCAAAGGGGTCAGGATTGACCTTGGCACTTCCGGGACCGCAGTCTCAGGAGGGGCGGAGCTGGAAGGGACATATGAGCCGGACCTGATGTCTGCCTTGTCGGCCGGAATAGCGCCTCTGCTTGAGAAAGTCACAGGGGCTGTTGATACGATTTCAAACGTGGCCTCTGGGATTAACCGGATTCTTGCCGAGGCGGACCCTCAGAGCATATCCAGGTCCCTGGCGCACCTTGAGAGGACCATGTCGAATGTAGAGCATCTCTCAGGCCGTATCGACGGCAAGTCCGAGGAACTGGCCACCCTTATAGAAAACCTGTCTTCTGTCTCAGTGAAACTTGGTGCTGTCATGGAGAAAGCGGATACAGCCATGACCAATGTCGCGGGCGTCACTGCCGCGCTGAACGAGAGCGATATTGCAGGAATTGCAGCCTCTTTCCGTCGGCTGCTTGACAAGCTGCAGGACACTGACGGCTCGCTCGGGAAACTTCTTTCGGATGACTCTGTCTACAATTCTGTAGATTCACTTCTTGCAGATATTGACAGCCTCGTGAAAAAGATAGAGGAGAACCCTAAAAAATATATCAAGATTTCGGTTTTTTAGCTTCCTGCATTATCCTGATGCGGAAAAATACGGTTTTCTTAAATTTGAATTATTCTAAATATCTAAAGTACCCAATATAACATATTTGGGTACTTTAGTGTTTTTATAACCACTTGATTTATATTGATTTATAAATTAAACGTTTCCGGTTTTCCCGAAACGCTTAGAAGTAAATTATTTCTTTTATGCAATAGAAAAAATATTTTTTTATAACTTTTTTTTCCTCATCTTTGTTCTCCCTTTTCGGGGAAAGTTGAAACTTAACTTTATATCACAGCAAACAAGATGATTGAGGAAAAACACATAGTAGTCTGGAATAATTGTCTAAAGGTTTTTGAGGGGATACTTGAGCCTCAGCAGTACAGCACATGGTTCAAGCCGATACAGCCGGTCGCCATGCAGGATTCTACGCTGACGGTCTCGGTGCCTTCTGAATTCTTCCGCGAATATCTGGAGGAATATTTTCTTGACATGATCAATAAGGTGCTCAAGAGGGTGATAGGGGCCGATGCAAAGCTGCACTACAGGGTGAGGCCTGTCACAAAGCAGCCAGCAATGACTTACCCTGCAGCCCATGGCAATGTCCCTGTAAACAAGACGATATCAGTCCCGACATATTCCCCTGCCGCCAATCCCGGGCCTTTTGTATATCCGGGCATACAGCGTGTGCAGGTCAATCCTCAGCTGAATCCTGTATATTGCTTTGAGAACCTCATTGCCGGAACCTGCAACAAGATGGGTATAACTGCCGGTGAGAGCATATCGGTCAATCCTGGAAAGACAGCCTTCAACCCTCTTTTCCTGTTTGGCGGTCCAGGGCTTGGCAAGACCCACCTTGCACAGGCGATCGGAAATGAAATCAAGAAGAAATATCCTGAACTGGTTGTCCTGTATGTTCCGGCCAACCGCTTCAAGACACAGTATATGGATGCAGTAAGCGTCAAGAACAAGCTTACCGACTTCCTGGCGTTCTACATGAAGATGGATGTCCTTATCCTTGATGATATCCAGGAGCTCGCCACTCCAGGTGCGCAGAATGCCTTCTTCCATGTGTTCAACCATCTTCATCAGTCTGGAAAGCAGCTGGTCTTCACTTCCGACCGTTCTCCTGCCGACCTGCAGTCCTTCGAGGAAAGGCTGCTCTCAAGGCTTAAATGGGGACTCTCTGTGGAGCTTCAGATACCTGACTTTGCCACGAGGCTTGAAATGCTTAAGGCGAGGAGCTTCAGGGAGGGCATAATGCTGAAGGATGATGTCCTTGTCTATCTTGCGACAAGGATCAAGACTAACTTCAGGGAACTGGAGGGGGCGCTGATCTCTCTCATTGCAAATGCTACGCTTAACCATAAGGAGGCAACAGTAGACCTTGCAGAGGAGATTGTCGGAAAGATTGTCGGAGAACAGAAGAATGACCTTACAATTGACAAGGTGCAGAATGTTGTATGCGAGTATTTCAACATATCCCGCGATACTCTGCTCTCACCGTCCAGGAAACGTCAGATAGTCCAGGCAAGGCAGATTTCGATGTACATGTCCAGGAACCTGATCAACTGCTCGCTTTCGACTATCGGGGCAGAGACAGGCGGAAAGGACCATGCAACTGTCCTCCACGCATGCACTACTGTCGCAGACCTCATGACTACAGACAGGCTGTTCAAGCAGTATGTATCTGACATTGAAAAAATGCTGGTCACCGTGGGCCGCTGACCATAGACATACACACTAAAATTTTACACCATGCTATCTTCAGACAGAGTTCTACAGATTTTCGAGGAAATCACACGCATCCCGAGAGAATCGGGACATGAGGAGCTTATTATTGCCTATCTCCAGAATTTCGCTTCGGCGCATGCGCTCGAATGCAAGACTGACGAGGCCGGAAATGTACTGATTGTCAAGCCTGCTTCAGAGGGGAGACATGATGTGCCTGCGATAGTCCTGCAGAGCCATAGCGACATGGTGTGTGAAAAGAACTCAGATGTCGAGCATGACTTTTCCAGGGATCCTATAAGGTATGAGTTCCGTGACGGGTGGATGATAGCTCCTGATACAACTCTTGGAGCCGACTGCGGAATAGGCATAGCTGCACAGCTGGCTGTCCTGGAGAGTGATCTTCCGACGGGCCGGATCGAATGCCTCTTTACAGTAGCGGAAGAGACAGGGCTGGACGGGGCGAAGGCCCTGAAGCCAGGCTTCATAACCGGCAAGACCCTGATCAACCTTGACTCAGAAGACGAAGGGGAGCTTTTTGTAGGGTGTGCCGGAGGGCTTGATACCACTGCCATATTCAACTATTCGCTGGATACCGCTGCAGAAGATGATTCATTCGTTTCATTAAGGATATTCAATGGAGTCGGGGGACATAGCGGGGATGACATTGACAAGGGACGGGCAAATGCAGTGCAGCTTCTTGCACGTTTCCTGTATTCCGTGCTTGGCATGGGTGTAAGGCTTGTTGATATTGATGGAGGAAACAAGCGTAATGCTATTGCGCGTGAATCACGTTGCACAATAGCGGTTCCTGCCGGGAACTTATCCGTTATAAAGTCTGATTTCGAGAAATTTGCATCTGATGTCAAGTCTGAATATGCCGTTGCCGAGCCAGGGCTTTCATTTGAGATTGAAGATGCACTTAAGTCAGAAAAGGTAATCTGTCCAGAAGATACCGCAAGGGTGGTCACGGCATTGTTTGCAGCTCCACACGGTGTGCTTGCAATGAGCATGGACATCAATGGGCTTGTCGAGACTTCAACCAACCTTGCTTCTGTCAAGATGCAGGAAGGGAGGAAGATCCGCGTTGGAACAAGCCAGAGAAGTTCAATCACAAGTGCCCGCCGTATGGCAGGTGAAAAAGTAAAGGCTACGTTTGAACTCGCCGGCGCAGAAGTTACCCATGAGAGCGAATATCCGGGCTGGCAGCCGAACATGAAATCCAGGATTCTTGATGAGAGCATCAGGGCGTATCGGGAACTTTTCGGAGTGGAGCCTGTGGTAAGGGCAATCCATGCAGGTCTTGAGTGCGGACTTTTCCTTGACATATATCCGGAGCTTGACATGATTTCGTTCGGTCCTACGCTCAGGGGGGTGCATGCACCGGGGGAAAGGCTTGAACTGGCATCGCTTGAAAAGTTTGTGAAACTTCTTGACAAGATTATTACTGACTTCAGATAAAAACCGCTTTTTTATGGCTAAGGTCGCTCCTTCAATGCTGTCAGCGGATTTTCTGCATCTTGCGGACGATGTGGAAATGGTCAATGCCAATGCTGACATTTTCCATCTTGACATAATGGACGGGGTGTTTGTACCGAATATTTCCTATGGCTTTCCTGTCGTTGAAGCCATAGCATCCATGGCAGCCAGGCCAATGGATGCACACCTTATGATAGTATCACCGGAAAAGTATGTGAAGCGTTTTGCCGGATGCGGTGTCGACATGCTGAGCTTTCATCTCAATGCAGCAGAAAATCCGGACGAAGTGCTTGACATGATACATTCAGAGGGCGTGAAGGCAGGAATTGCCATTAATCCGGATATCCCCGTAGAAAGCCTGTATCCTTATCTTGCAAAATGCGATTTTGTGCTTATAATGTCGGTATTTGCCGGATTTGGCGGCCAGAAGTTCATAGAGGATACCTACGGAAGGATTGCAGCTGTAAAGGCTGAAATATCAAGGACAGGAAGCAGGTGCCTTATTGAAGTGGATGGAGGCGTGTCGCCTGACAATGCAGAGAAGCTGGTCAATGCTGGAGCCGATATCCTTGTTGCCGGAAGTTCTGTCTTCAAGGCCTCTGATCCTGCTGCTGCAATTTCTGCAATGAGGGGGTAGGCACTCTGTCTGCCATATGCCCCGGAATTGTCTGCCTATATAATATATCCTATTTCCTTGAAGGCGAACTTGCGTATATTTCCGTCTGGCATCTCCATAGCCAGGCAGGCATCCCCGGCTATACCTCTGATGATTCCTGGAAATTCTGTCCCGCCCACAATGTCGGTATACATGTGCTTTTCGTCTTTCCTGTACATCTGCTGCAGATATTCCTCCTCAAGCTGAGGGCAGTCTGCCCTGCATGCGAGTCTGCTGAAGTACTCCATGAATCTTTCCAGTTCTTTCCCGGGACTGTAGCTCTTTCCTGTCAGGGATTTCATTGACACCGGATTGGGTAGTTCGGGAGGGAAAGAGGTCTGGTTAAGGTTAAGTCCGATCCCGATTACGGAGGAGGTGACATATCCGTCCCTTATGCTGTGCTCAATCAATATTCCGCAAATCTTCCTGTCACCGCAATATATGTCGTTGGGCCATTTGATCCTGGCTTCAATCCCGTTGGCCTTCAGGTATCCTGTCAATGCAATTGTCGTAATCTCCGAGATACGGAACTGGTCACGTGCCGATATTTTCGGAATGCCGTCCTGTCCGGGGCGTATCACGATTGAGAATGTAAGGTTCTCGGATGGCATGCTGCTCCACCTGTTGCCTCTCTGCCCGCGGCCCGATGTCTGGCATCTGGCAGCTATGACTGACATATTGTCAATCTCTGTCAGACGTCTAATGGCTTCAGAGTTCGTTGAATCTATGGTATCATGCCATAATATATGGTACTTCCTTTCCATTGGTGCGGATTTTGTTTATATTTGCGACCGCAAAAATAATATTTTGCAGTAATATTTGATAATTGTAATTAAACTTGACAATAGATGAACAACACAGAACTGAAGATCATTGCCGATGCGATGATTGAAAAGAAAGGAAAAGATGTCGTATCGCTGGATCTGCAGGAGATAGGTACCGCAATTTCAGACTATTTCATTGTATGCAATGCAGATTCCACAACAAATGTGCTTGCAATAGCCGACAATGTGGAGGACCGTATGATTGAGCTGGCATCCAGGAAACCGATCAGGAGCCAGGGTAAGGAGAATGCTGTATGGGTGATCCTTGACTATGGGGACATCGTGGTGCATGTGTTCCAGACTCCTTACAGGGATTTCTACAGGCTCGAGGACCTGTGGGCAGATGCAGAGAGGACGGAATATAACGAGGAATAGCGGTATGGCAGACAAAAAGATGAAAGGAGGCAGCGGCAAGAACGGTCCTGACGGCAAAAAGCCAATAAGGATAGCGTTCAACATGTCCTGGATATACCTGCTGCTTGTGCTCGGAATCGTATGGATGTTCTTCAACCAGGGAGGAGCAAACCCGCAGAAGATAGAGTGGGATGAGGTCAAGGCTATTGCCGAGGCCGGGGATATAAAGGATATTGTATTCATAAGGAATGATTTTGAGGGCCGTGTTACTATAAGGCCTGACAGGCTTGAAAAATATGCGGACAAGTTTGGAGGGACTGTCCCTGCAAAATCACCGCATTTCATATTCCTTGTCTCCGGAAGCTTCAATGCAGAGGAGATGTTCGGGCAGCTCAATGACTCGCTGCCGTCGGATGAAAGGTTCAAGGTCATAATCGAGAATGACAGCAAGGTATGGAAAAGCCTGCTTGACTGGCTGCTTTTCCCGGTTCTGCTGATACTGATGTATTTCTTCCTTTTCCGCAGCATGAACAGGAACATGGGCGGTGGGGCAGGTGGCCCTGGAGGTATCTTCAGTGTAGGGAAGTCTACCGGAAAGCTTGCAGAGAAGAACAGCATACAGGTGACTTTCAAGGATGTTGCCGGCCTCTATGGCGCCAAGGACGAGATCATGGAGATTGTCGACTTCCTCAAGAACCCTAAGAAATACACTTCACTTGGAGGAAAGATTCCGAAGGGGGCACTTCTCGTAGGCCCTCCGGGTACAGGAAAGACTCTGCTGGCCAAGGCTGTAGCAGGTGAGGCCAATGTGCCTTTCTTCTCAATTTCCGGATCTGATTTCGTGGAGATGTTTGTCGGCGTCGGGGCCTCAAGGGTGAGGGACCTGTTCCGCCAGGCGAAGGAAAAGGCTCCGTGCATCGTTTTCATAGACGAGATTGATGCAGTGGGGCGTGCGAGAAGCAAGAATGGTGGCTTCAGCTCCAATGACGAACGTGAGAATACACTGAACCAGCTGCTTACGGAGATGGATGGTTTCGGGTCAGATTCAGGGGTCATAATACTTGCCGCAACCAACAGGGCGGATATACTTGACAAGGCGCTGCTGCGTGCAGGACGTTTTGACCGTCAGATCCATGTGGACCTTCCGGACCTTAAGGAGAGGCAGGAGATATTTGCAGTGCATCTGCGCAATCTCAAGCTAGCCGGTGATTTTGATGTGGAGTTCCTCGCAAAGCATACTCCTGGATTCTCGGGGGCGGATATCGCCAATGTCTGCAATGAGGCAGCCCTCACTGCAGCAAGGCATGACAAGACTGAGATTGACAGGCAGGATTTCCTTGATGCCGTGGACAGGATAATCGGTGGCCTTGAACGCAAGAACAAGATAATCACCCCTTCTGAGAAGAAGTCTATCGCGCACCACGAGGCCGGCCATGCTACTGTCAGCTGGCTTCTCCCTAATGCAAATCCTCTTTTCAAGGTGACTATAGTTCCGCGCGGACAGGCTCTCGGGGCAGCGTGGTATCTCCCTGAAGAAAGACAGCTTGTCACCAGGGACCAGATGATTGACGAGATGTGTGCGCTTATTGGCGGACGCGTTGCGGAGGAGATAGTCAACGGACAGCCGTCAACAGGGGCCTTGAATGACCTGGAAAGGCTTACAAAGACAGCTTATTCCATGGTCACATATTACGGCATGAGCGACAAGATCGGTACATTGTCTTTCTATGATTCTACCGGCTCGCGCGCATATGACCTTAACAGACCGTACAGTGAGAAGACTGCTGAGCTTATTGACAGGGAGGTCAAGGATCTTGTGGCATCAATCCATGACCGTACTGAGGCTATCCTGAGGGATAATATGGATGGCTTCCTCCAGCTGGCTGCCTTGCTCCTGGAGAAAGAGGTAATCTTTGCTGATGACCTGGAGAGGATTTTCGGTCCGCGCAAGGGCGCTGAGGTAAAGCCTGATCCGGAAGAGACTGCATTATAAACTTTTGACAGTATGAAAAATACTATTGTAAGAACTATCAGCGGGATAGGATTCCTGGCAGTTATGATCGGAGCCTTGCTATGGTGCAAGTTCTCGTTTGCTCTGCTGATGCTTGTAATCATGGGAATGATGATGTATGAATTCTTTAGGATGACGATGGGTACGTCATACAAGTTTTCACAGATACTTGCAATCCTTGCCGCGGCAATCCTGTTTGTGCTGACATTTCTTTCTAAAAGCTATGATATACCGGGAAAGATGGTGATGCTCGCCATCATCCCGGTCTTTATTGTCATGATCAATTCGCTGTATGTAAGGGACAAGACAGAGTTCGGTAAATTCGCAAACCTGTACACGGCAATGCTGTATATTGCAGTTCCTATAGCCATGACAAACTTTGCAGTCTTCGATAGGGTTGACGGAAGCTATTCCGGACTGCTTATAGTCTGCTTCTTTGCCATTGTCTGGGGTTCTGATGTCGGGGCGTATGTCTTTGGCATAACGCTGGGCCGCAGGTTCGGCAAGAAGCTGTTCCCTGAGATATCACCCAAGAAATCCTGGGTCGGGTTCTGGGGCGGCTTTGTCTCGGCCATTGCAGTCGCTGTCGCTCTCCATTATGCAGGATGGCTTGAGCTTCCGGTGCTGCACTGCATAATCCTGGCTATTGTAATGGATGTGGCAGGAGTCTATGGCGACCTGATAGAGTCACAGTGGAAAAGGCATTATACAATCAAGGACTCAGGTGTCGCGATACCGGGACACGGAGGTTTTCTTGACCGTTTTGACAGTGCGCTGATGGCACTTCCGGTCGGAATTATAGTCCTTGAGCTGCTTAATGTGCTGTAAATCCCTGCTATAATTTCAAATCTCGAAGTTTTTTTATAGTTTTGTACCCCAAAACTGATGATTCAATGACTATTCATAAAGACGGATACGGGACAATCCTGGGAGTATGGATTATTTGTGCGATTGGCATATTCCTTTCCCTTTATTTTATTCCATGGGCATTTGTCGCATGGACTCTTGCGGCTGTTTTTGCCTTTTTCATGTTTTTTGTCTTCTTTTTCTTCCGTGTCCCGCAGAGGGAGACGGTGTGCGGGGACAATGTCGTCACATCTGTTGCTGACGGTGAAGTTGTCATAGTTGACAAGGTGTACGAGAGCGAATATATCAAGGGCGAGTGCATACAGGTGTCTGTCTACATGAACTTCTTCAATGTACATGTAAACTTCTGGCCAATTTCAGGCGAGATAACATATTATAGATACCATCCGGGAAAATATCTCCTGGCTTTCCTTCCGAAGGCCTCTGAGCTTAATGAGCATACTTCAATCGCAATAAGGAATGAATGCGGTGAAGTCTTCTTCAAGCAGCTTGCCGGGACATTTGCGCGCAGGATTGTATGCTATGCAAAGGTTGGAGAGAAGGATATAAAGGGAAATGAGTGCGGCATCATAAAGTTCGGGTCAAGGATAGACATGTATCTTCCCCTCGGGTCGGATATAAAGGTCAGGGTCGGAGATGAGGTGAGGGCCTGCGAGACTGTCATAGCCGAGTTACATAAATAAACAATATGAAGGAACAGTTATTATATACGGTAATGCTGCTGTCTATCTTGATATCAGCGTTATGTTCAGTCCTGGAGGCAACACTTCTGTCAACGCCTCTTTCATTCATAACAGGGCTGGAGGAGCAGGGCAGGAAAGGAGCACAGAGGCTGAAGAAGCTGAAACTTAATACAGACAGGCCGATATCTGCAATATTATGTCTGAACACCATTGCGAATACTGTCGGCGCCTCAATTGTCGGCTCGCTCGTGTTTGAGGTCTATGGCGATGCCATGGTGGGAATCTTTTCCGCTGTCTTTACATTGCTGATTCTCTTCTTTTCGGAGATCATCCCGAAGACAATCGGTTCCAATTTCTGGCGCACGCTGGCTATTCCGGCATCAGGTATAATCAATGCCATGATTGTGATTGCATTCCCGCTTGTCTGGATACTGGAGAAGGTGCAGCGTCTCATCTCTTCACATTCAACCCAGGTGAGCGTGAGCCGCGAGGACTTGTCCGCCATGGTGAGTGTAGCCACAGAGGAAGAGGTGATAGAGAAGGAGGAGAAGAAGATTATACAGAACCTTCTGAAGCTGGATGACATAATCGCACATGAGATAATGACACCGAGCGTTGTCGTGGAGATGGCTGAAGCCGGAATGACAATCAAGGAGTTCTATCAGACAGAGGAATATAATGCATTCTCAAGGATTCCGATATATGATGAGGACAATGATGAGTATGTAATAGGCTATGTGCTGCGCCAGAGTGTACTTGAAAAGATGGCTGAGGATAATTTCCTGCTGACTCTGCGCGATATCGCACGTCCGATACTGACTTTCTCGGAAGATACATCTGTGGGTGATATCTGGGAGAAGCTTCTTGAGAAGAAGGAGCATATCTCCGCCATCCTTGATGAATACGGCTCATTGCGTGGTATTGTTACAATGGAGGATGTGATTGAGACAATGCTTGGACAGGAGATTGTCGATGAGAAGGATGAGGTTGTGGATATGCAGGAATATGCCAAGGAGCAATGGGAAAAGGCACAGAAAGAAATGATAGAAGAAGCGGTTCATTAAAGAGCCGCTTCTTCTTTATCTATAAGTTCAAGCAGCCTGTCTATAGCCTCGGATTCCGGAACATGGCGAAGCAGGGGAGTCTTGCCCCTGTAGATCGAGACCATGCCGTTGCCTTCGCCTACATATCCCCAGTCTGCGTCGGCCATTTCCCCTGGACCGTTGACGATACATCCCATGACAGCTATCACCATGCCTTTAAGATGTGAAGTACGTCTCTTTACCTCATTGAATGTGGATTCGAGGTTGTACATTGTCCTTCCGCATCCAGGACATGCTATGTATTCCGGACGATAGAATCTGCGCCTTGTCGCCTGCAGCATTTCATCTGCAAGGTATGAGGCAAACCCAGAGCCGTCCAGGATGATATCTGTCCCGTTTTCATCACGGTACGACCCTTTGATTATAATATTGTCAATGCCCCTGTCTATCAGCAGCCTGCCAAAGTCTGCGGCGATGTCTTCTATGAGCCTTTCACGGGATGGGGCAGAATAGGTCGCAACCGCAGTCTTCTCCTCCATCTGTATTGAAACCATTGACGAATGAAGTCGTCTTCCATATCTGTCTGATAGGTATTGTGCCGGTGCAAGCTCTGCCTGGGGATCTTCTGTGAGCGAGACACGCACGGTGTTGCCGATTCCCTCAGCAAGGAGAGCAGATATGCCTACAATTGACTTAATCCTTCCGGAATCTCCGTTCCCGGCTTCAGTGACACCAAGGTGCACAGGGAATATGACGCCATTCTCTTTCATTGCATCAGCAAGAAGACGGTATGCCTCGACCATGACGATTGTATTGCTGGCCTTGAGTGAGACAACAACATTGTAGAAATCATTCTCAATGCACATTCCGATCCATTCCATGGCTGCCTCTTTCATTCCGAAAGGTGTGTTGCCGTACATTCCGGTTATCCTCTCTCCGAGAGAGCCGTGGTTGATTCCAATACGTATGGCGGTCCCGTTCTCCCTGCAGACAGCGACAAGACGGGCGAATTGCTCACGCGCCTTTTCGTGGTCCTTGTGGAAGTTTCCTGGATTGATGCGGACTTTCTCCACTACGCTGGCGACAGCTATGGCAATCTCGGACGAGAAGTGCACGTCTGCTACCAGGGGAACGTCTATTCCTTCTGCCCTCAGGGACTCCTTGATCTTCCGCATTGAGTCCACTTCTTTCATGGACGGCACAGTAAGGCGAATAAGCTGCGCTCCGGCCTTTGCGAGCCGTCTGCATTGCGCTACGGATGCTTCAACGTCTGAGGTATGTGTGTTGCACATTGTCTGTACAACAATAGGGTTGTCACCTCCGATTATTATGTTGCCTGCTTTTACTTCAAGTGTCTTCATTGAATTCAAATGTTTTGCTTGCTGTATTGGGATGGTTATCACTGATTTGTCTGGAACGGCATTGCCCTGCGCTCGTCAAACAGGCGTTTCGCCTCTTTGCGGAGTTCATGGTTCGTCTTTCCTATTCTCTTTGTTATCTGGAAGTGGAGACTGACACTGAATATGAAATTCGATACCTGGGCGAACCTGTAATAGTATTCACTCGCATAGTTCGGCTGGTAGATCGAGCCGAAGCCGTATTTGTACATCGCGTTGAAATGTATCTCCACAGGGTCAAAGACAAAGCCGAAGCCTGCGCCTCCCTTGATACCGTAGTCGAAACGCCTGTCTGTCACCAGGAATTGATTCGCGATGCTTTCCGGCACGTTTCCACCCCACCTGCTGATTGATAGCCTGTAGGCTCCGTAGAAACCGATATTCACCATGAATTTCATCTTCCAGAAATCAAAGTGGCAATGTGCAAGGACAGGGACTTCCACCACATCCATCAGCGCATTCTGTGCACCGGCTACATTATAGCCTTCATCAAGCCTGTATCCTTCCTTTGCATAGAAAAGGCCGGCCTGGATACCGAAATACGGCATATACCCGAACATCTTTCCATACCTTGTCCATGTCACACCGAAATTTACAGGGACGAACTGCATCCCCTGTTTCATTGACGGATTCCATGTCATCTGGTTCAACGCCATCCCGTAATGGACGCCTATAAGCGTGTAGTCATTTATCAGCGTCTTCTTCTTGAAATCGACGGAATCAAGATATGCGTCTGTAATCACTACGGAAGAGGTCGTGTCAACGAGTATCTCACCGATCTTTATTTCCTGCGCATCAAGTGCATGGATGGAAATAAGCGCACCTATAAATATATATATTATCTTTTTCATCTTACCTGAATAGTTCAGCTATATTGATTTCCTGTTCAAGTTCCATCATCTCCGGGATGTCTATAAGGAAAGTACCGTCGGAGAGCCTGTAGAACTTGACCTGTTCCGGCTGCTTGTGCGCCAGAAGGTCACCAGTGTCTACAAGACCGTTGCGGTTCAGGTCTTCAGTTATCCTGACCGAATATTTGCCGGCCTTGAGGTAAGGGAAGGACAAAGAGCAGTCGCTGTCTATTATATAGCTCCTTATTATCTTGTCCCTCTTCTCGTTAAGCATGTCTACGATATATTTGTTATGCACATCTTTGAGCACAAGGGTCATGGCGCTTAGCTTATCATCGTTCGGAAGCGATACCTTGACCTCTGTACTGTCATTGAGGTAGCCGTTTATGTCCTTGAACTTCCTGTATGGAACCTTCAGGAAATACTCATATCCAGGCATCAGCTTGACCTCAGGCCTTATCACATATTTCCTGAGATTGAGGCTGTCCTGGGAGACCGTGAATTTCCCGGTACTTTCCTGCTGGCGCGGATTGAGATACCTGAACTGGAGTGAATCGAATGCGGATTCCACAAGTGGGTATTTGAATTCCATGACGAATCCGTCCTGCTCGATGTTTTCCGGTGCTGCGGTAAGGGTGAATACATTTATGGTATCCTCATGCTTGATGTCTCTTCTTGAACTCTTGGCAGCAGCGGACTTGCGCGGTTTTGTGAGCTTTATCTCCTCGACCGTAGGGGCCAGCTGCCAGAGCGAGTCTGTCTTCATGTATGAGATATTCAGGAAAAGGGTATCCGGCTGCGGGCGCGGGTCATTGATCCAGATTTCCAGGCTGTCGCGCTTCAGGTTGAACTGCGTAATCAGTTTCTCCGGCGCCACACCTTTTATCCATATGGAATCCATCTGTACATATGGCGCCATGAATGTCACGTACGCTGTCCTTTCCCCGATTCGCTCCTTGTTGACAATCATCTGCTTGGACGGTGTCTCCTTGAATATCTTGAGCTCATGCTCAGTCTTCCTTGCAAGACATGCCAGTGTATCTGTCATCAGGTATTTCTTCAGCTCCGGGATACTGTCATTGATCTTCACGGCTGGCCTTATCACAGAATCTATGAATGCAATCTTGTCGTTGTCAGGGTCATACCGGTTGTTGTTGTTCTCATCAACGACAGCATACATCCTGTATAGCGTATCCTGTATGTTGCGCAGGCAGAAGAATCCCCAGTCATCGGTCTTTACCGCTGCATCAGGCCTTCTCAGGAAAATAAGCGAGTCTGTAGGGACGGCCGTAGTGTCATTGACATATGTGGAATCTCCTGAGTACCTGTAAAGCATTACAGTTGCGCCTTTAATCGGCATGAGTGTGTTGCAGTCCACTACTGTTCCTGTAATCATCATCGAATCCAGCCTGTCTCCTGTGGAGAATGTATAGGTGAATCCAGGGAACATGTTGCCCTCGTTATTGTCTGCAATCGCATCGGTAAGGTCAAGGGTATATGTCTTGTTGGTGTCAAGGTCGTTCTCAAAGTATATGACCAGGGTCTTGCCGCGCATCCTGTACTTCGGTGTCTTCTCCAGAGGAGGGGACAGGAAGATATTCTGCGGATTCTTTACGACTACATACTCATCGAATGTAAAGTCAAGGTGTGTCTTGTGGACCGGCACCAGGATGCTCCCGTCAGCCGGCTCTATTTTTCTGATTACCGGTGGAATGGTGTCCTTCGGGCCTCCGCTTGGGGGTGTAGTGGTGTTTGCACATGAATGCGAGAACATCATTCCTCCCATTATCGCGGCAATCGGGAACGCCGGGAAATATTTTGCCAAAAACTGTTTCATCTGCATGTCTTTATATGTCTGTCCTTACTACGCTCTGTATGCCTTCTATCTTCCTTAGCTTGCGTACGAGCTTTTCGAGGTCATTCTTGTCGTGCACGTACAGGTCGATGCTTCCCTCGAAAACACCGTCTTCCGTGGCGATATTTATCCTGCGTATATTGACGCTCATCACAAATGAGATGAACCTTGTTATCTCATTAATGATTCCTATCCTGTCCAGGCCCTTCAGTGAAAGCCTTATAAGGAATGATGTCTGCGCAGCCTCCTCCCATTTCGGCATGACAATCCGGTCGCCATGCTTGGCTGCCATATTGTTCGCTACAGGACAGCTCTTCTTGTGTACGGTGATCGTCCCGTCCTCGGCACGGAATCCGACTACGCTGTCGCCAGGTATAGGGTTGCAGCAGTCTGCCACTATGAATTTCTGCTCTTCACCGTTGATTGAGGCATCATCCTTTTTTCCTTTCGGAAGGAACCAGGAGAACCATGACTTCGACTTCTCCTGTATGCTTCCCCTCAGCACGTCTTCAAGGTTATTGAGCTTAAGCATCCCTATGCCGATGCGGAAATACAGTTCCTCCGGGTTTCCGTAAATCTCATGCTTCTCCATCAGTGCATTCAGGGTCTCTTCATTTATCCTGTACCCAATGGCCTCAAGCTGCTCCTCAAGTATCTTCCGCCCAAGCTCCACATTTGTAACCCGCTTTTCCTTGAGATAGTCCATGATGATGTTGCGTGCCTTGTGAGTCTGGACGAACTGCAGCCATTCGCGTTTCGGGGATTCTGCCTCTGCGGTTATTATCTCGACCTGGTCTCCTCCCTTCAGCACATATGAGAGAGGGACGAGACGCATGTTCACTTTTGCTGCAATGGCCCTGTTGCCGATTTCCGTGTGTATCAGATAGGCAAAGTCAAGGGCTGTAGCACCTTTCTGTATCCTCTTCTGCTCTCCTTTTGGGGTAAATATGAAGATGTCGGTCGTATTGAGGTCATTATGGATGATGTCCAGGAGTTCAAGTGCATTGACATCCGGGTTGACGAGGATTTCCTTAACCTTAGTAATCCATTTGTCCATCTCGCTCTCGTGCTCTCCGGCAAATCCGTCTTTCTTGTATGCCCAGTGCGCTGCAATTCCTTTCTCGGCAATGTCGTTCATCCTCTTTGTGCGTATCTGCACCTCTATCCATATGCCGGCATGGCTCATCAGTGTACAGTGCAATGCCTCGTACCCGTTGTTCTTCGGGTGTTTCACCCAGTCCCTTATGCGGTCTGGCTTGTAGCGGTATATGTCTGTTATTATAGAGAAGACATGATAGCATTGGTCACGTTCGCTCTCCGTGGAGTCCGGTGACGGGTTGAATATTATCCTTACTGCATACAGGTCGTATATCTGGTCGAAGGTAATCCCTTTGCCGACCATCTTGTTCCATATCGAATATGGCGTCTTTACCCTTTTCTTTATCTCGAAATCAAAGCCGGCAGCCTTCAGGGCTGCGCTTATCGGATCTATGAAGTCATCGATTTCCTTCTCCTTGTCAACTATGTTGCGGTTGATCTTTTCGTTGATGTCATTGAATGCCTCCGGCTCCTTGTACCGGAGCCAGATGTCCTCCATCTCTGACTTGACTTCATACAGGCCAAGCCTGTGTGCGAGCGGTATGAATATGAACATTGTCTCGCTCAATATCTTGTCCCTCTTGTATTCCGGCATGAACTCTATTGTACGGCAATTGTGGAGACGGTCTGCCAGCTTGATCAGCACGACGCGGACGTCATCATTGAGCGTAAGGAGAATACGCTTGAAATTCTCGGCCTGCAGGCTCCTGTTCCTGGCCTTTGCATCATTGTCAAGGACAGTCTTGATCTTTGTCAGTCCCTCGACAAGCAGGGCAATCCTGTCACCGAAAAGGTTGCGCAGGTCATCGACAGTATAGTCCGTATCCTCGACTACATCATGCAGCAATGCTGCCGCTATGGATTTGTACCCCAGCCCTATATTGTTGACCACGATCTTGGCGACAGCGATAGGGTGGAGAATGTACGGTTCACCTGAACGGCGGCGCACACCCTTATGCGCCTCATTGGCAAAATCAAAGGCCTTCTGTACTACATCCAGTTCCTCCTGGCTTGTGCACCTCTTCCTCGCAGCCTCCTTCAGGTCTGCATAGTCCCGCGCTATCACTTCGTAGTCACGCTGTGTAAATTCAGAAATACTCATTAGTTGTCAAGGTTATAGTTGTCAACATTCTGGAATGCATATGAAAGCTCTGCACCGAACAGTATGATGAACCATCCGAAATTCATCCAGAACATAAATAGAGGGATTGCGGCGACAGCACCGTATACCATGTTGAGCCTGCTCACAAATATCTGTGTCTCAAGGTAGAGATACTGGAGCACTGTAAATGCGAAGCCTGAAATCAGGGCTGCACGGAACGCATGCCCGTATCTTACATTGTAATTCGGTATGAACTTGTACATTGCAGAGAATGTCAATGTCGCTATCGCGTAGAATATGATCCATGTCAGCATGGAGGAGAGCATCACCATGTTCTCCACGTCAAGCCCTATGCTCTTGAAGGCATTTGTGTATACGATGGAGCTGGAGAAGAACAGGAGCATCACGAACGGGGCGATGAACAGGATTGCAAGATAGAATCCGAGCCGCTTGAAGAAATTGCGCGATTTGCGCACTCTCCAGACGTTGTTGAATACCTTTTCCACACATATCATCATCCATATAACGAGCCAGACAAAGAGCAATGCGCTTATAAGGCCCATGGTGCTGCTCTGAGCTGTCTCGATTATGTTGTTGGCAAATGTCAGCAGGGTGTCGATTATGTCCTGGTGCCCGGAGAAGTTGGTGTAGAGCATAGTCTTCAGTATGTCTGACAGCCCGAATCCGTCTGTTACTGCAAAGGCAACAGCTACGAATGGCACAACTGCCATCGTTCCGAAAAAGCTCAGGGCAACTGCCTGGAAGCCTATTTTTTCTGTAGAGAAGGTCTTTATGGTAATCATTATGACCTTTACGTTCTTGATGAAATTGGCTTTTGCCCTTGAAAGCTCCTCGGGGTCTATGCGCCATATCTCATCGGAGAAGAAATGTCTTAGCCTGTTCTTATAATGTAATATTCTCTTCATTCAAGTTTGTTCTAAATGTTCTGTCGCATCCTTTTTCTGCTGCGGACCATATCAAAACAGTGAAAGCTGCCCGTCAGCCATGGCTTTTCCTGTGCCTGGCTCTTCCGCAGCACTCACGGCTGCCTCTTCACCTGCGCTTTCACCTGTAGTTTCCGTGACATCAGCGGACGGTGCGGCAGGTGTGCCTCCGGACAGCATACCCATCAGGTCCGCCTCGCTGATTATCCTGACGCCAAGCTGCTCAGCTTTCTTTATCTTTTCCGGCCCTGGCTTTGTCCCGGCGAGGAGGCAGGATGTCTTCCTGCTTACCGAACTGCTGTTCTTTCCTCCGTTTTTTTCTATGATTGCCTTCATTTCATCGCGGGAGATACTGAAGTTGCCGCTGATGACAATTGTCTGTCCGGCAAGTATGTCGGTCCTGTCCTGCTCTATGGCATCCATCTCAAAGTGAAGTCCGGCAGCCTTAAGGCGGGCTATCTCCACTATGTTCCTTTCGTTGCTGAAGAATGCGATGATACTGTCAGCTATGACTTCACCTATGTCATTGACTTCAAGAAGTTCATCTTTCCCGGCAGACGCAAGCGCATCAATGTTCCTGAAATGGCGGGCTATGGACTTGGCTGTCGTTTCGCCTATGTGGCGTATGCCGAGTGCAAAAAGCACATGCTCAAATGATGTGGACTTCGATGCCTCAAGGCTTTTGAGGAAACGTTCCGCCGAACGGTCCTTCCAGCCCTCCAGTCTCAGCAGGTCCTCTTTTGTCAGGTCATACAGGTCTGCCGGCGTCCTTACCATGCCCAGGCGGAAAAGCTGCTCGACAGTGGCATCACCGGCAATGACGTTCATGGCCTTGCGGCTTATGAAATGTACGAGCTTGCCCATAATCTGCGGAGGGCATCCGTCTGTATTAGGGCAGAAGAACTTCGCTTCACCTTCGTCACGCACCAGGATTGTCCCGCAGTCCGGACACCTTGAAGGGAATTCAGGCAGTGTTACATCATTCCCGCGGCGTGAAAGCTCTACACCTGTGATCTTCGGTATTATCTCCCCGCCTTTCTCTACATATACATAATCTCCTACATGTATGTCCAGCAATTGCATCTGGTCAAGATTGTGAAGCGATGCGCGCTTGACTGTAGTTCCTGAAAGGGGGACCGGCTCGAGATTCGCCACAGGGGTCACCGCACCTGTCCTCCCGACCTGGTAGTCTATGGAAATAAGTTTTGTAAGGGCCTGTTCCGCCTTGAATTTGTATGCTACAGCCCATCGCGGGAACTTGGCAGTGTACCCAAGTGTTTTCTGGAATGCCAGTTCGTTAACCTTTATGACAATCCCGTCCGTGGCGAACGGGAGGAACTTGCGCTCTGCGTCCCAATATTCTATATATTCCTCGATTTCAGATACATCTTTGCATATCTTCCTCTTGCCGGAAACCGGCAGACCCCATTCCTTTGCCGCGTTGAGCGCCTCGTCGTGCGATGCGAAAGGCAGATCCTCCCCGAGGAGGTGGTACAAAGTACATTCCAGACCCCTGTGCCCCACTTCTTTGGGGTCAAGCAGCTTGAGGGAGCCGGATGCCGCATTGCGCGGGTTTGCAAAAGGCTGTTCCTCGTCACGTTCCCTCTCTGCATTCAGCCTGTCGAATGCCTTATACGGCATATATATCTCACCCCTTATCTCAAACTCTTCAGGCCAGCCTGTACCTTTCAGTACCTGGGGGATATTGCCTATATGCTTGACGTTGCGTGTCACATCGTCGCCCTGGGCCCCGTCTCCACGGGTGAGGGCACGCAGCAGACGTCCATCCCTGTATGTCAGGCAAATGGCAGTGCCGTCGAATTTCAGTTCGCATGAAAACGTGAAACTGTTTCCGCCAAGACCCCTGGAAGCCCTTTCGACGAAAGCATCCACTTCGGTGATGTCATATGTGTTGCCGAGAGAAAGCATCGGATATCTGTGAGGGTATTGCTCGAATTCTTTCTTCTCTCGCTCCTCCTTGCCCGCAGGTGTCACGTGAGCCTGGCCGTCCATGTAGGCGGAAGCCAGGTCACTCCCGACTTTCTGCGTAGGGGAGTCCTCTGTCACAAGTTCAGGATACTGCTTTTCAAGTGCAATCAGCCCATACATCAGCTGGTCATATTCATAGTCGCTGATTATAGGGGAGTTGTCCACATAATATCTGCGGTTGTTCTCCTCTATGGCCTTCCTGAGTTCCTCTATTCTTATTTTAGCATGTTCGATGTCCATACCTGCAATAATCCATAAATCTTACAAAAATAGCTAAAATTTCGTTGCTATTTGCCGAATATTGGATAATTTTGCAAATTGTTTCCGGTCGAAGCGCTGAATAGGCACTGGCCTCGGGCCTCGCATGCCTGTACGGGACCACACTTGCTGCAGGTGGACGGACATTTGCCGGAGAGCTTGCTGGCTGGGCATCTTTCCCTACGATGCCTCAGGAGCACAGAACAGAAGAACAATTTGATATTATTGTATAACTATTTAAAAGTAAAAAAGATGAAAGACGCAGTTATTATCCTTTGCGGAGGTGGTCCGGCACCGGGAATGAACTCAGTGTCAATGAGTGTTGCAAAGACTTTCCTGTCAAAGGGATACAGGGTGATCGGCCTTCACGGCGGATACTCAGGACTTTTCAGCAAGAACGCACGCACCGAGGATCTCGACTTCTTCAAGGCTGACCGTTACTGGAACCTTGGCGGTTCATATCTTGAGATGAGCCGTTTCAAGCCGACAGACAAGGATTTCGAGGAGAACTTCAACCTTGACCTCTTCAAGGACAACAACATCAAGCTTCTTGTCACCATCGGAGGCGATGACACAGCTTCAACTGCAAACAGGATTTCAAAGTTCCTTGCTGCAAAGAACTATCCTATCGCAAACATACATTGCCCTAAGACAATCGACAACGACCTTCCTCTTCCTGCCAATGCACCTACTTTCGGCTACAATTCGGCAAAGAACGAGGGTGCGCACCTTGCGAGGACAATCTATGAGGATGCACGCACTTCTGGCAACTGGCTTGTAATCTCTGCGATGGGACGTACATGCGGAAGCCTTGCGCTCGGAATCGGTGAGGCTACACATTGCCCTATGACCATCATTCCTGAGATGTTCAACAAGACTGCGATGACCCTTGACAAGATCATCAGGCTTTCAATCTCAGCTATCCTCAAGAGGAAGCTCATGGGTGTCAACTACGGTACAATCGTGGCTGCAGAGGGACTTTTCCATGATGCAGGTGTTGCACAGGAGGCTGTTGAAGCAGGAATACATTTCACATACGATGACCACGGCCATCCGGAGCTCGGCAAGATTTCCAAGGCTGTCCTCTTCAACGACCTTCTTGAGAAGAAGTTCAAGGAAATCGGCATCAAGATCAAGAGCCGTCCGGTGGAGATCGGATATGACGTACGCTGCCAGAACCCTGTTGCATACGATCTTACATACTGCACAGAGCTTGCAATGGGCGTTTACCAGCTCTTCAGCGAGAGCAAGACAGGATGTATGGTATACGTTGATGCATACGGCAACGTGTCTCCACTCTATCTCTCTGAACTTCAGGATCCTGAGACAGGAAAGATACCACCTCGCGTAGTGGACATCAATGCAGGTACAGCACAGAACTACTACAAGTACATTGCACACTATGTGACTGAGGAAGACTATGAGGCCGTTAAGGCTCTCGGCATTGCTAACCCTGAGGCTTACGACTTCAAGAAGATTCTGGAGTGGAACTAATTGATTGCAAAAGTTAACAAAATACTTACAATTGAGGGTGGCTAAAAAGTCTGACGACAGATTAGTCACCCCTTTATTTTGATAGATAAATCTGAATTTACTTGATAAACTCGATTATAGAGCTAACCGAAGACTCCCGATCTATATGATATTTAGACGACAACGATATCTCTTTCTTTTGCTGGGATATGCCATCATAATCAAGGATATCTGCAGGTCTTCTCTTTCCGTTCAGAGCCAATGTTTTAACTGCTTAGTGACACGAATAAGTTTACTTCCATCCTTCTTCAATTTGGCCTTGAGGTGCAGATATTGCTGGAGAGATGACTCAAACGATATAAGATATAGAAGCACTGCAAATAAAAATTTTGTTTTTCTAATAAAAATTTTCCTATCTTTGCAACAACATGTTCACCCCGCTTCCCGTAAGAACAGCGCGCTCAGGGTGGACTTTTTATTTATACTACATGGCAAAGACGCTCTTTAACGAGCCTCCGCAAACTACAGGAGGCATAGTACAACTGCTTAAACGCAGAGGACTTGCATTCAAGGATGAAACAAAAGCATCCCACTTGCTAAGCCACGTAAGCTATTTCAGATTCAAGAGTTATCTTCTGCCTCTTATCCAAAACAAACAGACTGGTACATTTAAGAGCAGTGCAACATTTGAAGATGCTTATACACTCTACAAATTTGATTCTGCCCTCAGAAAACTCATCTGTGCTGAGATGGAAAAGATTGAGGTTTCACTGAGGACAATAGTCTCTCAGGAACTCTGGTAATGATGCCATTTTTAGTGGGTTTTTAGCATATGTTTAAGGGTGTGAAGTTA
>CAMXAU010000014.1 GCA_947179325.1 uncultured Bacteroidales bacterium | reverse complement strand
ACTTCATACTCTTAAATATATGCTAAAAACCCACTAAAAATGGCACCATTACCATCTTTTGCTCATTTATCTAAACTATAAAAAAGTGGAGACAACTGAAATTCAGCTGCCTCCACTTCTGTGGTCCCAACAGGGCTTGAACCTGTGACCCCCTGATTATGAGTCAGGTGCTACTAACCAACTGAGCTATAGGACCATTGTCTATCTGATAACGTTTCCGCCATCGGAAT
Source organism: uncultured Bacteroidales bacterium (assembly GCA_947179325.1). Lineage (GTDB taxonomy): Bacteria > Bacteroidota > Bacteroidia > Bacteroidales > UBA932 > Cryptobacteroides. The sequence goes on along the minus strand of CAMXAU010000014.1, from coordinate 66,135 downwards.
AACTTTGCAAAGGTAGTAATTTTTTTATTTGCCGCAAAATATTTTATTCCCAAATACGGGAAAGTGTAAAAAAAAGAGACCGGCCATAAAGCCGGTCTCCGTGATATTTGCCTGCATGGCCGTTGCCGGCCAAAATAATGTCAGACTTTGATTTCAACTTCAACACCTGAAGGCAGCTCCATCTTCATGAGGGCATCAACAGTCTTCTGAGTAGACTCGTAGATGTCGAGAAGACGGCAGTAAGAGTTAAGCTCGAACTGCTCGCGAGACTTCTTGTTAACGAAAGTTGAGCGGTTTACAGTGAAAATATTCTTATTGGTAGGAAGCGGAATAGGACCATTCACGCGAGCACCTGTAGGAGTCACTGTATCAACGATCTTCTTTGCTGACTTGTCAACCAGCATGTGATCGAATGATTTGAGTTTTATTCTTATTTTCTGGCTCATAATATTCGTGATTACTAAATTATAATACTATTCGTCGTCATCAGAGCTCTTGTAACCGCTCTTCTCGATAACCTCTTTTGCAAGATTAGCCGGCACCTCTGAGTAGTGGTCGAATGACATTGTGCTTGTCGCACGGCCAGAAGAGATGGTCCTGAGGATGGTTACATAGCCGAACTGCTCTGCGAGCGGAACGAATGCCTTTACAATACGTGCACCTGTAGTTGAATCCATCGCGTTGATCTGTCCCCTGCGGCGGTTAAGGTCTCCGACGATATCTCCCATGTAGTCTTCCGGTGTCACAACCTCAAGGTTCATGATAGGCTCAAGGAGAACCGGCCTTGCCTTAGGGCATGCATGACGGAAAGCCTGACGTGCGCAGATCTCAAATGAGAGCTGGTCTGAATCGACAGGGTGGAAAGAACCGTCCTTGAGGATTACCTTGAGGGACGGAACCTCATATCCGGCAAGTACACCATTTGCCATGGCAGACTTGAATCCTTTCTCAACAGAAGGGATGAATTCCTTAGGAATGTTACCTCCCTTAACCTCGTCAACGAACTGAAGTCCAGTAACGCCTTCGTCAGCAGGTCCGATCTCGACAATGATGTCTGCGAACTTACCACGTCCACCAGTCTGCTTCTTGAACACCTCACGGTGCTGAACAGGCTGAGTGATGGCCTCTTTGTAGTTAACCTGAGGCGCACCCTGGTTGATGTCCACGTTGAACTCACGGCGGAGACGGTCAACGATGATGTCAAGGTGAAGCTCACCCATACCGCTGATGACAGTCTGTCCTGTCTCATGGTCAGTCTTGACAGTAAATGTTGGGTCCTCCTCTGCAAGTTTTGCAAGGGCGATTCCAAGCTTGTCAAGGTCTTTCTGGGTCTTAGGCTCCACAGCGAGTCCGATAACCGGATCTGGGAACTCCATAGACTCAAGGGTGATAGGATTGTTCTCGAAGCAGATTGTATCTCCAGTGCGGAGATCCTTGAATCCTACAGCTGCGCAGATATCTCCAGCCTCTACGAATTCGATAGGGTTCTGCTTGTTTGAGTGCATCTGGTAAAGTCGTGCTACACGCTCCTTCTTGTCTGAACGTGTGTTGAGCACGTATGAACCTGCATCAAGACGTCCTGAATAAGCGCGGAGGAATGCAAGGCGTCCCACGAAAGGATCGGTTGCAATCTTGAACACGAGAGCGCAGAATGGCTCGCTTGCTGACGGCTTGCGATCCTCTTCCTCGCCTGTCTTAGGATTGGTTCCTGTGACAGCTCCCTTGTCAAGTGGAGACGGGAGATAACGCATTACTGCGTCAAGAAGGAACTGCACGCCCTTGTTCTTGAATGAAGAACCGCAGCAAGCAGGTACGATGGACATGTCAATTGTCGCCTTGCGGAGAGCAGAGATGATCTCCTCCTCTGAAATTGAGTCTGGATCATCGAAGAATTTCTCCATGAGGGTCTCGTCATACTCGGCTGCTGCCTCGATGAGCTTCTCCCTCCACATTGCAACCTCGTCTGCCATCTCTGCAGGAACATCCTCCAGTTTATAGTTCACGAGGTTTTCGCTGCCGTCGTAAACCATAGCCTTGTTGGCGATAAGGTCAACAATGCCCTGGAACTTGTCCTCTGCACCTATAGGAAGGCAGATTGGAACTGCACGTGCACCGAGCTTCTCCTTGATTTCGTCAACGACTGCAAGGAAGTCCGCTCCGACACGGTCCATCTTGTTGATATAAGCAATCTTAGGCACTCCATATTTGTCAGCCTGACGCCATACGGTCTCTGACTGAGGCTGTACACGTCCTACCGCACAGAAGGTAGCGACTGTACCGTCAAGGACACGAAGTGAACGCTCCACCTCAACGGTGAAGTCAACGTGGCCCGGAGTGTCGATCAAGTTAATCTGATAAGTATCCCCTTTGTAGTGCCAGAATGCAGTTGTAGCAGCGGAAGTGATTGTGATACCGCGCTCCTGCTCCTGAACCATCCAGTCCATTGTGGCAGCACCCTCATGAACCTCACCGATCTTGTGGGTCTTACCCGTATAGAACAGGATACGCTCTGAGGTTGTTGTCTTTCCGGCATCGATGTGAGCCATGATACCGATGTTTCTGGTGAATTTAAGATCTCTTGCCATTTTTCGTTACTTACTTGGGGGATTTTAGAAACGGAAGTGTGCAAAAGCCTTGTTGGCCTCTGCCATTCTGTGCATGTCTTCTTTTCTCTTGTATGCTGCACCCTCGCAGTTGTATGCGGCGATGATTTCAGCACAGAGCTTTTCTGCCATAGAGTGGCCGGAACGCTTGCGGGCGAAGATGATCATATTCTTCATAGCGAGTGAAATCTTCCTTTCCGGACGCACCTCTGTCGGCACCTGGAAGTTAGCTCCACCGATCCTGCGGCTCTTTACCTCAAGCTGAGGGGTCACATTCTCGATTGCTTTCCTCCAAATATCGAGAGGAGCCTTGTCAGAATCTTTCATCTTCTCGCCTACCATGTCAATGGCATCGTAAAAAATAGAATACGCGATACTCTTCTTCCCCTGCAACATAAGATTGTTCACGAAGCGTGTTACCATTGCATCGTGAAACTTAGGATCAGGAAGTAGAATCCTCTTCTTAGGCTTCGATTTTCTCATTTTTGTAGAAAATTAAATAAGGTGTAAATGAATAAAATTACTTCTTAGAGGCTGGTTTCTTTCCGGCTTTAGGACGTTTTGCGCCATAGAGTGAACGGGACTGTGTCCTTCCCTCTACACCTGCAGTATCCAAAGCTCCCCTAAGGATGTGGTAACGTACACCAGGAAGGTCTTTCACACGACCGCCCCTTACGAGCACGATTGAGTGCTCCTGGAGGTTGTGACCTTCGCCAGGGATGTACGCGTTGACCTCTTTAGAGTTGGTAAGACGTACACGGGCAACCTTACGCATTGCTGAGTTAGGTTTCTTAGGTGTGGTTGTGTACACACGAACGCATACGCCCCTTCTCTGAGGGCAAGCATCCAACGCGCGTGATTTGCTCTTCTCGACTATCACCTCGCGTCCTTTGCGAACTAATTGTTGAATTGTAGGCATAAATAATTGTAAATCTTTAATTTATGTTTCTTACCCCATAATTTGGGGCTGCAAATATAATCATAATTTTCCAATTTCCAATAACTTCCGTACTCAGCAAGCGACAAATAATCTATTATCCGGAAGCCTGTCTCCGCTCTGCTTATTTCATCTCGATGCGGCGTAGAGCAATTTCGGTGTGAAGAGAAATCTGCTCAGTCATCAATATGGAGACGGCTCCGGAAAACCTTCTTACTTTGTCCATTTCAATGACTTGAATAGGCTGGAAAATTTATTGCTTCTTTTAATGAGTCTCGTCCAAAGTTGCATTCCACATACCCCTTGACATATGGTATCGCTGTCAGAGTGTCACCCTGTTTCTATTTGAGAAGTCAGATCCCCAGGGATTACTTGACAAGAGGAGGATACAAATAATATCAAAACAGTAATCAAATTACTTTTCACAACTTTGGTCATAATATATTCTGTGTTATTAAAACATGGTATTTTGACCAAAAGGGGCTTGAATAAAAAAGTTTTACTCAAGCCCCCCCGGTACAAATGCTAAAATATCCTTTATTTGTTGATCAGTTTCAGGACAGCAGGTTTGCGGTCACTCGGGATGATGCCTGACCAGCCACCTTTGCCTGTCTCGGCTGATGAGCACTGGTTTGCTACACCGAAGGCAACCTCTGTCATATCCGGTCCCTCCACTGCATTGTTGTCCACAAGAAGCGACCTGTCTATTGCCAACTCACAGATAGCCCAGCCATTACTGATTTTTGTCTTGAAGTTATCGAAGGTAATGATTGTATTGTCCTTCAGATGACTCCAGCCATAGCCGTCCGGATAGTCGTCTGTTATCCATTTATAATTCTGAGAGTCCTCAATGCTTGTTCCGTCTTCAACTTTTATTTCCTTGTCTCCATCTTTATATGAACCGATCTTGACATTGCTCTGCTGCCAGCCCATGTCCCAAAGTCCGGTCTCGGTAGCAATCCATGTGTAAAGGTTGAGGCCATTGTCAAATCCGAGATCCGAGAAAGCATATCCACCGGAGTCTATGTCACCGACCCAATGAGGCAAAAGTCCTGTGGAAGGATTGTTGTCGGAATCAATATAAATCCAGATAGGAGCAGGAGTGGCAAATCCCATTCCTTCCCAGCTGTCTCCATGATGTCCGCCTGATCCCATATATATCTTGCTGGCCGAAACCTCAAAATACATATAGATATAATCAGGGTCAGAAGTCGCCTTCAGATTACGGATATTCTTATATCCATCCGCTCCGGAAGCACAGAAATAGACTGTGCCGTCCTCGCTGCTCTCAGTTATGGCATTCCAGTCTGAGAAGTCTCCGTCAATTGAGATATTGACTTCTGAAATGCCTGGAGTTACCCCGCCTTCATCATCCGGGCCATTCCCGCCATTAGGGGCCTTGTCACAAGAAACTACTGCACAGCAAGCCATTGCGGCAACTGCCAAGAAAGAAAAACATTTTTTCATCTTTAATGATTTTAAAATTGTTAGTAATAATGTTATTGTCCAGGTTTTAGTCTGTCTTTACTCACGTTTTATGTCGGTCCATCCAGGATTCTGCGTAAGATTATTGTTCATTGCAAGTTCACCGGTAGGAATCGGGAAGAGATAGTCCCTGGCTTCATCGAACTGATGCTTCTGGGTCTTGTAAGGATTGACATTTCCCTTATTCCCGTCTGTCAGGACTATAGGGTTGACACCTATCTTGTAGACAAGCCGGGCCTCAGTTGCAGGGGCTTTTTCAGTCTCATAGAGACAGATGTCCACAACGCCGTCACCGTCAAAGTCATATTCGCCCGGCCCCGGGAAGTATTGCCCGAGTATGTCCTGCTCTATGCACTTGCCCTCTTTCCACCTCATAAGGTCGTACCAGCGGAAATCACACTCCTGGGCAAGTTCAACCATGCGTTCCCTGCGGATTTCAAGGATGACTCCCCTGTTCTCTCCCTTGACATTGCGGTAGCCATACTTTGCCGAACCCATATAGTTGTCGTCCGGATTGGCATTGCACCACGCAAGGTCCATGTCAGGCATCCCGGCCCTTTTGCGTATCGGGTTGATGCTAAGGTCAATGTCATCCTGTGTAATCTTGACATCACTCCTCTCCGCCATGGCCTCGGCATAATTCAGATAGACTTCCGCTGCCCTTACAAGCGGCAGATCATTATCAGAGGCTGCAAATGAATTATCCTGATCTTTCCAGCTCACGGCATATTTCACATATGGATAGCCGGTAAGGGAGGCGGAAAAGTCAGTAGTCATGATTTCGTCATGGTCAAGACGGTGATAGCCCGGGCAACGGACAATCTGCGCAAGGCGCGGATCCCTTCCGGTGACCTCGTCATAGTAGATGTCGGTCTCCCAGCCTTCCTTATCGGTGTATCTGCTGCCGTCCGCCATCAGGAAGGCATCAATGAATTTCTTGTTTATATTGATGTTGGCACCGTCGCTGAAAGAATAATAGGTTGCCTTGTGTGACAGCTGGACGTCAAGGCTGTATGCCTTTGCCAGGACATGTTCCTCAATCGGAGCTGTCATTGAGGAGAACAGCCAGGTGTAGCTCATGGAAGGGTCCTTGTCATACACATAGATGCCATAAGGCGAAGTCTCAATGAAGGTCCTGGCCGCATCTGCAGCGAGCTTGAGATAATAGTCCGCATCGTGTTCAAGGGAGAGTCCGTGATATTTTCTCCATGTTCCCTCAAAGAGGCACATGCGCGACTTCAGGGCAAGCACGGTCCAGCTTGTGACCCGATACAGGTTAGGTGTCTTGGGAAGGACTTCTATTGCGAAGTCAATGTCCTCAAGCATCTTTTCAAAGACATAGTCACGGGAGTCACGCGCCTTGTACAGTTCATCAGTCTCATCTGTCCCAAGCTCGTGGTCATACCATGGGACATCACCGAAGTCACGTACCATCTTGTAGTACCAGTACGCACGGAAAAACCTTGCCAGGGCGGTATATTTCTGACGGACATCTGGGTCCTTGCAGTTGTCCATATGCCCGAGCATTGTATTTATAGACCTCAATGTCGTAAAACTCCATCCACCACCGCCTGAGGGGGTCGTACGCGATGTGCCTCCCCTTATTATCGCAGGCAGGGTTTTCGACATATATAAATCATTTTCAGCATCGAATATCGGATTGGAAGTCCCTCCGAACAATGCTTCGTAGAATGTATTGGAAAAGCTCTGGCACTGCGCCTCATCCAAAAGATATGTATCCAGGGTCTCCCTATCCAGGGGATACCTGTCAAGATTGCAGGAAACTGCGGAAATCAGCAAAGCTGCCAACAGGATATAATATTTTTTCATATACGGCATGTTTAGAATGTTATGTCCAGTCCAAGAACGAATGTGCGCTGCCATGGATAGCCATATCCGAACTGCTTCTTTGAATAGGCCATTTCCGGATCAAGATATTTTGTTGCCTTGCGCAAAGGGGACCAATACCACAGATTCTCCCCTGAAAGATAGATCCGGAGACTGTCAAACTTAGCTTTCCTGCACACAGAAACCGGCAATGAATAGCCTACCGTGAGGTTTCTCATCCTGATATATCCGATATTCTGCAGATAATGGTCATTTACTGTGCCCAAATACGAGTTTCCATCTTTGGCTATCTCCGCTCTCGGCCTTGAGAAATAGGCACCAGGATTGTCTTCAGACCAGATATTGTCCATATAATTCTTAGGAAGGAAAGAAAGCGGTATCTGCGTATAGCAGTTCCAGAAAGCACGGTTTTCACCGTCCGGATACATGTTTATCCGCCCGATTCCCTGAATGAAAGTTGAGATGTCAATACCGTTCCAGGAGGCGGAAAGTGTTATTCCATACTGCCAGCGAGGCTCTGTATTTCCTATGATTTTCTTGTCTCCGGGAGAGTCTACGCTATAGCCTCCGGAATTGATTATGCCGTCAGAATTCAGATCCAGATATTTCAGGTCTCCGGCGCGCCATCCGTCGTTCAGCCCTGCGGCGATGTCCGAGAGGTCGACCTGCTTTGCATAAGCCTGAGCCTCTTCGTCTGTCTTGAAGAACCCGTCTGTCGTATAGCCCCAGATCTCGCCTATGGTCATCCCTTCATAGTATGAGCCAAGGAGGCGTGTCGGATTCTTGAACTTTGTTATTTTGGTGACATAGTCACTCAATGTAGCCCTTACACTGTACGAAAACGGCTTGCTTCCCAATGCAAATGCATCTTTCCATTCCAGCGAGAGCTCGTATCCGTAAGAACACAGGTCCGCGGCATTTTTCATCGGGGAGCCTGCACCATAGACCTCCGGAAGAGGTTCTCCTGATGTCAGCATGCCCTTTGTCTGCCTTATATAGGCCTCACCGGTAAAGGCCAGCCTGTTGCCGAAGAAAGCCATATCCAGTCCGAGGTTGTAATGGTTGGTAGTCTCCCATGTAAAGTCCGATGCATTCGGGTTCGAGACCGTGACCATGCTGCCCATAGATGTCTCTCCCTCGAACATGTAGCTGCCGGACTTCTTATTTATTGTCCTGATGAAATCATAGTAGCCTACCTGCTGGTTGCCAAGAGAGCCGACAGAGAAGCGTATCTTGGCCAGGTCCCACCATCCCTTGACAGGGGCAAAGAAGTCTTCCTCAGAGAACCGCCATCCAGCCGATGCCGACGGGAAATATCCCCAGCGGTGCTCCCTTACGAAACGTGATGTACCGTCAAAACGGATGCTGGCCTCGAAAAGGTATTTTCCCTTATAGTCATAATTTGCACGGGCAAAGAAGCCCTGGAGTGCATATTCACTTTGCCCTCCGTGGATGTTCCAGTTATATGTGCCGTCTTCCAGGGGAAGGACCATTTCATAGTCACTGAGGTAGAGCGAAGACAGGTTGTGCGCTTCGGTGGAATGCTTTTTCTGATACCATGTCTCATAGTTATATCCGGCTGTCAGCTGCATATTATGATTCCCGCCAAAAGTGCGGTTATATGTCCCGTAGATGTTAGTCGAGATGTATTTGCTCTGGTCATGCGTCTCAAGGAGACGGTTCCAGAAACGTCCGTTGTCATCTGTCTCAATAACATCTGGATATTTGGAATAAGTAGCTGGAGTGGACCTGTTCCATGACTTGTTGATATCCATCGTGTAGGTGAAGTTCGCACGTATGTCAAGCCCTTCCACAGGACGCACAGAAAGCTCTGCCGTATTGGAGAAATTGTACCTGTATCTATGGTTCTGCTTTGTATCCTGCCCAAGCTCCATATGACAGCCATTGGCGACATTTGAATCAGTGAAGATGGTCTTGTACACCCATGTGCCGTCCGGATTCTGAAGCGGCATGCTGGCAAAGGCATGGTATCCGGAATACTGGAAAGTGATGTTTTGGCCGGCATTGCCCGGATAATCATAATCAGTGGTGTAGAAACTCATGTTGTTGCTCAGCGTCATCCACTTTGTCAAAGCGAAGTCAGTCTTGCTGCGGAGATTGTACTTGTTGAATTTCTCCGGCCTGACCTGGAAGACTCCCTCCTTATGCTCGTAGCCGGCCGAGAAGAAATATTTCACGAACTTGTTCCCACCGTTGACAGAGACATTATGCTGTGTAAAAGGATTGATGTCCCGGAACATCTCGTGATACCAGTCCGTATTGCAATAATAGATATAGCTTTCCTTGCCGTCACGCATCTCTGTAAGCACCCAAGGACGCTCAGGGTTCTCGGTCTTGTCATTGCGCCTGAGCCACAGCTGGTTCATGTCCTCTTCCGTGTACCTTGTCCAGTTACGGCCAAATGAGCTATTGTAGAAATAGTCATTTATATACACTGACCAATAGCCTGTCGTCTCGTAGTCGGTACGGGTTGTCGGGGCGGAGAATCCAACTTTTCCGTTATAGCGGACAGTCGGCTTGCCGTCATTGGCAGAACCGCTCTTCGTTGTTATCAGAACGACTCCGAAAGATGCACGCGCTCCATAGATTGCGGCGGACGATGCATCCTTGATGACAGATATAGACTCCACGTCAGCTGGATTGACTATAGTCATGTCTCCCTCAACGCCGTCAATGAGGACAAGAGGCTTACCACCATTGATTGAATTATATCCACGGATGTTGATTGATATTTCAGCCTCGGGGTCCCCGCTTGAAGTGGTCACAAAAAGACCCGGCACCGAGCCCTGCAGCATATGTCCCAGATCCTGTGAAGGACGGTCAGCCAATGCCTTCGTCTCGACAGTTGATATCGCTCCGGTAAGGTTTATCTTTTTCTGCACACCGTAGCCGACTACAACTGTCTCCTCGATATTCATCGCATCTTCTGCAAGATATATCACAAGATTGTCCTGCGAAGAGGTGAGATTGACCTTCTTGGAGGAATAGCCGAGACATTCGACGGTAATTGAATTCTCTCCTCCGGAAAGAGCAAGCCGGAAAGCACCGTTCTCATCCGTGACGGTACCGTTCAGGCCTGAGGTCATGACCACAGCCCCTATCACAGGGCTATTGTCTGGATCAAGGACCCTTCCGGAGACATGGCGTCCTTTATCCGTGGACTGCCCCTGTTCCTTCCTGGAAATGACAATCCTTGTCCCGGAGAGCGTAAAGTCAAGGTTTTGCGAAGACAAGGCCTGCCTAAGAACGGTCAGAATATCTTCCCCGTCCGCATCCGCATCGACAACAGCCGACAGGTCAATGTCAGAAGTCTTGTACGCAAAAGTGTAGCCGGTCTGCTTTTCAAGGATCTGCAGAAACTCGCCTGCCTCAATCCTGCCCTCATGGACAGTGACACTCCTGGTCTGCCCATAGACCGGGACAAGACCGGACAGGACAGCAAGCAAGAGCAGAATACTGATTAGTCTACTTTTCATTAAAATTATAGTTTAGTGTTGGGTTACATAATTGTCTTTACCGTGAAATCACCACATGGCTGCCGTCAACGACCGTGCACCGGTATCTTGTCAAGGTCTGCAGCAGCAGGAATGTATCGTCCATAGGCTCGTTCTTCAAGGTAAAGGAGAGGGACAGCGTTATGTCCACACCTTTCTCCACTGTTATCTTCGTGTTATACCAATGCTCCAGAGTGGTCAGTACATCTCCAAGGGTTTCATCCCTGAAGACCACGGCAGGCTTTGTCCAGTTGCTGAAATTGGCAGTGTTGACATGGGATATACTGTATGTCCCCCTGGAGGGGTTGAAGGTATAGCAGCATCCTGGAGCAAGCATTGTCCTCTGGCTGCCGCCGTTGACGATTTCAACGGAACCGGACTGCAAGGCGACCTGGACAGACTCGAAGATTTCCGAATTGCGGACATTGAACCTTGTCCCATGGACCTTTACGTTCACTTCATCACCAAGGGAAACGATGAACGGACGTCTGTCCTTGACCACATCGAAAAACGCCTCTCCATCCACAGATACCCTCCTCTCGTCACCCATGCCGAAATCACCGGAGAACTCCAGCCTGGAATTTGCGTTCATCCACACATGCGAGCCGTCAGGAAGAAAGAATTCCCCCTTGGAGCCTTGCCCTGTGACATAGCACATCCTGTCTGTCCCGGCTGCATTCCGCGAAGACCAGGCTGAATATGCGGCAAGGCCGGCAAAGACGACAAGCAGCGATGCCGCCACATGCCAGCGCATATAGAACCCTCTTCTCTTCCCTGTCTTCTCCATATGCTCCAGCATTTCATATTGCACCCGGCCATCCCCAGGCCCGTCTATGGCATCCAGGACATCATTCATCCTGCTCCACTGGTCCTCCAGGGCCATGCTTTTCTCATCCTTGTGTTCATCATCGATGAGCCAGCTGCGGAAAAATCCCCGGACCGGCTCTGACGGATTATCATGACGCATGAAAGAGTCTATGATATTGTATATGACGCTTCTGTTTCTCATCGCCTATAAGACTGAGCCTGCAAGGATTTACCCTGGGTCATATTTTCACTTTTTTTCTTAAAATCGCCAAGGCGTTGGTTATATGGTATTCGACGGTCTTGAGCGAAATGGCAAGAGTGTCTGCAATCTCCTGGTTCTTCATTCCAAGCATCCTGCTCATGATGAACACCTTCCTGCATTTCTCAGGAAGCCTGTCCATCTCAATGAGGACTTTCATCAGCAGATTCTTGGAGTCTATGTCCGGGCCGCCCGTGTCTATTGAAAAATCGCCCAGGCTGATATTCTCCGACATCTCGTCAAGGCTTACCAATGCCCTGCCCCTGCATGAACGGAAATAGTCATAGACTGCATTCTTTGTCATCCTGAAAAGGTATGACTTGAAAGAGTCCACATTCTCCAGTTTCCGTCTCCTGTCCCAGATCTTTATGAAGACATTCTGGGAAATCTCCTTTGCCACATCAGGTTCCTTGACCAGCGACAAAGCGAAATTCTCCACCAGCGGCAGGTATTTCTGATAAAAGATGAAGAACGCCTCGCGGGAGTCATTCTTCATCTTTACAATCAGCTCAGTCTCATTGAACAGCATAGAAATACGGGATTCTCTCCAAAGGGACTTCAACTGTTATATCCTGGCCGCCTTCATAGATGACACCGTCATCAGAAAGCCATTTCCCGCGAGGGAGGGCCACAGTACGCACAGTACCCGGCTCTGTCATAGGTGCAACCATGACGTCAGGACCGAGCATGAACTGGTTCTTCACTTCTGCAAGCCCCTGATGAGGAAACCAAAACTCAAGCGGTGCAACGACTGGCTCACCTGACACCGAAGCCTTATGCATAAGGGAGACTATCCTGTCCAGGAAACGGTCCCTTATCCTGACGGCCTCAAGCACCGCATCAAGATGTTCCTTGTCAAGAATCCTCCATGGAGCCACAGAGAACTGCATCATAGGCATGAGAGCATGGACCTGTGCGGAACGCACCACAAGGTCACTGTCGATCACACATCCCGGCAGGAAAGAGGCGAAGCTGCCTCCCCCGATCATGTCCGGGGCACAGAACCAGTATCCGTTAAGGTTGGCAGCCATCATCTCAGGGATGAGTGCGTTGAGAGCCTGCCATGAATGTCCCTTGTCGTGAAGCCTCTGGACCAGCGGCTTGCCTCCGGATTTCCATGCAGCACGGAATTCATTGTAAGGATATTTCTCGCCGAAGCCGGCAAATGCCGCGCAGTATTCCCATGCAGTCATGCCTCCTGCAGAGATTGCATCAGAAGGGAAGAGGTTGAAGTCGCCGGCATCGAACTTGAATCCGTCCACGCCGAACTCATCGACGAGCCTGCCGAGTTCTTCGTCGAACCATCTGTATCCCTGTTCGCTTGAGAAGTCTATCGAAGCTGAGTATCCGTTCCACCAGTAGACAGGATAGGTCCCGGTCCCTTCTTTCTTGAGGAAGCCGTCACCGACCCTTACGCAGATTTCATACTGGTCCATGCTGACAAAAGGAGTCACCCAAAGCATGACCTTGAATCCCATGCGGTGCAGTTCGTCACACATGGCCTTAGGGTCAGGGAAGCGGCCCGGATGGAACACCCACTTGCCATAGTCCTCCTGCCATGTGTCGTCAATCATGATGATGCCGGCAGGAAGCCCGTTGCGGATTATTCCACGGGCATACTCAAGGATATCTTTCTGGTTCTGATTGTACTGAAGCTCTATCCAGGTATTCCATTGAGGCTTTTCAAAGAATTCCACAGGAGGGAGCAGGCCCTCTACCGGGAAGAATGCCTTCTGGGCGAAACGATAGGCATCAGCAAGAGAGCTGCCGACCTTTGCCGTGTTGATTTCTGCCAGTGCGTCTTCGATATGGAGGACACCGTCCCTGATACTGTACTTGAACGGCTGATCGCTCCAGACATAACGCCCATGGCTTGTGAGGATGAGAGGCTGGACCTGGTTACCTCCGTTTTCGTACAGGGTCAGGTAAGAACTGTCCCTGAAGGGCATGTATTGCCCATCTGCTATCTTGCCCCCCCCAGGCCAGCTCAGACGGCTCCAGGGCAATATCCAGGCTTGTCAGGCGGGCGGCCGCATCAGCTTTTTCCACTTCTTTCAGGGAACGCGCAGCCTTCAGGTCAACAATGCAATTTTCAGAAATAAGATAAAAAGACGGGACCATTCCGCTGTCAAATGCGTTTTCATAAATGACCGCATTGTCCCTGTCAATGACATTGGTCCAGCCCTCAAGACCTGGCTTGAATCCACCTCTGTCTTCTCCCGTATAGAGAGCGACAAGGTTCAGGGACGAGTCTGCCTTTGCCTTTCTGATGAATGGAGAACGCTGTATATCCTTCACCATCCTGTCGCATTCTTTACATTCTGCGCCATATATGAAAAGGAGCGTCCTTTCTGTAAAAAGTTCCCTGAGCATGCATTCGCTCCCGTCAGCCGATACTACAGGAAAGTCATTTACCATGAAACCGGGGCGGTTAAGGTTCAGCCGTCCCCGCTTGTAGTCAATCCTCTTGAAATCGATCGGGTCAAGAGTCGAGCAGAGCACTTCCCTGCCGAGCATTGCCTCTGCAAGTTCATAATCCCTCATGGACGCCCCTTCCCCTGTAAGCCTTGAATAAAGTCCATCAGAAAGACGTGCGACAGTTTCAGAGGTGGATTTCAGCGCACCGAGACTGTCCGCCTCTGCAAAGGCCCTGGATATCATGGCCGACGCCCCGGCCATGTCTGCCTGCTGCAATCTGCCGGCAAATGAAGTGAGCGACCTTTGGTCAGGCACCCATACGCCGTCCTGTTCAATGAATTTAAGTGACGCCTGTTCTGTACACGACAGAACAGGTATCACCGCCAGAACCACTACTAAATAAAAGAATCTTTTCATCTCTCTACACTAATTCAAATTTATTTCATAACCTTTCTTTCCGAGAGAGGCGGCACCGGTGTTGAATCCGTTGTCCCATCCTATCTCAAGCCCTATCACGGCCTTGTCCTTTCCGAAAAGACCGACTTTGGCTGCAAGGAACGAGAATTCGCCCTCAAGGATGTCCCCGTCAACAGTTGTCGCCATATACCCGACTGTGTCCTTGTTGCTTTCATCGTCCGTATGCTTGTTGCCGACAACGCATGCACCATAGTATTCATTTGCGCGCGGGGCAACTGTCGACCAGCCTGTCCAGCCTCCGGCTGTGCTTGTGATGCGGTAGCAGATGACATTGTCATAGCGCTGAGGATCGAACAGCCATCCGCCGCCCTGGCCCTCAGCAGTGTCATCATTGTCAATCCACACATAGAAGCGTCCGGCAATCTTAAGGAGATACTGGCTTTCAGGGTCTTTAGGGAAACCTCCGTTCTCTTCGCTCTTGTCCACCCTTATGTAGCCGTAGACATAGCCGTTCTCGCAGTGCAGCTTCACCACCGGCTTCAGGTTGTGCGATGCACTCATGTCATTGCCAGGTGTCATGTCCTCCAGGCCGTCCCAGTCGGAATAGTCTCCGTCTATTGTTATCCGGCTCACGACAGGAACATCCTCATAGCCCGTGACAATCATTTTGAGAGTGCCGCCCGAAAGCGAGACAATGTAGCCGTCCAGCTCGAGCTGATGGCCGTTGAGGTCGTCAAAATTAAGTTCCGCCCCGGCCTTGTACGGCTCGACATTGATTGCCTTGCCGTCTGACACAAGCCTTGTCTTGCCGTCAATGAGCACAATGGTGCCGCCTACCCTTACAAATTCATATTCCAGGTTTCCGGCCTTGCCCGGGTCCTTGGAGGATGCCCCGGCAATTATGGAGTTGATTTCATCTGTGCCAAGGACTCTCGGCTCCGCAGAAGGCAAAGGTTCAATCTGCACGGCAGCCGTAAGCTCTGGAGTCAGCCTTGTCATATAGTCGGCTGTCCCGAGGCTTCCTGTCACGGACAATGTGGCTCCGGGGTATATCCCGTTGAATTTTGTCGTAGAGACAAAAAGGACACCTGTCCGGTCTGCAAGAAGATAGCCGTCTTCCACAATGGCGAGGACGGTTCCCTCGACCCTGGCATAGTCCATAAGAATTGCTTCCTTCATCGTGCTGAGCTGCGGAAGATAGCCGTCCTGGGTGACCTTTACCCTTATGGTCATGTCAGCTGACCTTACATTGATGTAGCCGAAACGCACAAATATGCTTTCGTTTGCAGCGATTTCAACCGGTATTATATTGCCGTCAGCCTCCCCCACCTTTATCCAGTCCTCGGACGCGGCAAGTGTGAAAGCCCCGTCAGTGAACACCTTCAGCTCGATTTCACCGCCTGCGTCAGGAAGGTGGGTATCGGTAGGGGTCACCCACATCTTTGCCTTGTCCACATCCACGACATACGCTTCTTTGGCATAAGGCTCATCGGCGAACTTGCCTTTCAATGCAGCGATTGTAATGTTGTCACCGGCCTTGTAGTCCCCCATGTTCCGGATTCTCTTCCCATGGATGTTCCGCCACAGGCCGTAGACAAGCACTTCACCAGTCCCGTCCTGAAGGATGAAATGGGAGTTGGCGGCATCGATGATTTCTGCGATTGTGCCTGTCAGGTAATAGTAATAATTGTCGTCTGCAGCCTGGCTGTTGAATTCGGCGACAGTGGTGCCCCGGAATATGAACGGGACTGTGTCGGTCTCCTGCTTTGTGCATGAGAGCAGGGCAAGAGCCGCCGCAATAAGTATATAAAGTTTCTTCATGACTAATATTCTGCTTTAAATGAGGCTATCAGATTATATCCCGTGCTTTCGTCCCATGTGTACTTGTTTGCAAACCTGACACTGTAGTCCGGGTTGTCATGCAGGAACGGGGACTCGTCAGGCAGGTTCAGGTACAGGCTGTACTCTGCACCTTTCTGAAGCGCCGAAGGCAGGACAATACGGTCCGTGAAGACATATGCCTTGCCTCCTTTCCATTCACGCGGGTCCTTGTCCAGCGGGTAGACATATTTCTCATTCGGCCTTTTCTGGTTGACGATGACAAACTCCATATCCCTCTTGTTTATGAGCGATGCGAACCCGTAGTTGGACAGGCACAGGCTTATCCCGAAGTCCTCATCTGATGCAAATGTACCATGGAAAGCGGCACCGTTCAAGACAAATCTGTATCCGACACGAGTGCTCGCATCGTTGTAGCAGCCCTCGTTCTGCCATAACTCCCTGATTGCATAGTGGTTGCTCAGATAGGACCAGTGATAGGTCCTCAGGTTGACATATGACGGAGTACACTCGCAGTATTCGTTATTTCCCTGGTAGCACGACTCCCCTCCGTACGGGTAGTAATTGGACTCTGCATTGACATACATTCTTGAAAACACGTTTCCGAATGTTCCTCCGTCATTTCCATTCACAAACGCACAGTCGTTATGTATGGCCATCCTTGCCTTGTATGAAGGGCCGAAGGCATCTGCAACAGTTATCGAATCCTTCTCCGTAACAGCTTTGCCGTCACCGTTGAACTCCTGTAGAAGCCTCTGTTTCCATGACGGAGTCCTGATTGCGACAGCCCTGTTTTCCGGCAAGGCTTCAAGCAAGGCTTTCACTACCTTGGCATGATCCTCTTCAGATTTCACATTGGTTGTATATGCCCACTCTCCGTATGTGCCTATAAGGCCGGCCTGCATCACATAGATCACATCGCCGAATTCCTGGAAGATAGGCTTGAGCTGGTTTACATGGCTGACAATCATGTCCGCAGGAGGCTCCTGCACAGGCCATTTGTCGTTCCATGAGTATGCAATCCTGCACACCGCCTTGCAGCCGGACTGCCTGAGGTTCACAAAATGCTCCCTCATCACCCTGAGGACATCATCGGAAAGAATCTCCCTGTCCACAAAGTCGCACAGGTACAGGAAGGTGAACACAAGCGATGTGCCGTCTTCCCTTGCGCTTGCGAGCCGCTCCACTGTAGCGACTTCAGGGACATTCCCGTCATTGAAGTTGTAGGCGACATTGAAATAAGGGCCGCGTTCCGGATTCGGGAAATTGGTCTCGTCATAGGAATAGACGACATCATAAGGGAACGGAGGCTCAGGAGCGATGAAATGCTCCACCGGGACGTCAACTTCCTTTGGCTGGAAAATCTGCCGCGAAGCATATATCCCGTCCATGCCTGACTCTATGTCAATTCCGGGCTTTACCACAGGGATGCCTGCAGGTACCGGCTCTTTCCCGCAGGAAAGCAGGAGAACTGCAAGCATGGTAAGTATAATTGTCTTTCTGTTCATAAGAGTTATTGGGTTATCAGTTATTGTATTCCGCTGACATTGGTTTCAGCGCGCGGTATCTGGTACATGAGCCTCGTGTCATTGTACGGCACGACCTCCCATATCTGCCTGCCGGCATAGCGGCGGTCCATGTCCCGCATGTTCCTCCTGAGGTCCAGCACCCTGAAGCCTTCAAAGCACAGCTCAAGACGGCGTTCATCCAGCACGACATCCAGCACATCGCCATAGCCGCGCGCCTCCATATTGGAGAGAGTGAACATGTCATCTTCCCCGAGTCCGGCACGTCTGCGCATCACGTTAACGTCATCAAGCGCCTTGGAGACATTCCCGAGATGGGCATACGCCTCTGCCCTGTCAAGGATAAGCTCGCCCCAGCGGAGCATTATCGGAGATGCGAGATTGGTGATCCTGCCTTCCTGGCATGAGAATTTCTTCATGTAGTTCAGAGGATAGACGTTTCCGCCTGAACCTGTGCGGCATCCGAGCGAATCAGTCACCGTCACATATTGCTTCTTCCCGTCCATGACGATATAATTGCGCGGATATGTATCCACAATCTCCGTTTCTACCGCATACCTCTCGCCCTTTTCATTGCCTGCGGCATCAGTACGGACATATGTACATGTGTATCTGCCGGTTGACTCATCATATGAAGGGTCCCTGTCTATATAGTTCTCGTAGAAGCCGTCATCGGTAGGCACCGGCCAGTATATCATCTTCCTTCCGGTTGTGGAGATGTGCTTAGGCACACGCATCGTCGCCTGCCTCATGTCTCCGGCATGACGTTCATAAAGGTCGATCAGCGGCTGCGAGTAATATATCTCAGCCCATCCGGAGCCGTCACCGGGATCTCCGTTCGACCAGTACATCGAGCCGAGCACGCCCTGCTCCCCTGCAATGTCAGTCGTATTGTCAATCATGCCCACGCACCACAGCACTTCCTTTGACTCGCGGCTGAATTGGAAAAGATGCTCATAGTCCTCATCCAGCATGGAGCCCGGATCTGCCCCGGCCAGCATTTCATCCACTACCCTTATGCAGTCCTCATAGCGTCCCATGTACAGATACAGGCGCGCAAGGAAGCCCTGGGCAGTGCTTTTGTCCATATACCCTCTGTTGCCTCTGCGCGAACCTCCGTCCATGCACCGTACAGCATCAAGAAGGTCTTTCTCGACACGGTCATAGACCTGCGCAACAGAAGCCCTTGAGACATCAGTGTTCCCGTCCCCGAGATTTATGACGACACCGGGGGAGGCACCGTTGTCCCAGATGTACGGGTTTGCAAAGAAATGGCACAGGTTCATGTGGGCCAGTGCCCTCATCACGAGGTTCTCCCCCTTGATATGGCGCAGCACGGCATCATCGGTGTTGTCGTCTATCATATTGATGACCACAGATGCCGAATAGGCTATCTTGTATGATATGAACCAGAAATACTCCACATTCGTATCGCTTGACGAGTCTTCAAGCACTGCGTCAAGAAACAGCGGGTCTGTGCTCTTTGCAGACATGAGGATATTGTCGCCTTTCAGCTCGGACATGAGCATGTAGTGGCGGATATAGGTATTGCCTACAGTGTAGAATCCGCTGTACTCCACCGGGGCCTTGAAGAGGGCGTAGTTTCCGTCCGTGGCCGTAGTGGCAGAGGATACGTGCTGCATGCTTCCGGACGACACTTTGTCGTAAGGGAAATAGTCCAGGTTGCATGAGAGAGCAGACAGGGCCGCAAAAATCAATATTATGTACTTTTTCATGGCTGTGTCAGAATTTGATGTCAAGGCCGAGCGAGAATGTCCTTGAGACAGGGTAGTTGTAGCTGAACAGCCCCTTCACCCCGACTTCCGGATCCATGCCCGAGAATTTTGTGAAAGTATAGAGATTATCCCCCGAGAGGAAAATCCTGAAGCTGCGGAAATGCATCTTCTTGGTCACATTGGCAGGCAGAGGCCAGCTTATCGTCACATTCTTTATGCGCAGGTAGCTTCCGTCCTCAAGATAGCGGGAAGTCAGCTCATTGGAACGCCTGTTTCCTCCCACCCTCGCCCTTGGATGGGTCGCAATGTCACCTTCCTTCTCCCAGCGGCTCCATCCAAGACCGTTGTCAAGGGACATGAAATTGTAGTCGATGTATGCTCCGTCAGAGTCTATATAGCGGCGGGTATCGTTGTAGACATCGTTGCCGTAGACGAACTGCAGGTTTGCACTGATCTCGACCCCATAGACATTGAAGGAGTTCAGCATGCCTCCGGTCAGCTTAGGCTGGGCGCACCCGACAATCTGGACATCGCGCGTATTGTTCAGGTTGCTCCCGGGCTCGCGTCCCGTGATGTTGCCGTCTTCGTCACGCGTCAGGATCTCCCACTGCGGATTTCCGTTTGCAGGGTCCACACCGAGCCATTTAGGCATGTACCAGCTGTAGAGCGGCTCTCCCTCGCGATATATCTGGTCGCCCTGCGAGTGGGAGACAATTATATCCTTATGTTCAGGAAGATAGACAACCACATTCTTGTTGTGTCCGAGATTCAGCGATGTGGACCATTTGAAGTTCCTGCGGCTGAAGTTGTTTGAAGTTACCTGCACCTCGACTCCGCTGTTGCGTATTTTTCCGGTATTCTCCGTGCGGCTGTCAAAGCCTGAGCTGAGCGCGAGCGGCACCGACAGGAGAAGGTCCTTGTTGAGGTTGCTGTAGACATCCACATTAAGGGTGAGCCAGTTGCCGAACGAGATGTCGACACCGAGGTTCTTCATCACGGCTGTCTCCCAGTGGAGATACGGATTGGCAACAGTCATCGGGACAGCCCCCTGCACACCCTGGTACTGGAACTTGTCAGAAAAGCCATAGAGGTCAAGATATTTATACGCGCCGAGACCTGAGTTTCCGGTCATTCCGTAGCTTGCCCTTATCTTGAGGAAAGAGACGACATTCTGGTTTTTCATGAAATCCTCACCGCTCACAAGCCATGCGGCAGAGACGGAAGGGAAATATCCGACCCTGTTCTTTGGTGCGAATACAGATGAGGCGTCTGCACGGAAGACGGCATTCAGGATATATTTTTCCTTGTAGCTGTACTGCGCCTGTGCGAATGCCGACCAGCTTGCCATCTCGGTCTTTGTCCCGTAGACGTTCTCCGCAACCGTTCCGTTGAGGACCTGCAGGCCGTTTTTCAGACCGGAGGCAATGACATTCATATAGTCGTCCGAGCTGTAGCCGTATTCATATCCGGCAAGCGCGGACACGCTGTGGACGCCATTGAAGGTGTCAAAGTATTTGATGATATTTGTGGTGCAGAAAGAGTTGCTCCATGAAATATCCTGGCTGATCTTACCGTCAGGCCATGTGGCATTGTAGGCCTCCGGGACAACGACAGACTTGTTGAGGGTACTGCCGGTTGAATATCTGTTGGTCGAGGTCACTGTCAGCCAGTCCGTGACTGCCCAGCTCAGCTGGAGGTCTCCGACAAATGACTTGGAGACACCGTACGGGTTCGGATTGACAGATGAGGCATACAGCGGATTGACAGCCTCACGTCCATACCACAGCTCTCCATTGTCAGGACGCACGGCTGATGAAAGGTACATGTATTTGCCGGTATTCTGGTCATACGGATTGTTCCACGGAAGCTGGTTATAGCTGGTCAGCCCCGTGCCTTCAACTGTCTTTGACTGGGTGTAGCTTACCCTTGCGTTGAGCGTCAGGTTCCTGGCGATCTCTGCCCCGACATTCACCCTTCCGGAAATCCTGTTGTATGCAGATTCCCTCTGAGTGCCGTCCTCGTCGTAATAGTCCAGGCTTACAAGGAAATTCATCTTTTTCAGGCTTCCGCTTGCAGAGAGCCAGTAGTTCTGTGTGACACCGGTCCTCTCCATATCCTTTATCCAGTCGAAATTCTGCGTACGGAGCTTTTCCGGATAGCTCTTCATTGCCCCGGAAGACATTATGGACTTGTAAAGATCATACAGTTCCGAGGCATCCATCATATGGAAGCGGCCGGTGAGCATCTGCTTCACCCCTACCTGCGCCTTGAAGTCCACTGACGGCTCCTGGCCGTTCTTTGCCTGCTTCGTAGTCACCACAATGACTCCACCGGCTCCGGAGGCACCATATATACCTGTAGAACCGGCATCCTTCAAGACCGTGATAGTCTCTACATCGTTAGGGCTGAATGTCCCTCCGACCACTCCGTCCACCACATATAGAGGGTCAGAACTTGCCGCGATGCTGCCTGTACCGCGTATTCGGATTGTCGAGCCGGAACCCGGGGCACCCGAAGAATTGGTGACAACGACACCGGCAACCTTGCCCTGCAGCATAGTGCCGAGATCAGACGTAACGATGTCCCTCAGCCTGTCCCCCTGCACAGAGACGACCGAACTTGAAAGCTCTGTCTTCTTCATGGAAGAGTATCCCATCAGGACAACTTCGTCAAGAGTATTTATGTCAGATTCCATGACAATTTCAAGCATCTTCCTGCCGTCTACCGGAACTGTTAGGGTCCTGTAGCCGAGATAGCCGAATATAAGAGAAGCATCTTCGGGGACATCTGCGCGGAATCTTCCGTCAATGTCAGTGACCACACCTGCAGATGTACCCTGCACGGCCACGCTGACCCCGACCAAAGGCTCTCCCGTCGCCTTGTCCGTAACGATTCCGGCTACGGACACCTGGGCGAGGGAGACAATGCCGCCGGCCATCATAAGAATGGCCAGCAGGCATACTTTTAAACCAATCCTAATATTCATTTCCGATGTCTATCTGAAAGACCCGTCCGCGAATGCATATCTGAATCCGTCAACCTTGTCCCATGCACCGCGCGTGAAGTCAGGGACCTCAACCGGCGCACAGCCGTTTTCTATGGATATTGCACCAAGCTCAGAGATGCAGCACCATTCCGCAAGGTCATATACGTCCATGTCAAGAGGAAGCCCGTAGTGCAGGCAGTAGATGAGGCGGTAGTCCATGAGGAAGTCCATTCCGCCGTGCCCGCCGACACGCTTTGCAAGCTCCTCAAGGTCCTTGTCCAGGATAGGGGTCGGATATTTTTTCTGAAGCCTTTCCACAACATCCGCCGGCAGCGCACCATGGAAATCAATGCGGTCACGCTCTGTCATGCGGCCGTCGCCACCTGCGGCATCCTCTTCAATGAAAAGTCCCAATGAATCAGCCTGTCCCTTGCTGACGCTCCACTGCTCTATCGGATATTTTGCCGCATAGCCTTCGGTTCCGACGAGCTGATACATCCTGTTGTACGGACGCGGGGTCATGACATCATGTTCAATGAGGATGGACTTGCCCTTTTCTGTAAGAATCATTGTTGCCGTAAGGTCTCCGTTCTTGAAATCAGGCATATCGATGCCCTGGTACCTCTTTACGGACTTCACACCGTTTACAGACGGAGTGTCCATAGCAACAAGAGTCTTCATACGGTCTCCCCTATGGATGTTCAGGACCTGGCAGACAGGTCCGAGACCATGTGTCGGATATACATCTCCCTTATGCTTGCTGTTGAAATCGAGGCGCCAGTTCCTCCAGTAGCCGTCCCAATAGTCGGTGAGGTTATGGCAGTAGGCTCCTTCCGCATGGACGACCTCCCCGAATACGCCATTACGTGCCATCTCCAGGGCAGAAAGTTCAAAGAAGTCATAGCAGCAGTTCTCGAGCATCATGCAGTGGCGGCGGTTCTTCTCGGCCGCATCCACAAGTGCCCAGCATTCTTCAAGGGAAGTGGCAGAAGGCACCTCGCATGCCACATTCTTCCCGTTGTTCAGGGCTTCAAGAGCGACAGGAGCATGATTGGCCCAGTCGGTACAGATATAGACAAGATCGATGTCGCCGCGACGGCAAAGTTCCTTGAATCCGCTGTCTCCAGTGTACGTGGCCGCGACTTCAATATCATGTTCCTTAAGAAACTTCACATTCTTCTCGACCCTGTCAGGCTCTATGTCACAAAGTGCAACAATCTTGGTCCATGGAACTGAAAGGTATCTGTAAAGGGCATACGAGCCACGGCCGCCGAGACCGACGAAACCGATTCTGACGGTATCCATCGGAGCAAGCCTGAGTCCGATTACATCTTCCTGTCCGGCAGAGCGGGCCGGGATTTCAGTCTTTATTATCTTTGAGTTCTCCTGTGTGCAGGAGACAGCCGCGCCGGCAAGCACTATTGCTGCAGCGCAGACAGCTAATGATTTTAGGATATTATTCATTGCAGTTAGTGTTTAGTTGCTTAATTCTTATACTGGTGATTTATACCGAGATTGAGGGCAAAGCCCGCATCCCGGCAGGGCTATTCCATGGATGCCCAGTATTCTTCAATCTCTTCCGGAGTCCTTGCCGGGTATTCCGCCCCCGGAAGCCCCACTATGCCCCACAGGTGTTTGGCATAGGTAAGCCCTTTCTGCCCATAGATTTCACGATGATGGTCCATCGACTCTACAAATCTCGGATACTGGCGGTTCTCCGGAGTGCACCACTGAACCTCGCTGAGAGCGGCCAGGCGCGGGAGAAGCATATACTCCATATATTCCTCTGTGCGGATATACTCTCCCCACAGGTTTGCCTGCACTCCAAGTATCTTGTCCTTGCCGGACTCCGGAACACCTTTGTAAGGTTCATATTCGTACACGCGTTCCACAGGAAGATATGCTCCGATTGAAAATGGCTCATGGTCCTGGTCATGCGACTGATAGCGGTCAATATACATGTAGCCCCGGGGACTCATTATGGTATTGTAGTTCCATATGCGTTCATCCACGCCCTCTTCCGTACCTTTCCATGACATCACTGTGACTCCTTCCGAAAGTTCTCCTTCAAGAATCTCCTCCCAGCCTATAATCTTGCGGCCGTGCTTTGCAAGAAAGCTCTGCATACGCGCTGTCACATAGTTCTGGAGATACTGCTCGGCGGTATGCCCGTCCTTATCTTTAAGGCCAAGCTCCCTTATGCGCGCCTGACAGTGAGGACATGCCTTCCAGCGGTCTTTCGGGACTTCATCGCCTCCGATGTTGATATACTCCGACGGAAATATATCCAGCAGCTCGGTCAGGACATCCTCAAGGAAGGTGAATGTCTCCTCCTTGCCTACACACAGGACATCCTTTTTCACTCCCCACGTACATGCCACCTCATATGGACCTCCCGTACATCCCAGTTCAGGGTATGAGGCCAATGCACTGAGCATATGTCCGGGAAGGTCAAGCTCCGGGATAACGGTTATGCCAAGCTTTGCGGCATAGGCAACAACTTCACGCATGTCATCCTGGGTATAGAAGCCGCTCTGCGGCACTCCGTCAAGATGCGTAGGGTCAAAATCTGTCTGGCTTGCGCTGCGCACCGACCCGACTTCGGTCAGCCGCGGATACTTCTTGATCTCCATGCGCCACCCCGCATCCTCATTAAGATGCCAGTGGAAGACATTGGCCTTATAGACAGACATGATGTCAAGAACCCTCTTCAGTTCCTCCACGCTGAAATACTGGCGTCCCACGTCCAGAAGCAGGCCGCGGTACGGGAATCGCGGAGAATCGCTGATGGAGACACACGGCAGGACAAAGTCTGCCTTCGACCTTGCCCCGCCATAGTACTCCACCGGAAGCATCTGGCCGACCGTCTGCAAGGCATACACAAAGCCGCTGTAGGAAGATGCCGAGATCCTGGCGCACCTTCGGGTGACATCGATTGTGTATGCTTCCTGCCCGAGCGTCTCGTCAAGCACAAAGACGACTCCCCTCTCGGCTGTTCCGCGGCGGATTGCATTGTGCTTGCCCGTAACTGCCTCCAGGCGGTCTGCGAATGACTGTATATAGTCTTCTGCCATTGCGTCAATTCCTGCAGCGACCGTAAACCGTGCACCTGCAATGTCAAACACACCATCCTGGAATTCAACTTCCTGCGGATAAGGTATCACATGGAAAGGCCTGGAGGTCTTCCGCGGGCTGCACGCCGCCAGCATCAGGATGACAGCAATGAGGCCAAAGCTTTTCGAAGAAAACAATTTAATACACATTATAAATGGGGATTTTCCGTAGATCAAAATTCATATTCATGGACAGCATTGCCATCACGGTCATAGATTTCCAGCTTCGCTTTCCTGCCGTCACAGACAAAGTCAAGACGTTCATCGCAGTCATTCACGATGATAGGGAAACTGTTGCCGCATTTTCCCTCCGGCACGAACACATGGCGGTGGAAATGCGCGCTGAGCATGAGGTCCACGCCGGCCTTGTTAAGTATAGGAAGCATTGTCTCGTGCAATTGTTTCTGTGTATACCATGAATCCTCTTCAAGTGACATCGGTATATGCGACACACAGACCTTGTAGGGCGCAGTCCTGAACCATTTTTCTTTGGTCACGCTTCTCAGCCATTCAGCCTCTTCTGCGCGGTACTGGTCGAAATGCGCATTTCCGCAATATGCAGGATGCCCGTCCGGCTTGTCCTCGCCGCAG
The DNA here is from genome assembly GCA_947179325.1 of uncultured Bacteroidales bacterium. Taxonomy (GTDB): domain Bacteria; phylum Bacteroidota; class Bacteroidia; order Bacteroidales; family UBA932; genus Cryptobacteroides. The sequence continues at coordinate 40,055 of CAMXAU010000014.1, read as the reverse complement.
TCTATCACTATAAAGGCGACCGGTCCCTGCCTGAATGCATACCAGGCCTTTCCGTCACGCGACGGGGAGACTTCCTCAAAACGCCAGAAGTCCTGGCCGCGGCCCTCATGGTTGCCTCTTGCGTAGAGCATCGGGACATCATGCAGCAGTGTCTCCACCGGGGATATTATGCAGTCCTTGACAACATCAATCGAAGTCATGTAAGACACCATGTCACCATTCATGAGCATGAAATCCATGTCCTGCGGCGAAATCCCCTTGAACAGTTCAGCAAACAGTTCTTTGTCGCCATGTATGTCATTCACCATGGAGAAACGGCACACAGGTGCCTTGCTGTCCAGGGTGACAATGCCGTGCCACTCCCCTTTCTTCTCCTCCTTTTCATATACAAGCTGATATGGCTGGGACTCGTCCAGCACCTTTATCCCGCAGACGCGGTAGGCGTATCTTGTACCGGCTTCAAGGCCTGTAACCTTTACCGAATGGCTGGTGCCGACAAGACTACGGCCGTATCTTGTCTGATAGAAGTTCAGGGTATCGGCAGCACCGTCTTTGACAACCTCGACCCTGACAAGCTGAGAATCAGGAGTCTCCCAATTGACAGTGAATGATGTTTCGGATACATCCGGCACCCATGGTCCCAAGCCGGCCTGGGCGAAAAGTGAAACAGGCAGGAGATTCAAAAGAATCACATACAGAAAATGACTTGTTTTCATCAACAGAAAGTTTAGTGTTACATCAATAGACGCGGCTCAACCAGAATCCGCATTCCTGCATATAAGACTTAAGTTTTTTTAAATACCCTAAACATATTTACAAACTTTATTAAAAAAATTCTGCGTGCAGGGCTCAAATGGTTCATGAAGCCCTGCACGCAGATGAAATCCGGTGCATAAATATGTAATCCTGTCTCAATTCATCATATTATCCACGTTTGCCTTTTCCCGAGGGCCTGGCAAGGCAGAAGACCGGAAGATAGACCACAAGGGCAATGAGAGAAAACAGCATTCCGGAAATGGTGCCCACCGCAAATGCAAACCAGAACACCTCCTCCGGGCCATCCGAAAGGAACGGAAGCAGACCAAGGACTGTGGAAATGACAGTAAGCATAATCGGGTTTATCTTATGATTGAATGCCCTGATATATCTCCTTACATCACTACGTCCGCTCCTGTCTTTCCGGAAAGTGTCCACAAGATAGATCCCCGCATTGACCACCACTCCGCTCAACATGACAAAAGCCGCAAAGCCACCCTGATCAAAAGTGAAGTCCGACAGCCCGAACGCAAGGAAAACCCCGATGAAAGACACGGGTATCATGAGAATAACAGCAAAAGGAAGCCTCAAAGAATTGAAGACCGTAGCGCACATCACAAAGATTATTGCCGCCACAAGCAGAATCAGCTTTCCATATTTGCCTTTCTTTTCCTGAGACCATACTCCCCATCCACGTGAAGACGCCTTATAGCCAACAGGAAGGACTTCATCATTCATATATTTTACAGTCTTGCTTATCAAAGAATTGGAAAGTTCATAAGAACCTATGAAGTTGAATCCCACCTTCACCTCGTAGGACTGGTTGTTCCTCACTATCGGGAAGCCGGTCCTTCTTTTCTCCACCGACCCGAGTTCAGACAGCCTCGCATATGTGGAATCTACCCTAACCTGCGAGTTCACGACATGCCAATAGTCAAAATTCTCCGACTCTGAAGATTTCAGGACCACGGACGTCATCTCCCCGTCCTCCACCACTGAAACAAGGTTACGCTGATACAGAACTGTAGACAGCTTCTGGTAGTATCTATAAGGATTTACTCCGGATACCGACATTTTCCCGAAATCATATTCCATGTTGTACTCATTGACCGGAAGCCGTCCGGAAGGAGTTACAAACTCCAGTTCGGACACTCGCCGGTTAACTGAAAGGATATCCATCAGAGTGTCAGCATAGCTGACAAGTTCATCATAATTGTACCCTTTAAGCGAGATTGTATATGACTTATAATCAGAACGGACATTATTGCTGAAATAATTGTTGTTCACCCCATAGACCCGCCATGTGGCCCCGCCGAAATTGTTTGCCATTGATATCACCTGGGACTTGAGTTCCGCTGGAAAGGAGGTATTTTCATATTCCGGCCTGAAGCTGACGGAGATGGATGCGTTGTCATAACTTTTGACATCCGTAGTGAACATTTCAATCTGCCCGAACTTGCAGAGATAGTTCTCCATGCTCCTGACCACTTCGTTGAGCTGGCCGACCGTACATCCCTCAGGCATTGCTGCATCTATCTGCAGGGACTGGCGTCCCGGCTCACGATAAAAGTCAGAACGGTCCATAGCCTTGCTGAACATGGCGAACGAAGTGCCGAGAATCCCGTCAACATCTTTCCGGTTGTCGGCATACGGAGGCCACCCCATAATCCCATTGTAGACCTTCTGCATCCGGTCAGGGTTTCTGGAACCGAGCTTCTCGGGCAGAAGGCAGGTAGGAATGCCGAAAGAAGCCACAAGTACAACGGCCAACACCCATCTGCGGCGAAGGCATGCCTCTATGAAAGCCTGATACCGTCTGTTCCACCTGATTATTCTCCTGCGCCTTTTCAGAGAAAGGCTGTACGCCGATCTCCTTAACGGATATCTGTCTATCAGCGAAGGAATGAAGAGATATGCAGTAATCAAGGAAACTGACAGGTTGACCATGATGATCCATGCAAAGTCAGTGAGGTTCTTCCTGTCCTGCTCCGGGAGAAGAAGTATTACGCAAAGCGCACCCACCGTAGTGCCCGTCGCACCGAGAAGAGCAGGAAAGACTGAACGGTTCCGGCAGTATGAATAATGGTCCGCCATCACTATCGCTGTATCTATCATGATACCGAGGGAGACTGTTATTCCGGCAAGCGTATAGATATGCACGGTTATGTCAAGCAGGTTATAGAGCACTATCGCCGCGAGTATGTCCGCGACAAGGGTAAGGGCTATCACGAACAGGTATCGCCAGGAGCGGCTGACAAGGAACACAAATACAAGAAGGACAAGGAGACACAGAAAAGTCCTGAAATATATCCTGTCAAGCTCCTTTGCAATGTATTCTGATGCATCATGACTGACAGATACTGTTATCTCTTCCGGAAAAGACGCCTCCAGCCCGCTCATCGTCGACCTTATTTCAGACGACATCCGCAGAAGGTTGGTCTCCGGTTCCACTGACACGGAAAGGTTTATGGTGTTCAGACCGTTGATCCTGTGATATGAACTCGGCAGCGACTCCTGATAGCGGAAATCAGCAATTTCCCTCAGATACACAATCCTGCCGTTTCTGTTGACAATCGGAATATCACCGAAGTCCTCACCCGACATGCATGCAAGCTTTACACTCACCATCCCGTCATCCGTACTTGCCATCCCTATCATCTCTGCACCAAACCAGTAGTTGAACGCAGAAGCTATGGCATCTGCATCCACCCCTACAGCATCGGCCTTGTGCATGTCGAAGGTCACCACCCATTCGAAAGGCGATGCCCCCCAGAAAGAGACTTTCTCCACACCATCTATACGTGACAACGGTGTCATCAGCCTTGCAGTCACAAATTTCTCTATCTCCTTGGAGGGAATGTCCGCCTTCAGGACAAATGTCACCGCCGTAGTGCCCCCTGTCCCTCTTGTACCAAGAGAAATGGCCGGATAGCTGACACCTTCCGGAAGCTTTGGATATATGTTCCTGATACGTGACGCCACCTCAAAACGGGCGGCAGCCATATCCGTACCTTTCCTGAACTTGACCCGTACGCTTCCCTTTCCGCGGTCAGATGTGGAACTGACACCGCTGTTGTCCCTGATACCGGAAAGCACACCCTCAATCCTGGATGTAACCTCCGCCTCCATTATCCTTGCGGAGACACCGTTCCACGAAAACGAGACGCTGATTGTATTCCCGGCCTGTTCCGGAGTGTAGCGGACATTGAGCATTGGTACAGATGCAATGCCAAGCACCGCAATCACCGCAGTGATGAGCAGGACCGAAAACGAAGGAATCCTTATGCCGCTGTTCACTTTCATTTCCTCTTCCTGTATATTTCATAATAGACAATCGGCACAAAGAAGAGACTGACAGCAGTACCTGTTATCATTCCCGCAATGATGACAAGTGACATAGGATACTGGAGGTCCGCCCCCATATTACCCCGGACAAGAAACGGACATACCGCAAGGATTGTAGTCAATGAAGTCATGACTATAGCCTTCAGCCTTCTTTGCCCCCCGAGAAGAATGGCATGGTAGAGTCCCGTTCCGGAACGCCGCAGCCTGTTGATGGTGTCAATCTTAAGGATGGAATCATTGATGACGATGCCACACACGACCACAAGGCCTATCATTGACATGAGATTGACGGATGCGCCACAGAGCCAGAGCACGGCAAGTGAGACAAAAATGTCTATCACAATTTCTGACAGGATTATCAGAGGCTGGACAAGGGACTCGAACTGAGAGGCAAGTATGAGGTAAAGAAGGACTACAGCCACAATAAGCACAAGAGCAAGTTCCCTGACCATCTTCCTGCTGCTGAAATATGACCCAGTAAAGCTTACATCGAAATTCCCGTTCCTGTATGTCACTTCGCGGATGTCATCCATGACACTGGAGACATCGCTGTCAGGGAGGTCAAGCGGAAGAGGATAGTAGCTGCCCTCCACCCCGGAAACTATACTCTTGAGGTCCTCTTCGTATGTCTGCTTCATAAAAGCACTCACCGGCAGTCCGGCACCGTCACGATACAGGAAGGTGTTCCGGACAATATCGTCCATCTCCCTTGTGTCAACACCCATGACTACAGGCAATGTCCTGTCCCCCTGGACAATATTGAACAGACGGTTCTCATTGAGGGCATTCTTCAGAACCCCTGCAAGCTGGGAGTATGACACACCGTAAAGCGCCATCACCTGAGGATCTGCGACATACAGGACATCTGTCTTGAGAGGGACCGGAGGTATATGCAGATATGGAAGACTACGTGCAAGGTCTGAAGTCAGCCCCTGAATGGACTCCACATCAAGCTCCGGAAGAGACACAGGACGGAAACGCGCAAGAAGTTCAGGTTCCTTTTCGGAAAAGACCATGTCGAAAATATTGCCCGAAGACTCAAAGGAATATATGCAGTCGGGATATTCCTTCATAAGAAATGTAGAAATCTCATCCTTAAGCCTGCCAAGGCTATGGGCATCGTGAGCCTTAAGATAGACCGTAGTCTCTGAAACAGACTGGTCCCCGCTATGGCCGAGGACAAACTGCTGCATCCCCACAAGCGCAGTGGACTGCATGGAGTAGCCTTTCGCCAAAGAGTCCAGACGTCTGACACGCTCTGTATTCCTGTCAAGCGCAAGCTGGCTGTTCCAGTTGATTTTCAACAAAGTGTCCGTGTAGGTAACTTCGGGAAGCTTCTCCTTGGGCATATATGAAAAACACACGATGATGCCGGCAACCGACACCGCAAGGACTCCCCAGCAGACCAATCTTCGCCTCACGAGCCATTCCACACCCTTTTCATACATAAGTACACCCTTCCCGGAAGACAGCCGTTCAAGAAAGCGGTTCGGCACAAAAGCATCGGATCTGTGGTACCACCACCAGTAATATACAGGCACGACAGTCACAGTCACCACATACGATGTGGCAAGCACCACTGTTATTGCCATAGCCTGGTCATAGAACATGGCTCCGGCTATACCGCTCATAAAAATCAGCGGGATGAATACTGCACATGTAGTGAGCATGGAACTCAGCATAGGAGCAAGCACTTCCGATGTACCTTTCACAACTGCACGGCGCAGCTGTTCTCCCCTCTGCCACCGTGCCGTGATATTGTCTATAAGCACTATGGTATTGTCCACCATCATTCCCACTCCAAGCACAAGGCCGGAAAGTGATATGATATTGATGGTCAATCCTATCACGTAGAAGACAAGCATCGAGAACACCAGTGCGGCAGGAATGGTGAAAACCACCAGCATAGGAGACCTGAAATCCTTCATGAAAAGGAAAATTATCAGACAGGCCAGCAGGATACCCACTACTATATTCTGAATCAGATTGTCAATGGAATATTCCAGAAGCTCTGTCTGGTCACGCGTCACGGTAAACTCCATTTCAGGATAGTCACGGCGGAACTGCTTCATCAGACTGTTCATAGCCTTCTTCAGTTCTGCCATCCTGGCGCTGCTCTGCTTTATCACTGCCATGGTCACAGCATCCCTGCCGTCGGACATCACCAGCCCTGTCCTCTTGGAAGGATGCTCTATCACACGGGCAATATCCTTGACCTGCATCACCTTACCGCCAACTTCCAGATAAAGGTCCTCTATATCGGACCTGTCTGAAGCAAAAGAGCGGAACTTCACATTATAGCGGTACTCCCCGTCCCTTATAGTCAGACTGCCAAGGCGGATATCGGCAGCCTTGACTACATTCTCAAAACCAGACTCCGTCATGCCCAATCTCTTCAGCGCATCCCTGTCAGGGATAATCAGAAGCTCCGGACGCACACCACCGCTCAGGTCAACCATTGCGACCTCCTTAAGCTGCTCAATCCTCTTGGCCACTACATCTGAAGCGAAACAACTCATGTCAAGAAACGACTGGGACACCGGAAACAGTCCCCTATCAGTCTCATCCGGCAGGACCGTTTCATCCCGGAGGGTGATGTTGACATAGAAAGCCGGAATATCAGCAGCACCGGACTTGAGGACTTTCGGCCTCTCCACATCCCGGAACGATGACATGCACCTGTCAATTTTCTCGTTGACCTCGATAAAGAGATAATCCATGTCAGCACCTTGAGAGAAGGTCAGGGCAACGGTACCGCTTCCGTCTTTAGCCTCGCTCCTTACATCTTCAAGAGAACCGACCTGCACAAGCTGCTGCCTGAGCGGCTTGAGGATGGTCTCGTCTATCTCCCGCGCGGAAAGGTCCGGAGCTGTCACCTGAACCGTAATATAAGGCACATCCACATCAGGAATCAGGGACACAGGGAGAAGACGGATTGCTGTGATTCCAAGCACAAGCACCACGAGGAGGACCATCGTGACACTTATAGGGCGGTCTATCAGTCTGTTCAGCATAGTCAGTCTACGATTTCTACGGACGAGCCGTCACCGAGATTAAGGTTTCCGGATACAATGACCATGTCACCTTCATTCAGCTCCGCCCCACGGTCCGTATTTGCCGTCACCACATGGCTGGCACTGTTGGACATAAGCACATGGACATATGTCCACATTGCCTTTCCGTCCTTATATCTGAACAGCACATCCAGATTATCCCTTATCACCACTGCACTTTTAGGGACCACCAACACATCCGGGACATCCCTGCAGACCGTCACACTCACATTCATACCGTCAATAAGGCTGCCGTCATTCCTGACACGTGCCCTCACAGCCACAAGCCCATACTTGTCCACTGTCGGGTTTATTTCCGTAACATGCCCCTCCAGAGCCACACCGGCTCCGGTGAAAGGAGCGACAGACACCGTAAGGCCTTCCTTTACAAAGCTATATTCAGACTCCAGGACGGAGAAGTCCACATCAAGCATACTGTCGTCAATCAGCATACAGAAGGCCCCGGAAGACACATTGTCATATTTCCTGAACTTCACGTCAGCCACTTTGCCGGCAAAAGGGGCCTTGAGCACTGTCCGTTCAAAATCTATGGCCGCCCTCTGATAGCTGTTCAATGCTGACCTGTAGCCGGAACGCATCTTTGCCATATCAAGGATATCCTTAGGAACAGATGCCGTATCCCTGGCCTGATAGCCCTGCCCGGCAAGAACGTCATAAAAATCTATCTCTGCCTTCTCCAGGGAAATGCCCGCCGCCTCCAATGCAAGCTTCTTCTCACGCTGCTCCAGCTCGGCAAGCACATCTCCAGCCCTGACAGACTGGCCATTGCTGACATATAGCTCAGACACCGTACCGGAAGTGTTGAACGACAGGGAGCTCTTTCCTGCAGCGACAAGCTTGCCATTGGCGGTCAGCTGTCTCATGAAACTGCACCGCTTCAGTTCCATGACCTCCACCTTATTCACCTCAGGAGTATACTGGAGCCTTCCGTCACGTCCTCCGTCATTTCCACCCTTGACTCCACATCCATAAGCTACTGAAAATGCAGCAACGGAAACAATCATTGTTCTATAAATATCCATAGCCATCCTATTATCTTATAAGTTCAAGAAAATCAACATCAATATCCGCATTACGGATGAAATCATACAGGGTCAGCTGCCTGAGAGTATAATAATAGTTCCAGAAATTGCTCAGGTCAGTCACATAACGGCTCACTGCGGAATCATTCTCGTTCTGTGCCGTATTCAGGTCGGTAACGGAAGCCCGTCCGCTACGGAATTTCTCCATCATCAGCGAGTAGCGTTCCTGTGCTATCCGGCTTGCACGTGCAGAAACCATGCATTGCTGCCTCTGGTTGTTGAACTGTCCCACTGCCGTATAGACACTTCTACGGTAGTCCTGCTCAGCCTGTGCGACTTCTGCCTTCACCACAGCCGCCTTTGCCTTGGCATTCTTCACACGTCCCTTGCCAAGTCCCCAGTCGAAAATCGGAACAGAGAATGTGATGCCCACCACTTCCTGGTCGAGAAGGCCTGTATAGGTCTCACGGAAATGCCCGTTGGAATTGCTAAGTCCGAACCTTGCGCTCAGGGAGACGGAAGCCCCTCTGTTGGCCTTTGCCTGGGCAATGGCAGACTCCGCATTGAGCACCCGGATTTCATTGTCAAGCAGGAATGAAGAATTCTCCAGAGCCTTGGACATTACCACATCATAATCCATCCAGATATCAGGCAATTCTCCTGTGACTTCCGGTTCAATCTCAAGTCCTTCACCGTAGCCAAGAAGGGAATTGAGCGTCATCTGCGCCTCCTTCACCCTGATTGCCGACTCATTGATTGAAATGCTGTCGTTAAGCATGCGCAGCTCAAGCTGGAGATATTCATCACGTGTCACGCTGCCAAGACTCATGCGTTCTGCCGCCACAGAGCACATCTGACGGGTGTTGGAATAGTTGGTCACGGCCTTTTCGTGGTTGAGCTTGGCCTTCATCAAGTCAAAATAATACTTCACGGCACGGATTGTAACAGCCTCCATAGCCTCCAGATATGTCCTCTTTGCCTTCTCGTATTCCTTCGGTGAAATTTTCCTGTCCCACTTGAAACGGTTGTAGGCAAGAAGAGGCTGTTCGTAATAAAGGGTTATCGGCTGCGCATAATAAGTCTTGTGGGCATTGCTTCCGAACTGGTCTATACGGGAAAGGTCAGAATAGAGCGAAAGACTTCCTCCCGTGAAAGTGATATTCTGCTTTATGGACAGCCCGACCTTGTTCTGCATGTTGTAATTGCCCGTATAGACCATTTCTCCGGTCTCATAGTTCTGAAGCAGACGCAGGGACCTGTCAAATGAGGCAAGATTTCCATAGAAATTGAGTGACGGCAGACGGCTCGCCTTATAGGAACGGAATGCCCAGTAGCTCGACACGAACGAAGCCTTGGCCGCCAGTGCAGACACCGAACGCGTCCGGGCAGAATCAATTACCTCCTCCAGGCTCATCCTTGCGGCAAGCATTCCACCTCTCTCCTGAGCAGGAAGCAGCATGACCGGACAGACAAGCAGCAGGGCAACATATATCATCATTAATTTCTTTCTTACCACCATAATATTATATATCAACGCATTACCCTTAAATCAGTTTGAATTGGCACCGTATGCAATCTTATCACAATCGCCCACGGCCAAAGTAAGGACAGTCATATGCACTAACCAGTGATGATTGAGTCTTTTCTGTTCGCAAACTACCATGTGCACAACACCCCACAGTAAAACAGAATAAGTATTCCAAATATATACTTGTTCATCGCTTAATAATTTAAAGTATGAAAGACAATGACTGGATTGTCGTATTCGGATATGTCGGAAAAATAATCCAGTTTATATTCCCGTTGGAATCTTTTTGCCGAAGATGCCGGAAGATATGAAATCAGAGTCTTGCCATCATAGCCTATAGCTCTTGACAAATCAAACAATGGAAATCGTTCGTCAACTTCATTACCACGGATATAAAAATGGGATTTCCCGGTTACCATGTCGGTTTTGACAAAACAGGTCTTCAATGCCAGACCGTCAAGAAAACATAAAATTTCCGCAAACAGCGTATTCTCATTTCTGTCAATATGCATTACCTGACACAAAGTTTCTTTGTATTTATATGTATCATATAGAACTTTTATGCGTGTTGATGACAATTCTTCTTGAGATATTAGATGTTTAAGATTCATATTAAATCTGTATTTCGGGTAATAGCCATCACTATGTAAAACATAGACTGTATTATCAAAATATTTAGCAGTATATAATGTATCCGGACTCTGATTCACAAAGACATCATCTGACAATATAAAACTTTGATTTTCTGAAAATGAATCATATTTAGCCTTTACGTTTGAATCCGAGTTAATCAATATGAAATTATACATTAAATCATTACTATCAGAAGAATATAGCCAAATATTGTTCTTGTTCATTACCAACAAATCTCTAAATCCTTCTTTTGTATCAATTGTTCTCAATACATCACCGCAAGAACTATATTCTATAATTTCTTCATCAATACTTGATAGTACATACAATTTGGAATCAAATACATCAAAATTGGTTAATGTAATGTATTCCCCCGGCCCCCGACCCTGCTTATGAATCTTGCCGAGATAAGAACCATCCCTGCGGCTGAACATTATAATCTTAGTATCATCGGCAATGTAAATAGTATCACCAACCATCTTCAGTTTCCGGATTTCATCAACCAAACAGTCTTCATTCGTCTCAAGAGGCACACATCCGTCAAAGGACGACACGAACTTGCTGATGTCAGCCTGCCTGGTGACATCCACTGTTATCACCCGGACATCGTCCTGACGCTTGGGCTCATTGACACAAGCTGTCACAATGAACCCAAGCAATAATACTGAAATGTTGAATACCCTTTTCATTGTTCACTTAGTTTAAATATGAATAATATCATAATACAATGGTAGATTTTCTTTACGTTTCGGACGGTCCCATTCCTGCACACCTTCATCGCAGGAAAACACTCTTATGTCTTTACCGCGCGTAAGATTGTTCAGGATATAGAGAGTGCCGGCCGATTTCCAGTTACCATCGCAATAGAACAGTTCGTATTCGTCTCAATTGGAAATGCCATTAATTTCATTAACATCATGTTTCAAAATCTTTAAACATTCTTCTGCACGCCTTCTAAGTTCTATCATAGTTCCATTCTTTTTATTTATCTTCATATTCAAGACTTTATCACCTACTTCTTTAGCCTTTTCTGTCAAATTGATGTCCATATACATTTCCATAAGCAAGACCAATGGATATAGACGACATGGAACAGTATAATGCGACTTAATTAACTCCTTTTCCGCATAATCATAAGAACCCATTTCCATATAATTTTTCCCTATCATGTTATGAAACATTGGATCTGCGGATATCAAAGTGCCTTCAGTAAAGATTACATTGCTTTTTTCATACATACCAGCCCTATGCAAAGCGTATCCATATTCGTAAAGATACTGATAACTCCAGAATAGGTACGGATATAATGTCTCAAGTTCTTCTGCAGCACAATCATATTTTTTCATAAGAGTCCATTGCCTTGCCATCCGCCAATCATCAGATGCCTTTTCCCGTGATTTATAAACTTTATATAAATCAGTTATTCCAAATAGCACAAGACCAATGACAAAAATCGTCAACAATGAATTGCACAATACATATGTATTCTTTTTCTTTTGTAACTTAAGCACTTCAGAATCATGGCAACTTGACAATGCAAGCATTGCAACTATACATATAGAAAACTGTGCTACACTTAAAGGATAAGAAAAAAATGCAAAAACCGCTATTGCTACAAGCCCATAACCGAATATATCATTCGAGCGTAAAAGCTGTATAATTGCAAGAACAACGACACATAAAGCCAGTAATGTGCCTGCAATTCCTGTCTCCATACCTATTTTAAGATATTCGTTGAATGCATACGATGGTGCACCTGCAACATTTACAGTTTTTTGTGAACACTCGTTTTCCTTAAAATAATTTTCTTGAATCTTTGCGTATTGCCCAAGAACAGCACCTGGTCCAGTACCGATAAACGGAGTTTCAATTATTGCCTTTGCCTCCATATTCCAGATATGGAATCTTCCGATTGCTGAATCTTTCTTCATCATGAATATCGTCGCGACAGCAGACAATATGGTAATCAACATAATGGCAGATATTGCTTTATGACTTAATACAGACTTGATAATTCCTGTTTCACGTATAAGACAAAGCATTAAGCCACAAGCAAATGCCAACCAACCAGCACGGCTCATTGAGGCAGGAAACACTACAATGCATAAAATCACAGCAATAGCAGCTAAAATTATAGGCAATAACCTGAATATACACCATGCGGCATAGCGGCTACTGGTTAATCGTTTTAATCCAATAGTACGCATCCCGTCAATAACAGGCCGACATATAACATTGACACATTTCCCATATTCAATCAAGTATCCGACCAAAACAGTCATAAGAAAAGCTATAAATCCTCCGTATGGTCCCGGATTAGTAAAACTGCCTGTCAATACAAAAGATTCATGTCCAGAAGGTACACTGCCGAAAATCTGTCCCAATCCTAAAGCACTTTCATAAATTCCCCAAATACAAAATATGATAAATACAAACCAGCTTACCAATCTTTTCTTTATGCCGAAAAGAACCTTAAAGGATATATACATGATAGCATACGGAAAGAATTCCTGCATCCAAAAGATTGAAATACGTTGATTATTCACTGATGCTGATATACAATAAAGAATCACCAGACAGACGAGAACTATATCCACTATGTTCCATTGTATAACTTTCTGTTCTACCACTAATATTATTATAGTCGGTATAAACAGAGATGTAGCACACACCAATAGGCCTGCAGTAGTATAATGCATTAATTCTACAGGCTTAGACACGAGAATAATTGTATGGACAATTGCAACAGCCGCAACCGTCCATACAATCAATAGAATTATGTTTTTAAATTGTCTCAAAGCGTTTATTTCAAAACATCTATATAGACTCCATCATTTTCCTGAAGGTTATCCATAACTTTCAGGAACAGGTCCCAAAGCTTATCGCTTGCTGTCGGGTTACCGACAAAAACCGGATGTCCGGTTTTATCCAAAAGAAAACTATGAAAGCGTTTGTCTTCAGGAAAATCAGGATTATTCTTTTCAAAAGAACAAGTATTGTCTACATATATCGGATATGGGAAATTTAACATCATCAGATCTACCATAGTCTGGTCATATTCCTGCTGCAAGGGAGAAAAAATCGTATAAACCTCTAACATAGGTAACTTGTCAGAAAGTTCATAAAGATATTGCATCTCTTTCAGATGGGAGACTTTACAGGAGCTGCACTCCAAAGAGTCATAGTAAATGACCATCTTTACCTCAGCCTGCTCCAATATACTCTTCGATATATTCCTGTTTTCCACTTTGACAAGTTCTTCCGGTAATATTATCTGCTTCTGACGAAATGCCACAATAGCATCTTTCATATCATTTTGGCTGTTCGAGCAAGAAACCGACAAAGACGATAACATAATAAGGATTCCGAATAGATACCTGTTCACCGCTTAATAATTTAAAGTGTGAAAGACGATGACTGGATTGTCGTATTCGGATATGTCAGCGAGATTGCCTATCTTATATTTTTTCCCATGTTTTTTAGCTGAGAATGCAGTAAGATATGAAATCAATACCTTACCGTCGTACCCTATCACGTCAGATAGATCAAACAATGGGAATCGCTCATCAACATCGTAACCGCAGATATAAAAATGAGATTTTCCGGTCACCATGTCGGCTTTGACAAAACAGGTCTTCAATGCCAGACCGTCAAGAAAGCACCATGTTTCAGCAAATAACGTGTGCCTGTTTCTGTCAATATGCATTATACTACGAAATGATTCCTTATATTTATAAGTCTTGTGCAGTTCACTTAAAGGTGTTGCCGACAGCTCCTCCTGAGACACAGTGTTCCGGAGGTTCATATCAAAACGGTATAACGGAACATAACCGTCATAATGCAAGGAATACACGATGTTGTCATAATATTGGGAGACATACAACGTATCCGAAACAGAACCGCAGAATGTAATGTCTTCAATTGTATAACTCTGATTCTTAGAAAATTTGTCGTACTTTGCTTTCACATCGGCATCCGGACCAATCAGAATGAAGTTGTACATACTGTCATTGCTGTCAGAAGAATAAAGCCAGATATTGTCTTCGTCTATCACCGACAAGTTGCTGAATCCTTCACCGGTATTGATAATTCTCAGAACATCACCGGAGGCATTGTACATAATAATCTCGCGATCTACATTCGACAACACATACAATCTGGAGTCAAATACATCAAAATCAGTTAATGTAATGTATTCTCCAGGCCCCCGGCCATGCTTATGAATCTTGCCGAGATAAGAACCATCCCTGCGACTGAACATCGTAATCTTAGTATCATCGGCAACATAAATAGTATCACCAACCATCTTCAGTTTCCGGATTTCATTGACAAGGCATTCTTCGTATGTTTCAAGACAGACATAACCGTCAAACGAGGATACGAACTCGCTGATATCAGCCTGTTTGTTTATGTCAACAGATATCCCCTGAACATTAGGTTCATTCTTGGTCTGGCTGACACATGATATGACAACCAGACTAAGTACAAAAGAAAAATATGGAAATTTTCTCATCGCTCTCCTCCATGCAATATGACACTATACAGATCAGAGCATTCGACAGGACGGCATGTCTCATTACCTTTAGATTGACAGACAACCTTTCCATCAATAGCAATTTTACCATCAGCTTTGGCAGTTATTATTCCTATTCCAAAGATATCGATTTGCATTCCTGCAGATACAAAGACTTCACACTTGGAGTCAATCCGGTGATAATTTGCATCAAGCCCTCCACTTGATTCATTATCCGCCAAAGCATCTACATTTGCTGACAGTAAATCGTTCACAGAATCATTTTCTCCTTTCACATAAATGAAAGTTAAAGAGGAAGCAAGGAATAGAACCATTCCTGCCAATAAAACAAAAAATTTTCTCATAATAAGATAAATTTTAAAGTTAACAATATTAAATATTGCCATTTTGAATGGCTAAATTCTCTTGTTGACGTGGTCTTAACCATTCCTGAACACCTTCATCGTATGAAAATACTCTTATCTGAGTACCACGAGTAAGATTATCAAGAATATAGAGTGCCCCTTTGGGAATGCCTTTGTAAAGAATCGAATCAGATGATGCCGTTACCCTTCCGGCAGACTTCCAGTTCCCGTCACAATAGAACAGTTCGTACTCGTCTCCAGGGCGCACATGATTGTCCCGATTCCTTGCTGTGTAGACAATCCTGCCAATCTCTTTTGGCTTGCCCAAATCAAGCCCCACCCATGCCCCATACGATGTGCGTGAATCAAATGAAGTCTCACCGTTTCCATCCAATGCACTCCAATAGTCGTACTTATTGTCACCACTATAGCTGCCAGGAACACCTATAGGCTTTCCGGTCAGCAGTTCCCCGTCTGCTCCGTAGACATACATGTCAGCAATGTTACAGAAGCCGTTCCTCGGACCGAAATACCGCACATACCGATAAGGGCCGGATTTCCGGGGTCGGGCCGGGACAAGAAGGCGCTTAGGAAGTTCTGTAATAATATGAAGCGTATCTTTCATTGTGAAATCCGGACTGTTGCTTCCCTCAAAGACGCCACCAAGCATACGCCTCTGAAGCCACAACTCTTGAAGCTCAGGAAACTTACGGAACACCGTAATGTCCCGAAGTTCTTTGCCGGCACGGTAGAAATGCAGGTCGCCGGATTCCTTTACATAGAACGGGTCACTCAGGAACATGACCTTGCCGTCCTTGACAGAAGCCACCCTCATAACCTGAGTATTGCAGTCTATATCCTCAAACTCCGCATTACCCCGGCAGAACTTTCCGACAGCTACCGGAACCCATGAAAAGCGGCTGCTCATGCACAGACAGACCGTCTTCGGCTTGAGTCCACTGTAGAGTTCAGTTACAGGGACTTTAAGCGTCTTCAGGAAATCTATGGCATAGGCCGGCGTCACATCTTCGAAACATGGTCTTTTCAGGAATTCAGGCCTGTCAGAATCAGGTATATCCACATCATTGAGCCTGTTGTTTATACTGAATGTCCGGCGATACACTTTCAACTTACGGAGAGTACTGATTTTACTTGAATTGACCATAGGGTTTCCCATATCCTGACAGTAGAGGCTGTCACGCCCGAGAAAAGCCGCCCATTCATGCCCAACATTCCCGTCCCCTCTGAAAGGCATGTAGTCAGATGCACACGGTATTCCCAAGGCACGGCAGACATAGAGGGCAAAGTCCACCAAATCGCGGCAGCTGCCGCTACGGTAATCGGCTGCCACAGGCCCTATATGGGGCAGGGCTGCGGGAGCCGCACTTGTGAAGAATATCTTCTTAGGCCCGGTAAGGGAGTCTGTTATAATACGGGCTGCAGCCGCAGGATCCTCACGGTCAGAACAGCCAGAATTGCGCAGACCGTCAAGTATGCCGTTATACTTTTCATAGTACATTTCCCTCCAGTCTGCAAGAGTCTCATTGCCGACACGATAAGGAAGTATATATTCACAGAAATCCCTAAAGCCTACATTCCTGCCCCAAGGCTGTTCCTCCCACACCCTGAAAGCCCATTCTATATTCCTGCAGAGATATGCGGAATCGACTGTACGGATATCCTCTTTATAATGCAGAGCGGAGAGGTCAAATTTTCCGTATTTCCTGTTTATGGAATCCACTGCAACATCAGGAGACTGCTTCTTGAGTCTGACACTCCGCAGCAGAGGGTAATATTCAAGAAAATTGTCAAGGGGCGTCCCTTCATAATACCCGTATCCCGGCATGTTCTCAATAAGAAAAACTGCGGCACGGTATTTCAGGCTGTCTTCAGGAGATGAATATCTCCTCAGCACTTTTTCAAGTTCCGGACGGTTGCTTCCAGCAAGTGCCAGCACCTGTTCAAGACGGCTATCAGGTCCAGAACAGCTGAGCATGGAAAAACATAACGCACATAAGGTTATAGTTACGGCAATTAATTTATGTGGTCTCAAAATGGTATAGGTTATCAATATTGCAAAGAAATATTGTTTTTATGACAAAAACTGCAACTTTCGTCTCAAAAACTTGTAATATTATCTCAGTCAACCAGTTATAACTGAAGTCAGGGAAGTTTTTTCCAGAATCTGCTCCGATCTGTCTTGCCGGTAGCTGCCGGACGGGAAAACAGCACTCTGGTTGCCACTCCTACTATGAATTCATCGGGAACAAGGCCGAAATAACGGCTGTCACGCGAATCCAGAACATTGTCTCCCCCGAAAAAATAATAGTCATGCGTAAATTCGTATTCATCAACAGGGATACCGCCAAACAGCACTTTACCATCCTTTACAGATGGAGCCATACCGGTCTCGTAACGTATAATCTTACTATATAGCCTGACATTTCCGGAAGACAACTTTACGATGTCTCCTTTCGCCGGCACCCTCAACGGTCCGAAATCCTTTATAGTCCACTTGCCATAACGTCCGGCAAACTGGGCAGCCTTAAGTACCACTCCATGTCCATTCAAGACAGAATCCGGCGTTTCTGACAATTCCTGCTGGTTCATGACGTTACCTATCGGCCCCTTAATGCTGCTATTGGAATAAAAGCCATTGACCACAGACACCGTGTCGCCAGGATTTCCTATGCATCTTTTGGCATAGACATCATTTATCCTGAAACTTAGCCCTTTGCCCTTATGGGCGTCAGGATTGTTAAAAACGACAATATCCCCAGGCCTCACCTTCCTGAAGCCAGGCATACGGAAACATTCCATCTCAGGAACAGAAAAATCATATGTCCTGTAGATTCTTGCTCCATGAAGCAGTTTGTTCACAAGCACATGGTCACCGGTATGCAAGGTCGGCTCCATGGAACTTCCGCCAATCAGGAACTGGTCAAAGAAGAACACCGGAACTGTAACGGCAAGGACCACTATTGCTGCCACTGTCATCACCACAGTACCAAGTATCCTATAGATCTTTCTATTATTCATTGCTATCCTTTCTTAAATATGACAGTTTTTATTTTGTTTCCATCTTCATCCTCAACATAGGGCGACGCCTTTCATTTACCGGCATAGACATTTAAAAGGTATTTTTGCCGATATAAATTTCTTGTGGCCGCAAAGATAGGCCAATGATGCCGCCAGACCTATTGAGACAAGTCCTCCCAAAGGTCCCGGATTAAAGAATGTTCCTGTCATAGGAAATCCTGCATGTCCGGACGCCGTAATCCCCCAAAGCCGGGTCAGTCCCAGCACCGATTCATAGATTGTCCATACACAGAGAGTGGCATACACTAAAAGCGTCATCTTTCTGTAGGACAAGGAAAAGCACAGTCTGGCTACAGCATACAGCAGAACATAAGGCAAAGCATCCGAAAGCACAGCCCAAGATACAATATTGCCATGCACATCAGCTGATATGATATACAGTACGACGAGACACAAGACGGCCATATCTGCCCTATTGCACCGTATGGCATCACCTATTGATGTGATACTGCCTTTCATCTGATATGTTTTAGTGTCTATATTATTGGTGACTGCAAAATTATGACATATATTTCCGGAAGCCTGAAACTTTCGTCTCAAAACATGCAATATTGTCTCAATCATGCTGATTGACCTGGACAAGTTCCGCAAGGACAATGGCGATTGCGGGGGCCTGTTGGATAAATGACATTTCTCCATTACGTCCTTATCCATGAAAGCCAGAGTGATAAAAATACCTGTATCGTTCACTGCTTGCGGCATACCGCCTGTCAGCCTTACCATCCATATAGCCGTCCTCACAGTATGGAGAGGATAATATAGGAAATAAACATTGCCCTCATTATGGACAATATCAATGCTTCCATCTGCAGGGACCCATCTGATGTCCTCACCGGAAACCTCAGCCTCAAACTTAGCATTGGACACAATTAGCTCTTCGCCCTTCACGACATAAAGTCCACAGGCATCCCCGGATACAAACCGATGACTATAAGGAGATTCAAAAGAATCACATATAGAAAAAATCCGCATTCCTGCATATAAGACTTAAGTTTTTTAAATACCCTAAGGTTATTTTCTGTTTTTTTTAGTGGGGGGATTATTGAGGAGATACATGCTGTGTATATTTCAGGCATTTCTTGCAGCAGCAGTGCAGAATTCCGGTTAAATTGCTATATTTGCATCGCGAAAACAAAAGAACTAAATATACAATATTATGAACCTTAGAGTTATAAAAAAAGACATCGAGTATTTCATTGGTGAGTTCATCGATGATTGCGCATTGTTCATTGCAATCAATCCTCACAAGGACGCAGACGAAATCTCCAAGATAGTTGATGAGGCTGTAGAGCTTTACAACGACCTGAAAGACAAGATCAACAATCCTGCAGAGGGTTCAAGGAAAGCATACTACAACGGTATCCGCAAAGAGATGTTCGAGAAACTTGACGCACTCTGCGAGAAGCTCAGCGAGACAATCGTAGCTTCAGGCAAAGAGGAATAATAGATTTTATCTATCATAGCTGAGAAAAGTAGTTGCAGATTACCTGCAGCTACTTTTTTTATGTATACACCTGCTTACCATCGTTCCCTGACGGAACAGCCGCAGAAGCATGGGCGCCATTTGTCTGGCCATGGTGGCAAGCCCGGACCTGTTCCCCCATCCTGATTCAGACGGCCAGATTCCAGCGGAATCAACCTGAATCAGGAAATGCCAATAACGTCAACAAGGCAGAACAACATCCACAAGGCAAGGCGGGAACAAGGCAGACAAGTCAAACAATGCAGGGAGATGCGGAACAAGGCAGACAAGGCAGGGCGATGCCGCTCCACAGAATTTTCATATTGCGCATTTTTTATGTATTTTAGTTGTCTATTTCAGGAATTTCATGAAAAATATCCATACCATACTTAAAGCCACTGCAATCTTTGCAGCCTTGCTGGCGGGACTGACTGGCGAGATACATGCAAGTCAGGACGGAAGAATCAGATTTTCAAACATTTCCATTGACAACGGGCTTTCTCACAACACCGTACTGTCCATATGCCAGGACAACGAAGGCTATATATGGTTCGCCACGCTTGACGGACTGAACAGATATGACGGGCATAGCTTCACTGTCTATCTCCATGACGACAATGACCCGGCAAGCATTGCAGACAGTGACGTGAGGACACTTTTCCTCGACAGCGGGGGAAAGCTGTGGGCGGGAACAGGAAGGAGCCTTTCCGTCTGGAACCGTGAGACGGAAATCTTTGAAAATTATCCGACTTCAGCACCTGTCACGTCCATTGCGGAGATAGACAGAGACCGGATACTCGTAGGGACAGAGAATGCCATGGACATCTTTGACTGCGGCACCAGGCTATTCACAGGCGGGCTTCCGGCCAACATTGCCAGCCTTAGGGCCACTGCGATGCAAAGGAACGGACATACGGTCTATATCGGATGTGCAGAAGACGGGCTGTTTACATATTCCACAACGGAAAATGAATTCAGGAGGCTCCCGATATATTCAGGCCAAAGCCAGATACAGACAATATTCTGCGAGGGAAACGACATAATATGGATAGGTACAGAAGGAGACGGGCTATACAGATATGACATCCCGGACGGGCAGATCAGGAATTTCAGGCATTCTGACAAGCCTGGAAGCATCGGCTCCAACTATATACGTTCACTCGGGACAGATGATGAAGGAAGGCTGTGGGCCGGGACATTCAACAGCCTCAACATCTATGACAGCTCCACAGGAGAGTTCGAGACATATACGAATGACCCGTTCCTGGAAGGAAGCCTGTCGCATAACTCTGTCAGAAGCATCATGAAAGACAGGCAGGGAGGGATGTGGCTCGGGACATATTTCGGAGGAATAGACTATTGGCATCCGCTGCGTGAAAGGTTTCTGAACATCAGGAGAATACCAGGGACCAATTCGCTTAATGACAACATAATAAACTGCATAGTGGAAGACAGCAGGGGGACGCTGTGGATCGGGACAAACAACGGAGGTGTAAACAGCTACAGCCCGGACACCGGTGAGTTCAGCTATTATGCGCCTGACCCCCAGAACAGGTTTGAAGGGATTGAGGCAAACGACATCAAGACAATATACATAGACAAATATTCAGACAACATATACATAGGTGCGCAGGCAGGCGGGCTGAGCATCCTGCACAAAGGCCGCAGCAACATGGAGAGATGCGAGTTCCACTGCGTCGGAACTCCTCCAAGAGACATCTACTCCATAATAGAAAACACCCCTGAAAGCATCTGGATAGGATCTTTGCAGGGACTGTATTCATTTGACAAGAAGACAGGCAGGATGTCAGTCAAGGACAGGGACTCAAAGGGGGATGCCATACGCAAGCTCCGCATCAGGACAATGATGCATGACTCCCAGGGAAGACTATGGGTAGGCGGAGAGAACGGCCTGGAGGTATTCCATGCAGATGGCCCGTCACTTGAACCGGTCAGCAGCATTGACAGCCGGATCAGATCGCTGCAATCCATACATGTATTTCTGGAAAGCTCTTCAAAAGTGATATGGATTGCCACCCAGGGAGGGCTGTACTCGTACAATGACAAGGACAGAAGCCTTCAGAGATATTCCACGTCTGACGGACTGCCAGGCAATGTCATAGAGGGCATTGAGGAAGACTCTTTCGGGAGACTGTGGATCAGCACAAACAATGGGCTGAGCTGCTTCAATCCATATTCCGGAACATTCAGGAATTTCACCACTGAAGACGGGATACAGAGCAAGCAGTTCAACACCGGCTCACACTGCCGCAGAAGCTCAGGAGAGATGTTCTTCGGGGGAATCAGGGGAATCACGACATTCATTCCGGAGAAGATGGCAGACAACCCGTATGCTCCATCACCTGTCCTTTCAGGACTGCAGATATTCAACAGGAAGGTCAGGCCTGGAGACAGCAGCGGAATACTTTCTGAAGGAATGCCGTCAACTGAAAGCATTGTCCTCAGGCATAACCAGAACTCATTTACAATAGAATTCACAGTCACGGACTATATAGCAGGAGGCCACAATACATTCGCATACAGGCTGGAAGGATTTGACAGGGAATGGATAACCACCCAGTCACGAAACGCGACTTATTCCAATCTGCCGCATGGAAGATACAGATTTGCTGTAAATGCCGCCAATAATGACGGCAAATGGAGCGTAGAGCCAACTGTAATCGAGATTCTCATCCTGCCTGTCTGGTACAAGACACTGTTTGCCAAGCTGGCATTCCTCATTCTTTTCGTAATGCTGATAGCTGGAATCATTAAATTCCTCATATACCGCCAGACAATTGAAGCCAGGCTCGAACTGGAGAAGAAGGAGAAAGAGCACCAGGAAGAGATAAACCAGATGAAGCTGAGGTTCTTCATAAACATATCCCATGAACTGAGGACCCCGCTCACGCTGATAATCACCCCTTTGCAGGAAGTAATCGGGAAAGTGTCCGATGTATGGACAAGAAAACAGCTGAAATCCATATACAGGAATGCACAGAGGATGCTTCATATCGTAAACCAGCTGATGGACTACAGAAGAGCCGAACTTGGTGTCTTCAGGCTGCATGTCAAGCATCAGGATGCACATCATACAATACAGGACATATTCTCATATTATGAAAGGCTGGCTCAGGGCAAGAAACTGAAATACACACTGGCCTCCGAAATTGAGGACAAGCCCCTGTACATTGACGAACAGTACCTTGACCTGATTCTCAACAACCTGCTGTCCAACGCATTCAAATACACAGACAAAGGCAGCATCTCTGTAAGGGCATATATGGACAGGGCAAATTTCATCCTTGAGGTGACCGACACGGGAGACGGCATTCCGGCCAGTCTCCAGGAAAGGATTTTCGAAAGGTTCTACCAGATAGGAAGCCATCATGTCGGAAGCGGGATCGGCCTTTCGCTTGTCCAGAGGCTTGTTGAGCTGCACCATGCCAAGCTCGAGCTGGAAAGTGAAGAAGGCAAAGGTTCAACTTTCAGGGTTCTCTTCCCGCAGGACCTCAGTATATACTCTGAAGAAGAGCTTGGGGAGGAGAGCACTGACACGCACACTACCAACAGCAAGGAGATGTACCTGCTTGACACGGATAACCAGGAAGACATGGCCATGCCCGGTGAAAGCAGAGACAAGAAATGGACACTGCTGATTGTGGAGGACAATGATGAGATACGCACATACATGAACAGCGGGCTTTCCGCAATGTTCAATACTCTTCTTGCATCCAACGGAGAAGAGGCCATGGATATAATCAAGGCAAACAGGGTGGACCTCATAGTAAGCGATGTTATGATGCCTGTCATGGACGGGATAAAGCTGTGCCAGCATCTCAAGCAGGACATAAACACCAGGCATATCCCAATAATAATGCTTTCTGCCAGGACAGACAGCCGCCAGGAGCTGGAGGCACTGAAGACAGGTGCGGATGACTACATAATGAAGCCGTTCTCAATGGCCGTGCTTATCGCCAAGATACAGAACATCCTGCGTGCACACAGCAGAATCCTTGAAAAATATTCCAGGTCCATCGAGGTGGAGCCGGAGAAAATAACATTCAATGCCCTGGACGAAGCTCTTCTCAAACGGGCGATCAGGATTGTTGAGGACAACCTGGACAACTCGGAATTCTCCACGGACGACTTTGCCAAGGCAATGAACATGAGCCGCAGCAACCTGCATCTGAAACTGAAAGCCATCACAGGTGAATCCGCACTTGACTTCATCCACAAGATACGTTTCAGAAAAGCCTGCGCCCTCCTGAAGGAAGGGAGGTATACTGTATCTGAAGTCAGCGACAAGGTCGGATTCAGCTCCCCGTCCTATTTCGCCACATGCTTCAAGAAGCATATCGGGTGCCTGCCAACTGAGTACGCAAAGAGGCAGTAGAGTTCAGCCATTCCGATTTTGCCATGACTCTTGCCGGCAATGGACAGGATAAGACAAGGGGGACCGGATCTGCATCTCCGGTCCCCCATTCTATATAATCAACACTCTAACTATAGATTATATGAGAGATTGTATGTACTGCCGTTGACAGAAACCTGCAAAGAGCAGGAATTCTCCGAATATGGGGCCTTGAATTCTGCACTGACAGCCTTTCCGGTCTCCGGATATATTACAGTTATGAACCTTACAACGTCCGAAGCAGCTGCCTTATTTGCCGTCACACGGTAAAACTTACGTTCATATGCTGTGTTCAGCTTAGGGGAATATCTGCTTATGCCATTTTCTGCCTTATATCCGGAAGTGGTCTCAGAGAATGTCCTCAGAAGCATGTTATTTCCATCCGGGAAAGAGGTATATGCACCGTAGAAATCCGCTCCCCCGTCATCTATGGTGACCACATCGGCACCCTTGCCGCCTGTGAGGTCAGAACAGAGATGGAAACTCACATTGACCGGGACTCCAGCGGCACTTCCATACGCCTCATCCACAATTACATAAAACTTCCCGGCAACCATAAACACAGCCCTCCTGTGCGTCAGGTCTGAATATGACGGATTCTCTGCCACCACAACATCATAGCCATCCCCATTCCTTGAGAGGAGACATTTTCCCCTTATATTCTTGGAACTTATGTCAGTAAGCGACTTCGTAAGGGTATTATGGCTGCAGGTCTTCCTCAGCTCCGCCTTCATTGCATCTGTCTCCGCTGTCCCGCCATAGCTATAGACCCCAGGGTCGGGAAGGAAGTTCCTGCCCCTGCTCCACAGGGATATGGTACCGTTGTCCGGCTGGCAGTGAGTAGAGCCGGTCTCACAATAATTATTGCTGTATATCATCATCGTCGACTGTACATCCCAGCCGTTCCTCAGGAAATAGTAGCCTCCATCCGGATAAGGCCGCAACGTCGCAGAAGGCTTCGTCCCCTCGGCACCGTCGGTGCCCATATATTTAAGCTCCTCATCCTCGGGAAACATAATGGAATATGCCCTCATATTCCTCAGAAGGACGCTTTTAGTCTGCTCGAATGTATCATTCATCCATTCCCATGTATAGTCTGGCCAGATATAGTCCATGACAAGACGGCAGGCGTTATGGAGATATGCAAGGAACTCCGGAGAAAAAGCATCAAGCCTGTCATTGGCACGTGCATTTTCATAGGTCGTCCTGAAATTATCTATGACACCGAGGTGGTAATTAAGTGCCAGTTCATTATGTGTGCCGTCTGGATTAAACTGGGTCATAAGCTGCCGTGACACGGCGGATGCCCCCTCTGAAAGCCATTCCGCAGCCGCCTTGAATTCCGGCATCATTATACCGGCCTTGGCTTCTGCGACCTCCTGGGCAAACCTTATGTTGCTTGTCTCTGTCTTATAGAGATTGGCCCTGCTGAACTCCACACTCTTATAGAATTCCACAAGGACAGTCGAAAGCCAGTCCCCGGTAAACTTTTCAGACTTGAGGAAATATGGAATGATATTGAGCTGGCTGGAGATACGTGAAGCCACAGACAGCTGATGCCAGGAGCGGTTGCCATATGCAGAGGCCGACTCCGGGCACGGGAAATTCTCAAGCCAGTCAGAATATACCTCTTTCCACGAATCAAAATATCTGTCATCCCCAGTGCTGTTAAGCGCGTAGGCAAGGTGCTTGAACCAGACATGCCAGTGTTTCTGATAGAACTCAGTCCCGGCACCGGGTGCCTCAAATGCCCAGTCAATCCCTCCATTGCCGTCATCGAAGCTATAATACGTATACTGCAGCCCCATGACGCTTTCATACCATGTCGCCTCCTTTACACAGAAACGGTACTCCAGGGCCTGGTCAGCAATCCTCTTGTACTCCGCAGATATACCCGTATCGTCCAGGTCTATCTCCGTGTTCACAACCTGGCGGTTCCTGTAATACTCCACAAGGGCCTGTGCCGCCAGCGCATAATGCTTCTGCCCGTATTCGCTCTTGACAGTCTCCAGGCCAGGATAGTCAAGATTGATTATTTCAAACAGCTCAAGGTTCACTTTCCTGTCTTCCTCGGTCAATTCCGGATCTTCGGGAAACTCAGGCCCGGAAGGACCTTCTTCGCCTTTATCGACCTTCTCGCTGTTGGCATCACGGCTGAACTCCGTCTCCGCCCTCATGCAGGAGCAGAGAGGGAGCATAGCCATTGCTGCAATGAATATCAAGAATCTCATATCCATAATGTCATATTATAATTATTCTTCATATGAAGGGTCAAGCCAGACAAGGAAAGGACGGTGCTCCTTGTTTGCCGTAATAGGGCTTTCACCGTCCCTGCCACATACAAGGGTTCCGCTGAACATCCCCTCTCCATATTCTCCATTATACTGGAAAGCCCCAGGGCACACAGATACCCGGAATGTACCTGGCTCAACAGCCACCGGCATTACCGCATATGAGGTGGCCTTATTGTTATAATATGATACCGGAGCATATCCTGCCGCATTATAATTCTGCCCAAGGGCACTGAAATAATATCTCCACGCGCCTTCAAGCGGATTTTCCGACACGGTCGGGAATGAGCCGGACGGGAACGGGCTGTTCAGGCTTTCCCAATGGAAAGTCCTCCTGTAGTCGAGTGTAAATCCCTCTACCTTCGTATCTGTGCCAGGCTCAAAGACCTCGACAGACGGAACCACAGAGCCGCCCGTTACAGGATTGAAGCGCAGGGCAAAAGGCGTGAACCTCACATCATATGTCCTCATGCCTGGTCCGGCCACCTGGTCTACAAACACAGGTATCTCCCTTGACACGGCAGATTCGCCCTCACCGACCGTGACCGTCACCACGACACAATGCACAGAAGCAGACTGGATATCCCTTGTGCCTTCCGCTGAAATGGTAAGCCGGCCTGTAGCGGCATCAATCTTTACACCTGAACGCACAGAATTCGTGACAGTATATGAAGTTACCCCGTAAGACACCGGCTTGCCCGCAGGAATATCTGTAGACTGCACATCAATCTCTATGGCAGGATCACCAGGAAGCATCCTGAACTGGCTGGCATATTTTTCAATCGGTGCAAGGCCTATGTTGTTCCCCCAGCAGACATATGTGAACGCATTCGGATTCGGGGCAGCCTCTTTTATCACCTTTACTGTATATGCCCCTGTCTCCACATCGGCATTTTCCGTTGAGACGGTAACCTCGAATTCTGTCTCCGTATAAATGCCCTCATTCGACACGAATGTCAATGTTATCTCCGCATCCCCAGAACCGACAGAAGGGTCAGCAGTGACACCTTCCGGAACCTCAACTGACCAAGGAAGGTTGCTGCTTACTGTAATCCTGGCTTCAGTTGCGATGTACGGCACACGTATATCCTCTGTATCAACAGCGAAATAAGGCTTCTCATCAGATGCACCGGCCTGGACTATTGTTATATCCTGGCTGAGTTCACCGGCAAATATCCTCACAGTGGCAGTACGCTGGGTATCAGCATTCGCAGCAACAGACAGACGCACGACATCGGTCCTTATCGCCTTTGTGTCAGGCACTACGGCAATCCAGCTGTCAGAAAGTTCAATATCATAATCCTCCCTGGCAATGTTTGTGGAGATCTCCACGGAAATGACTTCACCGAACTCAGATACTCTGTATGCATCGGTTGCGACAGCCAGGACACCTTGTTCAAAGGTGATATACTGGGCCTTGAATTCGCTTGTTGAATTCTTGACCGCAGTGACAAGCAGATAGCCGTCCTCCACAGGGTCCGGGACAGTAACCTTTATTATTCCGGATGTCTCATCTGAAGGGACCACAGCACCGGAATATTTTTCTCCCCTGACTTCAAACCGGACTGTCCCGTCAGCATCTGTCAGCCTGTAGGGAAGTTCCATTACACCTCCCGACACGACTGCAATGTCAGTCACATCAACCTTGAATGAGAATCCTGGAACCTTCGGGATAGTGAACACAGTGCCGTCAGCAAGGGTGAAATACACTGCATCCGCATCTTCCGCTATCGTAATCTGCGTTGAATAGTCATAGGCCGGTGCAACCTTCTCCCATGTCGCTCCGCCATTGTAGGATATATACCAGTCTCCGTCCTCAATCTTAAGCTCAGGAGTGACCCCAAGCGCGCTGATCTTCTCCCCGTTCCATAGAATCAGTTCGCCATTGAGAGTCCAGTAATATCCGCCGTCTGTCTCATCGTATGTTATACTTACCACCGGAGCAACAGCATCCGCTCCGGTATCTCCCTTCTCCCCCTGCTCTCCCCTGTCACCTTTGTCTCCCTTTGAGCCTTTTTCACCGTTCTTGAGGGTATAGGTCTTCCCGTCTGTAAAGGTGATGGTGAACCCGTCAGTCACCTCCGTCACAGACTTGATATAGAGATTGTTCTGATGCGCGGCAACAAAAGCCTGCATTACAGTCAGGTTCCCGTTCATATCCTTGCAGAGCTCCTCAAGATATGTAACCCTGCTTTCCAGTTCATCGACCCTGCCCGAAAGGCTGTCAAGATCCTGGCAGCCGCAAAAAGCCAATATGGCAAGCCCGATGGTCAGTAAAATCTTTTTCATATAATTCATGTGTTTATTAATTATTTCCATCCCTGGTTCTGTTCAAATCTGCTGCAAAGGTCCATTTCCCTCTGCGGGATAGGGAGCAATTCGTTCTTGTTCCTGTAGGTATAGAGTGCACCGATATAATAGTCAGCCCCCAGTTCATGCCAGTCCATCTGCCGGTAATAGGTCTCCTGGACCCTGTCGTAGTATATGCCCCAGCGGATCAGGTCCTGGCGGCGGTGTCCCTCGAAGGCAAGTTCATACGACCGTTCAGCATATATGGCATCGCGGAACTCCTCATACGAAAGCCCGGCCGGAAGGTCTGCCTCCAGTGAAGGCTTTGTATAGTTCAGGCCATATCCTCTCCTCCTTACCATGTTCACAGCCTCGTACGCCTTGTCGTCCGGGCCCTGGTTCATTTCATTAAGCGCCTCGGCATAGAGGAGCAGGACGTCAGCATATCTCAGGAGATACCAGTTGACGTTCGAGTAGTTGTTGTCAGCAAGCTGGTTGGCGTCGTCCACATAGATTTCAGTATCCCACTTTGCCGGAGTCATCAGATAGCACATGCCCTTTCTCCAGTCCGGGGACCAGTATTCATTGCTGTCATCCATCGCCATCTCAAATGTAATCTCCGTTGTCACATTGTTCACCTTCGCAGTGGTGAGGGCTATCCTGTAATCAGCTGCCGTATACTTGTAGTCAGCGAATGAGACTCCCCATCTCAGGTCACCTTCATTTGCCTCTTTCCATTCCTTTATAAAGGTCGGCACGACCTTGAAAATCGCAAAATTATAGTTCCCCCTGATAGATCCCTGCGCCGCAGTCACACCATTCCATTTGCCCACACGTCCGCTTGACGAATTTGTAGACTGGGGGGAATAGAATGATATCTCAAGAAGGCTTTCTCTGCTGTCCCATATATTGTTTCCCGCATTTTTCCACAGCTGTGTGAAATCTGTCAGGAGATAATGCCTTCCGGAAGCGATCAGCTCCTCTGCTGTCTGGACTGCCAGGCTCCATCTGGATGAATCGCAGACCGGATATCCAGCCCATGTCGCATATACCTTTGTCAAAAGCCCAAGTGCACCTCCCTTCGAGATCCTGAAGCTGTTATCCGCCCTCAACGCATCATCTGAAGCATAGGGAAGCACATCTATTGCATATTTCAGGTCCTCTTCAATAAACCTGAACACATCTTCCGGAGCCGCCTGCTCAAACAGCGACGGATGAAGTGCAGACTGCGCAGTCGAGGTTATCAGGGGGACATGCCCGAACCAGCGCACCAGTTCAAAATAGAACAGCGCCCTCAATGCCCTTGCCTCTGCGACATACACCTCACCCAAGGCCTTGTCTGATGAAGTGAATACATCCATTTTCACATCCATCGCCTCAAGGAAGCTGTTTGCGAAATAGATACCCTTATACAATGCGCCCCATGACCCCTGGACATACGAGTCGGAAGTGCTGTAGGCGTTGCTTGCCTGCAGGCGGTTGCCTGTAAGGCCATTCCCCTCAACCTTTGCCTCATCTGTAGGGAGCTGGAAAAGCATCGACAGGTTAAGTCCATATATGTCATCGACATTCATCTGCCTGTAGATTCCAAGCAGGACTGTCTCGGCCTGCCGGGCGTCCTTGATATATGTACCCATCTCCACCTGCGTATACGCCTTTTCATCAAGGGAGCAGGAATTCATTGCCATGCAGGTAAAGGCTATAATGATCAATATATTTCTCTTCATGTTCATCACTGTTTAGAATTTAAGTTCCAGGCCGAAAGTGAATACACGGCTTCTCGGATATGCGCCATAGTCAAAGCTCGGCATCAGAGGCGTGGATTTCATGTTCACCTCAGGGTCGTAGCCGGAATATCCTGTAAGGCAGAAAAGGTTCTGGGCGCTTGCATATACCCTCAGCTTGCTCACATACATCTTCCTGGTCAACCTTTCCGGTACAGTATACCCGAGGGTGATGTTCTTCAGCCTCAGGAAGGAGCCATCTTCGATAAACCTTGAATAGACATCGTATGCAACATATCCCTTTGCCGAAGGCACCTTGGAGGAGGCATTGGAGGCAGTCCACCTGTCCCTCACCTCGCCAAGGAAATTCTGCATCTCAAGCCTTGACTGTGTGCTGAACATCCTCTGCGCATTATAGACATCATTACCGTAGGTGAACTGCAGCATGAAGCTGAAATCCACTCCATAGAACTGGAAACTGTTGGTGATGCCCCCGAACCAGTCCGGCTGCCCGTTCCCTATTATTGTCCTGTCCGCCGCAGTGATTATCCCGTCCCCGTCAATGTCCCTGTATTTCACAAAGCCGGGTGAGACCGTCTCCCCTGCATGTTCACTTATATCCGGGACACCTGGCTTCAGGTGCATTGTCCCGTCCGCATAGATATCAAAGTCCGAATACTGGTAGATGCCGTCAAACACATACCCGTACATGCTTCCGATAGGCTGCCCTACCTGGGCGATGTAGTCATAGCTTGCGAAATTGGAATTGAAGCCGGAACGGGAGAGAATATAGTCAGAGCCGTCCTGGAGAGCCACGAGAGTATTCCTTATGAAGGATATGTTGAAATCAGTCGACCAGAAGAAGTGCCGACGGTTGAAGTTTACGGAACTTATGCTTATCTCTATGCCTTTATTGCGCAGCTTGCCGACATTCTGCCACTGGGACTCAAATCCTGTGACAAGCGAAAGGTTCTGTGCCAGAAGCAGGTCCCGGGAGTCCTTTATGAACCCGTCAACGGTGATATTGAGCCTGTTGTCCCAGAAGCCAAGGTCAATACCGGCATTCGTGGTCATCGCCCCCTCCCATTTCAGGTCCTTGTTGGAAAGCTGGCTCGGCTGGAGCACAGTCACCTGTGACGAGCCCGCACCATACTTGAGGGGATTATACAGGTCAAGCGACAGATAGCTGCTGATCCTGTCATTTCCGACAACACCCCATCCAGCCCTCAGCTTAAGGTTCGACAGCCATGCCACACCGTCCATGAAATGCTCATTGGCAATGTTCCATGCCGCAGAAAAAGAAGGGAAGCATCCCCATTTATGGCTGTCGGAGAAGACTGTGGAGGCATCGGCACGGACTGTAGCTGTCAGCATGTACCTGTCGTCATAGTTATAGAATCCCCGGGCAAAGAACGACAGGCGCCTGTTGTCTGTCTTGCCTGTGGACACGGCGCTCGGGACGGCACCAAGTCCAAGATTGTCCACCCCAAGTGCATCCAGCGGGAACTCCCTGGCCTCGCCGGAAAGGAACTGCACCAGACTGTAAGACACCTCATGCCCGAATGTCAGCTGCATAGTATGCTTCTTTGCAAATGTCCTGTCATACGAAAGCACATTGCTGTTGGACCATCTCAATGTCCTCGTGGTCTTTGAACTTCCATACGGTCCGGAGCCGCGTATCGCATTGGAGCTTTCAGAGCCATAGAACACGTCATCACGCCTGAATGCAGTATTATACGAAGCAGATGTCCTGAACGTAAGCCCCTTCGCCAGATTGAAAGACAGTGACGCATTCGCGATCCACTGGTCAATGTTCTTGACCTGGTCGACAGTCTCCGCGTTAAGGATAGGGTTAAAGTAATTCGAGCTTGACAGGCCGACCTCTTCAAGCATCGGGTCAACCATATTGTACCGCAGCTGCCAGTCCGAGACATAAAGCCCCCCGACCGGACGATACTGGATTATGTTGCTCAATGTACTCCCGCCCGTACCGATACCGGTATCCTTGCTGCGCGTATAGTTCACGGAAGCATCAAGCTTAAGCCACCTGAAAATCTTCTGGGAAAACTTCACGCGGGCATTGTCCTTCCTGAAAGTATTGCTTTCAAAGATTCCCGCCTCATCAAAATGAGAGAATGACACAGAATACTGGGTATCAGCATTTCCGCCGATGACACTCACGTCATGGCTCTGCGACCATGTCGGACGGAATGCCTCATACTGCCAGTCGATACCTGTATCTGCCCCCATATAGTCATCAAGGCTCTGGAAACGGTACGCCTTGCCATTTGCATCTTCCCCGACCTTGAAATAGCGGTCTGCATATCTGGTGGGATTCAGTTCAAGCTGAAGCTTCACGAATTCATACGGGTCAAGGACATCAAGCTGACGGGACAATGTCCTGTAGCTTGCAGAGCCATTGTACGAGACCTCCGTCCGCCCGTTCCTTCCTGATTTTGTCGTGACGAGCACAACTCCATTCGCCGCCCTTGCCCCATAGATGGCGGAAGCGGATGCATCCTTCAGGACATCTATGGAGGCGATATCCTGGTTGGCGAGGAAGCTGATGTTGTCAACCTCAAACCCGTCAACAATATACAACGGTGAAGAATCCCCGTTCACTGTCCCCACACCACGTATCTTGATATCAAAATCACCTCCAGGAGTTCCATCCGCAGCAGTGATATTGACACCTGCAATCTGGCCACCAAGAGCCTCCAGCACGGTTCCGGTCTTGAAGCTTTCAATGGCCTTCGCCCCTACGGATGAGACAGAGCCTGTAAGGTCACTCCTTTTCATTGTGCCGTATCCTACCACAACAGCCTCATCAAGGATTGTCCTGTCAGGTTCAAGCGAGACATTCATCTTATCCCTGCCGCGCACAGACAATGTCACGGGCCTGTACCCGATGAAGCTGAACACCAATGCCCCCTGGGAGCCAACCCTTATGGAATACTTTCCGTCCAGATCAGTAATCTCACCGCTGGAAGTCCCCTCTATCAGCACCCCCGCACCCGGGAGCGGCTCCCCGTTCTCGTCTGTGACCGTGCCGGACACTGTTATAGTCCTCTCCTGCGAAAATGTCCCGGTACATAGCAGAGACATGACGAGAGCCAGAATAATTCTATACATCCTGTTATTCATAATCAATACTGTTATCTGTTGTAACTTGGGTCCAGCCATATCATGATCGGGAATACCTCTGTACCTGTTGTCACCGGGTTATTGTTGTTGACATTATACTGCATTGTACCGATTACCACACCATCGGCATATCCATAGTCATCCACATACTTGTCAGGGTTTACCACGAGCTTAAGGTCACCTGGGTTAACATATGCCGCACACAGCCCGAGCCAGCCACGGTCCCCGTTTGAATCGCCATACCATGACATCGGGGAATTGGCCCCTGTGTTCACAGCCTTGTTCAGGGAAGAATAATATTTATACCATGGTGCATACAGGAATGTATCTGTCGCCAGCTTGCCCTCCACATGCTGCTCCGGGCCACCCAGCCTGTAGAAATAGAAGTTCCTCCTGTAGTCCATCGTAAACCCGTTGACTGCGCCACCGTCTTCCTTCATGACAACAGGCGACTCAGAAGTCCCTCCTGTCCTCGGATTCACCCTGAAGGCGAAAGGCGTGTACGAGATGCTGTATCCCCCGACATAGCCGGCCTGGTCCACGAACAGAGGGAACTGCCTTGAGACCGCAGCCTCGGAATCCCCTCCGACAGTGACTGTTATCACACCAAAATACGTCCTCGCAGCCGGGCCTCCCTTTGTCTGAGGGACTATGGTTATGGTACCGTCCTCTCCAAGGCTCGCCCCCATTTCATAGCTTGAGCCAGAGGTCTTGTTGACAAAAGTGAATTCCACAGGGGCACCGGCCGGGATATCACTTTCTGCGACAGGGACGACAAGGTCCTGGTCTCCCTGACGGATCCTGAACTGGTTGCCGTATTCCTCAATCGGGGACAGACCGAGGTTGTTTCCCCAACGGACATATGTGAACATATAAGGGTTAGCGACGATGTTTATGTGGAACGTTGCCCGTATCTCGCTCTTGATATTCCTCGCAAAGACCGTCACTTCATGGAGCCCTACCGGAAGCTGTGTCCCTTTCTCGCACGACACGGTCCCGTCTGCAGGATTTATCTTCAGCCCGGAAAGGCTCTGCGGAAGGGCATCAAATGAGAAGGACACCTCATCACCTGTCATTTTCCTGACAGGGAGCTCAAATGAGACCCCGGTAATCACCTCGTCTATATCATCATACTCCAGCACAGTCAGAGGGAAGATGAAATCCGTCACGTTGAAGGTATAGACGTTGTCAAAATCCATTTCCCCATACGCATTCGCCGCAGTCACACTGACCGTATATTCATCTCCTTTCCTGACATCACTGTTCTCCGGGAAACGTATGACACCTGTAGCATCGTCAACAGTAATCCCTATTGAATTGTCTGGCAGCACAGACTTCAGCGAATAGACAAGCCCGTCCAGAGAGCCTTTTATCTCTGGTTTCACCGACTTGCCGGAATATCCTATTTCAATCGTGGAGACAGCAGGAGAGTAGTCCAGGGCATACGGTGCGGAGACAACATCAAGCCTCAAGGCCTTCGTGAAGAGGCCATCCTCGTCCTCGCTTCCCACAGCATACGTTGTAAGCTTGAAATCAAACGTATACACCCCTGGCTCAAAGCCGCTGTTTCCCGGCAATACTGTAAAGACCCCCGTTGAAGGATTGAGATCAAACCAGTCCTTTGTCTCATTATGGAGGTCCCCGTTCCTGTAGACATTCGATATAAGGTATTTCTTGATCTGCACATGCCTGTTCTCATCGGTCGTTATCCTGGCGACCGGCATCTCGTCAGCCGTCCCCTCCAGGATTTCAGACAATGTCACGGTAATCTCGGACGGAGTAAGGAATATTCCGTCCGGTATAGGCTTCATCATGTTTATGGTTATCGCATCAATATAGGAATACCTTACACCTCCAGACCGGCATTCCATATCTATTGTATAGATTCCGGTAGGAATATTGTCCGACCCGCCTATGCTGAACACACCTGTCTGCGAATCCACGGAAAAGCATGCGGTCTCCACAGGCATGGCGTTGAATTTCACTCCAATGATGGAAAAGTCAACCGGTTTCTCCCCATGCCAGGTCGGAGTGACATTGATATTAGTTCCCGGACAGACTTCACTTATTCCCGGATAATACAGGGCAAATGAAGTATCTGTCACAAGGGAGTCACTCCCGCATGAGACGAAACCGGCATAAAAGACGATAGACATCAATGCAGCCGCCCACAGCGGGCATTTCAGCAAGGATTTCAATCTTTCTTGCAGCCTTGTTCTCTGTTTCATATTCTCTGTCATAAATTTTAGTGCGGCATTGCTGCCTTTAATGTGATACGTTACGTTATACAAAATTACCTCTTGTGCACTTTGGAGAGTTTTTGTTTTATCCTTATTTACCCCAAAAACGATTAACGCCCACCATTTCTGTTGAAAAAAATCTCATTTTTGTCCAAAACCACCGGAAGAAAGCAGAATTGAGGCAATTCTGGACAAAAACAATATAATTTCAATAGTATTTAATCACATTTGGACAATAGGGAGATATATAAAAAGGTATTACGGGTAAATTTGCATCCATTGAAATCTTCAACAAATCGTAGACATGAGAATCAGATCAATTTCTGTAACACTAATTTTAGGGGCGGCCATTTCGTGCAATGTCAGCAATGAAGACTACGGATGGCTCAAGAACGGCATTGACACATCAGTGGCACAGCTGAAGATTGCAGCAGAGAAGGCAGACGGCACAGACATGCTGCCATGCTGCAACTATGCAGGACAGGACCTGGAATTCCTTGGATGGCAGCTCGGCAAGGAGCCTTCTGCATTCATGGATTCCCTCAGGGCATGCCCGCCTGCAGACAAGATAGGGAAGATGAACCTCTGCGGCATCTATGACTGGAGGAGCGGATTCTTCCCTGGCTCGCTCTGGTACGGATTTGAAATCACGGGAGACAAGGAGCTAAAAGAAGAAGCCGTGAAATACACAAACATGCTCAACCCGATAAGAAGCTACAATGGCACACATGACCTCGGGTTCATGATGAACTGCAGCTACGGGAATGCACTGAGGCTCTCGCCGGACGACACTGTCGCGACTGTCCTTGTCGAGACTGCGGACAATCTATGCTCACGTTTCCACAGCGGCATAGGGGCGATACGATCTTGGGATTTCGGCCCATGGAACTACCCTGTAATAATAGACAACATGATGAATCTCGAACTGCTTTTCAACGCAGAGAGGCTGACCGGGGACAGAAAGTACAGGGATATAGCCATCCGCCATGCAAACACCACCCTTGCAAACCATTTCCGTCCGGACCGTACCAGCTGGCATGTCGTCAGCTACAACAATGACGGAACAGTTGAATGCAGGCAGACATTCCAGGGCAGGAACGATGACTCCGCCTGGGCCCGCGGGCAGGCATGGGGAGTCTATGGATACACAGAATGCTTCCGTGAAACCGGAGACAGCACATATCTCGCATTCGCGCAAGAGATTGCAGACATGATAATGTCAAGGGTGAACACCGATGACCTCATCCCATATTGGGAC
Source organism: uncultured Bacteroidales bacterium (assembly GCA_947179325.1). Classification (GTDB taxonomy): domain Bacteria; phylum Bacteroidota; class Bacteroidia; order Bacteroidales; family UBA932; genus Cryptobacteroides. Next base: position 2,898 of record CAMXAU010000014.1, on the reverse strand, counting down.
TATGATGCCCCGGAAAGCCCGAAGACACCACGTGACGCCTCGGCAGCTGCTGTCACCTCATGCGGACTGTTCGAACTGAGCACATTCATATCTGAGGGGCAGAGATACTTTGACTATGCAGAAGGTATTCTCAGAAGCCTTTCATCCCCGGCCTATCTTTCCACGCCAGGCGAGAATGACGGCTTCATCCTGATGCATTCAACAGGGTCCCTCCCTCACGGCTCAGAGGTGGACACGGCACTGAACTATGCTGACTACTACTATCTTGAGGCCATCAAGAGATATATGGAAATCAAAGGCCTGGAATACAGCAGACTTTAATTCACATACACTTCCCTGTTCAACAATATCATTGATATCGAGATGAAAAGACATATATCAGCGGCCATCGCACTGATGACCTCCATTGCATACACAATCTGCGCACAGGACCTGAGGACGGAAGTATTTGATTTGCTTGACCTTGACCATCCAGGGCTTGCAGTTGTCAAGTCCCTTCATTCAGAAGGCGACGACAAGGCTGCGGCTGTAGCTCTCCTTGAATGGTACCGCACACGCAAGGGAATCTGCACGCCTGACATAAAGGATCCTGGAGACATAGGAATCAACAAAGAGGAGCAGAAATGGGCTGATGAAGCCCTCGGGCACACCTTTTTCGTACACTATGGATATCAGCCCTCATTCAACTACGGAGAAGACATAGACTGGAAATACTGGCCAGTACAGGACAACGAGCTGCGATGGCAGCTGCACCGGCACAAATGGTTCACCCCAATGGGAAAGGCCTACCGTACAAGCGGGGATGAGAAATATGCCGAAGAATGGGCAAGGCAATATATTGACTGGATACGCAAGAACCCTCTCGTAAAGGTCAGCAGAGATGCATACGAGATTAATGACAATATCCAGTACGGGAAAGATGCAGAAAACTCAAGGTTTGCATGGCGTCCGCTGGAGACAAGCCACAGGCTGCAGGACCAATGTCTCCAGTTCCAGCTTTTCATTGACTCGCCGGCATTCACCCCTGAGTTCCTGACAGAATTTCTCGTGAACTACCACAGGCATGCCGTACACATCATGGGCAACTGGTCCGCACAAGGAAACCACCTTCTCTTCGAAGCGCAGAGGATGCTTCTCGCCGGTTCCTTCTTTCCTGAGTTCAAGGAAGCTGAGAGCTGGAGAAGAAGCGGCGTTGAAATCCTCAACAGGGAGATAGAGAAACAGGTGCTTCCAGACGGCGGCCATTACGAACTTGACCCGCATTACCACCTCGCCACAATTGAGATCTTCTACAAGTCCCTGCTGATTGCAGACCTCAACGGATTCAGAAACGAATTCCCGGAAAGCTATATGGATGCTGTAGAAAGCATGATAATGTTCTATGCAAACATCTGCTATCCAGACTACACGAATCCTTGCTTCAGCGACGCAAAGCTTACAAAGAAGAACAACATGCTGAAGAACTACAGGAAATGGCTCGTGACATTCCCGGAGAACAGCACAATAAGGTATTTCGCAACAGAAGGAAAAGAAGGATCGCTTCCCGGCTACCTGACAAAAGGTTTCCTGGACAGCGGATTCTTCGTGTTCCGGAACGGCTGGGGACCAGATGCACTCCAGATGGTCATAAAGGCAGGGCCAGCAGGAGAATGGCATGCCCAGCCGGATTTCGGGACATTCGAGATGTGGTACAACGGCCGCTGCCTTTTCCAGGATTCCGGCTCATACATATATGGAGGCACAGATCCGGAAGTCATCGAATGGCGCAGATGGTTCCGTGCGACCTCACACCACAACACCCTCGTAATGGATGACAAAGACGTGGACAAAGTCCCATCAAGGACACTCCTATGGCAGCCAGAAGGTGAAGTACAGGTTCTTATAACAGAACATCCAAGCTATGAAGGCCTTACACACCGCCGGTCAATATTCTTTGTGGACGGAGAATATTTCGTCATAGTTGACGAAGCTGCCGGAGACGCAGAGGGTAGCATAAATATCCACTGGCAGATGCCACACGGCGATGTTGCGGACAGCTGCAAAGACATGCACTTCCACACAAATTTCAAAGACAGCAGCAACTTCCACCTCCAATGCTTCTGCCCGGACATGGCCAAAATGCAGATGAAAAAAGAGCAGGGCTGGCAATCAAGCGAATACAGACAGAAAACCGAGAGAACAGATGCAAGCTTCAGCCAGAAGAAAGCAGACAGCACCCCGGTAAGGTTCATCACAGTCATCTATCCAAAACATCATGCCGGCAAAGAAAACGTATCTGCAAAATTCACAGACAAACGCTACAGCAATGACCGGCTTTCCATTTCCGTTAAAGTAGGCAAAAACAAGAAAAGGACACTATCCTATATTCTATGAGAGGGCCAATCTGACTGCCCCATAGACTGCCCCTAAAGAAGAGAAATGGATTAGAATACTATTTTTGAACTGCCCTCCAGAATTCAGATATAAAACTTCTGGAGGGCAGTTCATCTTTTAGGCAGTCCAATATTATTGTATTCCAGCTTGTATGACGCATATCTCTAATATTCTAATCCCGGATGACAGTGCAGGCTCTGTAGCGACCTTGATTAAAGACCTGATATTTTGCCACAGATCAGACTCTGAACGCGCATGATTGCAGCTCTGCTTGTTCCCCCACAGTCCAGATGTGTGCATTAAGAGTCTGCTACAGGATATCTTCTTTAGAAAGCCCCGTGATTTCAGTGATTTCTTCATCTGACATGCCTCTGGCTTTCAATGCCCTGGCTATCTCAAGCTTTGCTTGGGACTCGCCTTCTTTTCTTCCCTGTTCTCGCCCCTCTTCACGTCCGATCCTGATGCCCGTAGCCTCGCCCTCCGCAAGTGCATGCCTCTTTGCGGTGTTGATGATTGAGTAGTAGT
>CAMXAU010000013.1 GCA_947179325.1 uncultured Bacteroidales bacterium | reverse complement strand
CGCCCTGTCCATGATTCTGGACAGGGCGTTTTGTTTTATATATATTCTCGTAAATTAATCACTTTAATGGGGCTGGACTGATATTTTTTTTGTACCTTTACGCGCATTTTTTATGGAATTCGTAATTATTAACAATAAAACAATAGAAAAATGAACAAAAAAGGTAATGTCCTTGCAATTGCGATCATGTTCTTCCTTTTCGCCATGATCTCTTTTGTAACAGGACTCCAGAACCCTATGGGTATCATCGTCAAGGCTCAGTTCGAGGCCTCTAATGCAATGTCTCAGCTCGGTAATCTCGCAAACTTCATTGCATATGCCTTTATGGGACTTCCAGCAGGATTCATCCTCAAGAAATACGGCTATAAGGTAACGGCACTTGCTGCTGTTGCAGTCGGTTTCATCGGTGTCGGTATCTCTTTCCTCTCCGGTGTCGCAGGAAGCTTTGCGGTATATCTTACAGGAGCGTTTGTCTCAGGTTTCTCAATGTGTATGCTCAATACTGTTGTGAACCCTATGCTTAACACTCTCGGTGGAGGCGGAAACAGAGGAAACCAGCTTATACAGTTCGGCGGAGCGTTGAATTCACTTGCAGCTACGATAGTACCTGTATTCGTTGGTTACCTTATCGGCAATGCTGCCAGCGCAAGAATATCTGATGCAAATCCTGCTCTCTTTATAGCAATGGGCATCTTCGCACTTGCATTTATCATCATTGCGTTCTCCTATATCCCTGAGCCGGAACTTGAGGCAGCAAAGGCTTCAAACGGGGAATCAGAAGGAACCATGGCCAGCATCAAGGGAGCACTTGCACACAAGAACCTTATATTTGGTGTGATTGCCATTTTCCTTTATGTCGGTATTGAGGTAGGTATCCCTAACTTTGTCAATCTTTATATGACTTCACCTGGTGTAGGAATATCAGCAGCAGTTGCCGGAACTATCGTCGGTATGTACTGGTTCCTTATGCTTTGCGGACGTCTGGTCGGAGGTGCTGTCGGCGGAAAGGTGAACAGCAAGGTCATGATGGCTTTTGTTAGCTCGGTTGCCATAGTTTTCCTTCTTCTTGGAATCTTCCTTCCTCAGACAATGGTAAAATTCCCTGCAATCACTTCAGACCTTTCATTCAGCCTTGAACAAATTCCTCTCGGAGTGGTGTTCTTTGTCCTTTGCGGTCTGTGCACCTCTGTGATGTGGGGAGCTATCTTTAACCTTGCTGTAGAAGGACTCGGCAAATATACCTCAATCGCTTCCGGCCTTTTCATGGTTATGGTCTGCGGAGGTGGTATCCTTCCTGTAATCCAGGGTGCTGTTGCTGATGCTGCCGGATTCCTCCAGAGCTATTGGGTACTTATCATTGCACTTGTATATATCCTCTGGTTTGCACTCTTCGGCTCGAAGGTGGCAAAGAAAGCGTAATTGTAGAACATTCTCCCCGGGTGCCCTGGCATTCCGGGGAATTTAATAGATTGTATTATGGATTCACAGTTTGTTGTAGGAATTGATATAGGAGGCCAGACCACCAAGCTCGGTGTCGTTGACACAAGGGGAACGGTTCTGGCGCAGACAGTTATCCGTACCGATACATACGATACGGTCGAGCCTTATATCGACGAGCTTGCAGAGGCTCTTAACAGGATAATCAAGGAGGCAGATGCCGTGGGGAACATCCGTGGTATCGGTGTCGGTGCCCCTAATGGAAACTATTATACCGGAACCATTGAGAATGCAGTGAATATTGCATGGGGAGGCAACAGGACCATTCCTTTTGCAAAGCTCCTTTCTGAAAGGATGAACGGACTGCCGGTTGCGCTTACAAATGATGCTAATGCTGCAGCTGTCGGTGAGATGGCGTATGGCGCTGCCCGTGGTATGAAGAACTTCATCATGATTACGCTCGGCACAGGTGTCGGCAGCGGAATCGTCATCAATGGAGAGGTCGTTTATGGACATGACGGCTTTGCCGGTGAACTTGGCCACACTTGTGCTGTACGTAACAATGGACGTACCTGCAACTGCGGGAAGACAGGATGTCTTGAGACATATGCTTCAGCAACAGGAGTTGCGCGCACAGCAAGGGAATGGCTCGAACTGAGCGATGAACTTTCTACTCTCCGCAGCCTTGACAATATCTCTTCAAAGGATGTATATGAAGCAGCCAAGGATGGTGACAAGCTTGCTCTAAAGATATTCGAGTTCACAGGAAAGATGCTTGGCCGCTCGTTCGCGGATTTTGTAGCATTCAGTGCACCAGAGGCAATCGTTCTCTTCGGAGGTCTTGCCCGCGCAAAAGAATATCTTCTTGAACCGATTGAGACTGCAATGAACGATAATCTGCTCCATCTGTGGAAAAACAAGATCAAGATTGTCTTCTCTCAGCTCAAGGAGTCAGATGCCGCTATTCTCGGCGCTTCTGCTCTCGCATGGGAACTTTAGTCTGCACTGTGCAGCATATAGCATAAAAAAAGATGGGGTGGCTGAAAGGCTGCCCCATCTTTTTTATGTTATATGTACTGTAACCTCATTAGAGCTCCAGGCTGTGAATGGCAAGTCCGCTGCGGAGCTTTGGCTCGAACCAGGTGGTCTTTGGCGGCATTATGTTGCCAGAGTCAGCTATGTCAACGAGCTGTTTCATGGAGACAGGGTAGAGCGCAAAGGCAATGGCCATCTCGCCGCTGTCAACCCTGCGTGCCAGTTCGCCTATCCCTCGGATGCCGCCGACGAAATCTATCCTCTTGTCGGTGCGCAGGTCCTTGATTCCAAGAATGTCATTCAGGACAAGGCTGGAGAGGATTGTTACATCAAGAACTCCAATAGGGTCATTGTCATCGTATCTTCCCGGCAGTGCTTCAAGTGAATACCAGATGCCTCCCACGTACATTGAGAACTGGTGCAGTTCAACAGGCTTGAATGCGTCTTTCTCTCCCGAGACGACGCGTTTCTGCCTGTCGGCCTCGCTACCGAGGAAAGTCACATCGAAATTCTTGTGCAGTTTTGCCATCAGCTCCTCTTCTGTCAATCCGTTCAGGTCCTTGACGACACGGTTGTAGTCAATTATCTTGAGCTGGCTTTCAGGAAAGGCTACTGCCATGAAATAATTGTATTCCTCATCGCCTGTGTGTCCAGGGTTAAGGCTTTGCTTTTCCGCCCCGACACGTGCCGCAGCAGCGGTGCGGTGGTGTCCGTCTGCCACATAGAATGCCGGTATGCCGCTGAAAAGCTCCGTGATGCGTCTGATATCCTCATCTGAGTCAATTATCCAGAAATGATGCCCGAACCCGTCTTCAGCTACGAAATCATATTCCGGTTTTCCGGAAATATATCTGGAAACAATTTCAGTCACTTCAGCGTTGTCCGGATAAGAGAAGAAGACCGGCTCGATATTGGCGTTCTGGATGCGTACATGTATCATCCTGTCATCTTCCTTTTCCTTGCGCGTAAGTTCGTGCTTCTTGATTTTACCTTCAGCGTAGTCGTCTGTATGCGCACAGACGACCAGCCCGTATTGTGTCCTGCCGTCCATTGTCTGGGCGTAGACATAATAGCATGGCTTGCTGTCCTGCACCAGCCATCCTTTTTCCAGCCATTCCTTGAAATTCTCGACAGCCTTGTCGTATGCAGGCTGGCTGTGCTCGTCAATTATAGGGCTGAAGTTTATTTCTGGCTTTGTAATGTGCAGCAGGGATTTCTCCCCGGCCTCGGCCCTGGCCTCTTCGGAGTTCAGGACATCGTACGGTCTTGCTGCCACTTCCTCGACAAGCTCTTTGGGCGGTCTGATTGCTGCGAAAGGTTTTATTCTTACCATAACTATCGGTTCTGTTCTAATGGTTATTATATGTCGGTTGTCATTTGTTCAGCTGGAACCTGGTGCATCCGGTCTCGAAGAATTCTGCTATCTGGTATGCCGCGGCAAGTCCTGCGTTAATATTGGCTTCAGCTGTCTCTGCACCCATTTTCTTCGGTGTAGCAAAGACTCTCTTGCCGAATTTCTCATCAAGCTCGGCCTGGCATGTGGCTGCGATGTCGGTCACATACTTGAGGTCACTCCTTTCTTCAAGTGCCTTTATAAGCTCCGGCTCATTGATTACTTCCTTGCGGGCAGTGTTCAGCAGGCAGCCTCCTTTCGGCATCTTTGATAACAGGTCGTATCCGATGGAGCCGATGGTCTCCGGTGTCGCCGGTATATGAAGGGAGATGAAGTCGCATGCTTCATACATCTTTTCGAGTGACGGTGCCGGGCATACATTGTCTTCCTTCATCTTCTCCTCTGCCACGAACGGGTCGAATGCCATGACGCTCATCCCAAGTGCCTGGGCCTTTCTCGCGACAAGCCTCCCGACATTCCCGTATGCCTGTATGCCTATGCGCTTGCCGCTTATTTCACAGCCTGTTCCAGGGGTGAACCTGTTGCGTGACATATATATGATCATCGCGATAGCAAGCTCCGCCACAGCATTTGAGTTCTGGCCCGGTGTGTTCATTGCAACAATGCCTCTTGCACTGCATGCCGCAAGGTCAAGGTTGTCATAGCCGGCACCGGCACGGACAACTATCTTTAGCTTCTTTGCCGCCCCGATGACTTCTGCCGTGACTTTGTCCGACCTTACAATCAGCGCATCTGCGTCTGCTACAGCCTCAAGGAGCTGTGACTTGTCAGTATATCTCTCAAGGACGGCTACATTGTGTCCCTTATCTGCTGCGATGTCCTTGATTCCGTCTACTGCAGCTGCAGCGAACGGCTTTTCTGTCGCTACTAATATTTTCATGGTATTGCGTCTTATTGGTTTGACATTGCCTTTCCAGGCGTCATCATTTTGTCTTCACAGCCTCGAATTCCTTCATGCAGTCCACAAGTGCCTGTACGCTCTCTACAGGGCAGGCGTTATATATCGATGCCCTGAAGCCGCCTACAGACCTGTGGCCCTTGATGCCTACCATCCCGCGTTCTTTGGCGAAAGCCATGAACTCGTCCTGAAGGTCCTCGTGTCCAGGTGCCATTACGAAGCAGACGTTCATTATCGAACGGTCTTCAACAGCAGCGGTTCCGGTGAACAGCGGGTTCCTGTCAATCTCAGCATAGAGGAGGGCAGCCTTTTCCTTGTTGATCTTGTTGATAGCCTCTACTCCACCGATGTCTTTCAGCCATTTGAGTGTTTCTTTCATCACGAAGATCGGGAAGACAGGAGGAGTGTTGAACATTGACTCACCGTCAATGTGGGTGCGGTAGTCAAGCATTGTCGGGATATAGCGGCTTACCTTTCCGAGGGCGTCCTTGCGCACGATTGCGAATGAGACTCCGGCAGGACCGACATTCTTCTGTGCCCCTCCATAGATGAGCGCATATTTGCTTACATCCACAGGACGGCTCATTATGTCAGATGACATGTCTGCAATCAGCGGCACAGGGCAGTCCATGTCGTATGGAATCTCAGTTCCGTAGATGGTGTTGTTGGTTGTGATATGCAGATAGTCGATGTCGTCCGGAATCTCGTATCCTTTAGGTATATAGCTGTATGTCTTGTCCGCAGATGAAGCTATAGCGTATGCCTCTCCAAGTCCCTTCGCTTCTTTCAGAGCCTTTTTCGCCCATACTCCGGTCTCAAGGTACGCAGCCTTCTTTTCAAGGAAATTCATTGCGACATATAGGAACTCCATGCTTGCACCTCCTCCAAGGAAAAGCACTTCGTGGGTATCCGGTATGTTCAGGAGCTCTTTCCAGAGTGCACGGCATTCATCCATTACACCCTGCCATTCCTTGGACCTGTGCGATACCTCTATTACAGCCATTCCGGTTCCCTCAAAATCCTTGAGAGCCTCTATTGATTTTTCAATTGCCTGGTCCGGAAGTATGCATGGTCCGGCGTTGAAGTTGTGTACGTGTTTCATAATCAAAGCGGTTTTAATATATACCTTTAATGTCTGTCATTTTCTCGCACCAGTGGCATAGCAGCGATATGCTGTTGCCTTTCGGCACTGTCTTGAACCGTGTCTTTATCGGCTGATGGTTTGTTATGCATTTCGGATTTGCACATCTTGCAATTCCTTCAATCTCAGACGGTATCTGAAGCTTCTTCTTCTCGACTACCTTGAAATCCCTTATTATGTTGACGGTTGCATATGGAGCCAGGAGGGCAAGCTTGTTCAGTTCCTCGTCCTCGAAGAATTTGTCGGCAATCTTGATTATCCCTTTCTTGCCGTGCAGCTTGCTGTTCAGGTTGATTCCTATGGTTATCTGGCTTTCTATCCCTTTAAGCCCAAGTATGTCCAGTGCCCTGAAGACGTGTTCTGCAGGGATATGGTCCAGTACGGTTCCGTTTTCAAGGGCGCTTACAATAAGCAGTTCCTTATCTGTTCGTGTCATATTCCAGTAAATAAGAGATTATTGCCATTCTTACATACAGGCCGTTTTCCGCCTGCTTGAAATAGTATGCGTAAGGAGTGTCATCAACATCCTGGTCTATTTCCCCAACGCGTGGCAGAGGATGCAGGATCTTCATGTTTGGCTTGACACCGCCGAGCATGGATGCGCTGAGCCTGTACACGTCCTTCACCTTTTCATATTCCATAGGGTCGGTGAACCTTTCCTGCTGTACACGTGTCATGTACAGGATGTCGCAGTTGTTGAGATGCTCTTCAAGCGAATCGGTCTCGATATACCGTATGCCTTTTCTGTCAAGGAAGTCCTTGTATTCAGACGGCATCTTCAGCTCTTCCGGTGAAGTGAAGATGAAAGTCGGGTTGAAATGCGACATTGCCTGCAGCAGCGAGTGCGTGGTCCTGCCGTATTTGAGGTCACCGACCATATTTATGGTAAGGCCGTCAAGCCTGCCCTGTGTCTGCATAATGGTGTACAGGTCCAGAAGCGTCTGGGACGGATGCTGGTTTGCCCCGTCGCCTGCATTCACGACAGGGACCGGGGAAACTTCAGAGGCATAGCGTGAACTGCCCTCAAGCGGATGGCGCATCACAATCAGGTCTACATAGTTGGAGACCATCTTGATTGTGTCTTTCAGGGTCTCTCCTTTGCTTACACTCGTGTTGGATGCATCAGAGAATCCTATTACACGTGCACCGAGGCGGTTGACAGCAGTCTCAAAGCTGAGTCTGGTACGTGTGGAGGGTTCAAAGAACAGGCTGCCGACAACCTTGCCGTCCAGTATTTTCCTGGACCTGTCCTGTTCAAATCCTTTTGCCGCCTCCAGTACGTGCAGGATTTCCTCCTTGCTGAAATCCCGGATTGAAATAAGACTTTTGCTCATAAGTTATTATTATATATCATCTATTGTACAACCTTCTATCTTCTCCATCCTTTCGCGGAAACTGCTTTCCAGCGAGAGCCTGACCTTTACATCCATGGCGCAGCTCATGCTGAAATCCTGTCTCAGGACATCTATGGACATGTCCTTTATGACCTTCATCACATCGTTCATTGACATATAGCCGAAACTGAGACGCAGATTCCTTGATGCAATCTTTTCTATGATTTCAGCGGATGCAATCGCGTCTGCGCTGGATGTCCTGTAGGCGCGGATAAGCCCGGGGATCCCAAGCTTTATCCCGCCGAAATACCTGACAACTACAATCAGCACATCGCTCAGCATGTTTGCGTCTATCTGCCCGAGGATCGGCCTGCCTGCCGACCCGGACGGCTCACCGTCATCGTTTGCCCTGAATCTCTCCCTCCTGTAGCCGAGCCTGTAGGCATAACAATAATGACGGGCATCATGGTACTCCTTTTTAAGGCTGTCCACAATGCCCTTGACCTCTTCTTCAGTCTCTACTGGATAGGCATATGCAATAAACCGGCTTCCATTGTCCTTGAAAAGACCTTGCGCAGGGGCTGCGATGCTCCTGAAAGAATCCTGTATCTGCTCCGGTTCAATCATAGTCGCTTTGGCGGATTAAAATTCTCCGTATACATTCTTGCGTTAGTAATACAGAATCCAAAATTAGCGTTTTTTATAATATTTTGCAACCGCACCGAAATATTTTGTACCTTTGGCCCCGCTTAAAAGAAGCGGTCCTGATTTCACACCATGGAGAGGCTCCAGTGAGATCAGTCCGTTTCCGGAGATATTGTGAACAAGAAAAATAATGATGTCATCTATGGTATTAAGGTATAGGATTTCCCTGCCTGGGATCAAGGGATTTGCAAGGGTCTATGAGGTCAAGCCGAATTCTTCCCTTTATTCCTTTGCAAAGCAGATGAGGGCGGACATGAACTTTCCGCAGGACCAGATGGTCCTGTTCAAGGCATTCGGCAGCGACGGGGCTGTATCGGCAAGGTACGGCATGTTTGACATGGGGGCAGGAACCATTGACTCTGTAACCCTTGAGCAGACAATAAAGAAAGGTGAACTGTCATTTGTCTTTTTCTATGATACGACAAATGCAAAGAGCGTGAATGTTACATTCGAGGGTGAGGCAGAGCCGAGGAAGGGTGTGGCTTATCCGGTCCTTGTAGACTCTAAGGGGCCGGACCCGGAGGAGTTTGAAAACGGCTATGTCGCTTATGAGGATCTTCCTGATGACAAGAAGAAGGATCCGGAAAACGATGATGAGGACGAGGACTGGGATGATGACAATGATGCGGATGAGGAAGGAGAGGAAATCTTCGATGAGGATGAGGACGAGTAGCTCCTTGTCAAGGATTTGTGTCTCCTGATGGGAAAGAAGCTTGTCATAATCCTTGGCCCGACTGCTGTCGGAAAGACAGACTACAGTATCGAGGCCGCAATGAAATATGGTTCACCTGTCATCTCTTGTGATTCGAGGCAGGTGTACCGTGAGATGAGAATCGGGACTGCGGTCCCGTCTGCTTCGCAGCTGTCCGCTGTGAAGCATTATTTTATACAGTCACATACAGTAGAGGAGCTTTATACGGCAGGACGCTATGAGCTTGAGGCGATAGACCTTATTGAAAGCCTTTTCTCCCAGGGCCATGAGACACTTGTCATGGCTGGAGGCTCGGGCTTCTATATTGATGCAGTCTGCAACGGTCTTGATGATTTTCCTCCAGCGGACCTTGCGCTGCGTGCAGAACTTACAGAAAGGCTGCGTGTGGAGGGAGTGGAGTCGCTCAGGCTAGACCTCAGGCGTCTTGACCCGGAGAGCTATGCCGCCATTGACATCGCAAATGGCCAGAGGGTGGTACGCGCACTGGAGGTATGCCTTATGACCGGTCGTCCGTTTTCTTCATTCAAGACTTCTACGAGGAAGAAGCGTGGCTTTGAGATAGAGAAGATAGGCCTGACCCGTCCGAGGAATATCCTGTATGACAGGATTGACCGCAGGGTGCTCCAGATGATTGACGACGGGCTTGTCGAAGAGGTGCGCTCATTGAGGAATTTCCGCAGCCTTGCCGCGCTTCAGACTGTCGGCTACAAGGAAATCTTCCAGTGGCTTGATTACCTGGATGCCGGTTCTGTCCCTGGCAATTCTTATGTGGACGGAACTGTCTCCGGAGGAGCCGGGCTTACTACGCCATCTGCATGGACGGACGGTCCGGTGACAACCCTGGAACGTGCAGTTGAACTTATCCAGCGGAATACGCGCCACTATGCAAAACGCCAGCTTTCCTGGTGGAACAGGGACAAGGACATCAGATGGATGGAGATATAAAAAGACAGCGACCATGATGGCCGCTGTCTTTTTATATGCTGTCTTCTCCTTAGAATGGAAGGTCCTCGTCGCTGCCTCCCAGATCTGCCGGCATGTCGTCTGCTGTCGGCATCGGGGCTGCTGGAGGAACGGAGCCGGATGTGCTGCCGTATCCATTATTGCCATGTGAATATCCGCCGGAAACTCCGGCAGGTTCAATTCTCCATGCCCTCAGGTCATTGTACCAGCGTCCATTGTATTCACGGCTGTTGATGTTGAAGGCGACCTTGACCTTGTCCCCGACCTGGTATTTCTCCAGGTCCTTGACTTTGTCTTCTCCCCACACGTTAAGGCAGGCCTGGGCCGGGTAGTTGCCGTCCTGGTATTCCAGGACAAATTCCTGTTTTGCCCAAGTGCCTCTTGCTGAATTGCCGGTCTGGACATTCAGCTTGCGGATTATTTTTCCTTCCAGTTCCATGTCCTTGTTATTCCTCCTCAGTTGCAGGGACTTTTCCTACTTTCACTACATCTACGTCAAAGATAAGTGTTGAGTTTGCCTCAATCTTGCCCATCTTGCGTGCGCCATAGGCGAGGTCTGCCGGAATAAAGAGCTGGATCCTTCCGCCTTCACCTACGAGCTGGAGACCTTCTGTCCACCCCTTGATTACCCTGTTCATGAACATCTTGACTGGCTCTCCCGCCCTGTCGCTTGCATCGAACTCAGTGCCGTCGATGAGGGTTCCTGTGTAATGTACGTATACTGTATCTACAGGACCAGCCTTGACATCGTTGCCGGCCTCGATAATCTTGTACTGAAGACCGCTTTCTGTAACGACTACGCCGTCTTTCATCTTGTTTGCGTCAAGGAATTTCTCACCAGTCTTCTGGTTCAGTTCAGCCTCGTATGCGTTCCTTTTCTGGATATAGCTGTTGAACATTTCGTTCATTGCGTCCGGGCTGATCTTGAACTGGTCGTTGAATCCCTCTTCGCCTGGCTGTCCCTCTGACTTGATGAAGTCCATCATGCCTTTCTTGATCTGGGCGTAGTTGAGGTCCTCGCCGAAGTTGTTGGCCTTGATGAAGTAGCCGAAATTTATACCGATAAGGTAGCTTACAGAGTCAATTTCTGACTGTGAAGGAAGCTGGGCCTCAACCTTGACTCCTCCGTTTGACTTGCATGATGCAGCGAGGATTGCAACAGATGCTGCGATTGCAATAAATTTGAGTGTTTTCATTGTTTTATTGATTTAAAAAGTTTTGTTTACCCAGTGTTTTTATGCACATCTGCCTTCCAGCGGACGCACAAGCTACAAATGTCGTAAATTTATTTGACATTCCCGTGCTTTATGCGATTTGTTTTTGCCGGAAGTATGTCAGCGGCCGTGAGCTGTGTCGCCTTTCCCCTGCATGTGGCAGCTACTGCTATCAGTCCTGCGATTGCTGCTGTTACCGATGTGAGGAGTATGCTTATCTTGCCAAGGTCTGTGAGCACAGGGTCGGAGAAAGACAGGCCGTTGACAAATATCGACATTGTAAAGCCTATTCCTCCAAGCACTCCTGCCGCAGCCAGCTGTTTCCACGATACCCCCTGTGGCTTCTGTGCCATGCCGCATTTGATGCTGAGAAGGCTGAACAGGAATATGCCGGCCGGCTTTCCTATGAGAAGGCCGAAGAATATTCCGGATGTAATTGTAGGGATAGAGCCGGAGAATACGCCCAGGTCAAAGGCCACTCCCGCGTTTGACAGTGCAAAAAGCGGCATTATGAGGAATGTCACTGCCGGGTGCAGCCTGCTTTCGAAAATGTGCATGAGCGGGTCGACCTTGTGTATCTCCTCTTCCATGCTGTGTATTATGTGCTGCTGCTCAGGACTTGCCAGGACGTGGACCTCTCCGTTGCTGGCCACCCTGAATTTCTTGAGAAGGTAGTTGACCTTCGTCTGGAACTTTATCTCGTTGATGTTGCCCCTTGAAGGTATCACCATCGCGAGGAGGACACCGGATATAGTTGCATGGACTCCAGACTTATATGTGAAATACCACATGACAAGTCCCGGCAGGATGTAGAGAAGCCTGCTCCTGATATGGCATCGGCTGAATAAGTAAAGCACAGCCATGATGAGCACTACATAGAGCAGGTAGCTCAGGTGCAGTGCGTGGGTCGGATAGAATATCGCCAGCACAATGATGGCTCCGAGGTCGTCGGCTATTGCCAGTGCGGTCAGGAAGATCTTGATTCCGGCGGGTACCCTGCTTCCGAGGATGGACAGCACCCCTATCGCAAATGCGATGTCGGTCGCCATCGGTATCCCCCATCCGTGCGCCATCTCCGGATTGCCATGGTTGAACAGAGTATATATAAGTGCAGGTACTATCATTCCTCCAAGCGCGGCCATGATCGGAAGTATTGACCTGCGGATTGACGACAGCTGTCCGACGAGCATCTCCCGCTTGATCTCAAGGCCGACATAGAAAAAGAATACCGCCATAAGTGCGTCATTTATCCAGTTCCTGAGGGTCATGTCTATCGAGAAGCTTCCTATTGACAGGCTCGCGCTGGTGTCCCACATCCTGTCAAACCATTGTCCTTCCGGTATTGTGGCCATTATTACCGCAGTCACTGCGCATATCAGCAGCAGAATCCCGCCTGTCGCCTCATTGTGGAGAAAAGAATTGAATGTATGGAGTATTTCCATGTTCCTGTGCACAGTAATACTCTCGTCGTCACGATAATCTTCAATGTGCCCTGTAGCCATTTTAAAATCATTTTTTAGTTTAAGCGCGCAAAAATACAACTAAAAACACAAATAAAAATTTGTTATAGCAAAAATATTATTATAATTTTGGTTTGGTTTCTCGGAAGAAGCCGATTGACAATTTTGAATTGACCCTATTATGGAAATAGATTCTTCAACGCTTCACAGAAAATTAAAGGAATTTTTTGGCTTTGACTCCTTTAAGGGACAGCAGGAGGAAATAATTGCCAACCTTGTCTCTGGCAACAACTCTTTTGTCCTTATGCCGACGGGGGGCGGAAAATCCCTTTGCTATCAGCTTCCTGCACTTGTGATGGACGGGACGGCCATAGTCATATCTCCGTTGATTGCACTGATGAAAAACCAGGTGGATGCAATACGCGGTTTTGTCTCAGGCCGGGAGGGAATTGCGCATTTCCTCAATTCTTCATTGTCGAAGGCCCAGATAGCAGAGGTCAAGGAAGACCTGCTCTCCGGCGTGACGAAACTTCTCTATGTCGCTCCGGAGTCCCTTACGAAGGCTGACAACATCGCCCTGCTGAAAGATGTGAAGATTTCATTCTATGCCATAGACGAGGCTCACTGTATCTCAGAATGGGGGCATGACTTCCGTCCGGAGTACCGCCGTATCAGGGCCATAATGGAGGAGATAGGCCATGCTCCTGTGATTGCATTGACGGCTACAGCCACGCCTAAGGTGCAGCATGACATACAGAAGAATCTCGGCATGACGGATGCCAGGGTGTTCAAGTCTTCTTTCAACAGGCCTAACCTGTATTATGAGATCCGTGACAAGTCAGATCCCAAGCGTGAGATTATCAAGTTCATAAAGCAGAATCCGGGCAAGTCCGGAATAATCTATTGCCTCAGCAGGAAGAAAGTCGAGGAACTTGCAGAACTTCTGAACATCAATGGAATAAAGGCATTGCCATATCATGCCGGACTGGATGCGAAGACCCGTGCGGAGAACCAGGACAAATTCCTTATGGAGGAGGTGGATGTAATAGTTGCCACCATCGCTTTCGGTATGGGGATCGACAAGCCGGATGTACGCTTTGTGATACATTACGACATCCCGAAGAGCATTGAGGGATACTACCAGGAGACCGGGCGTGCAGGACGTGATGGAAACGAGGGCACATGCCTTACTTTCTACAGCTATAAGGATATACAGAAGCTTGAGAAATTCATGCAGGGGAAACCTGTGGCCGAGCAGGAGATAAGCAGGCAGCTTCTTCTGGAGACAGTAGCATATGCCGAGTCAAACCAGTGCCGCAGGAAATTGCTTCTCAACTATTTCGGTGAAGAATATCACGAGGAGAACTGCGGGGCCTGCGACAATTGCCTGCATCCCAAGAAGAAATTTGACGGAAGGGAGGAGATGTCGCTTGTCATGGAGCTTGTCATGTCTATGCCGGAGCGTTTCAAGACAGAGCATATCGCGAATATCCTTGCCGGGGTATATAATTCTCTCATAAAGTCATACAAGCATGATATGCTTGAGTTCTTCGGTGCAGGGAAGGACCATACCGTCAAGTTCTGGACGGCTGTCATAAGGCAGGGCATAATCATGCATTTCCTGGATAAGGAGATTGAATCATACGGACTTATCTCTGTCACGGACAAGGGACGTGAATTCCTGGCCAATCCGCATGAACTTATGCTGGTCGAGGACCGCGAATTTGCCGAGGGTGAGGATGAGGATGAAGATTCTGCTGCCGCAGTCCGTGGCGGAGGAGGCGGTGATGCGACGTTGCTTGCAATGCTGAAGGACCTCAGGAAATCAATGTCGAAAAAGCTCGGCGTGCAGTCATGGGTAATCTTCAGCGACTCGTCCCTGGAGGACATGTCAATAATGTATCCGGTGAATCTTGATGAACTTAAGAACTGCCAGGGTGTCGGTGACGGAAAGGCGCATAAATACGGAAGGGAGTTCGTTGCCCTCATTGACAGGTATGTCAAGGAAAATGACATTGAGCGTCCGGATGACTTTGTTCTGAAATCTGTTGTCAACAAGTCTGCCAACAAGGTCTTCATAATCCAGAGCGTTGACAAGAAGCTCCCCCTTGAGGATATTGCTGAGGCCAAGGGACTTGAGATGGATGAACTTCTGGAAGAGATAGAGGCTATCGTCAATTCCGGATTCAGCCTTAACCTCAATTATTATATAGAGCAGAACCTTGATGAGGATGTGGTTTCCGACATCTATGATTATTTCATGGAGGAGGCAGAGTCCGATTCTATAGAGGATGCCATAAACGAGCTCGGGTCAGACTACGAGGAGATGGAAGTGCGCCTTGTGCGTATGAAATTCATATGCGAGGTCGCCAATTGACGGCGCTGCCAGATCATATTCCAGAGAATATGGCCTTGCGTGCCTCGAAATGCACTGTCCATCTGAAGCCGAGTGACTTTATGAATTCCGAATAATGACAGAATTTGTCCCCGGTCCTTGACGGGTCGTGCGAGTCTGAGCCGAGGCTGATTCCCTCGCCTCCCAGTTCACGGAAACGAAGCAGGATATTCTTGTCCAGGACGGGAGTGCGCCCGTTATAGTCCTGATATGTCTTGGTGTTGATTTCCAGGGCTTTCCCCTCGTATGCCAGGAACCGGAGTATTTCATCCAGGATGTCCGCGAAATCTGCATACATTATGCTGGACTGGGGATAGGGTGCGTATCTTGCAACATAGTCGTAGTGCCCGAGGATGTCGAAATCCTTCAGCCAGGTGATTTCCTCGTATATGGTCTCCAGGTAATGGCCGTAGGCTTCTTTCCACGTCTTCCCTTCGTAATAGCCTCCATAGAACGGGTCTGTGTCATCTATGTAATGGACTGATGCAATGACCTGGTCGAAACTGTGCGCGGAGAGATGCTCCCTGATCTGTTCCCTGCATCCATGGTACATGCCGGCCTCAATGCCTTTCAATATCCGGATCCCTGGTATGTCATGGGATACTTCATTGATTTCTTTCTGCTGCGCTTCAACGTCAAATACTTCAGATACAAGGTTCTCATATGCAGCCTTCATCGGTGGGACATGGAAGTCGCAATGGTCAGTGAAGCATATTCCTCCAAGTCCGGCAGCCAATGCTGCCTCGGCGGACCTCCTGACGCTGGTGCGGTGCCCGTCAAATGAGAACTGGCTATGGTTATGGTTGTCGTAAAGTTTCATTTTATTCTTGATAATTGCCCTTTCCGTATGCTGAATCGGGAAAATTGCCGCGAAAATACTAAAAAATTCCTATTTTTGCAGTTTATGGCATGAAGCGGCACTGGCATGTCCAGGTGCTGCCAGGAGAACATGGATTTGACAATATAATTGATTATGATAACATTTGGATTCAAGGGTAGATTCGGCGGCTGGTTCAGGGCCGTCTTTGCAATAGTCCTGGGCGTGATAATGGTCGCAAGGCCGGCAAGTTCCCTGGTGTTTGTGGTGAAGCTCCTTGCGGCATTCCTGATTGCCTCAGGGGTTGTCTCGGTAATAATGGGGGCGACAGGGAAGGACAGGAATACCCTTGGGCTTATGGCCGTGAACTCTGTTGTCGACATTATTCTTGGAACGGTGCTTTTCATGTTCCCTGCAGCTGTTGCGAATGTGGTTGTCATTCTCCTTGGAGTATTGCTGCTTGTGCTCGGCATTTTCCAGATAGTGGTGCTCGGCAGTGCATTCAGGCTGCTGGGCATGCGTTTCTTCGCGTTCGTACTTCCCGTATTGTGCATTATAGGCGGCATCCTGCTGCTTTTCAATCCATTCGGTTCGGCGGCCACATTGACTCTTGTCGCCGGGATATGTGTGCTGGTCTATGGCGTGTCGGAACTGCTGGCTACAGTACAGATGAACCGTGCCAAGAGAGCATACGGCGGACAGGCATCTGGAGCGGCTTCCGAAGCTGGGGTCCTGGATGCAAAGGATGTTGATTACGAGAAAGTTGACGAACAGTAGGGCCTGTACTGTATGATTCCAAAGGAAACGGTAGACAAGATTCTGGATACAGCCAGGATTGAAGACATTGTCGGGGACTTCGTGACGCTGAAGCGGCGGGGTGCAAATTACATTGCATGCTGTCCTTTCCATAACGAGAAGACCCCGTCTTTCTATGTCTCTCCTTCCAAGGGAATATACAAGTGCTTCGGCTGCGGAAAGTCAGGTACGGCCGTGGGGTTTGTCATGGAGCATGAATCCGTCTCGTATGTCGAGGCCCTGAAGTACATAGCCGCAAAATATCATATAGAGGTACATGAGAAAGAGGAGACGGCGGAGGAGATAGCAAGCAGGCAGCGCAATGAGAGTCTGCTTCTTGTTTCTGAATATGCCTGGAAATTCTTCAGGGAGTCACTGAAGACTCCGGAAGGCGAGGCGATAGGATACCAGTATTTCAAGTCCAGGGGCCTGGAGGATGAGACTATTGCGAAATTCGGTCTCGGATGGGCGCCAGCAGGCAGGAATATATTGGCAAAGGCTGCAAGGGGGGCAGGCTTCAAGGAGGAGTTCCTGGTAGATACAGGGCTATGTGTGAAGAGGGACGACGGCTCGCTTGTCGACCGTTTCTATGACAGGGTTGTCTTCCCGATCCATTCTGTCGGCGGGCGTGTGATAGCATTCGGGTGCCGTACCCTGAAGACGGACAAGTCTGTCGCTAAATATGTGAATTCTCCTGAGACGGAGATATATGTCAAGAGCAAGTCCCTGTACGGGATCTATTTTGCCAAGAACGAGATTTCACGCCAGGACAGGTGCATACTTGTAGAGGGATATCTGGATGTGATCTCGATGCACCAGCTCGGCATAACAAATGTCGTTGCCTCCAGCGGGACTTCGCTTACGATTGAGCAGATAAGGCTGATAAGGAAGTTCACTGAGAATGTGACAATAATATATGACGGAGACTCTGCAGGAATACATGCTGCCCTGAGGGGAATCGGGCTTGTGCTGAAGGAAGGGCTGAATGTAAAGGTAGTGCTGCTTCCGGACGGTGATGACCCGGATTCGTATTCGCGCAAGCATACGCTTGATGAGGTCAATGCGTTCATTGCTGCACATGAGCAGGATTTCATCAGTTTCAAGACAGACCTTCTGCTCGGGGAGACCGGGAATGATCCGCTGAAGAAAGCCAATCTGATCAATGACATCGCTGATACTGTTGCCATGATTCCGGATGCTGTGAAGCGTTCCGTATATGTGGAGAGCTGCAGCATGAAGTTCAATATCGAGCCGCAGGTCCTTTTTGCAAGGATCTCACATACGCGCCGTGATATGATTGAGGCGGACAGGAAGCAGCAGGAGCGTGAACGCCAGCGTATGGAGAGCAGGGCCGGGAATGCCGTTGATGCAGTCCCTCCGCCGGACTATATTCCTGAAGATGACAGCTATGTGCAGATTCCTCCGGACTATGATGTCCAGCCTGTGGAGATCATAGTCCAGCCGCCAGCCGGGGACCCGCTGCTTGAGCCTTGCGAGAGGGAGCTTCTTGAATTTATACTGAGGAACGGGCAGGACAACCTGATGTTCGAGCGTGATTCAGACTTCTATTCCGAAGAGCCGATGACTGTGGCGGATTTCATAGACAGTTCGCTGGCTGCAGACAATGAGGACTTTGTCAATGTCCTGTACCATAAGGCTTATGAGCAGTATTTCGAATATTATGAGGAGGGGCTCGGGCAGAACCAGATTGTCTCCGGGCTGATGGATAGCCAGGACCGTAGCATGGCAAACCTTGTCTCAGACCTTCTCATCCCGAAATACGACCTTACAGTGACAAATTTCAGGGAGTCGATGACCACTGAGGACACAAGGCTTGCGACCTATGTCCCGAGGGCAATACTTACATACAAGGCAAAAAGGATTGAGAGGAAGATTGCAGAACTTAAATCCATGATGAAGAATACTGCGGACCAGGAGGCCCTTATCAATGCGATGAAAGAGATTACGGGGCTGAACTCTACGAGGAACATCATCATGGACCGTCTTGGAAGAGGACTTATAATCAAATAGTAAAATAAATATCATTATATATGGACAAGAACTACAAAAGAACTTTGGTCACATGCGCGCTTCCGTACGCGAACGGACCGGTGCATATCGGACATCTTGCAGGGGTGTATGTGCCTGCGGACATCTATGTGAGGTATCTCAGGATGAGAGGGGAGGATGTGCTCTATGTCTGCGGCTCGGATGAGCATGGTGTGCCTATCACAATCAAGGCGCAGAAGCAGGGATGCACTCCGCAGGATATCGTGGATGAATACAACAAGGTTATCCGTGACTCGTTTTCGGGTCTCGGGATAAATTTCGACATCTATTCAAGGACCTCTTCGGAGACTCATGCCGCCACGGCGTCTGAGTTCTTCCGCAAGCTGTACGATGAAGGCAAGTTCATCGAAAAGGAAAGTGAGCAGTATTATGACGAAGAGGCCGGGACATTCCTTGCCGACAGGTATATCACCGGCACATGTCCGAAGTGCGGGGCAGAAGGCGCATACGGTGACCAGTGCGAGAAGTGCGGCAGCACCCTTTCGCCTGACGAACTGATAGACCCGAAGTCTTCCCTCAGCGGAAGTGCACTTGTGAAGAAGAAGACAAAGCATTGGTATCTCCCTCTTGACCAGTATGAGAAGTGGCTTTCCGAATGGATCCTGGACGGACACAAGGAATGGAGGAGCAATGTCTACGGTCAGTGCAAGAGCTGGATTGACGGCGGTCTTCAGCCGCGTGCCGTGAGCCGCGACCTTGACTGGGGTGTTCCTGTGCCGGTCGAGGGTGCCGAGGGCAAGGTGCTCTATGTGTGGTTCGATGCCCCGATAGGATATATCTCGAATACAAAGGAACTGCTTCCGCAGTCTTGGGAGAAATGGTGGAAGTCGCAGGATACGAAGCTGGTGCATTTCATCGGCAAGGACAACATCGTGTTCCACTGCATCGTCTTCCCTTCAATGCTGAAGGCATACGGAGGGTATATTCTTCCGGAGAATGTGCCAGCAAACGAGTTCCTGAACCTGGAGGGAGACAAGATCTCGACTTCACGCAACTGGGCAGTATGGGCGCATGAGTATCTCAAGGATTTCCCGGGCAAGGAGGACGTGCTGCGCTATGTCCTGACAGCCAATGCGCCTGAGACAAAGGACAATGACTTTTCATGGAAGGATTTCCAGGCAAGGAACAACAGCGAGCTTGTCGCAATATTCGGAAACTTTGTCAATCGTGCCATTGTATTGACACATAAGTATTTCGGAGGGAAGGTCCCTGCCGTGGGAGAACTTCTTGACATCGACAGGGAGACTCTTGCTGAGATACCTGTCCTCAGGGCCAATATGGAGAGATATATTGAGGGCTATCATTTCCGTGAGGCTTTGAGGGAGGCCATGAACATTGCCCGTGCCGGAAACAAATATATATCCGATACGGAGCCGTGGAAGGTTGCGAAGACAGACATGGACCGCTGTGCGACAATACTGAATGTCAGTCTGCAGATATGTGCCTCGCTTGCCATCGCTTTCGAGCCGTTCCTGCCGTTCTCTTCAGAGAAGCTGCGCAAGATGCTCGGTGTGTCCATCTATGCCGGAACTGACCATCGCCTCGGTGAGCAGGAGACTGTCAACACATACAGGGACGGGGAGGCCGCTGCTCTTCATACCTGTGCGGATGAGTGCACTGCGTCTTGCGGGGGAGTGTGCCTGAAATGGGATATGCTCGGGAATGCCGGCCTGCTTCCTGAGGGACATCAGATCGGTGCCGCCGAACTTCTGTTCGCGAAGATCGAGGACGATGCTATACAGGCCCAGCTTGACCGTCTTGGGGTGATAAGGGCAGAGAAAGAGGCTGTTGCGGCTGCCGAGGCTGCAAAGGTTGTGGCTCCACAGAAAGATGAGGTCTCTTTTGATGACTTCGGAAAAATGGACATCAGGACTGCCACAGTGCTTGAGGCAGAGCGCGTCCCTAAGACTGACAAGCTGCTTAAGCTGACAATCGATACCGGCATTGATACGCGTACAATAGTTTCCGGCATTGCAGAATATTATGCTCCGGAGGATATGGTCGGAAAGCAGATCTGCATACTCGCAAACCTTGCTCCGCGCAAGATACGCGGAATCGAATCAAAGGGAATGATCCTTATGGCGCGCCAGGGAGACGGTGAGATGCGTTTCATAACTCCTCAGGAGACTCTTTCCAACGGAGCAGAGATCGGATAGGGAATGCTGAAAATACAATATAGCCAGGATATAGTACAGCGGAACACCTTCAGGATGAAGGTGTCCGCTGCATGTGTCGTGGAATATGACTCGATAGACGACCTGTATGTCCTTTATGGCAAAGGGGGCCAGGATGTCACAATATCTGATCTCCCGAAGCCTGTACTGCATATCGGAGAAGGAAGCAACCTTCTGTTCACCGGTGATTTTCCGGGGACATTGCTGCATTCCGGTATCCGTTTCATAAGACAGGTCTTTCCTGGCTCTGCGGATGCTTCTGGCCTGACAGCAGACAGAGAAAGCCAGGAACGTGGCGCATCCGTCTTTTATGAGGTCGGTGCCGGGGTCCCTATGGACGAATTCTGCGCATGGGCTGCCGCTAAGGACCTTTGGGGACCGGAAAACCTGTCGCATATACCAGGGGAGGCCGGTGCTTCTGCTGTACAGAATGTTGGCGCATATGGTGTTGAGGCAAAGGATATCATATATAGTGTAAACTGCTTTGACACAGTCTTGTGCAGGACCGTGTCGTTCCGGAGTGAGGAATGCGGATATGGATACCGTGAGTCCTTGTTCAAGACAGACCGCAAGGGTCGTTACATAATAACTTCTGTGGTGTTCCGCCTGTCGGAGTTTTCCGGGCCAGTTCTCGGATACGGGCATCTGAAATCTGCAGTGGAGGCAGCCGCTGGCCAGGGTGGAGTCACTCCATCTCTGGTCCGTGACACAATCATCGGTATCCGCCGTGAGAAACTTCCTGATGTCTCGGAACTTGGAAGTGCCGGCAGCTTCTTCAAGAACCCGGTCGTGCCGAGGTCAGCCTATGAAAAGGTTCTCTCAATTGCAAGGCTTGAACATGGAGAGGGGTGCAATGTCCCTCATTTTGAGGCAGGCTCCGGTTTTGTGAAGATTCCTGCTGCCTGGCTGATAGAGCAGTGCGGGTGGAAAGGGTATTCGGAAGGCAATGCGGGGGTTTATTCAAGGCAGCCGCTCGTGATCGTGAACCTGACGGGCAATGCATCCCCGGATGAAATAATTTCTCTGGAAAACAGGATAATGGCATCGGTGAAGGAGAAATTTGACATACTCCTGCATCCTGAAGTCGAACATATATAGACAATAAGAATATGAGTTCATTTGTAATAGAAGGCGGGCACAAGCTGAGCGGGACAATCCGTCCTCAGGGTGCCAAGAATGAAGCCCTGGAAGTCATCAGTGCAGTACTGCTGACAGACGAGGAGGTTACAATATCCAACGTGCCGGAAATCCTTGATGTCCGCAATCTCATCCTGCTTCTGGAGGGAATGGGGGTGAAGGTCACAAGGCATGAGAAGGGACGCTATACTTTCAAGGCAGATGAGGTTGATTCTAACTATATTGCAAGTGATGACTTTGTGAGGAAATGTGCTGCTCTGCGAGGCTCGGTTATGGTGGTAGGCCCTCTGCTTGCACGTTTCGGGAAGGCATATTTCCCGAAGCCTGGAGGGGACAAGATAGGACGGCGCAGGGTGGATACGCATATCACGGGCATGGTGAACCTCGGCGCATCGCTTGAATATGACCATGACAAGAAGGCTTTTCTTCTTGCTGTTCCTGGCGGAGAGCGCATGAAAGGATGCTATATGCTTCTTGATGAGGCATCTGTGACCGGTACAGCCAATATCCTGATGGCAGCGTCACTGGCTGAGGGGACTACCACGATATACAATGCCGCCTGTGAGCCATATATCCAGCAGCTTTGCCGCCTTCTTGTGTCCATGGGCGCAAATATTGACGGAGTCGGATCCAACCTCTTGACTGTTAGAGGTGTTGAGAAACTGCACGGGGCTGAAATAAGGATTCTGCCGGACATGATTGAAGTCGGTAGCTTCATCGGGATGGCTGCCCTGAACCGCAGCTCTCTCACAATCAAGGATGTCTCATATGGGAACCTCGGTATAATACCGGACTGTTTCCGCCGTTTGGGCATCCATCTGGAGCAGAGAGGTGATGACATCTTCGTTCCGGAGCAGGAAAGCTATGTCATCGATTCTTTCCTTGACGGTTCGATCATGACTCTCGCAGATGCACCGTGGCCAGGACTTACACCTGACCTGCTGAGTGTTATGCTCGTGGTGGCCACGCAGTGCAAGGGCAGCGTCCTCATCCATCAGAAAATGTTCGAGAGCAGGCTGTTCTTTGTGGACAAGCTCATCGACATGGGGGCGCAGATAATCCTTTGCGACCCGCACCGCGCTGTTGTCATAGGCCATGACCATAAGTTCTGCCTGAAGGCAAACAACATGGTCTCTCCGGACATCCGTGCGGGTATTGCACTCCTGATTGCCGCGATGTCAGCAAAAGGTACAAGCGTAATCGGAAATATCGAGCAGATTGACCGCGGCTATGAGGACATAGACATCCGTCTGAATGCCCTTGGAGCACGCATCACAAGGCAGTAGCAGGCACTTTATTTCTTTCGTATGAGGTTCAGCCCATCGCGCAGAGGCAGGATTACAGACTCTACGCGGGGGTCTGCCGCTACCATGTCGTTGAACCTGGCGATTCCGAGGGTCTGCTTGTCCTGCGGAAGAGGGTCCTGGCATACTTTCCCGTCCCACAGGACATTGTCAGCAAGGATATAGCCTCCTGGACGGACCATGTCAAAGACAAGTTCATAGTATTCACAGTACTCCCGTTTGTTCGCGTCCATGTAGACCATGTCGTAAAATTCCCTCCGGACCACGCCAGGGGCTGTCTGGGCATGGGATTCTTCTGTTCCGGGAAGCCCCATCTCTGCACGGAATCCTGCAAGGGTCTGCTTGGCATCGCCTATATGGATTGTGATCATATCGCTGAACCCGGCCCTTTCGAATCCTTCAAGGATCAGGTCTTCAAGCTCGTCGTTGATCTCAAGGGTGTCAATATGTGCGCCTGGGGTAAGCCCCATGGCTATACATACTGCGGAGTACCCTGTGAAAGTCCCCAGCTCAAGCACCCTTGACGGCTGGATCATCCCAGTCATCATTGTAAGGAGGCGGCCCTGCACGGATCCAGACAGCATCCTGGCGTGGTTTGTCCTTATGTTGGTCTGTCTCTCGATCCAGTTGAGGGCTTCAGTCTGCCCTGATGAGTGCTCTTTTATATATCTGTATATGTTGTCCATGTTCCAGGGGTTAATGTATATGGGATTTCCTATATGAAAGTCAGCCTTGAGAGCTTCTCCGGAGAGAACAGCTTCCTGGCCATTTCCTGGATGTCCTCTGAGGTGATGCCCTCTATCTTTTCCTTGTTCTGCGTACTGGATGATATCTGCCCATATGCCAGGAGCGACTTGCCCATTGAGAGGCATTGCGTCTCGCCGTTGTCAGAACTTATGGCGAGCTGTCCGAGCAGCTGCTTCTTGGCAGCTTTCAGCCTTCCGGGCGACATCGGGATATTCTGTATCCTGTACAGCTCCTTGTCAATGGCCTTCATGCACTTTTCTATGTTTTCCCTGTCGCATCCGAGGCAGATGGCGACAATTCCTGTATCGGCATATTGGGTGTATGAGCATTCAATGCCGTATACCCATCCGTTTTTTTCACGCAGTACAGAATTCAGGATTGAATTGTTTGCCGGACCTCCGAGTATATTGCAGAGCAGCACTGTCGTAATCCTTTCTTTCTCTTCATATAGAGAAGGTGCAAGCCCTCCGATTACACAGTTCGCCTGATGGCTCTTTCTGCTGACGGTCTTGTCAAAACGGTTTACCGGTATCGCCGGTTTTCTTGTATACAGTTGCCCCGGAGTGCACCGGCTGTCTTGCGGCCTCGCTTCGTGGCCGAAGAATTTCCCTGAAAGGTCCTCGGCAAGGCCCGCCATCTTTTTCTCCTCCATGTCGGCGACAATGGTGAAGGCCATCTCCCGGGGGATGAATTTCTCCTTGACGAACTTCAGCAGCTCGGATGACTTTATTTTCTTGACAGAGGCTGCAGTCCCGAGTATAGGGCTGGAAAGGGGATGCCCGGAAAAGAGCATCTCCTCAAACATGTCGTATATCTCTTCAGCAGGGGCGTCTTTATAGGAATTGATCTCATCTATGACGACTCCTTTCTCAGTCTCTGTCTCGTCTTCCGGGAATGTCGGGGATGTCGCAAGCTCAAACAGCAGGGATGCGGCCTTCCTGAGATCCTCTTTAAGGACAGTGGCGTGGAGCACAATCTCCTCCTTGGTCGTATAGGCGTTCAGTTCTCCTCCAAGCCTGTCCAGATATCCGTTTATCACAGAGGCTGATTTCTTTTCTGTCCCCTTGAATATCGTGTGCTCGGTGAAATGTGCGATACCGCTGTGGAAACTGCTTCCACCGGAACCGTCTGGACTCTCATCCCTGGTCCCGCATCTTATGCTCAACGCGCAGTAGCCGACTGCCGAGCCGCTCCTCTTGACTGCATATTGCAGCCCGCATTCTGTCTTTCCTGTAATCATCCCTATCTTGCACAGATTCTCCGAAGATCCTCGGTGAGGAAGCCGGTTCCGGTGCTTTCTGTAATCTTGTGTTTCCTGAAATAGTAAAGCTTGTGTGTCCTGGCACAGATCATCAGCTTATAGCAGAATGAGCCTGGCTGCGGATCGTAAGGGGCTACAACATAGCTGACTATTGTGTCGTCAGCCCTTTCTTCCATCAGTGCGTCCGCCTCCTCTTCGCTGACAGCCCTTGCCTTGTCCTTGAATATGTTGGCCATTACGCCTTCATTGACATTCTCTGCAATGTCATCCTCTGAGAAAACAATGTCCATCCCCTTTGCTTCCGCAATGTTGAGGCAGTAGTTGCCGAGTCCGCCATATGCATTCAGGTCCTTGTCCATGGATGCTACAACATGCGCCTGCATTATGTCAATGAGGGCAGGCAGGAAAACCATTTCCCTCCCTGAAGGATATTCTGATGAACGCAGGGGCACGGTCACGACTTCGAGCATCTTGTTTATGTTCTTGTCTGCTCCTTTCCCTCCCTTTACAATCGAGAGCATCTCGATTCCAGGCTCTGCCTCTTTCCTGAACTGGCCTTTGACTGTCATGAGGAAATAGTAGTCTTCGCTCCCTTTGAGCTTCTCGAACTCTTCCTGTGTGCAGAATTCGTAAGGGGACAGGGTCCAGTTGTTCTTGACAGCCTCCTCAAGCTCCCCGTCAAGGAATATGTTTCCAGAAAGGACAACTTTTGTCGTCTTTTCTGGGAAATCCTCCAGTTTCATCTTCTTTGTAGTGATCTGTGCCTGTGCAGACATTGCAATGGGAATGATCGCAGCAGCGACCATGATTAAAAATCTTTTCTTCATCCTGATTCTCATTTTCTGCAGCAAAGTTACAAAGATTGTGCGAATAAATTCAAAACTGTTTCTTAACTTTGCCAAATTGGCACTGATTTTAATTTAGTCGGACAGACTGTTATGGCACAATATATAGTATCAGCAAGAAAATACAGGCCGGACACCTTTGAGACACTGGTAGGCCAGGACAATATAGCACAGACACTTAAGAACTCCATAGTGAGGGGGCAGCTGGCACATGCCTATCTTTTCTGCGGTCCCCGTGGAGTCGGCAAGACAAGTACGGCGAGGATATTTGCAAAGACAATCAACTGCACCAGTCCGTCTCCGGACATGGAGCCGTGCGGAGAGTGTGAGTCCTGCAGGTCGTTTGCAGAGGGGCGCTCCTATTGCATACATGAGCTTGATGCAGCCTCGAACAATGGCGTAGACGACATCAAGGCACTTATGGACCAGGTCCGGATCCCTCCGCAGGTCGGCAGATACAGCGTATATATCATCGACGAGGTGCACATGCTTTCGCAGTCGGCATTCAACGCCTTCCTCAAGACGCTCGAGGAGCCTCCTGCACATGCCATATTCATCTTGGCGACAACGGAAAAGCACAAGATACTCCCTACCATACTGTCAAGGTGCCAGACATACGACTTCAACAGGATTACAGTAGACAATATCGTGAAGAATCTGAGGGGTATAGCCTCCAAGGAGAGCATCAATATAGATGATGAGTCCCTTCACGTGATCGCTACAAAGGCTGACGGTGCCATGCGTGATGCCCTTACTATCTTTGACCAGACCGTTGCATTCTGCGGGACGGACGTGAAGTACCAGGATGTCCTTAAAAACCTGAATGTCCTTGACTATGAGTATTCATTCTCATTGGTAGAGGCTTTCCTCAAGGGGGATTATCCGACAGCCTTGCTGAAATTCGACGAGATATTGGCCAAGGGATTCAATGCCCTGCATTTCATAGCTGCGCTAAGCTCGCATTTCAGGGACCTGATAGTCAGCAGGAGCGCTGGGCTAGACGCCTTGCTGGAGCTTCCGGAATCGCTGAAGGCGAAATATCAGGAGCAGGCCGGCAGGTGTCCGCTGAAGTTCCTGTATGATGCCCTGTCTGTCACGACTGCCTGTGAGACCGGCTATAAGGCGAGCGTCAATCCGAGACTGCATATCGAATTCACCCTGATGCGGCTGTCTATGCTGATGTCACCGCTTGCGGCATCTCCTTCCGCTGTGTCTGCCGCTCCTGTGGGCCAGGCTCCGGCAATTGCACCTGCCGCAACTCCTGCCGCCGCTCCTGTGGCGGCCCGTGTACAGCCCGCAGCGGAGCCTCAGCCAGTTCCAGCGGATTCTCCAATGCCCGTTCAGCCGAAGTCCGATATCAGGCCTGCTGCAGATTCCGCAGCACAGCAGGAACCTGTACATGGCGGTGCACCTGCATCTGCTCCTGTCCCAGCTCCTGCACCGCAGGACGAAGCCAGGGCGGAAGGGCCTAAAGTACGCCGGACGAGGGCTTCCAGGACAGGCCAGTCCTCTTTGTCGATCAAGTCGCTGACAGAAGTAAAGGAGAAAGTGGAGGCTGCCCCGGAAATCATAGCCGGCAAGGTTGAACTGACAGAAGATGTCATCAGGCAGAAATGGCAGGAGCTTGCCGGTGTGTATGCATCCAAGCCAAGGCTTGCAAATACTATATCCACGGCAGTGCTGTCCTCCGAGGATTCACCGGAAGGCAAGATCGTTACCTTCAAAGTTCTTAATGAAGCCCAGAAAGACTGGATCCGCGAGAAGTGCCTGCATGAACTGGAGGGGAATTTCCAGAGGCTGACCGGAGCCGCTGTCCGCCTTAGGGTTGATGTCATGCCGTCGGAAGAGAAAGGTCCGATCGCATATCTGCCAGGTGAAAAGGCTATGGACCTTATGGCCCAGAACGAGGAGGTCAAGAACCTTGTTTCTGATTTTGGCCTTGATATAAAGTAATGTTATCTTGATAATTTAGATGTTATGAAACTCCGTTGTGAAAATCTTGTAAAGAAATATGGCCCGAGAACAGTTGTGAAGGGTGTCTCCATGGAAGTGGAGCAGGGGGAGATTGTCGGATTCCTTGGACCTAACGGTGCAGGAAAGACCACAAGTTTCTACATGATTACAGGACTTATTGTCCCCAATGCAGGGAAAATATATCTGGATGACGAGGACATCACTTCGCTGCCTATGTATAAACGTGCCCAGAAAGGTGTCGGATATCTTGCACAGGAGGCATCAGTTTTCCGGAAGCTTTCCGTTGAGGACAACATAATGTCCGTGATGGAGATGTCGAAACAGTTCACCAGGGCGGAGAGGAAAGACCGCCTTGAGTCCCTTATAGATGAGTTCAACCTCCACAAGGTTCGCAAGAGCCTCGGAATCCAGCTGTCCGGAGGCGAGCGGCGCAGGTGTGAGATTGCCCGCGCCCTTGCGATAGACCCTAAGTTCATCCTTCTTGACGAGCCTTTCGCCGGAGT
Organism: uncultured Bacteroidales bacterium; assembly: GCA_947179325.1. Classification (GTDB taxonomy): domain Bacteria; phylum Bacteroidota; class Bacteroidia; order Bacteroidales; family UBA932; genus Cryptobacteroides. The sequence continues at coordinate 42,080 of CAMXAU010000013.1, read as the reverse complement.
CGACCCAATTGCTGTCGAGGATATCCAGTACATCATTGCCAAGCTCAAGTACAAGAACATAGGCGTCATCATCACAGACCATAATGTCGGAGAGACACTTGCCATCATCGACCGTGCCTATCTCCTATATGAGGGCAATATCCTCCAGAGTGGCACTCCTGAGGCCCTTGCCGCCGACGATGAGGTCCGCACCAAATATCTCGGGTCGACCTTCGTGCTGAAACGCTCTGCTGCATTTGACCGGAAGTAGTTGGTATACCGCATTATAAAGAATCCATGTATCTTCTGGATATACAGAAAATCGTCCATGTGGTGTTAAAACATTTTAGCGATTAAGCTTTTTTACTATCTTTGCATAGCCTTTAAAAGGCATGCAACTTATAATTAATAATCAAATTTTATGTTTAAATTAAATTGTCATCAATGCCCGGTGCTTTTAGCGCTTGCCATCTATGTGATGCTGGGCATTTTGATGCCATCTGTAGCTTCAGCCCAGAACCCTGGTGAAACCAGGGGGGGGTATCGTCTCTGGAGTTGTAACTGACGATGTCGGCCCTGTTGTCGGTGCCGCAGTTATGGTCCGTGGAAGCAACGGTGGCGTTACTACTGGACTTGACGGGGAATACACTCTTTCCGGTCTCAAGCAAAATGATGTGATAGTAGTATCCATTATAGGATATGCTTCACAGGAAATCACCTGGACAGGTCAGGCAAAAATAGACTTCATGCTGGAGGTGTCTTCGGAATTTCTCGATGAAGTCGTTGTGACGGCCCTTGGCATTAAACGCTCGGAAAAAGCTCTGAGCTACAATGTGCAGCAGGTCAAGTCGGACGCCATCATGACTGTCAGGGATGCCAACTTCATCTCCTCTCTCAATGGAAAAGTTGCCGGTGTGACGATAAACTCATCCAACTCGGCCGGTGGTGCTTCACGTGTCGTGATGCGCGGAATCAAGTCCATTACTTCAGACAACCTTGCGCTATATGTGATCGATGGAGTACCGATGTACAACATGATGAATGGCGGAAGTGAAGGGTCTGTGTATTCAAACCAGCCTGGAACAGACGGTGTTGCCGACCTTAACCCAGACGACATCGAGAGCATCACGATGCTTACCGGACCTTCTGCGGCTGCGCTCTATGGAAATATGGCTGCTGCGGGAGTCGTCATGATAACCACCAAGAAAGGAGTGGCAGGCAAGACTTCAGTGACTTATTCAAACAACACAACCTTCTCATCTGCGTATATGATGCCGAAGATGCAGAGCAAATACGGCAACCTTCCTAATACGCTCGACAGCTGGGGACCTATAGTGAATAGCGGCTATGATCCTTCTGGCTTCTTCCGTACAGGGGTGAATGAGATGAACACTCTTTCACTGTCAACTGGAAACAATAAGAACCAGACTTATATTTCTGTGGCTACGACAAACGCCACGAATATTCTTCCGAACAGCGGCTACAACCGCTATAACTTCACTCTGCGCAACACAACCAAGTTCCTGAAAGATAAGATGACACTTGATTTCGGTGCAAGCTATATCCTTCAGGATGACAAGAATATGGTTTCGCAGGGTTTCTACTATAATCCTCTTCCTGGACTTTACCGTTTCCCGCGCAGCGAGAATTTTGACGATGTCCGCATGTATGAAAGGTACAATGCTTCATATGGTGTGATGGAGAAATACTGGCCGTATGGAGGAAAGACAGAGGGCCTTGACAACCCGTACTGGATCCAGAACCGTCAGTTGAGGGAAAACAAGAAGGGGCGTTATATGATCAATGCCTCACTTACATATGACATCCTTGACTGGCTGAATGTATCAGGACGTGTAAAGGTTGACAACTATAACAACCGCTATACTTACAAGGCATATGCCTCGACCGGCTCTCTTGACGGAGGTGACAGGGGAAGCTATAATGACACCAATTCAACATCGAAGAACACATATGCAGATGTCATCGCGACCATAGACAAGACGTGGACTGACTTCTCTGTCAATGTGAACATCGGTGCCTCAATCAATGACAGCCGCTATGAAACTATAGGCTATGACGGTTCTTCACTGAAGGAATTCAATTTCTTTGCAGTCAGGAACATTAATTTCAACAAAGCATGGAAAGCGATCCAGAGCGGATGGCATGACCAGACGCAGGCGGTATTCGCTTCGGCAGAACTCGGCTTCAGGGATATGCTTTACCTCACTGCGACCGGACGTAATGACTGGGATTCAAGGCTCGCATTCTCTGACTATTCCTCATTCTTCTACCCGTCAGTGGGATTGTCTGCAATTGTCTCGAACATGTTCCATGCACCGAGATGGCTGTCCCTGCTGAAAGTGAGGGCATCATATACTGAGGTCGGAAATGCGTACGACCGCTTCTTGACGACTGTTACATATCCATATGATGAGCAGAGCGACAAATGGTCCACTTCAGCTGTGTACCCTAATACGAAGCTGAAACCGGAGAGGACTAAGTCATGGGAGGTCGGCGTGGATGCCAATTTCTTCAATGACCTCAGTCTCAGCCTGACATACTATCGCTCAAATACATTCAACCAGACATTCTTTGCGAAGCTGTCAGAGTCTTCCGGATATTCAAGCATTCCTGTACAGAGCGGAAATATACTTAATGAAGGTATAGAGATGTCCCTTGGGTACAGCCACAAATGGGGCGATTTTTCTTTCGGAGCCAATTATACGCTTACATGGAACAGGAATGAGATTGTGGAACTTTGTGAGAATGCGGAGAACTATGCTACAGGAGAAAAATACACTCTTCCTCAGCTTGAAGTCTGCTCATACGGCCCTCTTGATTCACGTCTTATTCTTCGCAAAGGAGGAACAATGGGTGACGTGTATGGCCAGAGGCTCCTTACACGCGACAGCCAGGGATATATAGAGGTTGACCCTACCACAGGGCTATCGATGACCAACCAGGAAGTCTTCCTCGGGTCAATCCTGCCGGTTGCCAACATGGGACTGAACTTCAATTTTGCATGGAAAGGCATCAGTCTCGGACTGTTGTTCAATGCACGTCTCGGAGGTGTCGCAATGAGTGCTACGCAGTCTATCCTTGACGCTGCCGGAGTATCAGAAGCAAGTGCACTTGCACGTGACAACGGTGATTTTGTGTTCAACGGTTTCAAGGTCGCTTCAAAAGATTACTACAGCACAGTTTCGGGAACAGCTGCATACTATACATATGATGCGACGAATGTACGTCTCGGGGAAGTTTCCCTCAGCTATTCTCTTCCGCGCAAGTGGTTTAAGGACAAGATGGGCATGACCCTCGGACTTGTCGGAAAGAATCTCTGCATGATCTACTGCAAGGCTCCTTTCGATCCGGAGCTTACCACAGCCGCAGGCTCCAACTTCTACCAGGGCTTCGATGCATATATGCTTCCGAGCACAAGGAGCTTGGGCTTCAACGTCAAACTACAATTCTAAACATCCGGAATTATGAAGACAACGATTAAATATATTATAATAGGTATCTCTTTCGTGCTTTTTTCCGGCTGTATCGGGAGATTCGAAGAGTACAATACCAATCCTTATGAGCCGTCTTCCGTGTCCGCTTCCTCACTCCTTGCGGAAATGTTCGAGGTCTATGCCTCTCCGCAGCAGAATGAGACGCAGTACAACAACTGCATGTGGGCGGCTTACAGCGGCCATGTCACCGCGACAGGCAACTGGTCACGCGGCAAGGACATCTTTGCATACTATAATTCAAGGGATGATCACAACGCTGCGACATGGGGATATTACTTTGGGCACATATACTCCAATCTTTTTCGTATAGCAGAAAAGACCAACAGGGAAGGAGGTGTCTATGCCCTTGCCCAGCTCGCACGCGTATTCGCAATGTGCAATATGGCTTCTCTTCAGGGGCCTATCCCTTATACTCTCATCAAGGAAGGTGCGCTCAATGTCGCTTATGATGACGAAGAGACTGTATGGCTCGCCCTTTTCAGGGACATAAATGAAATTGTCATTATACTCAAGGACAGCCCTGCTACAGATTCATCCGTCTCTGACATTGACCAGTTCTACCGCGGTGACATGACCAGGTGGCTGAAATTTGCAAATACGCTCAAGCTGAGGATGGCAATCCGTATATCTGGTGTGGGTGCACAGCCTTTTGCGCATCCGGAGCTTGTCAGCGAGATGTTCGGCACAAGCTATGCCACAGTTGAGGATTTCGCCAAGGCTATGGCAGAGAGTGCTGTAAGGGACGGAGTCATGCTTGATGTGGGTGACAGCTGCTGGGATAACAACAACAGCAACATGGGTGTCAACGGCTACAAGATTGTGAGCAACAACTGGGGTGAGGTGCGCTCAAACGCAAGCATCACCTCTTGCATGAACGGCTACAATGACAACAGGCGTCCGAAGTATTTCACCAAGCAGACTTTCGACAAGAACTATGCTGAGGAATATGTCGGTGTACGCTCCGGTTCTGCAGAAGTCCCTTCTCCTGCAGAATATATCAACTACTCGACAATGTATATGGGAACACAGGACAGCGATCCTATGCCTGTCATGTATGTCTCAGAGGCATATTTCCTGCGTGCTGAAGGAGTGTTGAAGGGATGGGATATGGATGGTGATATCAAGACTCTCTATGAACAGGGCATCAGGATGTCGTTCAGTGAATGGGAGGTTTCAGGCGCAGATGAATATGTCAACAATGATACCCTTGTCCCTGCAGCCTATAAGGATCCGCAGCATGCCGGAAATGATGCAGCGGCGATTTCATCTCTGACAATAAAATGGAATGACTCTGCTTCCAATGAGGAGAAGCTGGAGCGTATACTGCTGCAGAAATGGATTGCATGCTATCTTGATCCGCTCAATGGCTGGTCTGACTACAGGAGGACAGGGTATCCTAAGCTTCTGCATGCAGTCAGCACTGCAAACAGCGAGGTGAATCTGACACGCGGCCAGCGCAGGCTCCGCTTCCCTATATCGGAATACAATACAAATGGAGAGAATGTCAGGATTGCAGTCACTTATCTCAACGGAGGAAAAGATTCCAACGGTACAGACCTGTGGTGGGCAAAGAAAAATTAGTCTCCGGAAACAACATTATAATATGAGAAAAATTTTATACCCTATATTTGCTCTGGCTGCATTGTTTACTTATGCAGGATGTGCAGACTGGATAACTCCAGACCCTATATATAAAGAGCCGGAGAATATCTACGACAATGAAGGGAGCACGGTTTATCAGGACTTGCTTGCCTATAAGAAGGACATGGCAGGCCGCCAGGTGATGTTCGGATGGTTCGATGAGTGGACCGGAACCGGAAGCTACAGGAACATGCTCCGTGCATTGCCGGATTCGATAGACATCGTTTCACATTGGAATCCGAAGGAGAGCTATGTCGAGCCGCTCACCGATTTCCAGAAACATGACCTTGCCGAAGTCCATAAGAGAGGAACCAAGGTGCTTTTCTGCCTTTTCTTCAAGGACCTCGGATTCAGGCTTACCCCTGGACTCGCCGCAGCACAGGCAAATGTGCCTTCAGAAGAGTACATTGCCACGATGCGTGAGAAATGGGGCTGGTACGAGAGGAATTATGATGCGTCCCCTGAGGCGGATGCGGCTATTGCAAAGTATGCGGATGAAATGTCTGCATATGTAATCGAGAACGGATATGACGGCATTGATTTCGACTTTGAACGCAACTATGGCGAGCGTGGAAACCTTGTCGAGTCGAATGCTGCGCTTCATGTGCTCCTGACTGCCCTGTCCAGGAATTTCGGACCGAAATCAGGAACCGGACGCCTGCTTGTTGTCGACGGTGAGCCTCAGACACTTTCCCCGGAGAGCGGACCTCTGCTTGACTATTATATAATTCAGGCATATAGTAATAATAATGCAAGTGGTGACAGCTACCTTGATGCCCGCTTTGCAACAGGAGGAATTGCAGGTGCAGCTTTGTTTGCAACTTTCGGTGAAGCGGACGGAGGTGAGGCCAATGTCCTGAGGAAAACCATCTGGACAGAGGATTTCGAGTCCGGCCAGAACAAGTTGACCGGAGGCCCGGAATACCGTTTCCGCAATGGCCATGTCAATCCTGGCCTGAATGCAGACGGGACACCTAAGACCTCGACATATTCACTTGACGGGATGTGCCGTTACTACAGGGAAATAGACGGGGAGATTGTAAAGGCAGGAGGTGCCGGTGCATACCGTTTTAACCTCAGCCGCCTGTATAATGATTACACTCTTTACCGCAGGGCTATACAGACAATGAATCCTGCAGAAAATTAATTTTATATGATTATTATGAAACAATTTTTCAAATATGCTTCCATAGGTCTTTCCATGGCTTTGCTTGCCGGATGCAACGATGAGAAGCTGCCTCCTATAGTCCCTTCAGCGGACTTCGGATATGTCTATCTGAGCGAGGCTGCTCCTGCCAGCCAGCATAACCAGCAGATGGAGACCTTCATATTGGACGAGGCAACTGTGACCAAGACATTGACAGCCAAGCTTACGAATGCAATATCTGAAGATGTCACAGTGTCTTTCAATATAGATGAATCTCTTCTGGAATCCTATAACCAGGAGAATGATTCCAATTATCAGATCTATCCTGTACTTTCTCTGGGAGCGAACGGAGTCACTACAGCCGTGATCAAGGCCGGAACAACCTCTGCTGCTCCAGTTGAACTGACTGTCGAGCCAGGCAATGGAGTGCAGGGTGTAGCCTATGCCATACCTGTGCGCATGGAGCTTGTCTCCGGGCCTGCCGAGATGCGCGGAAATGCCAATAAGATGACATATTTCATCACTTCTCCTAACAAGCAGCGTGCACCGGTCTTCAGACGTCAGAACAGCCCTGGTACAATCAAGACATTCGGTGACTTCCAGTTCTCTGAATGGACAATGGAGTTCTGGGTCAAGGTGAACACCCCTCCGGGATATGCCTACAGCTATAGTCCGGACACTTGGGTCGGAGAAGCAGGCAATCCTTTCGAGAACAGGCGTGCCATTTTTGTCCAGGGCGGATATTCGCCAGTTGCAATCAACAAGAATACCGAGCTGGCAAGCTTTAATTTCCAGTGGTATCCGAAAGGTGCACTTGATGCCACGCAGCCGGGAATGCAGTGGAATTACCCGTCTCTGATGAGTACTACAGGCTTCTGGATACCAGACACATGGATTCATATCGCACTGACATTCGACGGAAGCACCATGATCATGTATAAGGACGGAGCCGTCGACGGACAATGGGACAACATCAATCTGTCATCCGCATCAGGGTTCGGAAGCATACAGCTTCCTTGCGACATTGTGGCAGGACAGAAAAACACCAGTGCCGAGTTCGAGCTTGCACAGCTTCGCCTGTGGAGCCGTGCGCTTCCTGCTGCTACAATCCAGGAAAACATGGGAAGTGATGTGTCAAGTGATGCCAACGGACTTTTCGCATACTGGAAATGCTGCGAGGGAGAAGGAAATGTGCTTCTTGACTATGGCCCTTACAGCGACCCGGAGAACGAGAATTACATGGATTTGAGCATTACTGTTCCCGGGACAACATTGACTTGGAGCGATAAAATGTATAAATTTACCGACCCTAACAAGAACTGACCTTAAGGTTGGTCCTGATGAATGAAATGGGGACGGCCGGAAGAATATCCGGCTTCCCCATTTTTTTGAAAAGTATCGGTGATTTTGTAAAAGATTTGATATGAAAAGAAATGCTTTGTCCGGTATCGGACTCGTGCCGCTTGCCGCATGTACAGGAATTTCCCTGTCTTCAACCGGCTGCAGCAATAAGGATGCAGAGGCAGTGCAGGGAAGACCGAACGTTGTCTTCGTCCTTGCTGACGACCTTGGATATTTCGACCTGAGTTGGCGCAATACTCCGCAGATGCAGCGCTATAGCAAGGGAATGATTGACACCCCGAATATTGATGCGCTTGCAGAGAACGGAATGGTCTTCACCCAGCATTATTCGGGATGCTCCGTGAGCGCTCCAGCCCGCGCCTCCCTGATCACAGGCCTGCACACAGGTCATGCTCCGATAAGGGGCAACCTGGAATATTTCGGCGAGGATGCCTATGGCTCTCCTATGCAGAGCGACGGCAGGGGTGAGGGCCAGCAGCCTATCCCGGCAGATACGGACCAGATCTTCAGGCTTCTGAAGTCTGCCGGCTACACGACCGGAGTCTTCGGGAAATGGGGGCTCGGGTATCCAGGCTCTGAAGGCTCTCCGGAATTTCAGGCTGTAGATGAATTCTATGGATATAATTGCCAGAGACAGGCCCACTATTACTATCCAGGCCACCTGTGGCGCAGTAGCGGGACAGAAGCCCGAAGGGTGGAATTCCCCGGAAATGCAGAGAGGATAGAGGATTATTTTGACAGGGAAAAGGATCTTACCGGCATATTCTCCGGAAGAGATGAGGGCAACGGCACCTATGTGCCTTATGTCATACATGACGAGGCAATCAATTTCATAAAGGAAAACGCGGACAGGCCGTTTTTCCTATGGTACACTACACCGCTTCCGCATGCAGAGCTTCAGGTTCCATACGGCCGGTTAATGAAGGCGGTGGAGAAATGCCGTGAGAGGGGATATGATCCCGGAGTGCCCGGAGGAGACCTCAGTGGAGCGCTTCAAGGTGGATATGCCCGCCAGGAATATCCGACTGCTGCATATATTGCCATGGTTGAACTGCTTGATGAGCAGGTGGGGGAAATTGTGGCGACGCTCAAGGAGCAGGGCATATATGATAACACGATTGTCATCTTTGCCTCAGACAACGGAGCACACAGGGAGGGTGGACACAATCCTGACCTGTTCTGCAGCAGAGGGCCTATGCGCGGAGACAAACGGTCGCTTTATGACGGAGGCATGCGGGTTCCGTTCATAGTGCAGTGGCCGGCTGCAGTGGAGAAAGGCTCGGTGACCGGCCATGTCTCTGCATTTTACGATTTCTATGCAACTATGGCAGATATTGTTGGGACAGACATATCTGACAGGTCCAAGGACGGGATCTCATATCTTCCTGTGCTGACTGGAGAAGGGGAACAGCCGGAGCATGACTATCTCTATTGGGAATTCCATTATGACGGAGGCAAGGGGCCGTGGAGCGTCGCCCTGCGCAGCGGCGACTGGAAAGTTGTGCGCGACTGTTTCCGTGAATCCGACTATGTCAATCATCTTGAACTCTATAATATAGCCGGGGATATAGGCGAGACTTCGGAACTGGGTGCAGACAACAGGGATGTGCTGGAGACTCTTGGCGGACTTCTGGAGAAGAGCCACAGGGACGCTCCTGCTTTCCCGTTCCCGGGCGACGGAAAATGATTCTCCTGGAAGATGAAACAAATGACAAGGGCCTCTGGAATCATGAAAAGATTCAGAGGCCCTTGTATTATTCTGTCCTTTTGCCGGAGCAGGATTATCTTACACGCTCGCCGTATGAACGGTCAGTAGTGTTGACACGGATCTTCTCGCCCTGGTTGATGAAAAGAGGTGCCATGATTATTGCTCCTGTCTCAAGAGTGACTTCCTTGAGCGCATTTGTAGAGGCTGTGTCACCTTTCACTGCCGGCTCTGTATAAGTCACTTCAAGCTCCACATAGGTAGGAAGCTCGCAGGTGAGGCAACGCTCCTCGTCTGCAAGGAACATCATCTCGACATGCTGTCCCTCCTTCATGAGGTCTGCATTGTCAACGAGGTCAGTGTCAAGGTGAATCTGCTCGAAAGTCTCCTCGTGCATGAAGTTGAATCCGTCCTCATCCTTGTAAAGGAACTGGTAAGGCCTTCTTTCCACGTTGATGGTCTCGATTTTTGCACCTGCCGTAAATGTATTCTCAAGTATGCGTCCGTTCTCAAGGTTGCGGAGCTTTGTCTTTACGAAAGCAGGGCCTTTGCCTGGCTTCACATGCTGGAACCATACGATTGAGCATGGCTTTCCGTTGAAGTTGAGGTAAAGTCCGTTTTTGAAATCAGCTGTTGTTGCCATATTATATCAGTTAATTATATGTTCTTCAATTGTTATAGCGCGCAAAATTAGGAATTTGTCTGTGTATTAGCAAAAATTTTCTATTTCTTCCGCAACTTTCTCAAGCAGCCATTTGGGTGTGGATGTCGCTCCGCATACGCCGACCTTGTCGTCATTCCTGAACCATTCCTTTTTGATCTCTTCAGCCTTGGCTATGTGATATGTTCTGATGTTCACTGATTTGCATAGGTCACATAGGACCTTGCCGTTTGAACTGGCCTTGTCGGAGACAAAGACTATGACATCATGTTCTGAAGCAAATCTGGAAAGTTTGGAATGCCTGTTTGCAACTTGTGAGCAGATTGTGTTGTGCGCTGTAAAAAGCCCGCGGCCCTTGAACCTTTCAACTGAAAGTTCATTCTCGTGCGCCATCATCTCTTCAAGCCTTGAACAGATTGAAGCGTATTCTGCAGGGCTTTTTGTCGTCTGTGAAAATACCTCAACGGGTCTTCTGAGGTCTATCTGCCCTGAAGCTGTTGCCTCTTCGAGCATCCGCATGTTTTCAATGACAACAGCATCTTCCCCGACCTGTCCGACCAGCCCAAGGACCTCTGCGTGCCCTATCTTGCCGAATATGATGATCTGTCCGTCACGTCCGCTCTCTTTCTGCCTTGCATATGCATCGCGTATGTCTTTCTGCAGTTTCAGGACGACAGGGCATGTGCAGTCTATCACCTTGAAACCAAGGGCCCCCGCAGTCCTGTATGTCTGTGGCGGCTCCCCGTGTGCCCTGATCAGCAGGGTCTTCCCCGAGGCATCTGTAATCTCGGAGAGGTCATCCTTGTCGATTGTGACAAGACCTTTCTGCTCAAGCCTTGCCAGCTCGGATTCGTTATGGACTATTGCGCCAAGTGAATACAGCTTCTCCCCATGTCCATCTGTGTCAAGGAAACTTTCTGCGTTCTTGATTGCCTTGATGACTCCTGCGCAGAATCCGGAGTTGCTGTCTATGTCCACATGTACTCCCATAGGCATTATGCTTTTTCAAATCGTTTCCTGATGATGTCTTTGAACCACTCCATCTGGTCGTCCATGCTCATGTGTGAATTGTCAAGGACAACTGCATCGTCTGCCTTTGTAAGCGGGGACACCTCCCTGTGTGAATCTATGAAGTCACGCTCCTCCAGGTTGCGCAGCACTTCTTCCAGTGTGGCCTCTTCTCCTTTGCCGTTAAGCTCGTCAAGCCTTCTCTGTGCCCTTATTACAGGGTCGGCTGTCATGAATATCTTCAGCTCCGCTTCAGGGAATACGGTTGTCCCTATATCCCTGCCGTCCATTACGACGCCTTTCTTCTTCCCGAATTCCCTCAGCTTGCGGTCTACATATGACCTTACCTCCGGGACGGCGGATATCGGGCTGACCTTCCCTGATACCGGCAACGACCTTATCTCCTTCTCGATGCACCTTTCCCCGAGATATGTCCTGCTTCCGCCCTCCTTGTACTCGAAATGTATGTCAAGTTCCGGCAAGGCCCTGTCCAGTGCAGGCCTGTCAATCTCTCCGGACTGGGAGATCAGCCCATTCTCTATTGCATAGAGGGTGACTCCCCGGTAGAGCGCTCCGGAATCAAGGTATAGAAAAGACAGCTCTGCGGCTATTTTTTTTGCAAAGGTGCTTTTCCCTGTGGATGAATATCCGTCTATCGCTATTATAATGTCTGGTATGTGCATTGTATTGTAGGTCGTTTGTCTGTTCCTGTGTAAATCCCAGGCCCGGCTTTGAAGGCCGGCAGGGGTGCAAAATTATAAAAATTTGCGTAAACACGGAAATTTGTCCGATATTTGTAATGGCTTTCGCCCGTTGAAAAATCATAACATTTAGACAATATGAAATTACTGGTAATTGACGATGAACGCGCAATAAGGAATTCCCTGAAGGAGATACTTATGGATGAAGACTATGATGTAGATGTCGCTGAAGATGGGGCGCAGGGTGTTGAGATGGCCCTTAAGGAAAAGTACGGGGTCATATTCTGTGATATCAAGATGCCTAATATGGATGGCCTTGAAGTTCTTGACCGCCTGTCGGCAGAGGGCGTGGAGTCGGCTGTGATAATGATTTCCGGGCATGGCGACATCGATACGGCCGTGGAATGCATAAAGAAAGGTGCATTTGACTTCATACAGAAGCCGCTTGACCTTAACCGTATATTGATAACCATAAAGAACGCCACGGAAAAGGTCTCGCTTGTAAAGGAGACAAAGATCCTGAAGAAGAAGGTATATGGACAGCAGATGGTCGGAAATTCCGAGCCGATCATGCACATACGCGAAATGATAGACAAGGTTGCACCTACAGACGCCAGGGTCCTTATCACCGGCTCCAATGGTACAGGAAAGGAACTTGTGGCGCGCAGCCTGCACCAGAAGAGCAACAGGTCGCAGATGCCTTATGTTGAGGTGAACTGTGCGGCTATCCCGTCAGAACTTATTGAAAGCGAACTGTTCGGTCACGAAAAAGGTGCTTTCACATCAGCGGTGAAGCAGCATAAGGGGAAATTCGAGCAGGCTGACGGGGGGACACTTTTCCTGGATGAGATCGGTGACATGAGCCTTGCTGCGCAGGCAAAGGTGCTGCGTGTGCTCCAGGAGAGGAAACTCTCAAGGGTTGGTAGCGACAAGGATATCACAGTTGATGTGCGCGTGCTTGCCGCTACGAACAAGAACCTCCGCGAAGAGATTGCCAAAGGCAATTTCCGTGAAGACCTTTACCACAGGCTCAGTGTGATTGTGATCACAGTGCCTTCACTTGATGACAGGAAAGGTGACATCCCGCTTCTTGTTGACTATTTCATTGACCAGATATGTTCGGAGACCGGCATGACGCGCAGGGAAGTCGACCCTGATGCCATGGCACTGCTTGTGGACAAGTCATGGACAGGAAACATAAGGGAGCTTCGCAATGTCGTTGAGCGTCTCCTGATCCTGTCAGGAAGCCGCATCACGGCATCTGATGTCAAGAGCTATGTGTATTAGCTTTTCTTTGGCAGTGTCACTATGAATGAGGCACCGCCAAGTACGAATGAACGGCGGTACGTGATTTCCCCATCGCATTTTTCGACTATGTTGCGGCAGATTGCGAGCCCGAGTCCCGTACCGCTGGATTTTGTTGTGAAGTTCGGTGTAAAGAGCCTGTTCTGGTTCTCCTCCTTTACTCCAGGTCCATTGTCCTCTATCACAACATCATAATATCCGTCCTTTGTGCTGTTTCTCAGTGACACAAGGATTTTCCCCTCGCCTGGTGTCTCCCCGTTTTCAGCTGAATCGTTCTGCTGGATCTCTACCGCCTGAATCGCGTTGGTTATCAAGTTTACAAATACACGGATGAGCTGCGGACGAGGCGCCATGACCTCTGCATCCGGGAAACCGATATATGAAATCTTTATATTCTCCTTGTTGTCGAATATGTACACCTGGTCACGAAGTGTCTTGTCCAGGTCAATCAGCACCGGATCTTCCGTGTACAGTTTTGCGAAAGTAGAGAACTCGTTTGCCGTGTCTGTAAGTATGTCTATGTGCTCCAATACAATGCGCGACACTTCGTCAAACCTTGTCTCCCATGTAGGGGAGTTCTTCTGCTTTAGCCTTATCAGTCTCTGGATCTCCAGCTTTATCGGGGTCAGCGGATTCTTGATCTCATGTGCGACCTGGCGTGCCATCTCGCTCCATGCCTTGTCCCTCTCGGAACGTGTGAGCTTCTTGGTGCTCTCTGAAAGGTCATGCACCATCCTGTTGTATGCGTCTACAAGTGTGGATATCTCGTCATCCCTCTTGTAGATGATGTATTCCAGTCCATGGATATTGGCAGAGCTCATCTTCTTTCCCATCTCCATTAGAGGCTTGAACATGGCATTCACTACTGAGGTGGACACAATGAGGGTTATTGCAAGGAGAAGAAAGAATATGTTCACAATTGAAGCGGCGTGGAAGAGTGCCTCCTGCTTGAAGTTGTAGTCCTGCTCCGTATATGGCACCCCGATTATTGCCAGGAGCTTTCCTGAATGGTTGATTATCGGGGCGCACAATGAGTAGTATCTTGTGTCACCGAACTGTTCATGGCGGATGTGGAATCTCTGGCTCCTGTACTTGATATTGTAGTACGCGTCCTTGTTCATCCTCGAGCTTATGATCCTGCGCTCGAATACTTCCGGCGTGGTTGAGCGGAAAACCTTTCCGTTCGGTGCATAGAGGGTGATGTCCGACTTTGTGTAGTTGCCGATGTTCTCTATTGTATGGCTGAACTCCCTCGTGCCCAGGTCGGCAGTGCTTTCCATGTCGTAGCACTTGTTCTCGAATATGGCCTGTATTGTGCTGATCTTGTTTGACATGATGTTGTGCATGTTGGTCTCGTTCCTTTTCTGCACAAATGTCACGCTGAGCAAGGTCATTGCCATAAGGGTGGCGAACAGGGAAACGAAAAGCACGAAGTTTATACGTGTCCTGTAGTAGTTTCTCCTGAATTTCGCGTCACCTTGGTCCTTGTTCTTGTGGAAGACAGCAAACAGTATTGCGAATATTATGAAGAACAGGTATGAAAATGTGACTACGTATGTCATCACCCCGCGTATCCTTCTTGAAATGATGATGATCTCGTTGTCGTTGATCCTGTTGATGAAATGGGTGAACCCGTTTATCTTGAGAGTGCCGGCGCCCTCGTCAATCTTGTCTTTCAGGCTTCCGTAGAGGCGGGTCGGGTAGGCATAGGTGCCTTTGTATGACGCAAGCGTCCCGGATACATATTTCGCATATGAGTAGAATCTTGGCATGCTGACACCCCCTGGACTGGAGAATTTCCCCAATATGCTGTAGTATCCCCTGTCATCCTTGTTGGCCTTTGGCTCAATTTCTATGAAGACCCTTGACAGCCCGTATTCGCTTGAATAGTATATGAAGCTTCCTATATATCCGGACTGCCCGTTTGAATCGTATGTGTAGACAAACCTTGACCCTTTTGAGACTGGTGTGCCTGATTCATTCTGCCTGTTGAATTCCCTGATGCACTTGATGTCGTTGCCTCTGCATATCGTCACTTTTATCGCATAGTCCTGTGATATCCTGTTCAGGTAGTTTTCGGTCAGCCTGTTGATTATCATCTTTTCGCTTTGTTCCAGCATTGACATGGCGGATATGAGCTGGTCGTTGGCAATCCCGTCCTCGGCGCTCCTGAGCTGCAGCTCAAGCTCAAGGTCCCTGTCGACAGCAAGCTTGTTCCCGAGTACCATCATCCTGTTCTGCTCTTTCTTGAACCCGAGTGTCCCTGAGGCTATTGTGAAATATGTTGCGCAGACAAATGCAAACATGATTATGTTCCTGGTCTCGAATACGTTGTATCTGATGCCGGAAAACTTGTGTATGATAGGCTCAAGCATCTGTATGATCAGGAGCATGCAGAGCATGAGGCACGAGTATGTCGCATACACTATGATTGTGAACAGCGATATCCTGCTCCATATATATAGCTCCAGTGATATGTTCGAGTTCATTATCAGGCTGTGGAGGCTGAGCACAATGTATGCTGCGACAGCAATGAGCAATATGAGGAGTGCACTTCCATATATGATGAAGCGGTGCCTGCCCCCTTTCTTTGCAATATGTACCAGGATCTCGTCCCTTACTATATATGTGCACAATATGCCAAGGAATATGGCTATATTCATGATGGTGAGCGCACCAAGCGAATACATGAATGTCCCGTCTGCATAGATGGTAGGGGAGAAGAATGTGGATGCCTCCTGCATCTGTATGCCCCATATGTATGCAATGGCTGTGATTACTGCCAGGAGCATTATGTTTATGAGGTATGTCTTGATGCTCTTGTGTGTCCAGAGATAAAGGACGGATGAGAGGCTGATAAGCAGCAGGGCCAGCCACCTCAGGATTGAGTTCGCAAGGAATGGAGTGCTCTGGCTTGTCTCTGAGAGTATCTTGAATACAGGTGTGTTGTCCACGTTGACAATGGAGCCGCCGCTGTCCATGATGCGCATGATCGTGAATTTGCCGGACAGCTTCAGCCGCTTGTTTACGCCATTGTATGCCTTGTGCATATTCTCAATCAGGGAGTTCTTTATCTCAAGGCCGGCTATCACCTTGCAGTTGATTCCGTCTGTGACACTTTTGACAAGATACCATTTCGGCCCGAAATTCATGTACTGTATCTCTCCCGTGACGTTGGACAATGGGGATGACATGCTGACTTTCGGGCTCCACAGGCGCTGGAAGACGAGCTTCGAGCTTATGTCGTCGTTGTTTACCGTGAACTGGTTGGACCAGCACTGCAGCGTGTCGTAAATGTATCTGTACAGGACCATGTCTTCAGGGAAGTCTTCCAGTATAAGCCATTCGCTGTGGTCAGACTCCAGTGCCTCCTCTATGTACCTGTCCAGTATCGCCATCCTTTTCTCGATCCTTCTGCCTGTCCTGTGGGCGACATGGTCGGTGTCGCTTGATGATGAGTTTATGAGCAGGGAGAAGAAGAAGAGCAGAAGTGCCAGGATGACACATATAGTGCTCCCGTTTTCCTTGATATATGTATTTATCTTTTTCACTTTGTGCAGTCTATTCGTGGTGATAAGGCTCACCCTTCATTATTGTGAATGCCCTGTATAGCTGTTCAATGAATATTGTCCGTACCATCTGGTGTGAAAATGTCATCCTTGACAGGGACATCTTGCCGTCTGCCCTGGAATATACATCCTGCGAGAACCCGTATGCTCCTCCTATGATGAATACGATGTCCCTTCCGGACCTGGAGAGCCTTGCCTCCATATTCCGTGCCCATTCTACAGAAGTGTATTCTTTTCCATGCTCATCAAGGAGTATCACCTCATCGGAAGGCCTCAGGCGCTTCAGTATCAGCTCGCCCTCCTTTGTCTTTATCTGTTCCCTTGTAAGTGATGCCGTGCCCTTAAGCTCCTGGATCTCCTCCATTGAAAACTGTATGTAATGCCTGAGCCTGGACGAATATAGCTCTATTCCGTCCTTGACCCACTTTATGTCGGTTTTTCCTACTGTAAGCAATGTTATTTTCATAAGGTGCAAATATAAGAATCTGTTTCAATTTATCTGTGAAAAAAATGATATCTATAGACTTTGCGTGGGCACCGTCAGGCTGGCCTTTCTGTTGCAGCCATTCCTCGCTTGCTTCCCGGAGCGGCCATGGGACATGTCATTCTATGACACGCCCCATGGCTGGCTCAATATTTGCAGGGAAAACCGGCGCGAATTTATTTGAAATGAACAGACTATTTATAGGTATAACAGTTGCGGCAATGTCTGCACTGCTTGGCTTCTCAGCATCTGCCCAGGATGGATCCTATGACGTTTTTGTGCCCATATCCAAGTATATGAGGGAGGGTGATGCTGAAAAACTGTCGGCGTGGTTCGCTGACAATCTTGAGATTACGATTCTTTCAGTGACAAATGATTCCAGCAAGAACCAGGCAAGGCAGATCATGAAGTCATTCTTCTCTTCATACACGCCGCGGTCATTTGAAATCAATCATCAGGCAGGCCGCTCCAATATGAAATATGCGCTTGGTTCTCTCAATGCTGGCGGGGAAATGTTCGTCGTGACAATATTTGTGAGCTGCAAAGAGGGTACATACAAGATTCAGCAGATAAAAATAGACCGGTCCGAGTGATTTTCATATGAATTTTATAAGTTTGGCATAGGTTTTGTAAAATTCTTATCTCGGTTAGTTTAGTTGTTAATAATAGGGTTATAGTTAGATTGGCGGCTCAGGAGTTTCTCCCGGGCCGCCTTTCTTTTGCCTGCATGGTCATGCGATTGGGCTGGGTCCAAGTTTTTGGGGGAGGCACCGCCGTTTTTTGGGGAGGCACCGCCATGGAAGAAAGATTTTTCAATCTGGAACGGAGCGGCTGTGGCCGCACAGGCTGGCCTTGCCCCATGGCCAAAACAAATGGTGGCTCAGATTCCCTTTGCCATAAGCAGCAGTTCGCCGAGTTCCTCTATGTCCCTGACGACAATGTCCGGCGGATAGAATTCCGGGGAGGGGTTTGTCGCTGCATCCATTGCGACAGCTTCGGCGGTCTCGATTGTTGTCTCGCCTGAAAGGACGAGTACACCGAATGCGCCTGCATTATGCGCCATGGCGGTGTCTGTGTATATCCTGTCTCCGGCCATCGCGATCTCTTCGGGCTTCAGGCCGTGCGCTGACATTATGCCTTTCAGCATGTTGGGGTCGGGCTTGCCTAGTACGATATCCGGCTTTCTTCCGGTGGCGTGCTCAATGCATCGGCATATCGAGCCGCAATCGACAAGTACGGTCTGCATGTCTGTCGGGCATACCCTGTCGGGATTCGTGGCTATGTACGGTACGCCTTGCGATGCCCACCAGGAGGCGCGGCACAGCCTTTCGTACGTGAGCGTCATGTCAAATGCGGCCACAAGTACGTCGGGCTTGTCCTCGGGGCTGTCTTCGCATGAGATATAGCCGGCTTTCTCGAATTGTGAAACCATGCTCGGGGTGCCGAGCAGGAACAGTTTCCTCGCATCCGGATAGTTGCTCCTTATGTAGTCGATGGCGGCGAGGGATGTCGTGTACATGTTTTCCTCGCTTGCCTCGATCCCCATGCCGTGCAGCTTGTGCAGATAGTCCGCAATTGACTTGGATGGGTTGTTGGTCAGGAATGAGTAGCCGATGCCTGCGTCTGTGAGCTTTCTGAGGAAGTCTTTTGTGAATGGGAACAGGGAGTTCCCGAGATAGATTGTGCCGTCCATGTCAAGTGCGACGTGCCTTATCTTTTTGAGTCTCTCCAGCTTTTCTTCCGAAAGCCATTCGTTCTTGTTCTGTTTCATTTTGTATGAATGTAGTCCTTTGCGATTATATCTATGAGCTTATAGTTGCCAAAGATAATATTTATTGTACATTAAATTAATATAAATGTGAAAAATATGATATGATTTTGTTTTGTTTTGAAACTTGTTGTGTTTCATGTGTTTTTGAAATCCCGTTTGTGGAATGCTGCAAAAAATAGAAAAAATGATTGTCTTGTAGTGCTGTAATTCAAAAAATTAATACGATATTTGCGGGCAGATAGAATATTTGTTGCTTGATTTTTTACGAAACTGCTGGTTGCATGTGGGAAATATTTTCGAAAGTGTAACGAAAGTTTACGAAAGCGAGGATGTTTTGACGGAAATACTTGATAGCTTATGGATAACAGAGAATTTGATGTCATAGTAATTGGTGGCGGCATAACAGGCGCCGGCACTGCAAGGGATTGTGCCATGAGGGGGCTGAAAGTCCTTCTTGTGGAGCGTATGGACATCGCAACAGGCGCTACTGGCCGTAACCACGGACTTCTCCACAGTGGGGCGAGGTATGCCGTCACTGACATGGAGTCTGCGGAGGAGTGCATCAGGGAGAATATGATCCTGAGGAAGATTGCACGTCATTGTGTGGAGGAGACCGATGGCTTTTTCATTACATTGCCGGAAGATGACCTGGGCTATCAGGCTACTTTTGCAGCTGCCTGCAATGCAGCCGGTATCAAGGCTGAAATAATAGACCCCGGTCTTGCAAGGAGGATTGAGCCTTCTGTGAATCCGGACCTTATAGGGGCGGTCAGGGTTCCTGACGGGGCAGTTGACCCGTTCAGGCTGTGCGCTGCTAATGTCATGGATGCCAAGCTGCATGGGGCAAAGGTGCTGGTGTATTCGGTGGTGACGCGTATAATGAAGGAAGGCGACACGGTGAAAGGCATTGAGGTGCTTGACACCAGGAGCGGGCAGAAATCTGAATATTATGCTCCCATAACCGTCAATGCCGGCGGTATCTGGGGGAATGCAATAGCGGAGATGGCTGGGGCGCATATCAACATGTTCCCTGCAAAAGGCTCTCTGCTCATATTTGAGCACAGGGTGAACAATGTGGTGATCAACAGGTGCCGTAAGCCTGCCAATGCGGA
Source organism: uncultured Bacteroidales bacterium (assembly GCA_947179325.1). Taxonomy (GTDB): domain Bacteria; phylum Bacteroidota; class Bacteroidia; order Bacteroidales; family UBA932; genus Cryptobacteroides. The sequence goes on along the minus strand of CAMXAU010000013.1, from coordinate 22,120 downwards.
CATCCTTGTCCCTGGGGATACGGTGAGCGTGCTTGGCACGACATCCACGAAGATTCCTTTCGAGGAATGTGACGGTGTCAGGGTGACGGCGGATGAGGTTGATCTCCTGATTTCAGAAGGGGAGAAGCTTGCGCCTGCGCTTGCGGATACGAGAATCCTTAGGGCGTACGCAGGTGTGCGTCCCCTTGTGGCGACAGATGATGACCCGTCAGGGCGCAGCATCAGCCGCGGAATTGTTCTCCTTGACCATGAATCCAGGGATGGGATACGTGGCTTTGTGAGCATCACGGGAGGAAAGCTGATGACATACAGGCTTATGGGCGAATGGACGGCAGACCTTGTGTGCAAGAAGCTTGGCGTAAGCCAGGCCTGCAGGACGGCTGAGGTCCCTCTTCCAGGGTCTGAGCCTGTCTCCATGGAGAAGGAACCGAAGAAAAAGATATTCGCCAAGGCTGAGACCGGACGTCACGGAGGGCTTGCATCGAGGATCCGTCATGAGAATGAGCTTCAGAACAGCCTTGTATGCGAGTGCGAGAATGTCACAGTTGGCGAGATTGAGTACGCAGAGGATAATCTCGATGTCAATAATCTTGTTGACCTGCGCCGCAGGACCCGTTTCGGGATGGGGGTGTGCCAGGGAGAGCTATGTGCCTGCCGTGCGGCCGGGCTGCTGAAGAAAGCGCACAGGTGCAGTGATGAGGCAATGGATGACCTGAAGGCGTTTATAGAGGAGAGGTGGAAAGGCCTCTATCCAGTCAACTGGGGAGCTGCAATGAGGGAGAACGAATATACACAGTGGGTATATTCCGGAATGTGCGGATTTGGAGAATACGATACAGAACCAACAGAATAAAGTTAGTCGGATGAAATTTGATGTAGTAATAATAGGTGGCGGGCTTGCTGGCCTCACCTGTGGCATCTCGCTCCAGAGGAAAGGGAGGAGGTGCGCCATAGTCTCTGCGGGACAGAGTGCCCTTCATTTCAGTTCCGGATATTTTGATTTCCTTGACAGGACGGCAGACGGCAAGGCCGTGGAGAATCCGCTTGATGCGGTCTCTGCTCTCCCGGAAGGACATCCGTACCGTAAGATCGGAGTTGAGGACCTTGAACGTTACATGGGTGAGGTGAAGCCTCTTTTTGCAGGATGCGGAATTGAACTGAAAGGAGACTGGAGCAGGAACTGCTACAGGATAACACCGGTTGGAGGTGTCTGCCCATCGTGGCTTTGCCTCGGGGAATTCACCCCGTTCACAACAGCACAGGCTGAAGTCGGCCGGAATGTCATGGTGGTGAATATCCCGGGATATATGGATTTCAATGCGCGCTTCGTGGCGGCAGGCCTGGAAAAGAGGGGGGCCGCGTGCAGGATAGTGGATGTCACTGTTGATGAACTTTCTGGTCTGAGGGCTAATCCGAGCGAGATGCGTTCTTCGAATATTGCAAGGCTTATGGATAGCGGGCATGTAGCAGTCCGCTTCGCTGAAGCAGTCCGCATGAAGCTCAGCGGGGAGGATGCAGTCGTCCTGCCAGCGGTTTTCGGGCTTAAGGACAGTTCTGTACCTCAGAAGGTTGCGGAAATTATAGGAGTCAGGACAGAGTATGTCGCGACAATGACGCCTTCAGTGCCTGGAATCAGGACGCAGATGAGGCTCAGGGCGGCATTTGAAAGGCTTGGAGGAACATATATTCTTGGCGACACTGTGATGCCGTCTGAAATCAGGGACGGCCGTGTCGTTTGTCTCTCAACCGTCAATTTCGGGAATGAAAAGCTTTATGCGGATGCGTTTGTGCTTGCGGCCGGCAGCTTTTTCAGCAATGGCCTGGCCGCTTCACGGGAGTGCGTCACGGAGCCAGTGTTCGGACTTGATGTACATGCTGCCGATGACAGGTCGAAGTGGGGCGATATGGACTTCTTTAAAAGACAGGAGTATATCGGGTTCGGAGTGAAGTCAGATGCGGATTTCCATGCAGTTAAAGACGGGGTGTCTGTGTCTAATCTCTATGTTGCCGGTTCTGTTGCGGGCGGATATAATCCTATAGCAGAGGGGAGCGGTGCCGGAACTGCGATAATGTCTGCCATGAGTGTGGCGGAACATATAATTTCAAAGATAGGTTAAGGTATGAACGAGAATTTTGAACAATGTCTTAAGTGTACAGTCTGTACCGTATATTGTCCGGTTGTGCCTGTAAATACAGATTTTCCCGGCCCTAAGCAGGCTGGTCCGGACGGGGAACGCTATAGGCTGAAGGCAGGCCTGTTCTATGATGATACACTGAAATATTGCCTTAACTGCAAAAGATGCGAGGTCGCATGCCCTTCCGGTATCCTCATCGGGGACATCATCCAGAAGGCAAAGATGAAATATGGCCCGCAGAAGACCAAGTTGCGTGACGCGATGCTTGCCGAGACGGATTTCATGGGCTCGGTGGCTACAGTATTCGCGCCGATAGCCAACCCTGTGCTTGCGGCAAGGCCGGTAAAGGCAGTCATGGACAGTGTCCTCAAGATAGACCACAGGCGTACATTCCCCAAATATTCCGGACAGAAGTTTGTGACATGGTTCAGGAAAAATATGGCTGCAGGCCAGGAGAAATATCCTAAGAAGGCAGTATATTTCCACGGGTGCTATGTCAACTACAACTATCCGGCTCTCGGAAAGGACCTTGTGGCTGTGATGAATGCGCTCGGCTATGGAATATCCCTTATAGATGGGGAGAAGTGCTGTGGAACTGCTCTTATTGCAAACGCAATGGGTAAGCGTGCCCTCAGGCAGGCCAGGCATAACGTCAAGGCGATAGAATCTGCGTCAGATGCGGGAAGGCTTCCTGTCATTTCAACCTCCTCGACATGCTCGTTTACTATCCGTGATGAATATCCGCATGTGCTGGGTGTCGATAACGGGAAGATACGGGAAAACGTGTCACTTGCAGTGAAATTCATCTATTCGCTTGTAGAGAACGGTGAAGTGAAGCTTGTGTTCAAGCCAGGCTATAGGTCAAAGGTTGCATATCATGCCCCATGCCACATGGAAAAGCTTGGCTGGAATATATTCTCAGAGGAACTCCTTAAGATGATTCCGGGGCTGGACCTTACAGTCCTTGACAGCAACTGCTGCGGGATAGCAGGTACATACGGCTTCAAGAAAGAGAACTATGAAAAGTCCCAGGCAATCGGAAAACCTCTGTTTGACCAGATCGGGAAGGTCGCTCCAGACTTTATCGCATGCGACTGCGAGACATGCAAGTGGCAGCTTGAGATGTCTACTCCGTACAAGGTGAAGAATCCGGTCACCATATTGGCAGAGGCCCTTGACCTTGATGCCACAGCGAAAGCAAACAACCATCAATAATCCTTAAATAAAAACCGTTTCATCAAAAAAGGGGCAGCATCGTCTGAAGATGCTGCCCCTTTGAATTTATTGCTGATCGTTATTTCTGTCTCAGGTAAATCTGTACCGGACATCCGCTGAAATCGAACTTTGACCTGAGCTTGTTCTCAAGGAAACGTTTATACGGCTCCTTGACGTATTGCGGCAGGTTGCAGAAGAATGCGAAAGACGGTGACCTGGTAGGCAGCTGTGTGAGATATTTGATCTTGATATATTTGCCCTTCCATGCCGGTGGCGGATAGTTCTCGATCTCCGGGAGCATCTCGTTGTTCAGCATGGACGTAGGAATCTTGCGCGAGTAGTTCTCGTAGACTGATGTCGCTGCCTTGAGGACTTCCAGTATTCTCTGCTTGTTGATGACAGAAGTGAATATTATCGGGATGTCGTTGAAAGGGGCAAGGCGGGCCTTTATGGCTTCCGTATACTTTTTCATCGTGTTGCTGTCCTTCTCGACAAGGTCCCATTTGTTCACCACGACAACGCATCCCTTGCGGTTGCGGTGTATCAGGTTGAATATGCTCATGTCCTGGGCCTCGATTCCGCTCTGTGCGTCAATCATCAGTACGCATACGTCGGAATGCTCTATGGCACGTATTGACCGCATGACAGAATAGAACTCAAGGTCTTCATGTACCTTGGTCTTCTTTCTCATTCCGGCGGTGTCAACAAGGATGAACTGATGGCCGAATTTATTGTAGTATGTAGACACGGAGTCACGTGTCGTGCCTGCTATAGGTGTGACAATGTTCCTGTCTGTGCCGAGCAGGGCGTTGGTCAGTGAAGACTTGCCTACATTCGGCTTGCCGACAATTGTGATGTGCGGGAGTTCCGGGTGAAGCTCCTCTGGTGTCTCCATGTCTTTCGGAAGCAGACGGACAATCTCGTCAAGCAGTTCACCGGTACCGCCGCCATTGGCCGCGGATATGCTGAATATCTCTCCAAGCCCGAGGGAGTAGAACTGGTATGAGTCATACATCTTTTCCCCTGTGTCAATCTTGTTCACAGCGGTCACTACAGGCTTGCCGCAACGCCTGAGCAGATTGGCTATTTCTTCATCATAGTCAGTTATTCCGGTCTGCGCCTCCACAAGGAAGAGGACAAGGTCTGCCTCCTCTATTGCAAGTACAACCTGCTTGCGGATCTCTTCCTCGAAGATGTCATCCGAGTTGCTGGTGTATCCGCCTGTGTCTACTACGGAAAATTCATTTCCGCACCACTCGCATCTCCCGTAGTGCCTGTCACGTGTCACTCCGGCTGTTTCATCTACTATTGCCTGCCTCATTCCCACGAGGCGGTTGAATAAGGTGGACTTGCCGACATTCGGACGGCCCACAATTGCTACTAGACTCATATTCTATATTTTATCCGTTCCCCTCACGGGAACTTTTCTCAGTCAAAATTTCACATCCCCGGCAGTCCCCGCATCCGAGGTCGCTGCATGTGGGATTATCTTTTCCGTTTTTCCTGCCCCATATCCTCAGCTCATCTTCCTTTGCGCAGACTATCCCCCTCTTCCTCATTTCCTTGTTGTGGCTGATCTCCGTGTCCGGGAATCTGCCGTCCTTGCGGAATATGATGTTGAAGCACAGTCCTATGACGCATAGGCCTACAAGCAATATGGCAGCAAAGAGGATCTCCATGTCGTCAATTGATGAAGTTCGGGCTTATAGGCTCGTAGTTGTATACTTTCTCGATTATTGAGGCAAAGGTCTCCGCCATGGAAAGCACCGTGATCTTGCTCTTGTCCTTCTCCGGGTCGTCTGACAGCGGAATGGTGTCAGAGACAATCACTTCCTCAAGGGATGACTCGGCAATGCGCTCATACGCGTTTCCGCTGAAGACAGCGTGTGTCGCGCATGCCCTTACGCTTGCGGCGCCCATCTCCTTTAGCACATTGGCTGCCTTCGTCAGCGTTCCGGCAGTGTCTATCATGTCGTCCACGATTATGACATTCTTGCCCTCCACGTCGCCTATCGCAGTGATGGAGCCTACTACATTGGCCCTTTCGCGTGACTTGTGGCAGATGATTACCGGGCATTGCAGGTAGCGTGCGTATGCGTTTGCCCTCTTCGCGCCTCCCATGTCAGGTGCAGCAATGGCTATGTTGTCGAATTTGAGGTCCCTGAGGTAAGGAAGGAAGATTGTGCTTGCGTATATATGGTCTACAGGGAAGTCGAAGAATCCCTGTATCTGGTCGGCATGCAGGTCGCATGTCATCACCCTGTCGCATCCGGCAGCATGGAGCACATTCGCTACAAGCTTCGCCCCTATGGATACCCTCGGCTTGTCCTTGCGGTCCTGTCTCGCCCATCCGAAATACGGCATGACGGCAATCACGGAATAGGCTGAAGCCCTCTTTGCCGCGTCAATCATCAGCAGCAGCTCGAACAGGTTGTCAACAGGAGGGAATGTCGACTGGACGATGAATACCGTTGCGCCCCTCACGCTCTCATTGAATGAAGGCTGGAATTCTCCGTCGCTGAATGTCAATACATCAGACTCCCCGAGGTCTATCCCAAGTGATTTTGCTATCTTTTCTGCAAAAGGCCTTGAGCTTCTGCAGGCAAATACTTTCATCTTGTGTTCGTTGTTCATCGTATATAGAGATTAGTTTGTTGCGTTTTCCAGAATGCTTCCTATATAGTCCAGGATCTCCTCTCTGCCTAATCCTGTCTGTGACGAACTGACAAAGACGGGCGGCAGCTCCTCCCAGTGTTCAAGTATCTGTTCCTTGATCCTTCCGATCTGCTTCTCCCTTGTCTCGCTGCCGAGCTTGTCGGCCTTGGTGAATATTATGGCGAAAGGTATGTTGCCTGTTCCCAGCTCGTCAAGGAAATCCATGTCTGTCTTGATAAGGTCATGCCTGCAGTCAATCAGCACGAAAAGCATTACCATCTCCCCGGAAAAGTTCAGGTAATTCCGTATCACCTGCTCTATCTTCTGCTTTCCTGTCCTGGACAGCTTGGCATATCCATAACCCGGAAGGTCAACCAGATACCAGTTCCTGTTGATGAGGAAGTGGTTGACCAGCTGTGTCTTTCCCGGGCTGCTCGATGTCTTTGCGAGCTTCCTGTTTCCGGTGAGCGTGTTGATCAGGGAGGACTTTCCTACATTAGAGCGTCCGATGAAGGCGAATTCAGGAAACTTCTGTTTCGGCTTCTCTGAAACTCTTGTGCTGCTGCCTGCGAATATTGCTTCTGTAATCTTCATCTGACAATACATATTGTGTTAATCAGTCGGCAAAGATAGTCGAAAAAAGGCAAAAAAAGGATAGAGGATAGATTTTATTAAAAATAATTTATAAATTTGTGACGCTTCAAAAGCTGTTATGCATTATGGAAAAGGAATTTGTAAGTCTATTCGAACTTCAGTCAAGGCTGAAATCAGGGATAGAAGGCCTTTTCCCGTCCAGGATCTGGCTACGTGCCGAGATCAGTGCATTGAAGGCAAGGCCGGGCGGCCATTGCTATCTCGAATTGTCCCAGAGTGATGAAACAGGTCTCGTGGCAAAGGCACAGGCTGTGATATGGAGTTCGAAGTACCGGTTTATAGCCCCGTATTTTGAGTCCGTTACGGGCACTGCCCTGTCTGAGGGCATGGCTGTGCTTGTCTGTGTACAGGTCACATATAGCCAGCTCTACGGCTTCTCGCTGTCAATCAGTGATATCGACCCCGAATTTTCACTGGGTGAGAAGGAAAGGGTGAGGCAGCAGACAATAGAGCGCCTCAGGTCGGAAGGGCTGCTGGACCTCCAGAAGACCCTTGACTCCCCGCCGCTTCCGCGAAGGTTTGCAGTCATATCTGCTGAGGATGCGGCCGGATACAGGGATTTCATGCGCCATCTGCATGAGAATCCATATGGCTTTACCTTCGATACGGTCCTTTTCCCTGCGCTTATGCAGGGTGCTGGCTCCCCGGAGTCGATAGTCTCGGCATTGGATGCCGTCGCCTCCTCTGCTGATGATTTCGACCTGACCCTTATATTGAGGGGAGGAGGATCCAGGCTGGACCTCGCCTGCTATGATGACTATGAGCTTTGCTCGCATGTCGCCCAGTTCCCGATTCCGGTATTTACTGCAATAGGACACGACCAGGACTATCATGTATGTGACATGGTGGCCTTTTCTTTTTTAAAGACACCTACGGCCCTTGCGGATGAGATTATCGGGTGGTATGCAGACGAGGATGCGGGCCTGCTTGACTTTGCTTCAAGGCTCAGGCTCGCCTTTGCGGGGAAGATAGGCCTGATGGAGAACAGGGTGAATCTTCTGGAGGCAAGGATAAAGGGAGCCGACCCGAGGAACATCCTCTCGCGTGGATATGTGCTTGCCCTGGACGGGAAAGGAGTTGCGATGAAGGCGGCAGCCGGGCAAAAGGCGGGAGACCATGTCTCGCTGATGTTTGCCGACGGGCTGCTGAAATGTATTGTGGAGGATGTCCTGGGACCAGGATGGCCTGATTGATGTTATTGATTTCATTAAGGAAATAGAGATGGATGGAATATTTGACTATGCGGAGGCGGTAGCGGAACTGGAGAGGATTGCGGCAAAAGCCGAGGACCCGGCGACAGGTATAGATGACATAGATTCATATATCAGGCGTTCGGATGAACTGATAAAGGCATGCAGGGCTTATCTTCGCAGTGCGCGTGAACGCCTGGACTCATTTGATGAGGATATTTAACATATTATATAATAGGATACATGATGGAGGAAAAGGATATCGAAGAAGGGAAAATGATTTATGACGAGGACCCTTGGCTGAAACCGTACAAGGCGTCCATAGATGCACGTCATGAACATATACTGAACGAGAGGAAAAGGCTTGCCGGAGATGACGGAAGGCTGTCCTCCGGGATAAATAACCATCTATATTACGGCCTTCACAGGATGGAAGACGGCTCGTGGGTGTTCAGGGAATGGGCGCCTAATGCGACAAGGATCCATCTTATAGGCGACTTCAACAACTGGAAACGTTCGGATGCATATCTTCTGCATCCTGTCGGGAATGGCAACTGGGAAATATCCCTTCCATCCATGTTTCTTTCCCACGGTACCCTCTATAAGCTATACATCGAATGGCCGGGCGGGGGCGGGGAGCGGCTCCCTGCCTATCTTACGAGGGCCGTCCAGGATCCGGAGACAAAGACATTCTGTGCCGAGGTGTGGGACCCGTCGGAGCCTTACGCCTGGAGGAACAGCGGCCCGGGAAGACGCCCGCATCCGCTTATATATGAATGCCATATAGGGATGAGTTCGGAAGAGGAGAAGGTCGCTTCGTTTGAAGAGTTCCGCAGAGACGTGCTTCCGCATGTCAAGGACCTTGGGTATGATACTATCCAGATAATGGCTCTACAGGAGCATCCATATTACGGGTCGTTCGGGTACCAGGTCTCGAATTTCTTTGCGCTCAGCTCACGTTTCGGAACTCCGGATGAGTTCAAGCGTCTTGTTGATGACGCCCACGGGATGGGGATCGCTGTTGTCATGGATATAGTACATTCGCATTCAGTTGACAATGAGGCTGAAGGGCTTGGACGCTTTGACGGCAGGGAGGACCTGTATTTCTACACCGGCTGGCAGGGACGGCATCCTGCATGGGGGTCGAGATGCTTCAACTATGAAAAGCATGAGACGAAGATGTTCCTGCTGTCAAACTGCAAGTTCTGGATGGAGGAGTACCATCTGGACGGATTCCGCTTCGACGGAGTGACAAGCATGCTGTATTGGGACCATGGGCTCGGGAAGGATTTTGCCGGATATGACAATTATTTCAATAAAGGTGTCGATGAGAATGCGGTTGCATATCTGGCACTTGCGAATATGCTTGTCCGTGAACTGAATCCGGATGCGTTTACAATTGCTGAGGATGTCAGCGGAATGGCCGGTCTTGCCGCGCCTTTTGAGAAAGGCGGAGTCGGCTTCGACTTCAGGATGAGCATGGGAGTTGCGGACAACTGGATCAAATGGATCAAGACGCTTCCTGACGAGAAATGGAGCATGGGCGAGATCTGGTGGCAGCTTACCAATAAACGTTCCGATGAGAAGACAATAAGCTACGCTGAATGCCATGATCAGGCCATGGTCGGGGACAAGACCATCATGTTCCGTCTGATGGATAAGGAGATGTACACTTCAATGAATGTTGATTCCATCTCTCCGGTAGTGGACAGGGGGATGGCTCTCCATAAGATGATACGGCTTGTCACAATGGCCACGGCAGGTGACGGGTATCTGACTTTCATGGGGAACGAGTTCGGGCATCCAGAGTGGATAGACTTCCCGAGGGAGGGAAACGGATGGTCATATAGATATGCCCGCAGGCAATGGTCGCTCATGAAACCTGATTATCTGAGGTATAGTTATTTAAATGCATTTGACCGTGAAATGACGGCTCTTTGCCGCTCAGAGGGCATTTTTGACGGACGGCCTGAGCTTATGGTCCAGGATGAACTCAAAAAAATTCTGATTTTCAAAAGAATAAATTGTATCTTTGCGTTCAATTTCAACCCGTCAGAATCATTTTCGGATTATGGCTTTGCCGCACCGGCGGGAAAATATGTTTCAATACTGGATACAGATGAACCGGAGTTCAATGGATTTTCAAGGCTGCGGAATGGAGAAGACCATCTGACAGTCCATGAAAAATCCCATAACGGGGACCAGAAATACGATGATACGCTTTTCCTGTATCTTCCGAGCCGTTGTGCTGTCGTATTGAGAAAAATAGATTAGATAGACTGATAACCAAGATTGTTTTGTGAAATTTTAAAATATATATCAAGTATGGCTTTTCTTAAATTCAACAAGTCCGAACTTGTAAACCTGGAATATTCGCTGAAGCGTGAGATAATTTCCGCGAACAAGACAGGTGCATATTGCAATACTTCAATAGTCACTTGCAATACAAGACGCTACCATGGACTTCTTGCTGTACCGATAGACAACTTCGGTGGAGGAAAGTATATGCTGCTGTCTTCAGTGGACGAGAGCATTGTCATGGGAGGCAAGCAGTTTAACCTTGGAATCCACTGCTATGGCGATGTATATGAACCGAGGGGGCATAAGTACATCGTGGACTTTGATGCCGACCATGCTCCTGAAATTGTCTACAAGGTAGGTGAAATCCTGTTCAGCAAGACTATCCTCATGGTTCCGGACAACGACCAGGTGCTTGTCAAGTATACGCTTGTCAAGGCCCCTATGAAGGCAACCCTCAAGCTCAAGCCTTTCCTGGCATTCAGGAATGTGCATAGCCTGACCCGACAGAATCCTGAGGCAAATCTCGCAGGAAGGGAGATTGCCGGGGGCATGGCATACAGGATGTATGAGGGCTTCCCTGACCTGAATCTCCAGCTCAGCGGCAAACCGTCTTTCAAGCAGGCTCCTTACTGGTACAATGGCATAACCTATTCTGATGAGTACCGCAGAGGGTTTGACTGCACTGAGGACCTGTTTGTCCCCGGGGAATTCTCAATTGACCTGAAGCCGGGCGAGTCTGTTGTGCTCTCGGCATCTGTAAACGAGGTCAGCCAGAAGACTCTCAAGAGGAAATTCGAGGATATCGTGAAGAAGATGGGCAACATCTCAAGCAACCACGACCTCCTTGTGCGCAATGCTGACCTCCTGAAATGCAGCAGAGGAGGGAAGGAGCGGATCACAGCCGGGTTCTCATGGCTTGAGACCGGTCTTCTCCGCGAGACTGTCATCTCTCTTCCTGGACTTACCCTTTATGCTGACGGTGATTCGTCTGAATTTGAGAAAATCCTTGACAGCCTTATCGCAGATGAGCAGGAAAGGCTCTTCCACAGGACGACCCAGGTGGAGTCCCCTCTCCGCCTGACTGACACTATACAGCAGTATATACATTTCGGCGCGGATGAAAGGAAAGTCTGGAAGAAATACGGCGAGACGCTCAAGGGGATTATAGAAAGCTATGCCCCAGGGCGCCGGAAAGAGGTCGCAATGCATCCGAACGGGCTCCTGTGGGCTCAGATGGACTGGACTGCACTTTCATGGATGAATACATATGTTGAAGGACATCCTGTCAACGAAAGGCCGGGATATCAGGTGGAGCTCAATGCCTTCTGGTATAATGCGCTCTGCTTTGCAATAGACATGGAGGCAAGATACGGCGGACCGAAAGGGAGGGCATTTGTGCAGCAGTGGTCTTCTGTGAGAGACCTTGTCCTGGCCAACTTCCAGCCGACTTTCTGGAATGCTGAATGCGGATATCTTGCGGACTATGTGGACTGGAACGGCCAGAACCTGGATGTTAGGCCAAACCAGCTATTCGCAATCTGCCTTGACTATTCCCCTGTGGAGGACGAGGTGAAGTCCGAAGTCATAATGACTATAAATAACGAACTTATCACAAAGCGCGGAATCCGTTCGCTTTCACCAAGGAATACAAAATATAAGGGCGTATATGAAGGCTCCCAGGCAGACAGGGACCTTGCCTACCATAACGGATGTGCATTCCCTATGCTCCTTGGACCTTATGTCGACATCTGCTTCAAGATGATCGGTTCAACATTCTACAAGAAGGCCGAGTATCTGACGGAAGGCTTCTATGAGGATATCAGCAAGCATGGCGTAGGCGTATTCTCTGAACTTTATGACGGGGACCCTCCGCATGAGCCGCACGGGGCGATTTCAAGCGCATGCAGTACGGCAGCACTGCTCAGGGTGGATTATCTTATGAATAAATACAAGGAGGAAAAGAAATGAAAGTTCTGATGTTCGGATGGGAGTTCCCGCCTCATATCGCCGGTGGACTTGGTACAGCTTGCTATGGTATGACGAAGGGCTTGGCAGCCAATGATGTGGATGTACTTTTTGTCATGCCTTCCGCTTCTGGAGACGAAGATCAGAGCGCGGTGAAGATAATCAATGCGAGCGATGTCCCTGTGGACACTGTGACGGAAAGTGTAGACGAGTTCCTTGGCAAGGTGAGTTTTGTGCATATAGGGTCAAACATGATCCCGTATGTCGATCCGCAGGAGTTCACATCCATGGTTGAGGAGGAGAGGAAGAGGCAGGTCAAGAGTTTCCGTGTGCAGTACGGACAGAAATACAAGTTCTCAGGAAAATACGGGGCTAACCTTATGGAGGAGGTCGCACGCTACGCAATGGTAGGTGCAACGATTGCCCTGCAGCATAAGGACGAGATAGATGTCATACACGCCCATGACTGGCTTACATATCTTGCCGGAATCGCAGCAAAGCAGCTTACAGGCAAGCCGCTTGTCATACATGTGCATGCCACTTCGTTTGACCGCGCAAGCGACGACAAGATTGACACAAGGGTGTTTGAACTTGAGAAGAAGGGCATGGAGGCAGCCGACAAGGTGATGGCTGTGAGTGACCTGACCAGGAATATCGTCATAAATAAATACGGGATATCCCCGGACAAGGTGGTCACAGTGCACAATGCCGTTGACTTCAGCGGGAGGGAGAATATACATGTCGAGAGAGGCGTGAAGGACAAGGTTGTCACATTCCTTGGACGTGTTACCTACCAGAAGGGGCCCGAGTATTTCATCGAGGCTGCGGCAAAGGTGCTGAAGAGGTGCAAGGATGTCCGTTTCGTGATGGCCGGCAGCGGTGATATGCTGAACAGATGTATCCGCCACGTGGCCCGTCTCGGCATTTCTGACAGGTTCCATTTTACAGGGTTTCTCCGTGGCTCTGATGTCCAGAAGATGTTTGCCCTGTCGGATGTATATGTCATGCCTTCAATATCGGAGCCTTTCGGAATATCTCCATTGGAGGCGATGCAGACCAATGTCCCTTCTGTGATTTCCAAGCAGTCGGGATGTGCGGAAGTCCTGAAGTATGCCCTCAAGGTCGATTTCTGGGATATAGATGCCATGTCGGACGCAATCTATGGTCTCCTGAATTATCCGGCAATCTCGACTCTTGCTGCACGCTGCGGCTACGATGAGGTGAATTCCCTCAAGTGGAACAACGCTGCCTACAAGGTCAAAAAAGTATATGAGTCAGTTATAGAATAAAAAAATTAAATATATGAAAAAGAGTATTTGCCTGTATTTTCAGGTGCATCAGCCAAACAGATTGAGGTTATATAGATTCTTTGATATCGGAAAGGATTCACATTATTATGATGACTTTGCGAACAGGACCATTCTCAGAAGAGTGGCCCAGAGATGCTATCTGCCGATGAATGAGCTTCTTCTTGACCTCATTACCCGCTACAACGGCAAGTTCAAGGTGGCATTCTCCATCTCAGGCTCAGTGCTTGAGCAGTTTGACAGGTATGCACCGGAAGTGATCGAGAGCTTCAGGAAGCTGGCGAAGACAGGCTGTGTGGAGTTCCTTTGCGAGACATATTACCATTCCCTTGCATCCCTTGCTTCCCCTGCGGAATTCAAGCACCAGGTGCTGAAGCATAAGGATACGATAGAGAATTATTTCGGGGTCACTCCAAAGGCTTTCAGGAATACGGAGCTTATCTATTCCGATGCAATAGGCGAAATGGTATATGACCTCGGCTTCAAGACCATGCTGACAGAGGGTGCAAAGCATGTCCTTGGGTGGAAGAGCCCGAACTATGTGTATTCTTGTGCATTTGCCCCAAAGCTCAATCTTCTTCTCAAGAACTCTTCACTTAGTGATGATATAGCCTTCAGGTTCTCGGACAGGTCATGGAACAACTGGCCATTGACAGGTGACAAATACCTTGCATGGATCAAGGCGGCTGCAAAGGATGATGAGATTGTCAATCTCTTCATGGATTATGAGACATTCGGGGAGCACCAGAAGGCGCAGAGCGGAATCTTCGACTTCATGAGGTATTTCCCTGAGGTTGTCCTTGCTGACAAGGAGTTTGACTTCGTGACCCCGACAGAGGCCACCAGGAAGCATAAGCCAGTCGCTGCGCTTGACGTTCCGGATCCTATCTCATGGGCAGACGAGGAAAGGGATGTCACCGCATGGCTCGGAAACGAACTCCAGAATGATGCATATGGCAAGCTCTATGAGCAGACAGAGAAACTCTCAATCCTGAATGATGAGGCATTGTGGGGGGATTTCGGAAGGCTTCAGGAGAGCGACCATTTCTATTATATGTGTACCAAGTTCTTCTCTGACGGTGCGGTACATAAATATTTTAACCCGTATGACACTCCGTATGAAGCATTTATAAACTATATGAATGTCTTGAGTGATTTTATTTTGAGGGTTGATGATGCTTTTTCCGTTTCTGATGCTAAATTTGCAGCCAGAAAAGAAGAAAAACCTGCAGCAGCAGTGAAAAAGACTGCAACGGCAAGGAAAACAGCGGCTTCCGGAAAGGCAGCTGCCAAGAAAGTTTCGGCTCCTGCAGCGAAGGAGACGAAACCTAAAACTGTAAAAAAGAAGACAAAGTAAATGAGCAATGAATTAATCAGGCCGGACTACCTGTTTGAGGTAAGCTGGGAGGTTTGCAACAAGGTAGGGGGCATATACACAGTTATTGCTACCAAGTCGTTATTTCTTAAGTCGGAATTGAAGAGGCATCATATCCTTATAGGGCCTGATGTCTGGATGGATACCGAAAGCAATCCGGATTTTATTGAAGATCCGCTTCTCTACAGGGACTGGAAAATCCAGGCTGCCTCTGAGGGGTTGAGAATCAGGATAGGTAAATGGAATGTACCTGGCCGGCCGATAGCGATACTTGTGGATTTCAAGCAATTCATAACAGAGCAGAATGAGATTCTGACAGAATATTGGAAGAGATTTGGAGTGGATTCCCTGACAGGGAACTGGGATTACAGGGAATCCGCCCTTTTCGGCTATGCTGCCGGCAAGGTGATAGAGAGCTTCTACAAGTTCAACCTGAGTCCTTCAGACAAGGTTGTAGCACAGTTCCATGAGTGGATGACAGGAGCCGGGCTCCTGTATCTCAAGTGGAAAGAACTTCCTGTCGCAACAGTATTCACTACGCATGCAACAGTTGTCGGACGCTGTGTGGCAGGCAACAATCTTCCGCTCTATGATGCGATGGGGGTATACGACGGGGATGGAAAGGCAAGGGAGTTCAATGTCATTGCACGCCATTCCCTTGAGAAGGTGTCGGCGCAGAATGCCGATATCTTCACTACCGTAAGCGATATCACTGCAGTCGAGTGCAAGCAGTTCCTGCAGCGCGAGATTGACGTGGTCACCCCGAACGGATTTGAAAACAGCTTTACACCAGCGACTGACGAAGACTATGACAAGATGCGTGCGGCTGCACGTGCAAAGCTTGTCGAGGTCGCCAGTGCAATGTCGGGGGAAGAGGTATCCGGTGATTCTGTCTTCATCGGGATCGGAGGCCGATATGAATACAAGAACAAGGGCATAGATGTCTTCATCGATGCCCTGGACAAGCTGAACAATGCCGGTCTCGAAGGGAAAAGCATACAGGCTTTCATCATGATTCCTTCCGGGAACAATGGCCCTGACAGGGAGCTTGTCGCAAAGATGCACGGTAACGGCTCTACATACGTTACCCGTAATTCGCATTATCTCATGGAGCCTGAGTATGACCAGATTTCACGCAGGCTTAATGAACTGAATCTCCATAATGCGGCTGGCGACAAGGTGAAGGTCTATTTTATCCCGTCCTATCTCAACGGGAATGACGGCGTGTTCAACATGCCATATTATGACCTGCTTTCCGGTCTTGACCTTACGGTGTTCCCGTCATACTATGAGCCTTGGGGCTATACTCCGCTGGAGAGCCTTGCCTTCAGGGTGCCTACCGTGACAACGTCTCTTGCCGGCTTCGGCCTCTGGGTGAGGGCGCATTATCCGAAGGAGCATCCTGGAATCACTGTGATTCCGCGCAATGACTCGAACTACAGGACTGTAGTGGAGGATGTTGTAAACCGTATCAAGGAGATTGCACGCCTGTCAGGGGATGAGAGGAAGGCATATATGGCAAATGCCAAGGAGGTATCTGAGATAGCTCTTTGGGAGAACAATATAATATATTATAAGGAAGCGTATTCGAAAGCGCTCCAGAAAGTTATATCAGAAAAAGGAGCATTCCCTGAAACAAGGGGTGATAAAACTATGCAGTACAAAAAAATTGATGTGAATCAGCCATCGTGGAATAGTGTGTTAGTATCCCGTCATCTTCCTGACAGCCTGAAGGACCTTGAGATCCTCTCAAGGAACCTGTGGTGGTGCTGGAACGAATCAGCAAAGGAACTTTTCAGTTATGTTGATCCGGAGGCATGGAAGAAGTCTGGTGAAAACCCGATCGCGATGCTTGACAAAGTTAAGCTGAAAAGGTTCCAGACACTTGAAAAGGACCCTGTGTTCCTTGGAAAGCTTAAGTCTGTAATGGATGAATTCAACGCCTATATGGCTCTCAAGGCAGAGAGGAAAAGCCCTTCAGTGGCGTATTTCTGCATGGAATACGGTCTTGACACTTCGCTGAAGATTTATTCCGGAGGCCTTGGAATCCTTGCAGGCGACTATCTGAAGGAGACCAGCGACATGAATACAAACCTTGTGGCTGTCGGCCTTCTCTACCGTTACGGCTACTTTACGCAGATCCTTTCTGCACAAGGGGAGCAGGTGTCTAAATATGATGCCCAGGATTTCATGAAGATTCCGGCATCTCCTGTCCGTGACGCTGAAGGCAACTGGATGACAGTGAGCGTGGCGTTCCCTGGTAGGAATATAAATGCAAGGCTGTGGAGAGTGGATGTCGGCCGTACGGAGCTTTATCTCATGGATACGGACTATGAAGACAATCTTCCTGAGGACAGGTGTGTCACACACCATCTTTATGGAGGCGACTGGGAGAACCGCCTGAAGCAGGAGCTTCTTCTTGGTGTCGGCGGTATCCGTGCGCTCCGCAGGCTCGGACTGAATCCTGAGGTATACCACTGTAATGAGGGACATGCTGCGTTTACCGGCCTTGAGAGGCTCCGTGAGTATATCCTGAATGACAATATGGACTTCCCGGATGCACTGGAGGTCGTAAGGGCTTCTTCGCTCTTCACTACGCATACGCCTGTGCCTGCCGGACATGATGCCTTTGACGAGGGGCTTCTCCGTAAATATATGGGACATTATCCTCAGAGGCTGAAGATTGACTGGACCACCATGATGGGGCTCGGAAAGATTAACGCAATGGACGGCAATGAGAAGTTCTCAATGAGTATTCTCGCAGCGAACATATCTCAGGAGGTGAATGGAGTGTCATGGCTTCACGGGGAGGTCAGCAAGGACATCCTGTCAAACATGTGGCCCGGATATCTGCCGGAGGAACTTCATGTCAGCTATGTAACCAATGGTGTGCATTATCCTACATGGACCGCACCTGAGTGGAAGGCTGTCCATGCAAAGGTATTCGGTGAAGAGTTCAAGACGCACCATTATGACAAGTCCTGCTTCGAGGGAATCTACAAGATATCTGATGAAGAGGTGTGGTCTGTAAGGACGGAGCTTCGCAGAAAGCTCATAGAGGAGGTAAGGAACAGGCTTTCCGACCCGACTGCGACAAACCATTATTCACCTCGCCAGATTGTCACAATAAAGGAGACACTCCGTGATGACGTGCTTACAATCGGGTTCGCAAGGCGTTTCGCTACATACAAGAGGGCGCATCTTCTTTTCCGCGACCTTGACAGGCTGAATGAAATTGTCAATGATCCGGAGCGTCCGGTGCAGTTCCTCTTTGCCGGCAAGGCGCATCCGGCAGACAAGGCCGGACAGGACCTTATCAAGATGATTGTCGACATATCCAAGATGCCTCAGTTCATCGGAAAGATTGTCTTTGTGCCTAACTATGACATCACTATCGCCAAGTACCTCGTACAGGGAGTAGATGTCTGGATGAACAACCCTACACGTCCTCTTGAGGCTTCAGGGACATCAGGAGAGAAGGCAGCCATGAATGGCGTTATGCATTTCTCTGTCCTTGACGGCTGGTGGGTAGAGGGCTACAGGCCAGGAGCTGGATGGGCACTTCCTATGGAAAGGACCTACGATGACCAGAACTATCAGGATGAGCTTGATGCCGCTACCATCTATGCCATTATCGAGAACGAGATTGCACCTACATTCTACAATGTGGACAATTCAGGACGTTCTTCAGGCTGGATTGAGTATATCAAGAACACTGTTGCCATGGTTGCATGCAACTTCACTACCAACAGGATGCTGACTGACTATATCAACCAGTATTATGTGCCTCAGTCGGAAAGGACAGCAAAGATTGTGGCTGATGACTACAAGATGGCTCATGAGATTGCAGCCTGGAAGAAGCATGTGCGCCGTGAGTGGCAGAATGTCGGTGTCGTTTCAATGGACAAGCCGGACAGCACATACAATGACATAGCCCTCGGCAAGGAGTTCGATGCGGAGGTTGTCCTGAGCATCGGTGACCTCTCTCCGGAGGATATCGGGGTTGAGATGCTTTTCGCTACAGCGGACAGCAAGGGCAAGCTGCATATCCAGGAGAAATTCGAGTTCCTCCCGGTAGAGAACAATGACGGAGTGGCGACTTACCGTGCTGCAATACTTCCTGAGACAACAGGACTGTACCAGGTAGCCGCAAGGATATATGCAAAGAACCCAATGATGCCTCACAGGCAGGATCTTGAACTTGTGAGATGGTTGTAGCCACCGGATTCTTCGACGGTGTCCATATCGGGCACCGTCTTGTTATCGACCAGCTTGTATCTGCTGCAAGGGATTGCGGGGATGAAAGTCTGGTCGTTACGTTTTGGCCGCATCCGAGAAATGTGCTGCAGAAGGAGGCGGCGTCGCTCCGTTTCCTGACTTCACTTGACGAGAAGAGACAGAGGCTCGCAGGCCTTGGGGTCGATCACGTGGAGGTCATTGACTTTACCCGTGAGTTCAGCCGCCTTTCTGCCAGGGAGTATCTTCAGCAATATGTTATAGACAGGTTCGGAGGAACTACAGTCGTGTTCGGATATGACAACAGGATCGGGCATGAGGGGACGGGGGAGGATATAATTGCCGTCGCGAAGGAGCTTGGCCTGAAGGTCATTGTCGCCCCTATGGCTTCATCCGGGGCGGACATAGCTGTCAGCTCCTCGTGGATCCGCTCAATGATTGAGGCCGGAAATGTCGAGATGGCTTCCCGAATGCTTGGATATGACTACCCTTTGCTTGGAGTCGTGGTCTCTGGTGAACGCATAGGACGCGCAATGGGTTTCCCTACAGCAAATATGCAGCTGTATGAGCCTTTGAAGCTTATCCCGTGCAATGGCGTGTATCTCGTGGCTGTACATACTCTTGGCCGTGATTATTTCGGCATGTGCAACATCGGGAACAGGCCGACTGTGCGCGAGGGGAATGCCCGTACCGTCGAGACCAATATATTTGATTTCGATGAGGATATATACGGGCTTGACATAAAGGTGACATTCCTGAAAAGGATAAGGCCGGAGACCAGGTTTTCATCAATGGAAGCGCTGAGGGAACAGCTGTTCAAGGACAGGGCTGTTTGTTTGGATTTATTGAAATAAATACTTACATTTGCAATGGTTCGAGGGTTCTGTGTGTTATACAACAGAACTCCTTTTTAATTTTGTATTTGTTAATCTATGCATCTCTTGTAGATGCTTAATTTTTAAAATAATTGACATTATGGCAATTCATTACATGACCCAGGAGGGCCTGGACAAACTGAAAAAAGACTTGGCTGATGCCCTCGCACAGCGTCCTGTCATTTCAGCCCAGATCGCAGAGGCGAGAGATAAGGGTGACCTTTCAGAAAATGCTGAATATGAGGCTGCGAGAGAGGCACAGGGACTGTTGGAATTGAATATAGCAAAGCTTCAGGACCTTGTTGCCAATGCACGTGTCATTGACGAGTCGCAGGTGGGTACTGACAAGGTGCAGATGCTGAATAAAGTGAAATTCAAGAACCTTGCAAACAACATGGTGATGGAATATACCATTGTAGGCGAGAACGAGGCGGATTTCGCGCATGGCAAGCTTGGGATGACAACCCCTATCGCAAAGGCTCTTATGGGCCACTCGAAAGGTGAGGTCGTAGAGGCCCAGCTTCCAGTAGGCACTGTGAAGTTTGAAATACTTGACATATCTCTTTAGCGATGGCTACAATTTTCACCAAGATAGCCCACGGGGAGATTCCGTCATGGAAAGTAGCGGAGAATGATGAATTCTACGCATTCCTTGACATCGCCCCCCTTGCCAAGGGACACACCCTGGTAATTCCGAAGAATGTTGAGGATGACTATATATTCAGCCTGGATGAGAAAACCTACTCCGGGCTTTGTGCATTTGCCCGCAAGGTTGCACTCGCGCTTGAACGTGCTGTGCCGTGCAAGAGGGTAGGGGTAGCTGTCCTTGGAATGGAAGTCCCTCACACGCATATACATCTTGTCCCGCTCAACAGTGAGTCGGACATGGATTTCAGGAAGCAGAAACTGGAACTTTCCAAAGAGGAGTTCTCTGCCATTGCGGATTCAATCCTTAGAGAATATGAAAAACTTTAGCCTTTTGAAGACGGCTGCCATGGTTTGTGCGGCCGCAGCCATTGTGTCATGCGGCAAGACAGCCTCAATCAGGGGTACTGTCGCGGATGCGCCGGAATCAGATGTGATAGTTAAACTCCTTGATGTCAACCGCTATGAGGTGCTTGACACGATATCTACCGATAAGAACGGAGCATTCAGATACAAGGTGGACATAAGCAAGGGTAATCCTGAATTCATATATCTTTTCCATGGTGACACCAGGATTGCATCGCTGCTTCTGGATGCAGGCGACAAGGTAGTCGTCGAGACTGATACGCTGGGGCATTTCTCTGTTGCCGGTTCTGATGAAAGCAGCCGCCTTGTCCAGGTGGAAAATGACTTCGCATCGTTCCTTGCGCGCTTTAATGCTTATGCGGACAGCATGGAGAATGCGGCTCCAGGCTCAGGCGAGCAGGCTGCTGCAAGGAAGGCAATGTCGGAGGAGTATGTCTCATATTACAGGAACTGCCTGAAATATGTCATGTCGAATCCGAAGTCATTGACTGTTGTCCCTGTCTTCTTCCAGATGGCGGCACCGGATTTCCCTGTCTTCTCTCAGTCTACCGATGCTATACATTTCAGGAACATAAGCGATTCTCTCGCTACCGTATATCCGGATTCAAGGTATGTGAAGGCGTTGAGGCAGGAGGCTGACAGGCGAAGCCGTATCCTTGAATTGAGCATGAGGCTTCAGAATGCAGAGGAAATGAATTTCCCTGAGATAGAGCTGCCCGATGTAAACGGTGTGAAAAAGAAATTGAGCGATGTTGACGCAAAGGTGGTCCTTATCTATTTCTGGACTCCTTCCGAGCCGGCCCAGAAGATGTTCAACCTTGATGAGCTTGCACCGGTCTACAGGGACTATAAGTCCAGGGGGCTTGAAATCTACCAGGTTGCAGTTGAGACGGACAAGGCCTTGTGGGCAAGGGTTGTCAAGGACCAGAAACTCGGCTGGATCAATGTGTGTGACGGTCTGGGTACTGCATCTCCTGCTGTCGGTACATACAATGTGACCAAGCTCCCTACATTATATGTCATCCATGACGGTAAGCTTGTGGACGGTTCCGCGAATGATGCAAAATCACTCAGGGCCTTGCTTGACAAATATCTTAAATAATATTGGTGGCAATAGATTATCGGACTCACAGAAAAAGGCTTGACTGTGAACTGCACCCCAAAAGTTAGACAAAAAACTTTTGGAGTGCAGTTTCCTTAT
>CAMXAU010000012.1 GCA_947179325.1 uncultured Bacteroidales bacterium | reverse complement strand
ACAACAGATTTTTATCTTTTTTACTGTTTTTTCTTTTTTTGATAACTGTTTTTTAATGTAAACAGGAAGAAAAATTTTATCATCTAGAACTGCGGTATATTATAATACACTATTACCGGCCTTTTATCTTTGAACTATGCCTAAGATGAAAATTTATGCATACTTGCAAAACCCGATGTCTACACATATATGTCAGAAAGTTTGAACAGAGCATGGAAAAGTATATGTATAAGCATGAAAGCGCATTCTCGCAAAACGCTGGTTCACAAGCAGCTCTGCCAATCTATAATATAAACCAAAGATGCCCCTCAGAATATCCAAGAGGCATCTTTTGTGGAGATGGGCGGACTCGAACCGCCGTCCAAACACCGCACCAGGCAGCTTTCTACACGTTTAGTCTCTCTTTGGTTTTCGTCTGGAGTATGCCGAAAGACAGGCCAGCTCCAGCTTATCCTTTAAGTCTTGGCAGGGTTTAAAGGAGTCCCCCTGTGCATCCGGTTTGGATGATACCCCGTATTCCAGACATAACCGACCTAAAGCCTGGAGGGATACTCGTCGCAGCCGCAGCCTTGGCGGCCGTCGATTAAGCTAAGCTACTTGGTAGATTAGGCAGCGAGTGCATAATTGTTGTTGCCAACTAATTGTTTGAGAGCTGAGATTTACGGGCAAACCCACGACGCCCGACGTGCTTACTGTCCAATGTCAGATGCTGTCAAAACCAAAACATCCCCATTTATCCACATGCCGATGCCTGCACTCAGTACAGAAAGCAGGCACTGGCCTTATTGTCATTTCTTGTCAGCCTCCTTAGCCTTTTGAGCCTCAGAAAGCCTTACATAGTCAAGGCCGGATACAACGTCATCATACTCCTTGTCCGTAATCATCTTGCAGGTGCCGTTGAATATTGAGCCAATCTCCACAAAGAGTTTATTGACATTCAGTCCACCATTGACTGTACATCCCTTCTTGAGAGACAGTGTATCCTTCACAAAAAGGTTTCCGGTAAGCTTGCCCCACATGTCAACATCATTGCAGACAATGTCGCCTTTCACTGTTGCCGACTCACCTATCACCACGCGTCCCTTGGAATAGAGCTTTCCCTCAAACTCCCCATCTATCCTGAGATCATACGGGGAGCTTATGTCTCCCCTGAAATACGTCCCTGCAGAGATACGGCTCACCGTATTTACATTTACATTCTGGTCTATCTTTGCCATATCCTGAACTTTTTATTTCTCTTTTCCGTGGCAGTTCTTATATTTCTTGCCTGAGCCACACGGGCAAGGGTCATTACGTCCCACAGTCTTGTCTACATGTACCGGCATGTTGCTCTTCTGCTCACCCCCATTGGTCACAAGGTCTGTACGGCTTGTACGCATCTGGCTCATGTCTGGCTTACGCTGTACAGGCGGCTGCGCCGGACGCTGCTGTGAGGCATCCCTCAAAGGAATCTGCGCCCTGAACAGGAACGACAGGATATCCTTGCTCAATTCCTCCAGCATACCCTTGAAAAGGTTGAAGCTCTCGAATTTATATATGAGGAGCGGATCTTTCTGCTCGTATGTGGCATTCTGCACTGACTGCTTCAGGTCATCCATGTCACGCAGATGCTCTTTCCAGTGCTCATCAATCTGGTAGAGTGTGATTGTCTTGCTGAGTGCCCTGGCAATCTCCTTCCCTTCTGTCTCATACGCTTTCTTGAGATTTACAGACAATGTAAGCATCTTGCGTCCGTCTGAAATCGGAATTGCTATATTCTGGTAGAGGGATCCCTGCTTCTCATAGACATCCTTGATGACAGGATATGCCTTCTGTGACATCGTATCCATACGGCGTCTGTAAACCTCAAGCATATTCTCGAACAGACGGTTTACAAGTTCCTCGTCCTTAGCCTTCTGATAGAATTTCGCGTCAAATCCTGGATCTATGGAGAGAGAGCTCATCACATACTCGGCGAACGACTCATAGTCATACCCCCTTGCATTGTCCACTACGATTGATGCCATATCCTGCATCATGTTCATGACATCGATTTCAACCCTTTCACCGGAAAGTGCATTGCGCCTCCTGGTGTAGATTACCTCCCTCTGGGAATTCATCACGTCATCATATTCAAGAAGACGTTTACGGATACCGAAGTTGTTCTCCTCGACTTTCTTCTGCGCCCTTTCGATTGAACTTGAAAGCATTGGTGCCTCAAGTGCCTCATTGTCCTGCATACCGAGCTTGTCCACGACACCGGCAATCCTCTCGGAGCCGAAGAGCCTCATCAGCTTGTCCTCCAGGGATACATAGAAAGTGGATGTTCCCGGATCTCCCTGTCGTCCGGCACGTCCACGGAGCTGGCGGTCTACGCGGCGGCTGTCATGACGCTCAGTACCGATAATCGCAAGACCACCGGATTTGCGCACCTCATCAGACAGCTTGATATCCGTACCACGGCCCGCCATGTTGGTTGCGATTGTGACTGTCCCCCTCTGTCCGGCATGTGCAACGACCTCGGCCTCACGTGCATGCTGCTTAGCGTTGAGCACCTGGTGCTGTATGCCACGTATCTTGAGCATCCTGCTGAGCAGCTCGGAAGTCTCGACATCGGTAGTACCGACAAGTACAGGGCGTCCCTCCTTTGTCAATTCAGCGACACGGTTGATCACAGCCTCATACTTGGCCTTCTTGGTCTTGTATATAAGGTCATTCTGGTCGATCCTCGCAATCGGCCTGTTGGTAGGTATGACAACGACATCCAGCTTATATATAGACCAGAACTCTCCCGCCTCTGTCTCTGCTGTACCGGTCATTCCGGCAAGCTTGTGGTACATGCGGAAATAGTTCTGCAGTGTGATTGTCGCAAACGTCTGTGTGGCAGCCTCGACCTTCACGCTTTCCTTTGCCTCAACAGCCTGGTGGAGTCCGTCGCTCCAGCGTCTTCCCTCCATTATACGTCCTGTCTGCTCATCGACAATCTTGACCTTGTTGTCCATGATGACATAATCTATGTCCTTCTCGAACATCGCATATGCCTTGAGGAGCTGGTTCACGGTATGCACTCTCTCTGACTTGAGGGCGAAGTCCGCCATTATCTCATCTTTCTTCACCTGTTTCTCATCAGCAGGAAGCCCGCTCTTCTCAACTTCAGCTATTGCGGATCCCACATCCGGAAGAATAAAGAAGCGCGGATCATCCAGTGAGCCGGAGAGAAGGTCATGCCCGTTGTCGGTCATGTCAACGGAATGCTGCTTCTCGTTTATGACAAAATATAGAGGGTCTGTAACAACAGGCATCTCCCTCTCATTGTCCTGTATATAATAGTTCTCCGTCTTCTGGAGAAGCTGCTTGATGCCAGGCTCACTCAGATACTTGATAAGAGGCTTGTACTTTGGAAGTCCCTTGTAGACACGGAGAAGAAGTTTTCCGCCCTCTTTCTCATCACCGGCGGCTATGAGCTTCTTCGCTTCGTTCAAGGTTGTGTTTATCAATGTCCTCTGGCTGTTCACAAGACGCTCCACATATGGCTTGTACTCCATGAACTGCTGGTCATCCGCCTTCGGAACAGGACCTGATATGATAAGAGGTGTACGTGCATCGTCAATCAGCACAGAATCGACCTCATCGACAATAGCATAATGATGCTTGCGCTGTACAAGGTCATTCTGCGATACCGCCATATTGTCACGCAGGTAATCGAAACCGAATTCATTGTTGGTTCCGAATGTGATATTGCACGCATATGCCTTCTTGCGCGCATCGCTGTTCGGCTGATGCTTGTCTATGCAGTCCACAGAAAGCCCATGGAACATATAGAGCGGTCCCATCCACTCGGAGTCTCGCTTGGACAGATAGTCATTCACTGTAACCACATGCACACCTTTCCCTGCCAGTGCGTTCAGGAAAACAGGCAGGGTAGCCACAAGGGTCTTTCCCTCTCCTGTCGCCATCTCTGATATCTTTCCCTGATGGAGGACGATACCTCCGATCAGCTGCACATCGTAGTGCACCATGTCCCAGACAATCTCATTGCCGCCGGCCATCCAGTGGTTATGCCATATGGCCTTGTCCCCGTCAATCTCGACAAAATCCTTGCTTGCAGCAAGTTCGCTGTCAAAATCAGTTGCATTGACAACTATAGTCCCTTTCTCCTTGAACCTCCTCGCTGTGGATTTCATGACTGCAAAAGCCTCTGGAAGAATCTCATTCAGCACATTCTCTATCTCCTCATCCACCTTCTTTACAAGTTTGTCTGACTCGGATGCGAGCGACTCCTTCTGGTCAAGCGGTATATCCTTCTCAAGTTCCTCCTTTATTGCGGCGATCCTCTCCTCATCCCTGGCTATCCTCTCCCTTATGAGAGCCTTCAGCCCCTCAGACTTTGCCCTCAGCTCATCATCGGACAGTCTGTCAATCCCCTCATATGCAGCGAGTACCTTGTCCAGGATAGGTTTAAGCTGCTTGTAGTCACGCTCGGCCTTGGAGCCAAAAACTTTCTTGAAAATATCTGTAAATGACATAATCGTTTTTAGATTTCATTATAATTTCAACAGGCTGCCACGCCTACGCATTTTCCGTGCCATGGCATTGCAACCTGCAAATATAATCAGAAATATATTGAAAACAAAAGTCTTCGGAAAACTCATCTGACAAAATGGCTGTCAGAAGGCATGGACATGACAGTTTCGCTGTCAAGTGTTATTATCTGGCTTTCCTGCTTGATCTCACCGTCTATAAGCCTGAAGACATAGTCCATGGCTATCCGGCACATTGACGGGATGGGCTGGCGGACATATGGTATCGGCGGGTTGAACAGTTCATATACATCTGAATTGTCAAAGCCAACGACCTTGATATCGTCCTGTATCCTTATCCCCATCGTATTGAGCACCTTTATGCTGGAGATCGTGAGGTAGTTGGTCGCAAACACAAGCCCGTCGACTCCCCTTGAGCAGATGTCGGCAATGGCATTCTGCACATAGCCCATCTGGTTATGGAACGGGATCCTGTGGATACGCCTGTCACAGTCCGTGAACCCGAGCTCGCTCATCCTGGACATGAACCCTTCCTCCCTCTCGACAATGCTGGAAACCCTCATGGTAAAGGAAAGCATCTCTATGTCGCGCGCTCCACTCTCCTCCAGGAGCCTGACAGCATTACGCATTGCATCCCTGTTGTCAAGCACAACCTTTGGAGCCGGAAGATCCATGTTCCTGCGGTCAAGGAAGACGAGCGGGATATTGCTGCGGAGGATACGTCCGATGCTCTTTTCCGAGCCTTCGCATGGCACGACAATGAAGCCGTCCACCCCCTTGTCAATGAATGAGTTGACTATATTGTCCAGCTTTTCCGGCAATTCATCTGTACTGCCGATAAGGACGGTATACCCATGCCGGAATGCAAGGTCCTCCATCTCCCTGGCAATCTCTCCGTAGAACACATTCGATATATCGGAGAACACAGCCCCGATTACCCTTGACTTTCCTTTCCTCAATGTCCTTGCCGCAGGGTTCGGCTGATATTCCAGCCTCCTGGCCACTTCCAGTATCTTGTCCCTCGTCGCTTCGCTGACACGGTACTTCTTTCTGCCGTCCGGCTCCGTCCTGTTGTTCATGACGAACGAGACCAGGGCGATTGAGACACCGGCCTCGGCTGCTATATCCTTGATTGTAACATTCTTTGTCATATACAAATCCCTGCAACTGATAAATTCAGGAAAAACGATTACAAATTTAATATAAAAAAGAGACCGGAGCAACATATCTTGCACCGGTCCCAATATCTGCATCATGCCTTATGGCATTCCTGTCAGGCGGACGATGCTAATCGAATTTATTGAATTCGTCTGTCTTCCATTCGATATATTCGCTGACATCTGCATCCTCGTATGTACCGCGTCCTTCATCCTCCACACGGGTTGTCCTTGAGAAGTCAATGTCTCCCATGTTCCTTCCCGCTGTCTGCTTTACGATATGCCCGTATCCGTCATCGAACGCCCAGTATGCACCATAATAATTCATGTAATTCTGGTAAAGGGCAGTCATTCCGCGGTAGCACTGGGCGATATCGTCCTGGTCAAGGTCGATTGTCCAGACACTGACATTCCACAGACGTCCGTGGAATTCATTTCCAGCCCGGTATCCCTCAACCCATGATGAGTTGAACTCGATCGCCTGGAATACAGGAGGATTCGCCTGCAGCACAGCCTGTTCAGCATCAGTGAGGGTAACTTCATCAACAAGCTCGCCTTCAAGATACATCTTAAAGCTTCCCTTATCATATACAAGGGCATACTGATACCACTTCTGGGCCTCGATTGCAGGAGCATACAGCTGTTTCCTGCAAGCCCCGGGGCCAACCCACCATTCAAGCCTGGTGTCATTGTTCCCTTTCTGCCCATACCTCAGCATATTGATCCACCCCTCGTTTGCATCTGAGAAGTTTCCGATACGTGAATGCGCAGTAATCTCATCAATGAAGACATGGAACACATAGGTATACCCGTTTGAAAGGCTCAGCCCGTTCGGGAACTTATACCATGTCGCCATCCTCCAGTCCCCAAGATAAAGGGCAGAGAACATGTTTGAAGGTGTGTCGAAGTTCACGACATTGACAATGATATACACAACGCCGGAGCTTTCACTGAGAGTTGCATCCGCGACATCGTCAATCCTGACAGGAATGAGGTATCCGTTTGCGTCTGTCAGCATCTCCCTGTCAGCTGTACTTATAGAGACATTGGCAACCGCAGCCTTTCCGTCCTTCGCCATCGTTGCATTCACGATTGAGACTATACCGTCAGGGACAGCCACATATGAAGTTCCATTCTCTTCATTGTAGGCAGCTATAAGGCTGTTGTCAACAGCCAATGCTATATCGAACTGCTGGAAAGCCGGTGCCGTACCGGACACAGATATGCTGGTACTGATTTCATCACCTCTCTGTGTATCTGTATAGTTCGTCACATTATATGTCACTGTTGAAGAGGCGATTGATATTACGTTCTCAGCTGGGTCTATGGTCTCCACCGACGCATACAGCACAGACTTGTTGGAGTTCGTGCTTATCTGCACACCGCCTGTGGCGTCAACTATACGGAAGACTGCCATGTAGGCAGGTGCAACCAGCTTAGGGAAATCAGAATTGCTGACAGACACTGTCACTGACTCCTTCAGCGAACCTGCCGGGATGGTTACAGTCTGTTCGAATTCAAGCACTCCTTCCGGGAAAGCTGAATTTATTCCTGTCAGGGCATCATTGTCGACAGCAATCGTAACAACGACGTCTGAATCCTGCGCCCTTGTCAGGGCCACCTCAAATGTCTTCTCTACTGTCCCCAGTTCCCCGATAGGGGTATGCTGCACCTCAGCCGTCACGGCGTCGTATTCAGACATCGTACCTCCAACTATATATGCAAAATCCCCCGTCACGCCCTTGTAGCCGGCATACGTGTCCTTGGAAGGGATAAGATCATCATTGCAGGCTGCCAGGCCAGAGGCCACGGCAACCAGCAAAAACACATATTTCAATGATTTTCTCATAATTACACAGTTTTAATTTCTGCAGACATTGATTTCGTCAAACACCCAGCGGCCATCTGCAACTGTCCCCTTGTCCTGAGCCACAAGGTCATCACCGCTGACTGCACGCCATGTGTCAGACCAGTCCATGTCGTACCCGTTTCCTGTAGAATCATGGAAGATATGGCCCTCCCCTTCGTTGAATCTCCAGTATGCACACAGTCCTTCAGAGTCTTTAGGCACGTTGCAGACACCTTCTTTCATCTCGCTTACGGAAAGCGCCCTGTTCCAGACACGCACCTCTGCGATACGTCCGCTGAACAGCTGGGATGAATTATATCCCTGGTAGGACATTCCCATCTCGAACCTCTGGAAAGTAGTGGACCCGTCACCTGTACCCTTTGTAGGCTCAGGCACACCATTCACATACATTGTCATCGTGCTTCCGTCGTAGACAAGCGACAGCATGTACCACTTGCCAGGGTCGAACTCTGTCTCCGAGACAATGTTGCCTGCCGGGGACACGAGCTGGAGCGAATGTCCAGGATAGCCGTTCTCACCGAAACGGAGCATATTGGCCTTGGACTCGTCTTTTGCCTCCCATGCGCAGAGACGGCAAATCATGTCTGTACCTGTATCCTTGAGAGAATATGCATAGAACTTTATCTCATAGGTGTATGTAGAAAGCTCTATAGCCTTTTCATCAGGGAAGATATAATTGCTGGACATGTTCGGCGTATTGATGTCCAAGGCATTGAATGTGTACTCATTGGTTGGCCTTACAAGGACCGACCTTGTGGATTCGAGAATCTCATAGCCTCCTCCATTGACATCAGAGATGACGATAGGGACAACATAGATATACCCTTCCTCAACGTAGTCATGGTTGACAATTGTCAGATTGTTTATCATGGATGAAGCCTGGCCCTTGCGGATCACCACATAGCTGCTGTCAAGCTTGACCGCACTCTCAGGCACTGCCTGATAATTGGTCCTGTTGGCGGCGTTATATGCTTCCACAGCAGACTTGTCATATTTCAGATAGACGGTGACGTCCTCTTTTGCGACCCCGGTCGCAGACACTGTCAGTCCGTATACATCGGAGTCCACTTTGACAAGAGGAGTATCATCGGTGCCGGATATCAGGACAATCTCCCTGTCCGGGTCGAACTTGTCCCCCTCCGTACAGCTCGCCATGGATGCGGCAAGCACGAGCATTATTCCTGTTTTAAATATTTTATTCATGATGTCTTCAGTTTATTAATGGATTGAAGGTGTGCCGACCTGGATGCACCTGCGGAGATTCCAGTACGGCCCCTTGCTGAAGAAATAGTCGGAGTCGATATAATATGCCCCGAACCCTCCGGCATTACCGTCACTGCAGAAGCGGGCATAAGCCTCAAGCGAAGCCATCTGGACATAGTTCCCGCTCTCGTCGTACGTCATGAGTGTCTCATTGTCATATCCACGGTAAGGGAGATATCCACCGTTGAAGCGGTTGTTGCCCTGGTTCCACTGCTCGCAGATTATGTATTTCTCCGCAGGGAGCCATGACGGGGCTGCAAGCCTGCTGTAGGTATTGCCGATCTGCTGGCTATATGCCTGCCTTACGATGAAGCTGACATACGGTTCAACGTCAGACGAAGGTGAAGCATTGAAATAGTCAATGATGTTCAGCATT
The DNA here is from genome assembly GCA_947179325.1 of uncultured Bacteroidales bacterium. Classification (GTDB taxonomy): domain Bacteria; phylum Bacteroidota; class Bacteroidia; order Bacteroidales; family UBA932; genus Cryptobacteroides. The sequence continues at coordinate 75,569 of CAMXAU010000012.1, read as the reverse complement.
TTCCTGCCCTCTTCAGTCTCCGCCTGAGGACCGAAATACTTCGCGCTCTGCCTGATTGCGACAGTCATGTCAGCCGCGCTCCATCCTTCGAAATCGTAGTCGATGCCGTCAAGGCCGAAATAGAGGACCTGCTGGGCATTGTAGTCCGCATATGCACAGATTGCCTCCTCACTGCGGTCGCTGCTGAGGTCATAGTCCTTCCCGTTGACTGTGAACTGATGCCTGTAATGCGATGCATCCGCATGCATCACGAAACGGGTACCCTTCTTTTCCTGGCAATATTTCATGTCAGCTGCTGCCACAGGAGAGTACTCATACTCGTCTGCAGGATTTGCCGAAGGAACACCCATCCAGAGATTCACAATGTCAAGGCTGTCAGGAAGCCCGATAAAGCGTTCTGCCATCGTTGTCGGCTCCTTGTACATGCTCGATGCGCCCTCAAGAGGCGCCCACGCTGCATAATACACATATGTGCGTATATGGTCGCTTTCCTTCCATTCACGGAGGTTCCTGTAATACTGCTCATCAAACAGTTCATCCCCTGGCTGAGGGACTTTCTGTATGACGAGGCTCTCCTCTTTTGTACATCCGGCCAAAATATAGACAGATGCGATTGAAAGTAGATATATTATCTTTTTCATTACATTACCGGTTTAATTATTTTTTGTCCCACCAGAGCTTTGTCCCGGCATGGTCAGGGCCACCGAGCATAGACAGGCCGGTTGCAAGGCCCTTTGCATTCTCGGCCTGCTCGGAAATAGGATAAGGTACTCGGCGGATCTGGAGATCCGTATCCACGACTCCATTGCTGTCATTGTTGGCAGGAGTTATAAGACGGGGATAACGCGTACGGCGATATTCCGCCCAGGCCTCGCAGCCGTTAGGGAACACAGCAATCCATTTCTGGGTCATGATACGCTCAAGGTTCGTCTCAAAATCATCAGAATCATTATAGGCTACCGTAATGGATGAAGGTGCCGATGCGCTTGCATTGCCTACAGCATCGACAAAGGCAGCCGGAACAGACGAACTGTTTCCAAGATAGGCGTCAGCACCTGCTGCACCCCACTCGTCAAACGACGCCTTCACTCCAGCTTCATAGAAATCCCTTGCGGTACCGCCTGCATTCCAGCCGCGGAGGGCAGCCTCGGCACGGAGGAAATAGCATTCAGCGGCATTGATCCATTCAAGGCTATATGCAGCGGCATTAGGTGCTGATACATTCCCGGCAGTATTCTTATATGGAGTCCAGTTGGTATTGTGGATGCCGTTCCTCACCCCGTGCAGATTGCCGTCCCTGGCCGCCTTGGCGATAAGGAATTTGCGAGGGTCATTGTAACCGTTGAGATAGCAGTCCATTGAAGCACCGATCTGTGTATCGGCATCATTGAAGTTTACATTGATTTCATATATCGGGTGCACGACACCGCTGATGACTGCATTTTCCGAATTGCTTTCGATAAGCCCGAATGAATCCGAAAGAGACTTCTCGGCCTCTTCCCTGGCAAGCTGCGGGTCGGCATACACGACACGCATTGCAAGACGCAGGCGCAGAGTGTTGGCAAACTTGACCCACATCACAGGGTCTCCGGAATAGACCAGGTCATAGTCCTCGAATATCCTTGCTGACGGATTTGCTGCAGAATATCCTTTAAGCACCTCTATGGCATCATCAAGTTCAGCAAGCATCTGGCGGTATATATCCTCCTGCGAATCATAGTCAGGAGTGACAGATGTACCGACCTTGCTGTAAGGCACCGGGCCATAATAGTCTGTCACCTGATGCATTGAAGTCACCTTCATTATGTCAGCCATTGCAACTATTGCGGGATTCGGAGCTGCCTCCATCAATGCCGACAGCATCGAATAGGCATTCATGGACTTCGAATATTTATTCACCCAGAGTGACCTTGACCAGCTGTCATTGATATAGAAACTGCCGTTGTTGCGTCCGTCTCCAAGAGTCGGTGCGGTATATCCGGCCCAGGTATCGGCACAGAGATTATAAGACACCTGGTAGTCTGAATCCAGGGTACCGGTCCCGTCACGGTAGAGAATCACTGTCCTCTGGATCTGCTGGAAGAGCGAGCCTGAAAGCACCGGGGCAGCCTGCTCTGGAGTAGCCTCATTGCCATTGATGTTATATTCATCAAAATTTTTGACACATCCGGCAAGAAAAGCCACAGACGAAGTGACTGCCATCAATTTAATTATATTATTGATTTTCATGGTTCTTGCTGATTTTAGAGTTTGATTTTAACAGAGAATCCGAGGCTGCGCAGGCTTGGCTGCATGAAATAGTCTATCCCCTGGTTGTAGGTTCCTGTGCTTGCTGTCATCTCAGGGTCAAAAGGAGCCTTCTTGTAGATCATGAGAAGGTTATGCCCCACAAAAGAGACATTCAGCCCCTTGAGCCAGCTGCACCATTTCTGCACAGGGAAATCATATCCTAAGCTGAGCTCTCCAAGGCGGATGTTGGTAGCGTCATATACATACTGCGACATCACGCCGTCATTGGCTCCGAGCACCTGGTAGTATTCCTTGACATTAGGCGACTTCATGCCGTTTATCATCACATATCCACGGTCACGGGCATCAGCCGTTGCCTGGGAGATACCGTAATAGTCCATTACAGCCTGTGTCTTCGAGATTGCGACACCGCCTATGCGTGCGGTAAAGAGGAAGCCGAGGCTGAATCCCTTGTATGAAAAATTGTTCCCCCAGCTCAGGAGATGCTTAGGAGCAGTATCGCCGGCATAGATCAATCCCTCGTCGCTATAGTCTGCGATGACATTTCCGGTAGAGGTCTGCTGGAGATATCCCTTCTCGTCGGTTGCAAGAGTAGTCACATAGACATCTGTCATTGAGCCTCCCTCATAGAGGATATTCTTCACGCCTCCGAAACCGCCGACATCCATCCTCTTAAGGCTGATTGTCTCTCCGGTCTTGTCCACATACCAGCTGTCAAGCATCTTCACGACAGTATTCTTGTTGTGGGAGTATGTCATATAGGTATCCCAATGGAAATCCTTGACTCCGAAATCGTCTCCATAGCGTACGGCAAGCTCGATACCTGTATTGTCGACCTGTCCTCCGTTAAGGATTACAGATGTCCAGTTGGAAGTAGCCGACAGGGCAGGTTCAAAGAACTGGTTGAATGTGCTTGACTTGTACCATGTGGCATCGATCTGCAGCTTGCTCCTGAAGAAATGTATATTGGTTCCCACTTCCCAGGACTTGGTCCTCTCCGGCTGAAGGTCCGTGTTGTCCATCCTTGTCTTTGTGGTAAGGATTCCTCCGACAACCGAATATGTAGGATATGTAAGGTATGGCTCCGGGTCATTGCCGACCTCTGAATATGAAGCCCTGATCTTCCAGTAAGGGAAGATGTCACTCTTCAGTCCAGGAATGAATTCAGTGACGATACCAGAAAGTCCCACAGTAGGATAGAAGACTGACCTGTAGTCTGAATACGCAAATGTAGAAGACCAGTCATTGCGTGCAGTCACATCAAGATACACCATGCTCCTGTAGCCGATCTGCACATTGGCGAAAACTGCCTGCTTCTGCTTGTGGTATCCCTCCTGCTTAAGCTCTGTAGCAGAATGGCCGTTGTCGATATTGCCAAACGTGAACAGGTTGTTCACAGCGGCCAGGTTTCCTCCGACATAATCGGAAGAATAGGAGATGTCCTCCACATTTGCCCCGACTGTCGCTGTGAGGCTGACCTCATTGTCCGCCCCGAAATATTTGTCGGCAGTTGCTATGACCTCCCCGAATTTCTGGATGGTCTTGTTGTTAGCCTTGCTGTAGTAGCCATATTTAGAGGCGAAAAGCTGTGAAGTGCCGGCATCGAATTTCCTCTCATGCTCCTCAGAGTCCAGGTCGAATTTCCCGCGCACTGAAACCGTAAGCCATTTCAATGGCCTGTAGGACAGCTGTGCAGTCGCCATTATACGGTTCTTGTTGTTATTGTATTTCTGGTTCTCGGTGATCCAGTATGGATTCTGCATCGCGAAATCATTGCCATATGGCCAATACTGTGTCTTGACTCCGCGCTCTGCATTGTAGCGTTCATATATCTTCACAGCCTCAAAGTCCCCTCCCGCAGGAAACAGATAGACCGGAAGCACAGGGTTCATATACTGTCCCTGTGCAATCATATTCTGCTCCTTGATATTGGAATATGATGCACTTACATCGAGAGTGAGCTTGTCCTTGAGGAAATTTGTAGTGTTGCGGACATTGAAATTGTATTTGTCCACATCGTTGTTGCGGATTATACCGCTTGCATTAGTCGCCCCGAGAGAGACATAGATCTGGTTCCTGTCATTGCCGGAAGAAAGGCTGATTGAATTCGTCTCATTGATTCCGGTCTGGAAGAAATCCCTCGGGCTATAGCCAGAAGCGGCTGGAAGCTTCTCTCCCCAGCTCTGGTATGAGCCGTATTCCGTCTGCCCGTAGGTATTCTGGAAAGAAGGCATGATGTATGCCCTTGAGAACTCCGTAGTGTTGGAGTAGTTTACAGACAGCCTGTCCTTAGAGCCTTTCTTTGTCGTGATTATGACAACTCCGTTTGCTGCTGTAGAGCCATAGAGAGCAGCTGCTGAAGGGCCGCTGAGCACTGATATGCTTTCAATGTCATCAGGATTTATGGCTGCAAGTCCGTCGCCGGTCTGTCCGGCTCCGGCGAACACGCCCTCAGGCTGTTCGGAAGAGAGTGACGGCATAGGGATACCGTCGATGACATAGAGCGCGTTATTGTTATTGGAAAGGGACTTTGTCCCCCTCATTACTACGCGGCTACCCCCCCCACTCCAGTTGAAGAAGCGTTAATCGTGACACCGGCAACCTTGCCGTTCAGCGAATTGACAAACGAGCCTGTGGGGGCAACGTTCTCGAGTTTCATTTCCTGCACATTGTAGGAAAGTGACTTTTCAGACTTGGTGATACCCATGGCTGTCACCACAGTGGCCTCAAGGGCGGTGTAGACAGCTTTCATCTGTACATTTACAACGGAACGTCCGTTGAGAGGTTCTACCAGGTCGCCCATGCCTATGAAAGAAAACACAAGTGCCTTGGCATCAGAAGGAAGAGAAAGCATATACTTTCCGTCCAGGTCTGTAATTGCCCCGACTGCTGAGTTTCCTTCCACAAATACACTTGCGCCAATCAGTGGCTCTCCGCTCTCGTCGGTCACTGTTCCGGAGACTGTCCCCTGCGCATGACCTGTTCCAGCGAAGAACAGAAGCCCGGCCAATGTCATAAGGAACATGGACAGGCCTCTCTTCAAGCCGTCAAGACGGCCTAACGAGTTTTGTGTACTCATAATTGGAATTTATTGGTTAATGTTTATATAATAATGAAATGTTTTGCTAAATCATTTCAGCATGCAAATATAATCAAGCATCAGTAAAAGCAAAAACGTTTTAGCGTTTTTGTTAAGAAAAAATTAACAAAACAGGCGAAAAAGTGCCTCTAACCTCACTTTTCCGCCTGAAATGGAATATCTTATGACTTTTTCTGAAGTTCACCGGCAAAACTTGCCTGTATCTACCTGGACTCGAAAGCCGAGACTCCGTAAGTGCCGTCACCGCTTGTCCTTAGAGGGACAAGCTTGAGATAGCGCGCCTTGACAGGCTCACTGAAATCAACTTCCTGCCTTATAGGGTTGTTGACGATATTGTCGAACATCTTTTCCCCATACACTTTCTCCCATCTTTCACCGTCCATGCTGACAAACAGGTCATATGTAACGATACAGCCGCCACGCCCTTTATATATAGGTGTATATGCAAAGCCAGAGATTTCCCTGCCTTCACCAAGATCAGCCAAAAGAGGCTCATCAGCAGGCTTCACATCACCTTCCGCCGCGGGATTGGCTGTTTCCATGTCCACATATACGTTATCCTGGTATAGGGCCAGCCTGTTCAGGACAGGACACGCAAGCGAGCCTGTAACCCTGAGCCTTACAGCTGTTGCCTCAGTATCCGGAACCAGTACAATCCTCTTGTAGCCGATTGTAGTCTCGCGTGCAATTTCCTGCCATGTCCCGTCTGTCCCGAGAGCATCTATAGAGAATCCAGAGACTCTCTGCCCAAGAGGAATATATTCCTGGAGCATTACGCGGTTGAATCTCCTCACCCCGTCAAATGAAATTGTCACAGACGGTGTCAGCACATCATCATCTGTTGCCCAATAGCTGTCATAGTCATCATCCAGGAGATTTGATGCAGAAAATCTCCAGCTGTTGCCACGGACATTGTCAGCCTCCGCCAAAGCCCCTTCCGCAAGGTCCTCAGCGAATATTTCATCCACTGCCGCCCGGAATTCCATAAGCCTTGTCGAGTCTATCTCATGCATATGCCCCCTCTTGTCTGCAGGCACATTGAGCAGAAGGAGAGAATTGCGTCCCACACTTTCATAATATATCTTCAGAAGTTCCTGGAGAGACTTGACGCGCTGGTTCTCCGACTCACGCCAGAACCATCCCGGACGTATGGACACATCCGTCTCAGCTGCGACCCACCTTTCCCCGTTCATGTCACCGGTATTCAATATTTCACAGTCGATATGCGTGCCTGGAGTGATATCACCGACATTCAGTGTCCCCCAGCATGTACGTCCTGCGCTGCCGGATTCATTCCCGACCCAGCGGCATCCCGGCCCGACATTGCTGAAAATTATGGCATCAGGCTGCATTTTGTACACAGTTGAATTAAAGAGCTGCCAGTCATAGACCTGCCTTTTACCGTTCGGTCCCTCGCCGCATGCACCGTCAAACCACTGCTCGAACACAGTGCCATAGCTGCCGAGTGCGCTCTCAAGAGTCACACGGAAGACATCATTATACTCCGGAGTACCGTAGTGCGGGTCATTCCTGTCCCAAGGTGAAATATACACACCGAATCCAAGTCCATACTCACGGCATGCCACGGAAAGTTCCGCCAGGACATCACCTTTTCCGTCCTTCCAGCTGCTCTGGGCAACAGTGTGGCTGCTTACAGGATTCGGCCACAGGCAGAATCCGTCATGGTGCTTTGCTGTGATTATTATTCCCTTCATCCCTGCGGCCTTCGCAGTAGCCGCCCACTGGCGGCAGTCAAGGTCAGAAGGGGCGAAGATGTCCGCACTCTCCGTACCATCTCCCCATTCCGCACTTGTAAACGTGTTCGGCCCGAAATGCACGAACATGTTTGTCTCCATCTTCTGCCATTCCACCTGTGCCGGTGTAGGCAGGGCACCATATGGCGCAGGTGCCTCGGTGACACAGGCCGTAATCAGAACGGCCGTGCCTGCAATCGATATGATTTCATTTAAGCGCATAGCTAATCTTTATTTATGTTCAACAGAAATTGCCTTAATTGTCAGGGACCTGTCAAGACGCCTGCCGTCTACAGATACATATACCGGCAATGCCAGTGTATCCCCTGCATGTGCATGCCCGGGCATTGTAAACCGGAAATGCAACGTATCACGTTCTCCAGTCCCGAGCCTGTTCCCGTGCCTGGAAGCAATAGAACCGGACAAAGCCGTATCAGCTGAAAAATCTATGTCCATGTCCCTGCGGCTGCCATTGGCATACCTTATAAATATATCCCTGCTCTCACCTGGGGCGAGCCTTCCATAATGCAGGACTTCATGGCTGAGATGCAGTCCTTCACCGAAATCGTATGGATAGTCCTCCTCCAATGGATGCTCCGCAGGAATCACCTCGCCTTTCACGATAAGGCTCAATGAACTGCGGCCCAACAGCTTCACAGAAATCTCCTCCATGAATATCCCGCTCCTGTAGGCAGGGTTATACATGACCTGCACCCTCAAGGTTCCCCCCGGAGGGACAGGTGTCCGGTCAACAGACGCTGAGATGCACTGGCAGCGAGTATAGACCGCAAGCGGCGTCAAGGTATCTGCATATACATTGGCAATCAAGAGATTGGCCTGCACAGGCCCGTCTTCTTCCATTACCGCGCCAAGGTCAGCCTCGGTATTCTCAGACGTGACAATATCCATCACTGCACCGCCCCCGGCACGGCATGAATGCACTGCAATAAGAAATACAGTGCAAAGTCCTGCAAAAGCCAATGTCCGCATCATCAATATACGTATTTCACTGCCTTTCTGCACCTCTTTACATTTTCAGGGACAAATGTAAACGAGAATCCGTAGTCATGGTCAGTCCAGAGGTTCTTGTCAGCCTCAGGCCTTGACCCCCAGCTGTCATATCCTCCGACACCAGTCTGCATGCAGTCTATGCAAAGTTCCACATAATCCCTCACCGGCACATCGTTGATGTGATGCTGACGCCTCAGGGAATATTTCGCGGCCTCCGGGTCCTTGCTGTCTGACGGAGAATAATTAGGCCACTGGTAATCTCTCCATACAGCCTCCTCTGAATCGAGGTCCTCAATGCTCTGCCTCAGGGCATTGAACTCGAACTCCCCGTCCGCCACAATGCCAAGACCACCTATCTTCATCCATCTGCAGCCTGTATGATGGCCACATTCCTGCGGCCTTACATACGGCACATATTCATCAGCAGCTGAAGTCTCATACAGCCCCATCAAGGCACCTGAGTTCCTGTCACAGTAATTTTCCTGCGGTCCGCGCCCGAAATACGAGAAACGGTCCGACGATGCAGGCATCCTCATCCTGAATCCTATCCTCGGAATCTCCAGGTTCTTTGTCCCGGCATCGCCTGAAAAATTGGCTATCACCTTCACAATCCCGTCCGGGTAGATCTTATAGGCGACATTGAGCCTTGTGCCATAAGGGAGTGAATAGTCAGCATTGAGTACAATGATATCATTAATCTCCGTGACCTTCACTGCTGCATCATATTCCTGTCCAGCCTGCTGCCATGCCCTCGCCCTCTTTGGAAGGCCGTTGCCATAGTCATTGTCAGTCGGCGCCCTCCAGAAATTCGGCCTCAGCCCAAAGTCCCCGAAGAACATCTCCTTGCCTTTTACCCTGTATGACGACACTATGCCGAGCTTCTTGTCAAAGACAAGCTCAAAATTCTTCCCGCAGACTTTCACGGCATTGTCATCATCATGGACAACAGGCTTCTTTCCCCTGCCGGCATATGCCTTCTTCCCGGCCTCCTTGATGAGCATCTGGTCAGAAGCGATTACAGAACCTTTCGGAAGCAGAGGGCGAGCCTCAAGGGTGACAACATCAAAACGCACATGATAGGTCTTGTTCTTGCGCATCCTCGGCATCCTGATGCTGAAATCCTCACCCTCCTGTGCCGCAGTGCTGAAACGCAGCGTACCCCTTTTCACCTTGCGTCCGTCAGCCTCGACAGTATACACGACCTTGAACCCCTTAAGGTCAGTAAAGTAGAATCTGTTGAATATATTGAATCTGCCTGATGCGGGGTCATCCGATGTAACAGTGACATCCTGATATACATGGCGAACCTCTTCCGCTCCAGGATGAGGAGTCCTGTCCGGACCGACGATTCCGTTGCAGAGGAAATTGTTGTCGCTCGGTGCATTATCGCCATAGTCTCCGCCATATGTCCAGTACGCACGTCCGTTTTCATCAACAGCATCAAGTCCCTGGTCAACCCAGTCCCAGATAAATCCGCCCTGCAGGTTAGGATACTCATATATGTATTTCCACTGCCTGTCAAGCGAACCTGTCGAATTGCCCATTGCATGCGCATATTCAGACGGGCATACAGGCCTGTCTGAACCGTTCTCGCCCATGCTCCTGAACCATCCTGCTGAAGGATACTGGGGCACAATCATATCAGTATTCCAGTCATATTCAGCCCTTTCATAGCAGACAGGACGGTTCATCCCGTCTCTTTCAAGCTCTTTCAGCATATTGTAGGCATCATAGAAATTACATCCGTTGCCGCCCTCGTTGCCAAGTGAAAGGATTGTCACGCAAGGATAGTTATGGGTGCGCCTATACATGTTCATCACCCTGTCAAGGTGCTTTTCCCTCCATGCCGGATTATTGCCAAGCGTCCTGTCAAGGGCATATCCCATCCCGTGAGACTCGATATTTGCCTCGGAATACACATAGAACCCGAGGCTGTCACAAAGTTCATAGAAGATGCGCGACTGTGGATAATGGCATGTACGTATGGCATTTATATTATGCCTGCGCATAACCTCCAGGTCCTTCAGTATAAGTTCCCTGTCCACATAATGCCCTGTGGCAGGATTATGTTCATGAAGATTCACGCCCTTGAATTTCACAGGCCTGCCGTTCACAAGGAACTGGTTTCCCTTGATTTCAAGACGTCTGAATCCCACATCGAAACGTGTGTATTCCCCGTCAACACAGATCAGCAGGCAATACAGCTCAGGCGTTTCTGCACTCCATTTGCGTACCCCGGCAAGTGTCCCTGAAAAAGTATGGCTGCCATCAACGCATCCGCCGCCTGCCAGTACATCGCTGCCATCCTTGTCAACAAGGCTCCATGAGACATCAGCAGCCTTGTCCGTGCGCACTGTAAGCGAGAACAGGCCCTCTGCCAGTCCCTCATCAAGAGTTGACACTACATCAAAGTCAAATCCTGTACGGGATTTCTCGGTTGACAGATATACATCCCTCTCGATTCCGCTGATACGCCAGAAGTCCATGCATTCGAGATAAGACCCTGTACTGTAGCGGTACATCTTGAGGACCAGTTCATTGTCGCCATCGGCGATATATGGCGTGATATCAATTCTCGCCAGGTCCTTGGAATCCTCTGTGTAGGCAACAAAATTACCGTTCACATACGTGTACACACCTGATTTCGCACCAGCAAGATTAAGGTAGACTTCCCTGTCTGCCCACTCTGACGGGACATTGAAAGTACGGCGGTACAGGCCTGCCGGTGTATTGTCCGGCAATGCAGGCGGCTGCGGATTCCTCGGGCAGAACTCATATGGGATATTGACATATATCGGGGTCCCGAAGCCCTGAACCTCCCAGTTTCCGGGCACCTTTATCCTTGACCACTCCAGTGCATCGATGCTTTCCGGAATATCTTCCTGGGAATCAAAATAGCAGAAATCCCATTCCCCGTTCAATGAAAGGTAGAACTGGCTCCGGCTGAAAGCCTTCTCCATGGCACTTTTCCTGTCCGGATAGAATATTGTCTCCGTCCTTCTTGTGTCAGCATTGACGGAAGTCGCATTGACGTCACGCCACAACGGTGTCTGCGCCGATACCGGCATCAAGGCCGCGATGCCGGAAAGCACTATTGCAGCATGTCTTGATATAGACTGTATATTAAACAGTTTCATGATTTGTGTTTATAATGTTTATGATATTATCTATGGACGTGCTGCCTGAGCTGCACCGAAATCCGTAGGGACAGGGCTCATCTCCAGCTCAAGTGTGCCGCCGGCGACAATCTCGTCATAGCCTATCCAGGACCTCTCAAGCGGCCTGCCGTTCAGTTTTGCTGAGGCCACATATATGTTTTCCCTTGAATTGCCCTTCGCCACCACGGTGAATGTCCTGCCGCCGCCAAGGTCAATCACAGCCTTTTTGACAGCCGGGCTTCCTATAATGAACGGCCCGCCGCAAGGCTCCACCTGGTAAAGACCTATGGCAGACAGGACGTACCACGCAGACATCTGTCCCACATCCTCATTTCCGCACACGCCGCCATGGTCATCGAAATACAGTTCATCAAGCACCTTGCGAACAATCTCAGCGCATTTATGCTGCTGCCCTGCATAGCTGTAGAGATATGCGACGTGATGGCTCGGCTCGTTTCCGTGCGCATACTGCCCGATAAGGCCAGTAACGTCATTAGCGTCTGGACCAAGATCCCCCTCTGCCACGAAAAACTGGTCAAGCTTCTCCAGGAAAGGCCTTTCCCCTCCGAATATCCCTATAAGCCCATGAGGGTCATGCGGCACAAGCCATGTGTACTGCCATGCGTTGCCTTCGGTATAGTCGCTTTTCATGTGGATTGCCTTGAACGGGTCAAACGGAGTCCTGAAAGAACCGTCAGAAGCCCTTCCGCGCATAAAGCCGGTCCCACTGTCAAAATAATGTCTCCACGATCCGCTCCTTCTGCCGAAATATCCGGCAGCATCACTGTCTCCTGCCTTCTGCGCAACCTTTGCGACAGCATCATCAGCTATGGCAAACTCCATGCATTTGGCAACCGTCTCCACCTCTGCGCTCTTGTCAAACGGGATAAATCCATATTCCTTGAGCAGTTCCATCCCCCTTTCATCAAGCATGGACGATGCCTTCATCGCCTCAAGCGACTTCTCCACATCATCCGCAAAGCCCTTCATCACAAGGTCCCCGAGAACGATGACACCGGGATTGCCTACCATGCAGTCGGTCTCGTTGCCGACAAGATGCCATACAGGCAACTTGCCCTGATGTTCATATATATCAATAAAAGTGGCTGCCATCTCCCTGGACATCACGGGATTGATGAGCGTCATCAGCGGCGAGGCGGCACGGTAGGTATCCCATAGGGAAAGTGTCGTATAGCGTGGTACATCACTGCTATAGCAATTCCCGTCTGCCCCCCTGTAGCCCCCATTCACGTCACTGAAAATGGACGGGGCTATCATCGTATGGTACAACGCAGTATAGAAAAGCCTCTCCTGGACATCATCCATAGGCTCTATGACGATGCTCGCCAGGGCATTCTCCCATTTATCACGGGCAATGCCGGCAGTCTGGTCAAAATCCCATCCTGGCAGCTCCGCAAGCAGATTCTCCCTTGCATTCTCTACACTGACAGCAGATATCCCGACCTTTACATATATTGTCTTTTCCGCAGATGTATCGAAAAGGAACGAGACAGCATATTCATCGTCCGTCAAAGGCTCCTTTGCCACCTCTGTCCATGGAGAAGAGAACTCCGCATAGAAACACTGCATCTGGTCCTTCGCCCAGCCGGAAGAACGTCTGTAGCCCCAGATGGCATTTTCAGAAACAATGTCCATATCCCAGCCGGTCACACCGTCCCAGCCGATTCCGGTACAGAGGTCTACAAGTATGGCAGACCTGTCAGAAGAGAATCTGTATTCATGGAGCCCTGCCCTTTCCGTAGCTGTAAGCCTTACATCCACGCCATAGTCCGGCAGCGAGACCCCGTAATATCCAGGCGCCACCGTCTCAAGCGAATGGTCCAGATGCGCGTAGATATGCCTTACATCCTTGTCCTTGCGCCTGGCATAGCTTGTATCATAAAGTGTCCGCGAAGGGTCATACGGCATGATAAGCACATCCCCGAGGTCACCTATCCCAGTCCCTGAAAGATGCGTATGGCCAAAGCCTATCAGCAATGTATCGGAATAATGGTACCCTGAACACCAGTCCCATTCGTCCTTTATCTGCTGAGGACCGAGCTGGACCATTCCGAAAGGCACATCCGCACCGACGAACACATGTCCATGTCCTCCTGACCCGATCATCGGGTCAACCTTGTCTACAAGGCTTTCCTGCCCGCTCCACGAGCAGGAAAAGGACATGGATGCCGCCAGTACTATAGCCGGCAATGTTTTCAAATTCTGTATCATGCTTAATCTTGTATTGTTTTTCATTGCATTGGTTGTTGTCCCATAATTTTCCGGACGGAGCCACATCCGCATGCAGCTGCGGAGACCGGCTACAGCGTCAATATCGTCTCAAGACGTATGTCATCAGAAGAGGCACCGACTGCAATCCGGAAGTCACCTGGCTCCACAACCTTGTGCATCTGCCTGTCATACAAGGCAAACGCGTCACTGTCAAGCGTCATGTGCACCTCAACGCTTTCACCTTTAGGGACATGCACTCTCCTGAATCCCCTCAGCTGCTTCACAGGACGGACCGTAGATGCATAGAGGTCCGTCACATAGAGCTGCACCACCTCGTCTCCGTCCATTTCACCGGTATTCGTAACAGTGACAGACACCTCCGCCTCAGCATCACCCGTCTTTGAGACAGACAGGCCAGAATACTCAAATGAAGTATAGCTCAGCCCATATCCGAACGGGTACAGCGGCTTCCTTGACATCTCCACATAGTCATGTCCCTCAGGGAATTTCTTATTATAATAGACCGGGATCTGCCCCACATCAACAGGGACAGACACAGGTAGACGCCCTGCCGGATTATAGTCTCCGAAAAGTACATCCGCCAAGGCATTTCCTCCCTCCTGACCAGGATACCACATCGTCAGGAGAGCATCCGCATTGCGGCTTGCCCATCCCTTGTCAAGAGGACGTCCCTCGACATAGACGGCAACCATTGGAGTCCCGGTCTTCCTGACTGCCTCAAGAAGCCTCTCCTGCTGGCCAAGCAGCGACAGCGAAGCCCTGTCAAACCCCTCGCCTGCCTCCATGTCGCTCATTACGGAATCATCCACGACAGCAGCGCCTGTATCTATGTATCTTGTCTTGAAGTCACGTGCACTTGAGCCTCCGACAACCACAACCGCAGCATCCGCACCTCTCGCGGCAGCCACCGCTGCAGCAATCCCCTCATCAGACATGTCCCTTATAGCACATCCTTTTGCATATATGACATTCTGTCTGCCGATCTTTGACACAATGCCCTCAAGCATAGTGGTCACATTATCCTCCGGCTGAGGTGCAGTATAGTCACCAAGCTGATTGTACATATTGTCGGCATTAGGCCCTATGACAGCGACCTTCATATCCTTGCGCAGAGGAAGGACCCCGTTGTTCTCAAGCAGGACTACCCCCTCCCTTGCCGCCCTGAGAGCAGCCTTTGTGCCTTCCTCCGTCCTCACCTTCGAGGCAGCCTCAGACGGATCAACATACGGATTGTCGAAAAGCCCCATGTCGAATTTAATCCTCAGGACCCTCGCTACAGCCTCATCTATCACCCGCTCACTCAATCTGCCATTCCTTACGCTTTCAATGACAAGCGGATAGCAATTGGCCCCGAGGTCGACATCGACACCTGCCCTGATGGCCATCTCGCCGGCATTGCATTTGTCCGCCGCGACATGATGGCTTCCAAACAGCCCGTCAATGCTTTCAAGGTCAGAGACTACAAATCCCTCAAACCCCCACTCATCGCGCAGGATCCCTCTCAGCAGCTCCGCATTTGATGTACTCGGGACACCATCTATTGCATTGTATGATGTCATCACCGAAAGCGCACCATCGTCTATAGCGGCATGGAAAGCAGGAAGGAAATTCTCATGGAGATCCCTCTCCCCTACAAATGAAGGGTTTCCATTATGTCCACCCTCCGGTATCCCATACGCGATGAAATGCTTAAGCGTCGATATAATCCCCTTGTCATACCCGTTATTCTTGGGACCAGTACCCCTGACCATGGCGCATGCCATCCTGGAAGTCAGGTAGACATCCTCGCCATACGTCTCCTCGACACGCGACCACCTCGGTTCCCTTGCAAGGTCAATCACAGGCCCGTATCCTATATGTCCCCCCTGTGCCCTCAGCTCGCCGGCAATGGCACGTCCGACCATCTCCAGGGTCTCCTCAGACCATGTTGACGCAAGCCCGATGCTGGTCGGGAACACAGTCGTGCCTATGGCCATATGCCCATGCGGGCACTCCTCAGCCAGTATCACCGGTATCCCGAGCCTGCTATGCTCAATGGCATATCTCTGCAATTCATTGTACGCCTTTGCCGCAAGCTCCGGATTCAGCCCGGTCTCAAGTGTCTTGCGCGTCCACGGGTCAGCCCTGAATGTAGCCCAGAGCATTCCGCCATGCATATTATCTATGAAGTCCCTATATTTTTCAGAGACAGCGACACTGTCATCAGACACCTTGTCATACATAGGCCATCCCAGCGGGCAGACAAGCTGTCCGACCTTTTCCTCAAGCGTCATGCGCGCGACAAGGTCCGCGACACGTTTTTCAGTACTCTGCCTGCTGTCCATATATCCGGGAACCCGGTCCGTATTACATGAAACAGCTGCAACACACACTGCTGCAGCGATAAAACGTTTTAGCATAAAACTTACCATTATGTGTTAAACAGATGCAAATATAGGAATTTTCCATCAAGTTGCCATTAATCATCTGAAATTTCATATATTTGGAATTCTTTTAAAAACAATGTCATGTCACACCTCTCCATCCTTAGGCTCTATATCGCCTCCGCACTGCTTGCAGCATCGTTTACAATGTCGGCACAGCCGATAAAGGTAAACACAAGATTTGACCGGGTCTCCCCTGCGGAAATCGAAATGAAGACATATGAACCGGACACGGCTGCCTCCGCTGTAGTCCTGCTTGACGTGGGACGGACCTCCATGGGTTTTGACCCGAAAGGACGGCTCCATCTGAAAATCAACCGCCACGAGCGCATCAAGGTACTGAAGGAAGAAGGTGTCTCATACGCAGACTACGAGTTTATATACCACACAAAGCTTGGAGCAGAGGAAAGCATAGGAGGCATAAATGCCGTGACATACAACATGGAGGACGGAAACATAGTGAAGACCAAGATGTCAAAGAAATATATCTTCGACGAAGAGCTGACCGACAACTACCGCAAAGTATCCTTCTCGGCAGAAAACGTCAAGGCTGGCTCCGTCATAGATGTCGAATACACAATCACCTCATATGTCTTCTGGGATTTCGACAAGATATACTTCCAGAGGACAATACCAGTCAACATGTTCAGCCACGAAGTACGCATTCCGGAATACGTAGGTGTGAACAAAAGGGTGTCCGGATATGCCAGGATAGAGTATTCCTCTGATGCCGAGGTAGATAAGTTCCACACAGGCACACAATACATAGACTACCGGACAAACATTGACAGATACAAGGGCACCGGGCTTCCTGCAATGAAGAAAGAGCCATATTCCTACAGCTACACACTGTATCTGTCCGGTGTAGACTACGACATAAGCTATATAGATTTTCCAGGCATGCTCACCAAGCACTTCAGCGTGAAATGGGAAGATGTAGACAAGAAATTCTACGAATCCTCTGTAATGTCCCGCATGAACGAGAAATGTCTGTTCCCTGAAGGAGTCAGGAGGATAATGGACTCGGAAGACAATGACGAGCAGAAGATAATGGCAATACACAATCTTGTCCGCTCGGAAATCAGCTGGAACGGTAAATACAAGCTATATCCTGCGAAGAGTTCACAGGTATACAGGGAGCAGACCGGCTCGAATGCAGACTTGAATGCGATTACAGGTTCATGCCTTAAGGCTGCCGGCTACACAGTTGAGCCGGTGCTGATAAAGAGGAGAAGCGAAGGCATACTCATCCCGGGCCTGGCTGAGCTTAACCCGTACAGCACATACATCCTCAGGATAGGTACCGCCGGCGGCAGATTCTTCTATCTTGACTGCGGCTCCAGGGACCTGTACCTGGACATTCTCCCTCCAGACCTGCTTGTCTCCAGCGCGAGGATCCTCAGGGCTCCAGGCTCATGCGAATGGGTCGACCTGACAAACCTCATAAAGAACGTCACAGGAATTGTCGTGAGTGCAAAGCTTGAAGAAAGCGGAAGGATGACCGGGGAGATATCGGCGAAATACACCGGCGAGGAATGCTATGCATTCAAGCAGGCAGTCAGCAAGGCAGGCTCCGGGGACGACTACATCACATATTTCGAAAATGCCAATTCCATGGACATCGCGGAATATGAATTCGGGAATACGGGCAATCCGTCAAAGGTCTGCTCTGCCATGTACAGATTTGAAAAGGACAATGACGTCGCCGGCAGCCGCATCTATGTAAGCCCGTTCGTCACAAGATTCCACTCAGACTCGGACTTCAGCCCTCTGACAAGGACATGCCCCGTGGAATTCCCTTACAGGAGGATGATAAACTATGTCTTCAAGCTTGAACTGCCAGGGAACTGCCGCCTCGAATATCTGCCGGAGAAGATATCAATTGGGCTTCCATGCCTCAAGAGCGCATGCACTGTCTCCCACCAGGTAAGCGGGCAGATTGTCAATGTCGTCTTCAGTTTCGTGCTGTCAGAGATGATAAGTCCCGTCGAGGACTACCAGTCCATAAGGGAATTCTGGCAGAACATCTGTGAAGTATACAACGAGGTTCTTGTAATTTCCAGGACAGAAGAATAGATGAGACAGGCAATCACAATTCTGGCCATGGCAGCGATATCCATGGCCCAGGCATTCTCACAGACAGTAATGCCGGACGCAATCATAGAACTGCATGAGACACATTTCGAAATGGCGTCTCCGGAATCAGGGACATGCAGCACTACCATACGGAAGTCTATCATGAGCGCAGAGGGATGCAAGTCAGGTGGATTTGTCATCTACACAGACTCCTTCCGTGACCTCTCATCATTCTCCGGGGAAATCATTTCCGGAGGCAAGGTCATCAGGAAAATCAAGCTTTCCGACCTTACAAAGGTCGCAGTTTCATCCGGGCTTGCGGACGACACATTCAGATACTCCTACTCTCCGTCACTGGCAGCTCCCTATAAGGTAGAATACAGATACAAGACTACATACAGACGCGGAGTAGCCTCTTTCCCTACATTCTTTCCAGTCACAAGGCCAAATGTGTGGCTGGAATCCGGCATCTGCACCCTGTCCATGCCGGAAGGGACCGATGTAAGATACAGTTCCGCAACGGAGCCTGACATCAGGCAGGACGGGAAGAAGACGACATATTCCTGGACAGTATCAGACTGCCACGGATTTACATATGAATCCATGATGCCGGACATCCGCACCCTGCTTCCATATGTATATTCATGCCCTGCAGATTTCTCATTGGGAGGGATAAAAGGCTCCCAGACCAGCTGGGCGGAACTTGGCGACTGGCTCTACAGCCTCCAGAAAGACACGAAGGCACTCCCTGAGGATTTCTGCTGCAGCATCAGGGAAATGACATCTGGCGCAGAAACCGACTATGAAAAAGTAAGGATCATCTATGACTACCTGCGCAGGACCACAAGATATGTAAGCATCCAGCTCGGGATAGGAGGCCTTAAGCCTTTCCCCGCATCCACTGTAATGAAGTCCGGATTCGGTGACTGCAAAGCCCTGTCCAACTATATGCAGGCTATGCTCAATGCGGCAGGCATCAGGTCAGAATACCTTATTGTGAACACCAGTGAAAAGGACCTCCTGCCCGGATATGCCTCACTCGGGCAGATGGACCATGCCATGCTATGCGTACCCATGGAATCCGATTCCCTGTGGATAGAATGCACAAATCCGTCATATCCCCTGGGATACCGCCACAGTTCAATCGCGGGACACGAGGTCGTGCTTGTAACCCCGGAAGGCGGCAGGAAGGTCCGGGTCAGGGAATATGACGAAAGGGACAGGATGCGAACAGAAAAATTCAATGCGTATATCCATGACGACGGCATGGCAAGATGTGAAGTTGAAAGAAGGCTCAGCGCAGACAACATAGAAAGCTATATCGGATTCGGCCAGTTCAAGCCCGAGATGAAGAGGAAGCGGCTTGTCTCACGGTACAGATTCATGTGCAATGAGGTTACAGTCAAGGATGTATCAGACAATTTCGGTTCAATCTTCCCCGGCAGCGAAGCCCCTGAAATAGTGATAGCATTCAATATGGATGTCCCTTCCTATGCGAAAGTCTCAGGAGACCGCATGTTCATCCCGACAAATCCGTCAGGCACCAGGATATCCTACGAAAAGACAGAGCGCACCAACCCTGTGTGCATAGAAGAGGGATACGGAATCATTGACACAGTAACCGTACACATCCCGGAAAGATTTGCCGTCGAATATGTCCCTGAAGACATCCTGATAGAATCAGCATTCGGAAGGTTCGAGGCATTCACGGCATGTTCAGAAGACCGCATAACCACAGTGCATTCGCTACGGTTCAACAAAGGAGAGTTCCCCAAAGAATCATATCCTCTGTACAGGGATTTTGCAAAGTCCGTCTCCAAGGCATACGAGAGCAGGATCGTGCTTGTCCGGAAGAAATGACATATGCAGATGCCTGCCGGAAGACTCTTCATCTATAGCCACAGCCCGGGAGAGATGCAATGGAAAATATTGCGTAGAATCCAGAACACCAGGACAATGCCTGTTATAAGCTTTGCCGCACCGGCACCATACAGACGCTCTCGGAGAGTAACTGCATAACGGCAACGCTCCGGCATAATGCGCAGAATCGCCCACAGCAGGACATACGGGATGGCGGCAACTGCCAATGCATTATAGCTGACGGCCTTGAGGACATCCCCGTTGAGAAGATGATGGATTGCGCGCTGCGATCCGCAACCCGGGCAATATAGGCCGGTCAGGAGATGAAACGGACACCTTGGAAAGAAAATGCTTTCAGCCGGGTCCAGCCGGGCATATATCACGATGGCCAGTGCTGTAAGCAATATAGCACCGGCCAGTATAAGCAACTTTACAGGATGCCTTGACCCGTTAATCATAATCAACCAATACAGGCAAAGGTATTTTCACGGAATGATGCATCATCAGGCAAGGAAATCCAATCCTCCTGAATCCAATTCCGTAATGAAAAATATGACAAGAATTATATATAGAAGCATACCGACGGCAGCTAAACCTATACCCCACAGTGACCACTGCCTCGCCTTCCTTGAATATAGCCTGGCACCCTCAGCATTGCCTGCATCCCAGCAGGAATCTACCTTTGTTGAATAGATCAGTCCGGCAATACCGAAAGGCAGGCAGCAGAGCACAGTTACAATAATAGAAAGGACAAGGTAATTTTCAGGCCTGTGCTCCATACCGGAAGCCTTTTTCACAGCTGCGACCTGCTGCTCATGTCCGCATGATGCACAGAACCTGTCCTCCCCAGGCATTTCTGCGCCGCAATTTCTGCAATACATAATGTTCTATATATTAAAACAATGGGAAAGTCTTGTCTGTCTTTACGTACTTGGCTGCAAAATCAGCATCACTCATGGTAAGCATAAGGATAGCCTGGACCAGCAATATGAACCCCCACATTCCACACGTACAGAATGTCAGCAGAATCGTAAGGAAACCGCCCGTTACTTTACCGAGATAGAAATAGTGCACACCAAGGCCACCTATGAGCAAAGCCAGGATCGCTGTGGTGACACGGTCTTTTCCCTCAAGGTCCACCTTTGGTGCAGGGACTGCCGTCCTCGCATCATTTGCGCCGCGCGAAGATACACTCGCTCCGCAGCCGGGACAGAAAGATGCCCCGTCCGGAACCAATGTCCCGCAAGATGTACAGAATGTGTCCCTGGATACAGGTGCCCCGCAATGAGGACAAGCTGCTGCAGCATCAGAAATATCCATGCCGCAGTCTTTGCATTTGATAAGTGCCATGATTATAGAATTAAGTTTGAGCAAAGATAACATTTTTAATGAAATCCGACACAGAACACCGCCATATTTCCTTTATGGTCTGTCGGCCATACTGTTGCCGGAGTGCAAAAAGTGTCATCTGACTCATTTTCCACAATCTCACCTTTAATTACTGTTCCGGACGGCCCGACAACAGTAATGCCCTTAAGCCCCAGGTCACGTGACGGGCTAAAGTAGATGAAATCTATCCTGTCACGCTCATCTGCATCCGGTGCCCATGCCAGTTTCTTCACATCCACATTCCTGTTCCCTGCAGGAAAGGTAAATCCAGGATTCCTGACTGCGTCCGGATAGACAGCCCTGTAGGCATCCTGGAATCCATGCTCCTGAAGAATGAGAGAGCAGTCCCAGTTCACAACAGAGCCCCTATGGTCCCATAGAGCTGACGTGTTTTCCTGCCAGTCGAGATGTGACGGTTCATTGAAATCCCCTCCCAGAATGACATGATGCCCCTTTGCAATCTCTGCTGATGCATCCTCGACAAATGCCATGATACTTTCATCCCGATATGAAATCCTGTTGGCAGCAAGTATCATTTCAGGATCAGTTACAGGGGCATCCATCTTTGTCCATGACGTGCCGTCATATCCTCTCGGCATATAGCATTCATAGTGCCTGTAGTCCAGATGGCAGGAATAGAATGTCACCTTATGTCCATAGACATCTGCCGTAGCCTTCAGCATCGCTCTGTTTTCGTCGCCCGGCACAATACAGCACTTCGTTATATTCTCTAAAGGAAATCTGCTCAACAATCCGGTAGAAACGCCATTGCTGCCCCCATAATAGACCTTGCCCCGTCCGGCCAGGCTGTCTATCAATGCAGGAAGAAATGATGCAGGGTCCTTGATTTCACACAACAGGACTACATCTGCATCCATTTCATCCAGCAGCTCCAGCACCACCCTTCCGCCATCAGGGACACATGTCCCGCCATGCCATAGATTCAACTGGAAAACGGAAAATTCCTGTTTTCTGCCAAATGGATGACAAGACACTGCAATAAATGCAGCCACCAGGCCAAGAATGAATATCTTCAGCTTCATCACCAGCGGTTGGAAGTCAATGCAAAACTACTTCAGATAAGCATCCTCCACAACTTTTGCACTGCGGGCGATGAAATCACTCAGTGCCTTGCCTTTCAGCATACCATTCGCAAGAAGCGCAAGGTCCGTAATCTGGTGGAGGATTTCATTTTTCGCAGCAAAAGCCTGGAGGTCAGACTTGTGGGCATCCATGGCCGCTGTCTTTGCCTCCTCTACTGCCTTTTTCTGCTCCTCTGTAGCATCAGATGCGGCATCTGCAACTTTCTCCGCAGCCTTCACCGCCTCTGCCTTGGCAGCCATAACCTTCATTACGAGCGGATTCTGCATATTCACGGTAATATTGTACGATGCAGGCATCTCGCCATAGAAATTCATTCCACCGCCAAGAGCTGACATTTCCCTGTACCTGCGCATAAACTCAGACTGGGTAATCAGGATAGGTGCCGCATTCTCACCGAGGTTGTCCGCCTGTACATAGTACTGGTTCTCCTTTGGAAGCACCGACTGGAAAACAATGTCAAGGTCGGTCTTCTCCTCCTCTGCAAGCTCAGGCCTTATCTTCTCCTCCTTCGGAATCAGGTTCTCCACACTGTCAGAGTCCACACGGCAGAAACGAGTATTCTCCAGCTTCATCTCAAGCAGGTTCACAAAATGCGAATCAAGCTGGCAGTCCAGCCAGAGCACATCATATCCCTTCTTTTTCGCCTCCTCGATATATGAATACTGCGCCTCGACATCTGTCGCATACAGGAACACAGTCTTCTTGTCCTTATCTGTCTGCTCACCCTCGATTGCCTTCCTGTAGTCATCAATGCTGAAATACTTGCCCTCAGTATTCTTGAGCAGGCAGAATTTCATTGCCCTGTCACAGAACTTCTCATCGCTGAGCATACCATATTCGATGAACATCTTCAGGTTATCCCATTTCCCCTCAAGTTCCTGGCGTTCATTCTTGAAGATATCCTCAAGCCTGTCAGCCACCTTCTTGGTGATATATCCGGATATCTTCTTCACATTTGCGTCGCTCTGCAGATAGCTGCGGGACACATTAAGCGGAATATCCGGAGAATCAATCACACCGTGCAGCAATGTCAGGAAGTCAGGCACGATATTGTCCACGCTGTCTGTAACGAACATCTGGTTGCAATAGAGCTGGATCTTGTTGCGTGAAATCTCCATCTTGTCCTTTATCTTAGGGAAATAGAGAATACCGGTCAGGTTGAACGGATAATCCACATTCAGATGTATATGGAAAAGAGGCTCGTCCTGCATAGGATAAAGCGTCCTGTAGAACTCAATATAGTCCTCGCTCTTCAGTTCAGACGGCTTCTTTGACCATAGCGGCTCCACCTTGTTGATAACATTGTCCTTGTCCGTATCAACATATTTACCGTCCTTCCACTCTTGCTCCTTGCCGAATATGACAGGCACAGGCATGAATTTGCAATATTTTTCGAGAAGTCCCTGAATACGCCCCTTCGCTGCAAACTCAGCCTCTTCATCATCAATATAGAGCGTTATCACAGTTCCCCTGTCTGACTTGCCGGACTCTTCCATCTCATATTCAGGGCTGCCGTCGCAAGACCATTTCACAGCCTTTGCCCCGTCCTTCCATGACAATGTCTCTATGGTGACTTTCTTTGAGACCATGAACGCAGAATAGAAGCCAAGCCCGAAATGGCCGATTATGCTGCTGAGCTGATCCTTGTATTTCTCAAGGAACTCCCCTGCAGAAGAGAATGCAATCTGGTTGATATACCTGTCCACTTCCTCTTCTGTCATACCGATACCGCTGTCAATAACCTTGAGGGTCTTCTCCTTCTCATCAAGTTCAATACGCACAGCAAGCTCTCCAAGCTCACCCTTGAATTCTCCAGATGCGGCAAGCGCCTTCATCTTCTGTGTCGCATCAACAGCATTCGCGACCAGTTCCCTGAGGAATATCTCATGGTCGGAATATAGGAATTTCTTGATTACCGGAAAAATGTTTTCAGTTGTCACACCGATTGTTCCTGTTGTACCTTTTTTCTTTGCCATAATATATTTCTTTTTTATTGATTTCTCCATCAGACGCACCATGCCGGACTGACAAGGCGCGCTGATGCCGGATGAGTCAAAAGATATTCCAAACGGAGCAGGACTGACATGTTGTCAGTCCTGCTCCGTCTACCGCCTTCTCCGGATGGCATATCCTAAAGATTGGTCTCATATGACAAGGTGCCGTCCGGTCCCGATATCATACGGCACCAGTCCTTTTCCGCACCGCCACTGAATATCCTTACATAAAAGTCACCTGTATAGCATCTATAGCAATAAGGGTCATCATAGGTATCATCCACTGAATTCAGCCATAGCATGCCGTCTGTGGAGAATTCTGCGCTGTAGCCATCTTCATCAGGAGCGACAAGCCCGCTGCAGGTGACGGCATAATCCAGTTTTCCCGCCACTGCCTCAGACTGCGTCCCTGTCACATGCATACGGAGCATATCACCATTGCCATCCTCCTCTATCTCCCACTCATTCTCACCGACACAGGTGATGACCAGCCTGTCCTTGTGCCCAGGATATATCCTCCATGATGCAGAATACCTGAAATAACCATCCTCCACGAAGCACCACCTGCTCCCCACCTCGAAGAGGGACTTGCCGTCCGTATCAATCTGTCCTGCGCCTATATACTTGAGGCTCAAGAGGTCAAGATTCTTGAGATTCTCCCTCATCTCACGGTACTCCTCCTTCATCTTCTCAGCATCTGGAAGCCTGAGGTAGACATCTATTTCTGTCATCAGGTCCATGACCTGAAGCGGGCTGTCAAGCATTGAATTCATCAATGAATAAGTATATGTCCGCAGTCCCTCAGGATTGTGGCGCGAAGAAAACCCGTCCGAAATCCGGCATGAAACCGTCAGCAGAGACGCTGACACCAGCAATACAATATCTATAATCCTTTTCATGGCTTTTCCTTATCAGAATCTGTAACCTATTCCCGCCTTGCACCCGCAATACACAGTACCGAATCCAAGCTCAAACAATCCGTAGACCCTCTTCCCGACAGCGACACCTACAGGCACAACCTGCACGGCCGGATACAATGAAAGGCTGCTGTTATGCTCCAAT
The DNA here is from genome assembly GCA_947179325.1 of uncultured Bacteroidales bacterium. Lineage (GTDB taxonomy): Bacteria > Bacteroidota > Bacteroidia > Bacteroidales > UBA932 > Cryptobacteroides. The sequence goes on along the minus strand of CAMXAU010000012.1, from coordinate 50,135 downwards.
GCCATCGACAGTCCCAGGCCTATTGATGAATACATATATACCAGGGGCCTGTTCAGATACGTGAACTTTGCATAAGGCAGCACAGAAAGCATATAGCTGTTGGTGTTCCCTGTCCTCTCACCTGTAAGCGATGAATAGGTCCCCTGCAGCACTGCATCAAAATTCATCTGCGAAGATAGGGTAAACCATTTCTTGAACCTTACATTGAATTCAGCGGAAAACACCCCTGTAATATATTCCGGCCCGGAATAGTCGCCATAGACGCTGCTTAGGGAGCCTGTGTTCCCCAACCACGTGATATCATATGTCCGGAACATGTCAGAAAAATTATTGGCATCAGCAAACGGGAATGTACCGTACCCGACATTTACCTCATACCTGAAAGGGATTTCCCTGCTGCCTTTCCTTTCGACGGCAGCGGCTGCAAGGCAGCAGAAAAGAACAAATGCCGCCAGCACAAATGAACGCTTCATCCTCCTGTATATTTTAATTATTCTGTATTTCCATCAGACCTTTAGGCTGGAACCTCACTGAAAAGGCATCGGATACCCCTCCAGACACCTTGAAGTCCAGGAGACCGGAATACGGCATGCTGAAATGCCCCTTCATTCTCCTCGACTTAAGAGGCTCAACACAGCCCACCTGCACATAGTTATCATCCTTGTCTATATATCCGATTTCAAGACGGTCCACGAGTATTCCGCTGTCAGATACCAGGACAAGCGCATATGTCATGAGCTTTTTCCACGAGCCGTAGTATTCTGTCCCTATCTGCTCGCACTCGATACGGTATTTCCGGTCTCCCTCAGCAGTAACACTATACGTCGCCGACATATCCCCGGACTCTGCAAGATAGAAATGCCCGACACCTGTCTGCGATATCCTGCCCCACAGCAGCACTGTGACATCCTGATAATAAAGCTGCACAGTACTGTCCCCAAAATATTCCCCGGCAAGCAGGAGAGAGGCTTCCCTGTCTTCCCATATCTCAAGATAAGCCTCATAGAAATCAGCCAGCTCCGCGACATAGAGCACAGGACTGACAGTATTGGCATACATCTGCCTGGCCAAGTCCATGGACGCACTTCCGACAGAATCCTTGTCACTGTACATAGTGCAGCCTGACACAAGCAATGAAAAAGCTGAAACGAATAGAATACTGATATATTTCCTCATCTCAATGATTTTCTAGAAACGGTATCCGATGCCGAAGCATCCTCCAAGATATATTGTCCCCACACCGACCTCGACAAAGCCATACAGCTGCTTCCCGACAGAGATCCCGACCGGGGTGACCTGCAGGGATAAATATGTGTCTGGACGTTCATGCACTGCATTGTCATCAGTTACATAATGCGTGCTTGAGAGGCTTACCGACATGCCGGCCCCTATTGAGGAGTACATCCTGACATATTTCCTGTTGAGCCAGCTGAACCTTGCCGTCAGCATGGGCGTCAGGAACTGGCTTGATATCGAAGAGACCAGGAGGTCATCCTCCGCCCTGTAGCATTCACTCCAGCCACCCTCATATGTCACTCCAGCCTGAAGGGCGAATATCCTTGAAAAATTATAGCTATATGAGAATGTCCATGAATTCGTAACCTTCTCCTTGGCGTATGTCGATGCGCTCAGATAGATGTCCGACACATTTATAGAGCCGCAATGCTGATAGGTTCTCGGGATAAAGTCAAAGTCATACCCGAATGCATAGCGTCCAGGATAGAACGCGCCGCTTAACGCGAACTCATGCCTGTTAAGTTCATATGTCGACCTTGTCCGTCTTGTTTCCACGCCTGACGCTGCAACGGAGATCCAAAGTGCAAAAACAAATAAAATATATTTCTTCATCTACAATTGCTCAAATGCGACTACTTAGATGCAGGAAAAGGTCCATTCGTTGCACAAAAGAAAGGGATGCCTGCAAATTTGCTGCAGACATCCCCAGTCCATGCCAATTGCCGGAAGGCAAAGGCATCATCTGTACATGAATCTCTTGATGCTCATCTTCGGAGTCTTCTCAAACGGAGAGTCAACTGTCTCAATCCTGGTAATCTTGCTGTATGACGGCAGATCCCTGTTCACAGCCTTCATCATTTCCGACATCCTAAGGTCAAGCTGCTCCCCTTCAAGCCCGTCATTCTTAAGCTTATCCCTGTCAAGGTATACCAGGGCCACAAGCTTTGAGGCCCTGTCAACGACAACGGTCTCCACGACATAAGGCTGGCTGTTTATCACAGCCTCTACCTCCTCCGGATATATGTTCTGGCCATTCGAGGACAATATCATGTTCTTGCTGCGTCCACGGATAAATATATTCCCGTCAGCGTCAATCACACCGAGGTCTCCGGTATTCATCCATCCGTCTTCTGTGAACGCCGCCCTTGTAGCCTCTTCGTTCTTATAGTACCCGCTCATTATATTTGTACCTCTGGCCTGGATTTCACCGACAACATTCTGAGGGTCCTCAGAATCAATACGCACCTCCTCCCTGTCAACGGCCTTTCCGCAAGATCTCGGGACAAACCTGTCACAAGGTGAATATGCAAGGAGAGGGGCGGCCTCGGTCATTCCATATCCGACAGTAAACGGAAGGCCTATACGCGTGAACCATTTCTCAACTTCCGGATTCAGTGCTGCACCTCCCATTATTATCATCCTGACCCTGCCACCGAATGCAGCCATCAGCTTGCCACGTATCTTATTGAAGATTATACGGTTCACTCCAGGTATTGAAACCATGGCCTTCATCACCGGCTTTTTCAGGACAGGCTGGACAGAGCTTCTGAAAATCTTCTCCATGACAAGAGGGACTGTTATCAGCAGATAAGGCTGCACATCCTTCATCGCCCCGAGAAGCAGTGCAGGAGTCGGCGTCTTGCCAAGATAATACACCGTAGAGCCGCCGCAAAGCGGATAAAGGAACTCGAACATCATCCCGTACATATGCGCCATCGGGAGCATGGAGACAATGCTGTCTTCCGGAGATGACGGTATATGGTCCTGCCCGAACTCTACATTGGAGGTAAGGCATTCATAGCGCAGCATCACGCCCTTTGGGGCACTGGTAGTACCGGAAGTATAGTTGATTATCGCCAGCTCCTTGTCATTTCCCACAGGATAGTCCACATCCTTTATGCTGAATCCGTCAGGATACCTTGCCGCAAAAAGCTCCGGAAGGCTTGCAAGGGCAGTCCTAACCTCATCATCCGCAGCATAAAGTACAGTAAAGTCCGTAACGGACACGACTGTCCTGACCATAGGCATCTTCTCGATGTCAAGCTTCTTCCACAAATCTGTATCCGTAAAGAGGACCTTGCTTTCGGAATGGTCTACAAGAGCATTTACACTTTCCGGAAGAAAATCCGAAAGTATCGGCACGACTACAGCCTCATAAGTGTTGATTGCCAGGAAAGAGACACCCCAGCGTGCAGAGTTTCTGGCACAAAGGGCAATGCGGTCCCCCTTCTTGATCCCGACGGCCTCAAAGACCAGATGAAAGCGTGCGATTTTAGTAGCGAGTTCACCGAATGTGAAAGATTCACCCTTATAGTTGCATAGGGCAGGCTTATCCCAATGGGCAGCCATCATGTCCTGTAGACGTGTGAAATAATGTTTCATAGACCGATGTCTTTAGTAATCATACAAAATTAGCAATTAATTTATTAATTTTCCTATATTTGTGTCCGAAGACACATATATACGCCAGGTCCCGGCATGCATTTTGGCAAGCTTTATGCCTGCTCCCGGCATCAGTAACAGCTGTATCAACAATACTGCCAAATGTCAAAGACAAGAGGCATAACACTTTAAGGGTATGAGACGCAATCCGATAGTGGCACTTATTTACGATTTCGACGGCACACTCTCTCCGGGAAACATGCAGGAATTCGGCTTTATCCAGGCAATCGGCAAAAGCCCGAAGGAATTCTGGAAGATGAGCGATGACATCGCCAAGGGACAGGACGCCAGCAACATCCTGAGCTACATGAAACTTATGTTCGACGAAGCAAGAAAGGCAGGGATTTCCCTCGAAAGGAGCAAATTCATGAGCTTCGGCAAGGGCATAGAGCTTTTCGACGGAGTCAGGGGCTGGTTCAGGCTGATCAATGAATACGGCAAGGCACACGGGGTGACAATCGAGCATTACATAAACTCATCCGGACTCGCGGAAATGATTGAGGGGACCCCGATTGCACATGAGTTCAAGCGTATATACGCCTGCTCTTTCCTGTATGACGACAATGGCGTGGCAGAATGGCCCGGCGTGGCCGTAGACTATACGGCAAAGACGCAGTTCCTCTTCAAGATAAACAAAGGCATACTCAGCATACGCGACAACCAGCTCGTGAACGAGAGCCAGCTTGACGAGAACAAGCGCGTACCGTTCCCCAACATGATATATTTCGGAGACGGCGAGACTGATGTTCCATGCATGAAGATAGTCAAGATGTTCGGAGGGAATTCGATAGCTGTCTACAACCCGAGGATTCCAGGAAAGAAGGAGATTGCCCAGAAGCTGCTGAAACAGGAAAGGGTGAATTTCATAACTCCGGCACACTACACAAAGGACAGCAGGACATATAAGGTTGTCTGCTCGATCATCGACAAGATAAAGGTGGAAGACACATTACGCAAATTATCCCGTTACAAATAGCATCTGCAACGGGATAATCATTATCTTCAATTGCCCCAGGGGCTTCTAGTACACTTTCACTGTAAGTTTTTCATATGCACGGTTGACCTTCGCAAGAGCCTCCTCTACAGTACCAGCCTTTGCAAGCAGCACCCCGAGGCGGCGGTGTCCGGAAATCTCCGGCTTGCCGAAAATACGGATCTGCACACCAGGCTCCTCAAGCACCTTTTCAAGGTCACAGAATTCATATTCAGAAGTATTGCCCTCTACAACAATGGCCTTTGAGGCTGATGGGCCATAGAATTCGACAGAAGGAACAGGCAGTCCAAGTATTGCGCGTGCATGAAGCCCGAATTCAGACATGTCCTGGGAAATCATTGTCACCATTCCCGTATCATGAGGTCTCGGGGACACCTCGCTGAAAATCACCTCATCTCCCTTGATGAAAAGCTCCACACCGAAAATGCCATATCCTCCAAGCGCCTCAGTTATGGCACCGGCAATGGCCTCAGCCTTGGCAATCGCTGTCTGCGACATCTCCTGCGGCTGCCATGATTCACGATAGTCTCCGTCGACCTGGTGATGCCCTATCGGCTTGAGGAATGTAGTCCCCGCAGAATGCCGTACCGTAAGCAGGGTAATCTCATAGTCAAAGTCAACAAATCCCTCGACAATGACCTTTCCGCTGCCAGCACGTCCGCCTTCCTGGGATATATTCCATGAATTCCCGATGTCCTCAGCATTACGGACAACACTCTGCCCATGCCCTGAAGAGCTCATGACAGGCTTCACGACACATGGCATTCCGACTTCTGCCACAGCCTTTTCAAATTCCTCACGGGTTTCAGCGAAACGGTAGGATGATGTAGGAAGCCCGAGAGTCTCCGCTGCAAGGCGGCGTATGCCCTCCCTGTTCATTGTAAGGCGCGCTGCTATGGCTGTAGGCACAACATTGTAGCCCTCCTTCTCAAGCTCCACCAGAGTGTCCGTTGCTATGGCCTCGATCTCCGGTATCACATAGTCCGGCTTTTCCTGCTCTATGACCCTGCGCAGGGCAGCACCGTCAAGCATAGGCAGCACATGGCAAGAATTGGCAATATGCATGGCAGGGGCATTTGCATATTTATCAAGCGCCACGACTTCAACTCCATAACGCTGAAATTCAATAGCCACTTCCTTTCCAAGTTCACCGGAGCCGCAAAGTACGGCTTTCCTGCCGTACCTGGTAAAAGTAGTTCCAATCTTTGTCATATGATTTTGTTGTTGGTTATTTGCCGTAACGCTTAAGTATGTTCTCACCGTATGCATCGATACGCCTGTCACGGAAGAACGGCCATCCGCGGCGTACATATTCAGTCCTGTCAAGGTCAATCTCCACAACCTTTACACCCTCCTCGTCATTTCCGAACTCTGCAAGCAGCTCACCCTGCGGACCAGTTGCGAACGAACGCCCCCAGAACTTGATGCCCTTAGTGTTTCCGCTCGGGTCATCCTCCTGCCCGGTACGGTTTACAGTAATTACAGGAAGCCCGTTGGCTACAGAATGTCCCCTCTGGACAAGCTGCCATGCATCACTCTGCACCTTCTGCTCCTCAACCGGGTCTGTATAGACACCTCCGATTGCAGTAGGGTAGATAAGCATCTGCGCCCCATTGAGAGCCATGCAGCGTGCCGCCTCCGGATACCACTGGTCCCAGCACACCAGGACACCAAGTGTCCCGACAGAAGTCTCTATCGGCTTGAAGCCGAGGTCACCAGGCGTGAAATAGAATTTCTCATAATAGCAAGGGTCGTCCGGGATATGCATTTTCCTGTATTTCCCTGCAATCGTCCCGTCTTTCTCAATGACAACAGCGGTATTATGGTATATCCCGGCTGTCCTTCTCTCGAAGAGCGAGAGGACCAGGACTATCCCAAGCTCCCTTGCAAGCTCACCATAGGTCTCTGTCGAAGGGCCAGGTATAGGCTCGGCGAGGTCACAGAGCGAAGCATCCTCTGTCTTGCAGAAATATGGAGAGTTATGAAGTTCCTGAAGCACAACAAGCTGCGCCCCCTGCTCCGCACATAGGCGGATATTCCCTTTAAGTTTCTCTATATTGGCGGCAATGTCATCAGAACATGCCTGCTGAACCATTCCTACTTTCAGTAAATTCATTGTATTCTTGTCTTTATTGTTCCTATAATTACCGTATGTAGCCCTCAGGATACTGCATGGTCACACAATGGAGCGAGCCATGGCCGGAAAGAAGCGCACGGCAGTCCACGACTACAACCTCCCTGTCCGGGAAAGCCTTCTGTAAAGCCTCACGGGCCTCATTGTCCTTAGGCGAGCCTGAGCCTGGAAGAAGCACCCCTCCGTTCACAATCAGGAAATTCGCGTATGAAGCAGGCAGCCTGTAGTCATCAAGATAAAGTTCATCCGGAAGCGGCAGAGGAACCAGGTTATAGCGTTTCCCGTCAGCAGTCCTGAAAGTGCGCAGCTGCCTCTCCATCTCCGCCAGACTGTCATAGTGAGGGTCATCCGGATCAGTGCACTGCACATAGGCGATAGTGTCCGGGCTGCAGAAACGCGCAAGCGTATCCACGTGGCTGTCAGTGTCATCCCCTATTATTCCTCCATGGTCAAGCCACAATATCCTTGAAAGCCCGAAAGCCCCTGTCAGCTCATCCTCAATCTCCTCCCTGGACAGATATTCATTCCTGTTGAGGGAGCAAAGGCACTCCGAGGTGGTCAGCAGGGTACCGCATCCGTCAGAATCGATGCTGCCACCCTCAAGGACAAACGGCCTCATGTCGACCCCCATCACGTCATCATTGAATGCCCCCTGTGAAAATATCGTCTTTGTTATCTGGTTGTCAAGGTTTGAGGCAAATTTCAGCCCCCAGCCGTTGAAGACAAAGTCATAGAGATATTTTTCCCCGTTGTCTCCATGCACTGAAATGCCGCCATGGTCCCTCGCCCATGTGTCATTCAGAGGAGCTTCATAGAATTTTATCGCGGAAATGTCAATATTGACACCTGAAGCAGCGGAAACCCTTCTGATATCCTCCTTTGCCTCGTCTATGTCGCGGGCAACAATCATCAGGGGTTCGAACTTCATTATGGCAGATGCTATGTTGACATAGCATTCAAGAACCTTTTCAAGCTGATACCATTCTGTATCGCAATGCGGCCATGTAAGCTGTACGCCGCTCTGTCTTTCCCATTCTGCAGGCAGTCTCATACTATAAAATCAAACAAACGCCGGCAAATATAAGAAATGATTTCGTATTCCCCAATCGGATTGCCCGCCATACAAAAAAAAGGACGGCTCCTGAAAGCCGTCCCTATATCCATGAGTCAATCAGAGATTACTCTATCACAACTGACCTGTTGAGTACAGGATCGCTGAACCTGTTGTTCTCTGATCCCACAGCCTTGATTACAAGACGCTCAGCCGGAACGTTGTATTTGTTGCGGAGAAGGTCATATACATACTGTACCCTCTGCTCGCTGAGCTGCTGGTTGCGTTTCTTTGTACCAGTCTGCTTGTCAGCATATCCTGTGAGCACGAATACCTTGTCCTTGTCCTGTGCAATCACGTTCTGCAGATAGAAGTCAAGGTGGAAGAGCTCCCTTGCATCAAGCTTGGTCTCTCCTATGTTGAAGAAGACAGCACCAGGGGTAACGTCAAGCATGATTCTCTCAGGCTTCCTGTTCTTCAGCTCCTCGTTCTCTTTCTTGAGGGCTGCCACCTCTTTTGCAAGGTTGTCATTCTTCCTTGCAAGGTCAGCATTCTCTTTCCTGAGGTCATCAGATTCGCTCTTCATGTCATTTACAGCTGCTATGCAATATGGAGCATAGCCTGCAGGAACCTGTGTAGCACGTTTCCAGTTGGTCTTGCCAAGGTTGACTGAGACACCGACAGTGACAGTAGGAAGGACTGTAACACCGCCTTTCATTCCGTTGAATGTGCCTTTCACAGCGACAGCACGTCCGTCAAGTGTAAGGTTCACACGGTCGCAGAGGCGAAGGTTGTTGAGGATACCGGCACCTGCTGCAAACTCATTGTCCTTATGGTCAACTCCTTTCACACCATAGGAATGCATAAATCCGAAAGTAGCGTAAGGGATTACATTCCAGAACCTTGTCTCCTTGTATCCGCTGAATGCATTCGAGATGTTCCAGAGGAGGTCAGCATGTGCAAATGCATAATTCACTTTCTCCTTGTACATCCCCTTGCTGTCCACGAATTCCGGAGCCACAACAGTTGCATTAGGCATCCATCCGTTTGCACGGATTCCGTTGTATCCGATACGTGCACCGACACTTGGAGTGAACCATTTTCCTACATTGACATCAATCGCAGGAGCGACACGGGTCTTGTGTCCGCCTCCATCCATGAAGAGGTTGATACCGCCTCCGACTCCGATGAACCAGTTGTCACCGAAACGGTTTGTCTCGTAAGGGCCACGGACAATACGGTTAAGAGAATCCCTGTTGCCATTTTCCTGGGCAAACGCATTAAAAGAGAGTGAGGACATTGCCAAAGCAATGAATCCAGCAAAAAGAATCTTACGCATACTCGTATTCTTTTATTTAATTATAATTACTTAATTCCTATCTTGATACAGCCCGCAAAAATAAACACATTTTGGCAATAATACAATTTTATGATATAAAATATCATTCAATTCTACTTCTTGCGTAAACGCATAACGCAGAGCAGTATCAGATTCGTGGCGGCGAGAAAGACAAAAGACATGCCAACCATGTAGGCTCCTCCTGAATATCCGTATATATCAATGACCGGAGGATAGGCCAGGACAGTCATGACACTGCCAAGGACAGTGGTATACAGATACAGGCGTGGATATCCCTTTGCTATTGTATAATTATTGACAATGAAATACACAGAGCTTGTCAATGTAGAGACCGATATGATCCTGGCGTACGGGACTGCATCCACATACCTTCCGGCAGTCAGAAGCGTCACTATAAGCGGGCAGAAGAGGATAAAGAACAGCACCACAGCAGCTATCAGGCCTATCTGCACGGCACATGTACGCGCCAAGGCACCGGAATTCCTCTTGGCGATGGCTTCATATATATCCGGCTGGAACGTGGATGTGACGGCTGTGGAGAGCGTTGTCAGGTAGCCTGCGATCTGTGCCCCCACGACATAGTATCCGTATTCCGTTACATCCCCTATAGATTCAAGGTATGTGCGGTCAAACCCGTTGAAGAAATACCCGAGCATCGCGCCAGCCGCAAGAGGAAGACAGAATTTCAGCATCTGGACGAACTCCTTCCACTCCGTATGCACACGGAACAGCGCCCTGTATTTAAATGCGAGATAGACGAAGACCAGAAAGTTTGTGGCAAGAGGGGCAAGCAGCTTTCCGAAGGCCCCCCATCTGGCGGCCACGACAAAAAGCATGTTGGCCAGCACAAGGATGACACCGGATGCAACCGTAATCCGGAAATATCCATCAGCATTCCGGGACATGCGGCATTCGGCCTGTTCAAGCTTATATATTCCTGTAAGAGGTATCGCGAACACCATCAGCAGCGCGTACGGGAAGAACGGGAACTCCATGTCTTTCCTGAAAAGCATTATATAGCCTGCAAGCAGGAACGCACACAGCACCGAGACAGCTGCAGAAAAGAATATCAGAGCCTTGAAAAGCATCGCCCTTATGCGCTGACGGCACTCCAGGCCGACTTCATAGTACCTCTTGTTGTAATAGTTTATCATATAGAAGACTATCACAGGTGAGAACAGAGCCACAAATGAATTGTAATACCCGGTCACGGCATAGTCTTCCGGTGACATGTTCATGGATATAAGGGGATTGGCCAGCACCATCAGCAGCATCGGTACAAGCGATGCCGCGAAATAGGTCCCGACGGACCTGAAATATGTCCACAGCCGCCTAAACATCCAGGACCTCCTTGAATATCTCTATCTGGACTTCGGAATTCCATTTCCCGTCTATCACATCATAGCAGGCCTCCCTTACAGCATCCCTGTCCTGATGCCCGTTGAGCCACTGCCTGGCCTTGGCCTTCAGGTCAGAATAGTCTCCCTTCCTGTACAGAAGCCCTGTCCTTCCGGATACAATAGCCTCGTATTCAGGCATCTGAGTCTCGAAATCGTCATGCGACAGCACCGGGACACCATATTTCATTGACTGTATGGCCGACAGCCCCACATTCCCGGGAGACACGCAAAGGTCGGCATTGTACTGAAGCTCCGCCAGGACAGCCTCGTCATAGCAGGCCCCATAGAACCATACCCTGGACCTGATCCCTGACGCGGCGTCCTCAAGGGCTGCACGCTCAGGACCGTCACCGATCAGGACAAGATTGCATCCGGTCCCCTCCGAATCCAGGTCAGAGACGAGACGGACAAGCATGTCGAGCTTCTTCACGGCGGTCAACCTGCCGGAAAACACGATGACAGGCAAAGAATTGCCGAAATGCCTCATGTATATGTCCGATTTGAGCGCGGCATTTGCTTGGCGGTCCACCCTGCCGCCAAGCGAATTGTATATGACATGGAGCTTCTCAGCATGGAAACCAAGCTCAACCATCCTCTGCCTTCCCTTGCAACCATATATAAAATATGCATCCATGGAACTGTAGAAGAACCTTTTAAGACAGGCATGGCGTCCTGGCCTCTTTAGACCGTGCCCCCATCCATAGACCTTCTTGCCGAGCATACGGCAGAGCACGATAAACGGCAGATATGCCCAGTTGAACTCACCAGTCACGAGAAACGCGGAATAACGTTTCCTGAACGGCAGACGCAATATGCCTGAATACCAAGGGAAACGGCCTCCGAAATCCTTGATTGTGAACTCCTCTGGCCTGTTGCGGAACATCGCATAGTCAAGCTTCTCTATGCCGCTGTTCTGCCTCCCGCAGAGATTCCGCCCGAAAAAAAACTGTATATCAAGCTCCTCATCCATCCTTTTATAGATGGACTGTCTGTAAAGCGGAGCATAATTGAATATACAGCAGAGCATTATCTTCCTATTGACATGTATGTGAACCCTTCCTGCTCCACTTCCTCGCGGACGTAGATATTCCTTCCGTCCACTATAACAGGCGTGCGCATTATCTTCTTAAGGACATGGAAAGACGGCAGGCGGAACTGCTTCCATTCCGTCACAAGGAAAAGGGCGTCTGCACCGTCCGCTGCATCATACATATCCTTTGCATACATGACAGAATCCCCTATCCGCCTACGGCATTCATCTGCGGCCACCGGGTCATAGACCTTGACTATGGCCCCTTCAGACAGCAGGTCTGATATGGCAACAAGCGATGCGGCCTCCCTCATGTCGTCTGTGTCTGGCTTGAATGAAAGTCCCCAGAGCGCAACCACCTTGCCTTTCAGGACAGGGAACACCCCTCTCAACTTTTCTGCCAATATATGTTTCTGGCATTCGTTAACCTTGTCTACAGCCTCTATGACACGCATGGTATACCCTTTTTCTGAAGCTGTCCGGGCCAATGCCTTGACATCTTTCGGGAAACAGCTCCCGCCATATCCGCATCCAGGATAAAGGAATTTCGTGCCGATACGGGCATCTGTACCGATACCTTTCCTTACCATATCCACATCAGCACCTACTATATCACACAGGTTTGCAATGTCATTCATGAAGGAGATCCTCGTCGCAAGCATGGCATTGGCAGCATATTTTGTCATCTCAGCAGATGCTATGTCCATGAATATCACACGGAAATGATTCAGCAGAAAAGGCCTGTACAGCCTGGTCATCAATTCCTTAGCCTTTTCGGACTCAACACCGACGACAACCCTGTCAGGAGACATGAAATCCTTGATCGCCACCCCTTCCTTAAGGAATTCAGGATTGGATGCGACATCGAACGGTATATCCAGCCCCCTCCGGTCAAGCTCCTCCCTGATCACAGCCTTTACCATATGCGATGTGCCGACCGGCACTGTAGACTTCGTGACAAGAAGCACATATCTGTTCATGTTGCGGCCGACTGTCCTTGCTACTTCAAGCACATATGAAAGGTCAGCGCTGCCGTCCTCGTCAGGAGGAGTCCCGACTGCGCTGAACACTATGTCCATATTGTCAAGGCATGATGCAAGGTCTGTCGTGAAGGACAGGCGTCCGGCCTCATGGTTGCGCCGCACAATCTCGTCCAGGCCTGGTTCATAGATAGGAATCTCCCCTGCGAGAAGACGGGATATCTTGCAGGCGTCCACGTCAACGCAGGTCACATTCACACCCATCTCAGCAAAACAGGCTCCGCTCACAAGCCCGACATATCCTGTTCCAACTACCGCTATGTTCATAATTCCATTATAAGATCATTAAACTATGCCCCTCAGGGCCTCTTTTCCCAAGCCGTCTCCATTCCGGGAAGACGCAGGATTGCGAAGATAGCCACATTTTGCAGCAATGGCAAGAAGATGATTCCGAATTGACACAATCAGCGACAATTATACATCTGCGCATAATATGCCATGTAATCTCCGGAAGTGACATTGTCCATCCACTCCTGATTGTCAAGATACCATCGTACAGTCTTTTCAATGCCCTCTTCAAACTGCAGGGACGGTTCCCAGCCAAGCTCCTTCTGCAGCCTGGTGCTGTCTATAGCGTAGCGCATATCATGCCCGGCACGGTCAGCCACAAATGTAACCAGGTCAAGGTCAGCTCCCTCTGGTCTTCCAAGGATGCGGTCCACCGTACTGATGAGAACCTTTATCAGGTCAATGTTCTTCCATTCATTGAAGCCACCTATATTATAGGTCACGGCTTTCCTGCCATGATGGAATATGGTATCTATGGCACGGGCATGGTCCTCGACATAGAGCCAGTCACGGACATTCTCTCCAGTCCCATACACAGGAAGGGGCCTCCGGTTACGGATGTTATTGATAAATAGCGGTATCAGTTTCTCCGGGAACTGGTAAGGGCCGTAATTGTTCGAGCAGTTCGTCACTATCACAGGCATGCCGTATGTGTCGTGGAAGGCACGGACAAAATGGTCGCTCGATGCCTTGCTCGCACTGTACGGGCTGTGCGGATTGTATTTCTTGTCCTCTGTAAAAAAGTCCGTCCCATATGCAAGATGAAGTTTCCCTGAAGATGCAGCAGTCCTGAAAGGAGGTTCAATTCCGCCCGGATGTGTCATTTCCAAGGCTCCATACACTTCATCTGTGGAGATATGGTAGAAAAGACAAGGGACATCACCGTCACCTGAAGCCGGATGTGCTGTCCAGCCATGCGGCTCCCACGCCTGCCTCGCAGCCTGCAGAAGGCTCAGCGTACCCATCACATTTGTGCGGGCAAAGGTGAAAGGGTCCTTTATGGAGCGGTCCACATGGCTTTCTGCGGCCAGATGGATCACACCGTCTATATTGTATTCTGCAAAAAGCCCGCAGACAGTATCGAAATCACAGATATCAGCCTTGACAAAGACATAATTGGGGCAATGCTCCACATCCCTGAGGTTTGCAAGGTTGCCGGCATATGTCAGCTTGTCGAGGTTTATGATCCGGTATTCCGGGTATCTATTGACAAAGAGGCGCACCACATGGCTTCCGATGAAGCCGGCCCCTCCTGTAATCAGTATATTTCTCTTGAAGTCCATTGCTAAATCTTCTTTTTCAGGTTTCCAAGGCATATCTTCAGGGAATCTGTCCAATACGGGACTGATATCCCGAATGTCTCCTTGATACGTGTCTTGTCCAGGACGGAATAGGCAGGGCGCACGGCCCTTGTCGGGAACTCACTGGAATGGCAGGGCCTTATGTCGCATCCTGTCTGCCCTGAATACTCCGCAATCATCTTTGCAAAGTCGTACCAGCTGCAAACCCCTTCATTTGAATAATGGTAGATTCCGGTCCTTCCCCTATAGCTTCTCCCCTCCATTATTCCATATATCACCGATGCCAGGTCATATGCATAAGTAGGCGTACCGGCCTGGTCAAACACGACATCAAGGACAGGCCTCGACGCTGTCAGGGAAAGCATTGTCTTGACAAAATTCCGTCCGAATTCACTGTACAGCCATGATGTACGTATGATAATGCTGTCACATCCTGAAGCCAGTACAGCCTTCTCCCCCTCAAGCTTGGTCAGTCCATAGACTCCTGCAGGTGTACCTTCCTGATCCTCGCGGCATGGGACATTGTACGGGTCAGCCCCGAATACATAATCAGTAGAGATATGCACAAGGAGCCCTCCGGTCTCAGCCATGGCAGCTCCAAGAATCCCCGGCGCATATCCATTGATAAGACGGCATCTCTCAATGTCATCCTCAGCCCTCTCCACATCAGTATAGGCTGCGCAGTTGATTACAGCATGTATGTCATGCTCCCGGACAATGGCCCTGACAGCCTCGGCGTCCGTAATGTCAAGGATCACAGTTTCCGCACCTTGCAATTCAACTGCATCTGTAAAGAGATATCTGTCGCAGCTATTCTTCGCCACTATACGCAATTCGCTGCCGAGCTGGCCATTAGAGCCTGTCACAAGGATATTCATGGCATCTGCTGATATAGGTTGTCATTAATGTCAAAGTCAATGATGGCATCGCGCAGGCATGGATAGCCGAGATCTTTCTCACTCAGGACCGCCTCTCCGGATGGTATTCTCCAGTCTATTCCCAGTTCCCCGTCACGGAGCTGGATACCGCCATCATGCTGCGGGGAATAGAAGCTGTCGCATTTATACTGGAAGACGGCATATTCGCTAAGGACAGCAAAGCCATGTGCAAAGCCTCGCGGTATAAAGAGCTGCCTGTGGTTCTCCTCCGTAAGCTCAACAGCGACATGTCTCCCGAAAGTCGGCGAGCCTTTCCGGATATCGACAGCGACATCAAGGACGCTGCCCTTCACGCAACGCACCAGCTTGCTCTGTGAATAAGGCATCCTCTGGTAGTGCAGGCCACGGATCACACCGCGCCTGGACATGCTTTCATTGTCCTGCACGAACCGGACAGGCATCACCTTTTCATCAAACTCCCTCTGCGAGAACGACTCGAAGAAATACCCGCGGCTGTCACAGAACACGCGCGGCTCTATAATGAGCACATCAGGGATATCAGTCTTTATTACCTCCATAGCAGTTGAATTCATTGATAATTTTCAGCAGGTACTGGCCATACTGGTTCTTGCTCATGGGAGCAGCTATCTCACGTATCCTCTCACGGTCAAGCCAGCCATTCCTGTAGGCAATGTCCTCAAGGCAGGCGACCTTAAGCCCCTGGCGCTTCTCTATTACTTCAATATAGGTAGACGCCTCTGCCAGTGACTCATGTGTCCCTGTATCCAGCCAGGCAAAGCCCCTTCCGAAGGTCTGCACCCTCAATTCCCCGTCATGGAGGAAACGCTGGTTGACCGAAGTGATCTCAAGCTCTCCACGGGCGGAAGGACGTATGCCCTTCGCAACCTCCACAACCTTGTTCGGATAGAAATACAGCCCGGTCACTGCATAGTTGGACTTAGGATGCACCGGTTTCTCCTCTATGCTGAGGCATTTCCCCTCGCTGTCAAATTCTGCGACGCCATAGCGTTCCGGGTCACTGACCCAATAGCCAAAGACTGTTGCAGATGAGTCACGCTCAGCAGCGCGGACTGCCTCTTCAAGCATCTGCCTCAACCCGTTTCCGTGAAAGATATTGTCGCCAAGCACAAGGCAGACGCTGTCATCCCCGATAAATTCCTCTCCGATCAGAAAAGCCTGGGCGAGACCGTCCGGAGAAGGCTGCACGGCATATTGAAGACGTATCCCGAAATCAGACCCGTCACCGAGAAGACGCCGGAAGCATGGAAGGTCATCCGGAGTGGAGATCACGAGTATGTCCCTTATTCCGGCCATCATGAGGACGGAAAGCGGGTAATATACCATAGGCTTGTCAAAAATCGGGAGAAGCTGCTTGCTCAATCCCTTCGTAATCGGGTACAGGCGCGTTCCGCTGCCACCCGCCAAGACTATTCCTTTCATAACCGGAAATCAATTATTTTCTGTGATTCTTATAATCCCTTCTATTTCAGACTGTGAAAACGCCTTGACATCATACGCCCTCATCATAGATGCAAGACTGTGGCAGTCAGACCCTATCTCTGAATACATCCCCTCAGCAAGAAGCTTTCCGGCCACAGCCCTCACACGTTTCCCGTAGACACCGGCAAGGGACGGGATATTCAGCTGAAGCTGTACCCCCATTGAGGACAGGCGCCTATAGTCATTGTACTCCATATACCTGTAGCGTTCCGGATGGGCAAGCAGAGGCCGGTACCCCGCCTTCATCACATTCTCTATGATATCATATAGCCCGTATGGGGATGACCATGTAGATGTCTCCATTAGCACACGGCTGTCCTCCATCTGCAGGAGGTCCCTCTCTTCAAGCCTGCGTTCAAAGAGATTGTCAATCATGTATTCAGCGGCAAGATGCAGGGAGATATTCCCCTTGTATGCGGACTGCAGCTCAGCAAACCTTGCCTGAAGGCTGCACGTGTCATTCGGGACATCCTCCATGACATGGGGGGTCAGCCAGAGAGTCTTAAGCCCCTGTCCTTCAAGCCATGACAGGACAGAAAGGGACTCCTCCAATGAACGGACACCGTCATCCACACCAAAAAGTATGTGTGAATGACGGTCCGTAACCCTGTTCAGCAATCCGCTTGCTGAGAATGACTTATGTCTGTCAAAAAGTCCAAACATAGTCTATACTGCATTTACTATGACTCACTTCCGTATCCATAGCCGTAGCCATAACCATAGCCATAATGTCCGTATTTGCTATGGAAGACCTCGACACCGTTGAGAAGGAGCACCATACGCCTGTACCTTCCCTCTGCATAAAGTTCATCCACATGACGCAGGAACTTCTTGTCCATCATGCCGGCACGCATAACAAGTACAGTCATGTCAGCAGAATCGGCAATTATTGCAGTATCTGCAACTACATCGACAGGAGGACAGTCCACTATGATATATTTGTATTCTTTCCTGAGTTCCTCGATCATGCTCTTGAACCTGTCTGTCAGCAGAAGTTCGGCCGGATTTGGAGGAAGCACACCGACAGGAAGGAAGTCCATGAACGGGGCAACATTGGTGATAAACGGCCTGAAATCATCACAAGACTCATTCAGATAAGATGAGAGACCGGTCCTTCCCCCATTCAGGGCCTTGCTCAATGCAGCCTTTCTCAAGTCAAGGTCAATGACAATCGCCTTGTCCTTCTTGATAGCCATGGCTGCCGCAAGATTGATGCTCGCGAATGTCTTTCCGGAATTAGGGAAGAAAGAAGTCACCATTATGACTGTTGAACCGCTGTTCTTTCCGAGCATCATGTCAAGATTCGTCCTCAGAACCCTGAATGACTCATTGATGACATCACGTTTTCCTGCATCAATGATAACGGCACGGTTTGTATCATCAAACTTCCTTGTATCGAAAAGTGAAAGTTTCCTCTTTCCCTTCTTCGGCAGCTGAGGGATCTCGGCAAGGAACGGCACAGACAGACGTGACAGGTCCGCACGGCTCTTCACTGAAGTGTCCAGCATCTTCCTGAGGAATATCAGTCCGAAAGGTATTCCGCATCCGGCAACAAGCGCAATGAGGATGATGAACATCCTGTTCGGGCTGACAGGTCCGGATGAACCCGAAGGGGATACGATAAGCCTGGTGTTCCCCACATTGACAAGGCTGGCGATCTCATTCTCCTCACGTTTCTGGAGAAGATATATATAAAGGGATTCCTTCACCTTCTGCTGTCTCTCGATTGAAAGCAGCTGAAGCTCCTGCCCTGAGCTGGAGGCGATCCTTGTCATGATAAGGTCCTCCTGGCGCTCAATCTGCGAAGCCTGCAGCTCCAGTGTGGCGATAAGGTTATCCACAGAGCGAAGGATTGTAAGCCTGATAGATTCAAGGGTGACATTCATATCCGCCACCACAGGGTTCTTCACGCTGCTGTTCGCAAGGAGCTTGTCCCTGTTGAGAAGCATTGTGTTATAGTCAGCTATCTGCTTCTCGATAGTGCCGCTTGACAGACCTGAATTGGCAGGGATGAGATCCTGCGAATGCGTAGGGTCACCCAGGTAGTCCTTCATGAACCTTGCTATGGAAAGCTGGTTGTTTATGTCGAATGACCTTGTGGCATATTCGCTGGATTCCTCCAGATAGCTCTGCGAGACAGCCTTGATATCTGTCAGCTTGTTCTGCTCCTTGTACTCCTTGAGTCCGGACTCGATGTTGCCAAGCTCCTGCTCAACGACCACAAGCCTGTTGTTGATGAATTCAGTGGTGTTGCTTGCTGCCCTGTTCTTGTTGAACACCCATTCCTCGTTATACACATCGATCAATGTGCTCAGGATAGCTTCCATCCTTGCCGGGAATGTCCCCTGCATTGAAAGGGAGACTACAGATGACCTCTTGTCAGGAACAGATACGGAAAGTGCACCGCAGTACGCCTTTGCGACAGCCTTGCTGTTGCTCCACCTTATCCTGATATCGTTCTTCCATGAAGAATAATATATGGTAGGGCTGATCAGGATCTGGCCTACCGGAGTGACAAGGGTATCGTTGACAGAACCTGCCACTGTCTCCTTTATCTTTTCACCGGCGAGCACGAAATTGCTCAGCACAATTGAAGTGGAATCACTTCCCGGCGAGACATCGAAAGAGAATGAAGACTTCGGATTGTCCTCGATAAGCTTCATTTCAACCGGTGTATTCTTATACAGTTCAACGTCACGGAGGAACTGGTGCTCGACATATGAGACCTCAAGCCCGATCCTCGTGACAACCTGCTGCATCAGGTCCGGTGAGGCGAACGCCTCTACCTCATTGTTCACATTGAGTCCGCTCCTGCCTCCGGCGATAGCTCCGGTAAAGTCGGCAAGGCTCCTCATTGCGGCATCCTGCGAATCTTCGCTGACAATCACCTTCGCTGTCCTTGAATAGACATTAGGCGTACGGTAGAGATAGACTGCAGCACATGATAGCGTAATCGCGACAGCAAGGACATACCACCAGATATAGTCCCATATCATGTTCCAGATATCAGTCAGCTGGAATGCCGGTTCCTCTTCATTTCCGGCCCATGACGGCCTGTTGTTTTCTTCTGTCATAGAATCTATGTTTGTAGATAATTCTTATTTAATTAGTAGCCGTAATTATCAGCGTAGCCAAAGTAGCAAGGAATGACGATATGGTCACCCACATGCTGACAGACTTGAGGTTGTTCTCATTGATGGTAGACTGTCCTGCACGCACCGTATTCGGAGTAACGTAGACAACGTCATTCTGCTGGAGATAGTACGCAGGGGAATTGAAAAGCTCCACTGAGCGAAGGTCGAGCTGATGGATCACCCTCTCGCCGTTCTGCTCCCTGATGACAGCGACATTATCCCTCTGTCCGAAAATGGTCAGGTCACCCGCAAGGCTCAGGGCCTCAAGGATGGTGATCTTGTCACCTTCGATGGAATATGTATTCGGACGCGAGACTTCACCGATGACGGTGACCTTGAAATTCATGAACTGGACGGTAACCACAGGGTCCTTGATATAGTTCTGGTCTATGAGCATCTTCTTTATCTTCTTGGAGAGCTCCCACCTTGTCATTCCTGCCACCTCAATCTCACCGAGTATCGGGAAATCGATATTGCCGTTGTTGTCAACGACATATCCCATGAGCCTCTGCTGTGAAGAGGTTCCACCGGTAATCTCGGCACCGGCCTGGTATGAGACTACAGGCAGATTGAACATTGCGGCAAGCTCGGGATTCCTGCTTGACACGACAACGGAGATCATGTCCTTTGGCTGGATCAGGATTCCCTTGTTGATAGCAATGGCCTCTGGAGAATCCGGTTTGAGATCCTGCAGATAATTGATTTTCTTATATGTGGAGCACGATGCCACAAAAAACAGCAGGACAGCCATCACAGCCGCCTTGAGAAAACCAGAAAAAAGCTTCATATTCCTTATTTTAATCAATTTTGCAAAGATAGGTTTATTTGTATAATATACAAAATTAAATCAGTCAGTTTATTATAGCCCGCACAGTCATGCTCCCGGAGTGAATCCGGGGTCATCGGGAAGCGGCCTGCCAGCTGCGACTGCACCTGCCCCGGCGGCGACAGCCAGGCGGTCACACCTCTCATTCTCCGGATGCCCTGCATGGCCCTTTATCCAATGGAATGACACCCGGTGATGTCTGTAAAGCCCGAGGAACCTTTTCCATAGGTCAGGATTCTTTGCCTTGGCAAAGCCGTTCCTCTCCCAGTTGAAGAGCCAGCCTTCATTGACAGCCTTCACGACATATGAAGAGTCACTGTAGACATGCACCTCGGCATTGCTCCACCTGATGGCCTCAAGCCCCTTTATCACGGCAAGAAGCTCCATACGGTTGTTGGTAGTCAGCGAAAAGCCGCCGGAAAGTTCAAGCTCCCTCCCGGCGCATTTCAATACGGCCCCATATCCTCCAGGCCCCGGATTTCCGCTTGAAGCCCCGTCCGTGTAGAGGAAGATGGGCGGTTTCACAGGATTCCCTTCCATCACCTACTCTATAATGCGTCCGCCACGTGGCCTGATTTCAGTGTCAGGCATCTTGACCGTCATCTTCCCGGCCTGAAGGTCATCATAGTCAAGCCTGTGGTTGTAGATGTCGATTGCCGTATATATAGAGGATATCATTGAGCGCGGATCAGCAAGGTCGCGCCCCGCCATCTCGTAGGCAGTCCCGTGGTCCGGAGATGTCCTTACAATAGGAAGTCCTGCAGTATAGTTCACACCAAGCTCGAACGCCAGGGCCTTGAAAGGCGTCAGCCCCTGGTCATGGTACATGGCCAGGACTGCATCGTATTTATTATAGTTGCCAAGACCGAAGAAACCGTCCGGAGAATATGGTCCGAAGGCCATGATCCCGTCCTCTACAGCCTCCTGCACGGCAGGAAGTATGATCTGCTGCTCCTCATCGCCGAGAAGCCCGCCATCTCCGCAATGCGGATTCAGGCCAAGGACCGCAATCTTCGGGCTATGGATCCCGAAATCCCTCTCCAGCGACTCCGTCATGAGCCTGAGCTTCTTCAGGATAAGTTCCTTGGAAAGCTTGGCCGTCACTTCCTTCAACGGGATATGTCCGGTGACGACACCGACCTTCAGCTGGTCGCAGACCATGATCATCGCGACTTCGTCCACCCCGAATTCCTGCTCCAGATATTCAGTGTGTCCAGTATAGCCGAACCCCTCGTTGACCATTGCACGCTTGTTGATAGGGGCTGTCACGAGCACATCGATATACCCGTTCTTTATGTCCTCCACAGCGCATTTAAGGGATGTCATGGCCGACTTCGCCGATTCCGCTGTAGGCTGCCCCGGCTCAACAAAGACATTGTCCGGAAGGCAGTTCACGATATTTATCCTCTTCTGGTGCACGTCCCTTGCCGAGGAGATCACATTCGTGTTGACCTGCTGCTCAATATTATGTATCTGCTTACGGTAGAATCCGAAGATCTTTGATGAGCCATATATGACCGGAGTGCACATATCAAGCATCCTTTCATCGGCCAGTGCCTTGATTATGACTTCATAGCCGATGCCATTGCCATCGCCCTGTGTTATTCCTACGACTAATTTCTTTCGCATATCTATTAATTTAATATATTCATTCCGCTGCGTCCTGCAGCGCTGCCGGTGCTTTCATCAGGCCATGACCCGGTTCTTTACGGCACAAGTCTGCAAAGATAAGATATTTTTAGTACTTTTGTGTGATATATGCCTTACAAGATTTATAACACATATCCCATGCCATGTCACTGAGCCAGCTTGAAAGCGAAATAAAATATCTGCCGGGCGTAGGGCCCAAGAGAGCCGAACTTCTCGAAAAGGAGCTTGGAGTACGCACATTCGGCGACCTTGTCAGGATATATCCCACGAGGTACATCGACAGGAGCAGCATAATACGCATATCAGAGATACGTCCTGACATGGCATATGTCCAGATAAAGGCAAAGGTCGTAAAGCGCACGCTAATCGGCACTGGCGGACCCATGGAGGCCGCTGAGGGGAAAGAGATAAAATTCAACATGGTCAGGCGCCTGTCCGTGATAATATCAGACGGCAGCGGAGAAATAGAGGCCGTATTCTTCAAGGGAATCAAGTGGATGTACGGTAAGCTCTCCGAAGGAAGCGAGTACATATTCTTCGGGAAGCCGGCATCATTCAACGGGAGAATCAACATTGTGCATCCCGAGGTTGACGCACCGGGCGACAGCAAGCCGGGGCAATATACGGTAAATGGCTCCATGACCGGAGTATATCCAAGCACGGAAAGGCTCAAGAACGGAGGGATCACAGGCAAGGCCATGAACAAGATGATGGCGGCAGCGCTCAATGCCGTGCTGCCTGAAATCAGGGAAAGCCTCCCGGGATACGTAATGAAGGAGAAAGGCCTTGTACCACTGCACTATGCACTGAGGAACATCCATTTCCCAATTGACCTGGCCGCCCTTGAGAAAGCCAGGTACAGGCTCAAGTTCGAGGAACTGTTCTACCTCCAGCTGTCATTGCTGAAGCAGAAATATGTAAGGAGCAGAAACATGCACGGGATACCGATGCCAAAGGTCGGAGATGCATTCAACATCTGCTATGAATCAATCCCGTTCCAGCTTACAGGCGCACAGAAAAGGGTCATCAGGGAAATGAGGGAGGACATGAAGAGCGGGCATCAGATGAACAGGCTCCTGCAGGGAGATGTCGGCAGCGGCAAGACCATGGTGGCAGTCCTCTGCGCACTTATCGCATACGGGAACGGCTACCAGTCGTGCATCATGGCTCCGACAGAAGTCCTCGCGCAGCAGCACTACAAGAACATATCGAGATACCTTGCCCCTACCGGGGTCAAGGCCGCCCTGCTGACCGGCAGCAGCCGCGCCGCCGAGCGCAGGGAGATCCACTCTGGCCTGGAAGACGGGTCCATCAGCATAATCGTAGGGACGCATGCCCTTATTGAAGACAATGTAATCTTCCGGAATCTCGGCCTCGCCATAATAGACGAGCAGCACAGGTTCGGTGTCGAGCAGAGGGCGAAGCTTTGGGCCAAGTCGTCATGCGGAATCCCTCCGCACGTCCTTGTGATGACAGCCACACCGATCCCGCGCACTTTGGCGATGACACTGTACGGTGACCTTGACGTCTCGGTGATAGATGAGCTGCCGCCAGGCAGGAAGCCTGTGCAGACGATGCACGCATTCGAGGGCAGACGTCCTGCGCTTTACAAGTTCATGAAAGACCAGATTGCCCTCGGGAGACAGGTCTTCGTGGTCTATCCGCTTATCTTTGAAAGCGAGAAGATGGACTACAAGAACCTCGAGAGCGGATACGAGCAGATAGTGCAGGCATTCCCGTTCCCTCCCTACAAGACAGCGATAGTGCACGGCAAGCAGAGCAACGAGGACAAGAATTTCAACATGGACGCCTTTTCGTCCGGGAGAGCCAACATCCTCGTCGCCACGTCCGTGATCGAGGTGGGTGTAGATGTACCGAACGCCTCGGTGATGGTGATCGAGAGTGCGGAACGCTTCGGCCTTAGCCAGCTGCACCAGCTCAGGGGACGCGTCGGGCGAGGCTCTGAGAAGTCATACTGCATACTCATGACAGGAAGCAGGCTGAGCAAGGAGTCCAGGCACAGGATAGAGCTGATGTGCGCAACAGAAAACGGTTTCGAGCTGGCAGAGGAAGACATGAAGATGAGAGGCCCCGGAGACATCGAGGGCACACAGCAGAGCGGACTTCCGATCTCGCTGAACATAGCCTCGCTTGCAAAGGACGGAATAATGCTGAATGACGCACGCGTATACGCCGAGTCAATCCTGGACCAGGACCCAGGTCTGTCCGCAGACAGGAACGCCCAGCTGCGCGAGGAGCTACGCAAGGACAAATACCGCACACGCGACTACAGCAAAATAAGTTAAAAATTCGACAATCATCATGGTTTCAGAGCTGCTGCAGAAATACATCTGGCTTATACAGACATTCGTCAAGGCTTCCGACAGGGGGCTGTCCATTGAAGAGATATGCAGAAAATGGGAGAACAGGTTCGGCACAGGCTATTCACGCCGTACCTTCAACAACCACAGGACCGCCATAGATGACGCATTCGGGATAAAGATCGAATGCAACAGGAGCAGCAACAGGTACTACGTAAAATATTCCGATGATGTCGCCGACGGGAACGCCGCTGCCGCGTGGCTGATAAACACATTCACTGTCAACAACATCCTTTCGCTCGGCAAGGAGCGTCTGTCAGGACGGGTCTCAGTCGAGGACATACCGTCAGGGCACAGGCATCTCACATCCATAATGGACGCGATGCTCGACGGAAGCGAGATCAGGATAGGCTACCGTAAATACACATCCTCAGGAAAGGCTGCGGAATACACGCTGAGGCCATACGCGATAAAGGAATCCGCAAGGAGATGGTACCTTGTGGCACACTGCATGGAGAAAGATGCAGTCAGGGTATACGGCCTTGACAGGATAACAGGCCTCACGACAACAGGCAATGAGTTCAGGATGCCTGAGGATTTCGATGTAGACACCCTTTTCGCGACAAGCTATGGAGTATACCTGTCTGACGACAAGCCATGCGAGATCATGCTCAAGGCATCAGCCAAAGAGGCCGGATACCTCAGGGACCTCCCTCTGCACAGTTCCCAGAAAGAGATAGGGAAAGACGGAGAGGATGTCATCTTCTCCATATATGTATGCCCCAATACAAATCTGATGATGGACCTGTGGAGGCTGGGGAACAGGATAGAGATAATATCACCGGAAAACATAAGGAAAGCCTTTGCCGCAGAAGCAGCAAAGGCCTTAAGCATATATGGCGGAAGCCAGGAATGAATACCAGGACTTCAGTCTTTACGTGAAAGTGTCATCTCCTCTGTCCGGGCCTCGGACGTACACAGTTCGATCATGGTCTTCCCTCCTGAATATGAGAGACTGGCATCGGCTGTCACAGGCCCGCATATCTCCCAGGCACCGTCAAGGGTGACTGTGACATAGGTCTGCCCGCAAGGGTTGTCAATCCACGTCCTGCCGTACACGCTCCGCTCCACCCTCTTGCCGTCCTCGTCAAACATCTCGTCAGAGGCACCTTCATACAAGGCCAGGTCTGGATTGCTTGCGCTGAGCGTAAGGATTCCATCTGCGTCTATACTGTACATGAGCATTGCAGGAGTAGAATGGCAGACTGTCCCTTCAAGGTCGGCTTCCTCGAACACAGCGCAGGCATTTATGCCGGACCGGTCAACAACATGATGCACATGGCTGTCGCATCTGACTACAGAATAAGGGAGCACATCAACATATCCTGCAAGCTCTTCCTCTGACGGATGCACCGCGACCATATATTCATAGCTGTCCCTGGTCCCCGTGAGATCTTTGCCGACAATCCCGCCATGGCAGATATATGCCTTCTCGAAGCATCCTTGCGTCGGAGCGTCTGTCTCCTCATGCAGAGAATGCTGTACACCCCTGGTGACCACGACATCCGCGTCACGTACAAGATAGGCATTCCCAAGACGGTTCACAATTACCGTGTTGCCGTAATATTCGCCACGGAACCCGTTCTCCATGACCTTTTCTCCATTGACAAAGATGACGTCGTCCGGACCGATGGTTTCCTGGAAAAGCGTTGTGTGCAGCTCCGATCCTTCAAGAGAGTTCTCAAGGTCAGAGCCTAATGCCACGATCCTGTCACCGAAGGCAAAGAAAGACTTGCGCGCACGCAGGCTTCCATTGTATTTGTCATGTTCATGCAGTTTCATTGAATATGCGCCGGACACACCCTTGTGTGTAACTCCTCCGGCAAACCACTCATCGGACAGGAGCATTTCCTCATATCCTGAATATTCATCCACATTGAGGATATTGGCCTTCATCTCCTCCATCGGTATATCTGCCGCTGTTGTGCCAGGGATATGGCACCAGTCCCAGCCGTCAACCTGGTATCCGCTGCCGAAGCTGTCTATATCAGGCTCCTTGTCCGACAGTATCTGCATGCTTCCATGCGTGAGATAACGCCCGTAATGGTTAGCCCCCACGTATGTCTCCGTCGCCCACAGATAGCGGCTATGCCCGGCAAACGTCACAAGCCACTCCCCCTGGCGGTGAGACAGGGAGGAGTTATATCCATAGGCCCGGCTGCCGCAAGGAGCAGCTTCTGCCGTGATTCCGGCATCCATGAATTTCTTTGCCCATGCCCCCTTTGCACCGTTAAGGCGGAGATAGGCGGCAGCAAGGTCACGGTCTATCGGCTCCATCCCGTCAGGAGAGCCGGCGTCCGCGAGGAGCGAATACTGGCGCGGGATGAGCGCGCCCTTTCCGTCAGGATGCCTTCCTGACATAGCAAGGGGGAAAGAAGCCTTGTTGCAATAGAAGCGCATCTCCAGCAAAGCCCTCTTGAGGATTTCATGCCCGCGCCGGGAGACCGCAAAAGAGGTACGGCTCAGCATCCAGACCGCATTCACAGCACCGTCAAAGCCGCCGGTAGCATATGCCGGATAGGCTTTCCTGTGATGAAAGACAGTGCCGTCGGTCTTGAAGCACGGCATTGTGCCTCCAGTATACCTGAAGCCATTGTCAATCCATCTTGAAAGTGCCTGCATATAGGCATATTTATAAGGAGTGTCATCCATTACAAGCAACGATGCGACACGCCCCATAAGGGAAGTGTTGAAAGCGTCTATATCCATGCCGGGCACTTCCGGGGCCGCCTTGACCTCACCGACACCGGAGAACCACTCCATGGCTTTCTGCACCTCACCAAGCAGGCCCGCCTCAGCAAGCACATCACGCATTATCACAGGCGCAGTATAGAAATTCCTCATGCTGTATCCGAGATGATGGAGTGTCCCCTGTCCGCTCCCGGCCGCGAACCCCTGGTCAAGAAGGAGCCTGGTCAGGTCAACGTACATGGAGGCTATGGCATCCCTTTCCTCAACATCCCGTGAACGGTACCAGGAGACTGCCATATGGAAAAGGTTGTCATTTATCTGCATGAGCAGCTGCCCATTATCAGAGAAACGCCTTGAAGCATCCTTTATCCCGAGATTTATGAAAGTCTCGCCATAGCGTGTAAAGAATATTGGCTTCCCGCGCAATGTTCCGTCCGGATTGTGGCCGAAGCCATAGCTGTCGTATATGCTGCGGAGCTTTTCAATTCCCATCGGCTTCTTTCCAGAGACTACGAGTTCCACGAAACGCTCCATGACCTTGTCCATATCCTTTATGTCACTTTCCTCAAGTACAGGCTTTTGCGGTATATCCAGCACCGTATTCCAGCTCTTGTCAAGCACGAGCCAGTGGGACGTGGTCTCTTTATTTATATATGGAGCCTGCCAGTCCGGTGTGTGATATCTGACGTCCTGGAATGAAGACAGTATGACCCCGTCAAGGTAGAGACTTCCTTTCCTGGCCTCATCCGGAGCCGTGATACGGACCTCGTCCATGCCTTCCTCCGGAGTCCCTTCCATGTCACGGTCAAACGCCACCCATGCCCCGCGCCAGCCGGTGAATCCCAGCCTATAGTCGAAATGGCAGCATTCCCTGCCTTCTTTCAGGAAAGAAAAGCGCACTGAGCCAGGCAGTGCTTCCGGTGAATATATCCAGAAGACGAACGAGGAGACGGATGTCTCGGCCGGATTCGGGTTCTCTTTCAGGTATGGCACCGCGGCTGGAATGCTCAGGGATGCACCTTTCCCGGACCACTCCCACTTGAGTGAATGGCTTCCCAGCTTTGAGTGGTAATCAGATATGCTGACCCGGCTTTTCTTTCCAGCAACAACAGGGGATGTGCCCTCTTCAAAAGAGAGCACATCCCTTGATGTGTGGAAGTCAACATTGTCAGCCTTCAATGCCATCGGCACACACAGGGCCACGGCAATAAAAACAAGCAATAATTGTCTTGACATTGTTATGGTTTTATTTTTCTACAGGAGCAAGGCCGTTCTCAATCCGCCCTTTCCTGACAAGTGCCTCAAGGAAATAATAGTCAGCATAGTTCAGCGGAACATCCACATTGCTTCCGTGCGGGATGCTTCCCACAGAATGCATCAGGATAAATCCTCCATTTGTACCCTGCTCTGCCCTGTAGGCAGGACCGGAAAGCGACTCCACAATCTTGTCGGCAGTCTCCTTATAGCCGGCGTTGTCCGCCAGATAGCTCAATTCATAGAGAGCGGATGCAATGATTGCAGCAGAAGAGACATCCTTACATGCATCAGGGATATCAGGGGCGTCAAAGTCCCAATAAGGAACGAGGTCCTCAGGCATAGCCGGATGCGAGAAAAGATAGGCAGCCACATTCTCGGCCCTGTCAAGATACTTCTGGTCACCGGTAAACCTGTATGCCACGGTAAATCCGTATATTGACCATGCCTGCCCACGCGCCCACGCGGAATCATCCGAATATCCCTGGGCTGTGCAGCGCCCCAGGACAGCTCCTGTGCAAAGGTCGTAGTCAACGACATGATATGTGCTGAAATCAGGACGGTAGTGGTTCTCAAGGGTCTTGTCGGCATGGCTGACCGCGATATCACGGAACCTCTGGTCTCCTGTCATCTCACTTACCTTGAAAAGGAGTTCAAGGTTCATCATGTTGTCGATGATTACAGGGCAAGTCCAGCCTCTTTCCGCCTGCCATCCCCTGTCCGTATTCCATGACTGGAGGACCCCGGCTTCCGGCCTGAACCTTGTGCTGAGCGAGGCGGCTGTATTGACAAGCACATCCCGGTACGCATCAATACCTTTAAGCCTCAAGCCATTGCCATAGCTGTCATAGACCATGAAGCCTACATCATGATGCCATGTCAGATATTGTATCTCATCAAGGGCCTCAGTATGTTTCTGTGCATGTTCCGCCCAGTATTCGTCCCCGGTAAGTTCATACATATACCAGAGTGTACCGGCGAAGAAGCCGCTCACCCAGTCATCAACAGGGACAAACTCTATCTCCCCGTCCTTGAATGTAGACGGGATACGGAGAGTATCGCCTGCCTCCGAGGCCTCAAGCAAGGAGCCGACCTGGACTTTGGCGTTTTCAACATTTTCAGCGATGATGTCATCCTTGCTGTTACACGATATGCAGATAGCAGCAATTGTAAGAAATGAAACAAATTTAAAGCGCATGTTTTAGTATAATATTTATATATGATTCTGCTCCCGACCCGTTACCGATAACGGTTTTCGGATTCACAAACATAGATACAAATAACGAAATTTACAAAAATTTATACAAAATTGCTATTTTTCTCCGCTTCAGGACTTTTAAAATTGAAATATTTAATATATTTGCAGCCTAAAATTCGGGGACGCAACACCACAACCGTTATCGCTAACGGTATTTAATGACAGAGAAATAGACATTGCCGCCCCGGCATGCAGGCCCGAAAACATGGGAAATAATGGCTTCGGGCATGATTTTATTGGAAAAATGAAGAAAATAATAACCTTAGTCACTAAAAACAGCAGACAAAGCATCTGCACATACGCCCTGGCTCCGGCTAAAAGCGGGGCCGGATGCATATATGCCCTGGCCGTCCATATCATTCCAGGAACGGGGGGGGGCATTTTCAATGGGCTGCGCCAATAATCAGGACAGCCAGGCGAGATATTCATACGGAAACTGCCTGGACAGACCCGGCTATGCAGCATGTTGCGGCATAGCCGGGCTGTCCGCATTCAATACTTTAACAACCACATCAATACCAGGCAGGCTTTCCAGCCGGATACGAGACGGGAAAGCCTGCCCAAGGTATATCATTGAATGACAGGAATACAATTCATCAATAAATATCTATAATAATAAACACTCTATTCTAATGCAAAGATCAACTCAGGTGCTTCTGGCCCTGGCTGTCCTGATATTATCAGCAGTCACGGCCAATGCACAGACCAAAAGTATCAGTGGCAAAGTCACCGACACTAACGGGGAGCCACTAATCGCGGTAACGGTCTACCAGACGGATAATACCGGCAACGGTACTATCACTGACGCAGACGGTTCGTACAAAATCAACGTCCCATCCGGAGCCTCCATAACTTTCTCGTGCCTCGGATATACCGACGCCATAGAGAAAGTCGGCAACAGGACAACAGTAAATGTCATTATGGAGGATGACAGGATTTCACTTGATGCAGCCGAGGTCGTGAGCATCGGATATGGTTCCGTATCGAAGAGGGACCTTACTGGCTCTGTCACCAAGGTGGACATGGGGGAAGTGCTCAAGTCAAGCAGCACGACATTCGACCAGGCCCTCACAGGAAGGGTTGCAGGAGTTGTCGTGACCACCTCCGACGGTTCGCTCGGAAACGAGGCGAACATTGTCATCAGGGGTAACAACTCACTTACACAGAGCAGCGCGCCTCTGTTTATCATTGACGGTTTCCAGTCAGAAAGCTCACTTGCGACTTCACTTAACTCTGCCGACATCGAGTCAATCGACATCCTGAAGGACGCATCGGCTACAGCGATCTATGGAGCACGTGGTGCGAACGGCGTCATTGTGATCACTACAAAGCAGGGTGTGGAAGGCAGGCCAAAGGTAAACTTCAGCGCATCCTGGACCGGGAGCAAGATCTACCACAAGATGGACCTGATGAACCCGTACGAGTTTGTAGAGCTGCAGACCGAATACATAGGGACAACAGGTACAAACAAGTACCTTGACGGTTCAGACGGGAACACATACACCCTTGAAGACTACCGCGGACTGGCAGGAGACGACTGGCAGGACAGGCTGTACCGCAGCGCGCTCACCCAGAACTACAACATCTCATTGTCAGGAGGAAGCAAGACTGCCGGGAACAGATACAATGTCTCGCTGTCTGTAGTTGACCAGGACGGTATCATCATCAAGTCTAATTTCCAGAGATACCAGGCCAAGATCAATTTCTCCCAGAAAATAGGAAAGAAAGTGACCGTTGACGTGATGGCCAACTATGCCCGTTCAGTGACAAGCGGAACCACACCTACGAGCGCACAGCAGTCTTCATCAGCATCAGGCTGGCTCATATATTCAATGTGGGGATACCGTCCTGTGAAACCACTTGGCGACAGCTCTGAATACAATCTGTCCGAAGACCTGATCGACTATGATGCCTCAAATGCAAACGACTACAGGTTCAACCCTGTAAAGTCAGCGGAAAACGAGCACAGGAAAAGGATTGTAGACCTCCTCAATGCAAACGCCTCTCTCACATGGGAGATTGTCGAGGGCCTGAAATTCCAGGCTACAGGCGCATACAGGTTCCAGAACCAGAGACGCGAAGAGTTCAACGGCAGCCAGACATATACCGGCTACGAGGGCTCTCCATCCGGAAAGGGAATAAACGGAGCGATATACTGGAGCAACTGGGTATATTGGCAGAACGAAGAGACCCTTACATGGGAGAAGCATATCAACAACAAGCATCACCTCAACCTGATGGGCGGTCTGTCATTCCAGGGCGAGACCATGGACTACAAGGGTGTCAGGGCAGAGCAGATGACAACAGAGGCCCTTGGCCTGAACGGCCTGCACACAGGTAACTACCAGACAGTGGCTCCATACCAGTATGACTGGAGACAGATGTCCGCTTTCGGAAGGTTCAACTACAACTACAAGTACAAATACTACATTACAGCTACATTCCGCGCTGACGGTTCATCAAAATTCCCGACAGACAACAGGTGGGGATATTTCCCGTCAGTTGGAGCATCGTGGAACTTCAACAGGGAGGACATCTTCAAGAACAGCAGCTGGCTTACAAACGGAAAGCTCAGGTTCTCATGGGGACTTACCGGAAACAACAGGACCACTACCCCAT
The DNA here is from genome assembly GCA_947179325.1 of uncultured Bacteroidales bacterium. Taxonomy (GTDB): domain Bacteria; phylum Bacteroidota; class Bacteroidia; order Bacteroidales; family UBA932; genus Cryptobacteroides. The sequence continues at coordinate 17,647 of CAMXAU010000012.1, read as the reverse complement.
ATGATTTCTACTCACAGATTTCGACAGCCCCAGGAGAGACCGACTCATATGACTATGTCTTCAACAACCAGGTCGTCTCGGGATACTACCCTTCAAACATGGCGAATGACAAGCTGAAATGGGAGACCACAGAGCAGTACAACATCGGACTTGACATCGCCTTCTTCCAGAACGACAGGATCAAGATCACTGCCGACTATTACATAAAGAACACAAGGGACCTCCTGCTCCAGGCGACAATCCCGGCATCTTCAGGATATACATCCGCCATGGTCAACATCGGCTCAATGCAGAACAAGGGATTCGAGCTGACACTTGAGACTGTGAACATAATGAAGAAGAACTTCCAGTGGAACACGACATTCAACATTGCCATCAACCGCAACAAGGTCACTGCGCTCACCAACGACCAGTACTCCCTGTTCAGCGCAGTGTCATGGGACCAGAGGTTCAACAGCCAGTACCCGTATGTAACCCAGGTAGGCAAGCCGTCAGGCATGATGTACGGCTATATCTATGACGGGACATACAAGGAAGATGAATTCAACGGAGGTACCAGCCTGAAGGACGGGATACCTTATATGACATCTGTCGGAAAGGACTTTGTCCGTCCTGGAGACCCTAAGTACAGGGACATCAACGGAGACGGTGTGGTTGACGACAATGACCGTACTGTAATCGGCTCCGGCCAGCCTCTGCACACAGGCGGATTCGGCAACACATTCTATTTCTATGGATTTGATGTAAGCGTATTCTTCCAGTGGAGCTACGGCAACGACATCCTCAATGCCAACAAGCTTATATTCGAGAACGGTACAATCCAGAACCTGAACCAGCTTTCTTCATATGCAAACAGGTATACTGCAGAAAATCCAGGCAGCGACATACCGAGGGTCAGGGCAAACGGAATGTTTGTCTACTCTTCAAGGGTTGTTGAAGACGGATCTTTCCTGAGGCTCAAGAACATATCAGTCGGATATACTCTGCCTAAGAGCATAAGCCAGAAGATGAAGGTGGACAACATAAGGGTAAACGTCTCTGCAGACAACATCTGGACACTTACAGGATATTCCGGACCGGACCCTGAGGTATCTACCGTGAATTCCGTCCTCACTCCAGGCTTTGACTGGTCCGCCTATCCAAGGGCATTCGGCATCACAGGAGGAGTATCATTCACATTCTAATGCAGGAGGAGAAGAAAATGGGAAAATATATAAGGATATCAACAATATTTATGGCAGCAATGTCATTTGCTGCATGCAGCTTTCTTGACCTCAAGCCTAACATCATCAGCTCCGAGACGTACTACGAAAGCATGAAAGAGGTGCAGTCCGGACTGGTCGGCATCTATGGCGTGATGAACAATGAGGCATTCTATGGCAACTATTATTCTCTGATGTTGTCCAATGTGGACGATCTCTCATATTATAACAGGACCACTACCCCGAATCAGCTGACCCTATGGTACAAGCATGATGCAAGTGCGTCAGAGATCTACGACGCCTGGCAGCTTATATATAAAGGTATCAGGAACGCCAACGCCTTCATGGAGGCGATAGAGGACTCTGAATTCGACCCTGACCACACACTGTACCAGGAGGCAAGGTTCATGAGGGCATTCTACCACTTCATACTTGCGCAGGCATGGGGCAATGTCCCGCTGAAGACAGAATCCACCAAGACGCCGGATGATGTAATGGGCAAGGCCACCCCTCAGGAAGAGGTCCTGGACTGGGTAATCAAGGAGATGGACGCTACGCTTGAATATCTTCCTGAGGACCTGGCAAACGCACCGTCAAGGATCACGAGGGATGCAGCAAACGGCATCCTCGCAAGGGTCTGCCTGTTCATGGCCGGAGAAAGCGTCAGCGCAGGTGAAAAGACAAAGAAAGAATATTTCAAGCTTGCATCTGACTACGCATATGCAGTAATCTCCACAAACAGGCACCACCTCAACAAAGAGTACTCGAACGTATTCATAAACATGATTTCAGACATATATGACAAGGAGTACAATGAGTCAATGTGGGAAGCAGACTTCTATGGTGACCGTTCCGGCCCTGACACATGGACCAACGGCCGAATCGGTGACGTCATCGGCCTGCAGAGCTCTGGAGCAGACGATTTCTCCAACTGGAGCTGCAACTACTCATACGGCATGTATGACGGTACACTCAAGCTGTGGGACCTCTACCTCGTTGAGGACAGGACAGAAGACGAGAGCGAGCTTGACTACATAACAGACAAGAGGCAGGAATGGAATATGCCTCCTTACAACTATGCCGGCAATACCAGCCATCCGCCATATGGCTCCGGACTGACAGAAGGGGTCAGCCTTGCAAGCTACGACAAGACTCCTTATGTGTACGACAATGTATCCACATCAAACGACCCTCTTGCAGCCCCTGCCATAAGGAACTGCGGAAAATACAGGAGAGAGGTTGAATATGAAGGGGTGAAGACTTCAAAGAGTCTCTATACAACCATCAATTACCCTATACTCCGATACTCTGACGTCATGCTCATGTATGCTGAGGCGGTAAATGAATACAACGGTACACCTTCACAGGAGGCATACGACATGGTAAAGGAAATCAGGGACAGGGCCGGCATCAAGACAAAGGAATTCTCCAGCTATTCTTCATATGAAGCTTTCAGGGACCTTGTCAGGAATGAGAGAGGACGCGAGCTATGCTTTGAGTCAATCAGGAAATATGACCTGATAAGATGGGGAATCTTCGTCAAGACCATGAACGAATATCCGAAATGGACGAATGACGACAGGTGGTCCAAGAATGCCAAGGCCGAGTATGCTGCCGCAATAGGAACATCCGTACAGGAAAAGCACATCGTGCTTCCGATTCCGGCAATTGAGCTTGGAGTGAACAAGGATTTGACACAGAACCCTCTCTGGTAAGCACAAGGACAAATTTTAGAAGATATATGAAAAACCTTACTATATTACTATGCACAGCATCTGTACTGCTTGCCGGCTGTACACATACCGATGCATACAAGAAAGTTGACTACAACGTTACATTGGACCCGTCCAACACATATTATGCAGGCGATCCGATCAAGTTCAACATCAACGGCGAAGTGGACAACATCCTCTTCTACAGCGGTGAGACTGAGCACCAGTACAAATACAGGAACAGATATGAGGTTCCGATGGAAGATGTGGAGGCGGCAGTACTCAAATGCGAGTTTGAAGCCATATACGGAAACGCAGATGCGCTGGAGGTATATGTGTCAAAGTCCTTTGACGGCCTTTCCGGAGAAGACGGAGAAGCAGACAGGGCAAAGGTGAAGGCTATGTATGAAGGCGGCATGCAGGGCTGGGAAAGACTTGACTACCAAGAAGGCGCAAGTGCCAAATGGACATATCAGGATTTCGAGATGAGCGACTATGTCGAGAATTTCTCCCTCGCATTCCACTGGTGTCCAAAGGACAATACAGCCACACAGAGGACATACTACATCAATGCCGACCTGCAGCTTGCCCTTGCCGGGACATCACCTTCAAGCATGAACATCAAGGACTTCAGCCTTGTCATACTCATGATGAATGAAGAGCTTGACCCATATCACAGGAATGCAGGAAACGGCTCGATAAGGCTTGATAACAGTGCAGGAGACATCGTCATGCAGGGAGTTGCCGGAAATGCACTCACCTATGCCCTTGACGGATGGGTCTTCACACAGCCGACAGCCCTGAACAAAGTGGCCAACGACAAGGGTGATGTAATCAAGAACATGCAGAATTACCTGAACGAGTACGAATATGTATACAGCGAGCCAGGAACATATAAAGCTGTATTTGTCGGCAGGAATGAGAATTACATCGGCTCAAGCGAGGAAGTCCATGAAATGACAATCACAATCCTGGAAAGGCCTGAGAACATATAGAAATGGACATCATTCTCTCAAGATATGGACAATTCTGCCTTGGCGGCCTCGTGCTGACATCACTGGCATCATGCAGTGCCGCCAAGGCTGAACATCCGAATATAATATACGTATTCCCTGACCAGATGCGCAACTGCGCCATGTCATTCTGGGACAGTCCTGAATACGCAGGAATATACGGATGGCAGGCTGACCCGGTACAGACCCCAAGACTGGACGGATTTGCCGGGGAGTCTGTAGTGATGTCAAGGGCCATGAGCACATGCCCTGTAAGCAGCCCATACCGTGGCATGCTCTTGAGCGGGATGTATCCGGAGAGGAACGGAGTGGTGCTCAACTGCATGTCCGAGAGACCAGAGAGCACACTGGACCCGGAAGCGGTCTGTATCAGCGATGTTCTGCATGCAAACGGGTATTTCTGCGGATACATCGGAAAGCTTCATGCAGAGACACCGATGAAGAATGACCCTGCGAACCCAGGGCATTATGTCAGCGACATGGTGCCGGAATGGGATGCCTATACTCCGGCGGAGCGCAGGCATGGATTTGAGTACTGGTACTCATACGGGACATTTGACGAGCACAAGAATCCCCATTACTGGGACACAGACGGTGTGCGCCATGACCCGCATGAATTCTCTGTAAAGCATGAGACCGACAAGGCGATAGAGTTCCTCCGCAACAGGAACGGGGAACGTGACCCACACAAGCCGTTCATGCTGATGGTTGCATACAACCCTCCCCACAGTCCGTACAAAAGTACAGACGACTGCATGGAAGAAGACTATGCCCTGTACAGGGACAAGTCCATTTCTGAACTGTATGTAAGGGAGAATGCTGACACGACATTGACAAAAGCATCTTCAATCAGATACTATCTGTCAAATGTCACAGCCATTGACCGGGAGTTCGGAAGAATACTCGATGAAGTCAGGGAACTCGGGCTGGAAGGCAACACAATAATAGTGTTCACCTCCGACCATGGCGAGACAATGTGCAGCCATAGTACATACGACCCGAAAAACTCAATATACACGGAGTCATTCAATGTACCTTTCATGATAAGGTATCCGGGTGTGCTGAGGCACAGGGTGGACAGCACCTTCCTCACAACGACGGACATCATGCCAACCCTCCTGTCACTTGCAGGACTCAAGGAGATGATACCCCAGTCCGTACAGGGAAGAGACCTTGCCGGTGTAATTGCCGGGACTGACATGGGCAATGCACGTGAATCGGCCCTCTACATGAGGAATCTCAACGGGAAGACCGGCATTGACAGGACTGTACATGGATATTTTCCGGAAGCACGTGGAATCCGTACATCACGCCATACCATGGAAATCAGCATCAGGCGTGACGGCACACTCAAGGGGGTAAGGCTGTATGACGACATTGCTGACCCATACCAGCTGAACTGCCTTGACTACAGGGAGCACGGGAAAATTTTCCGGGAACTGTGCGGACAGCTGCAGGAGCTTCTTGCAGAAAGCGATGACATCTGGTACCGTACCGGGACACTTGAGAAACTTGATTTAATTAACAAAAACAAATAAACAGTAATATGAAGTCACACATAAAGACATTGGCAATCTGCGTGATTGCATGCCTACTACCGTTGACTGCCTGTGACACATCATCACTTGAGGCCGAGATCAGCAGCCTTGAGCTGAGGCTGTCCTCAATAGAAGATGCTGTAGAGCAGGCAAACAACAATGCGATTGCAGCACACAAGCTGCTCACAGGATCAAATGTGATTGTCGGATACACTGCATATGAGACAGGATATGTATTCGAGCTGAGCGACGGCGACCAGATCATAGTCACATTCGGGGACAAGCAGGATATCCCTGTACCTGCAATCGGCGTGGATCCGGAAGGAAACTGGATCATGTCATTCGACGGGGTAACCTGGGATAAGATCGAAGGATCAGAAAATGCTTTCCAGACCGGTATCACACCTGCGGTCCGCACTGACCAGGACGGCTACTGGGAAGTCAGCCTTGACGGCGGAAGCACATGGGAGAAAGTCCTTGACAAGGACGGCAACCCGCTCAATGCCCTCAACGGCGGAACAGGCAAGAGGGCACCGACATTCTTCGAGAATGTAGTTGTCGACAAGGAGAAAAGCACAATAACATTTACACTTGCTTCCGGAGAAGAGCTTGTGTGCGTGTACGAGGACACATTCTGGCTGAATGTCACAGGATACAAGGCTGAGCAGACAATCCTCCTCAACCAGTCCCTTGTCTTCGAGGCGGAGATGAGCGATGTTGCAGATGTAATGATTTCTGTACCGGAAGGATGGAATGCATCTCTTACTGAAAAGGAGCTTATGGTGCAGGGGCCTCCTGCTGGCACAGCCGGGAAATACAGTGTAGAGCTTGTGCTTGTCTCAAGCAAGCACCATCTGAAAAAAGCGGAATATGAGTTCGTGCTCAACCCTGTGACAATCGACGAAGCGTCATGCCAGGAGTGGAATGACTTCAACACAGGCAGCGCGGACAATGTCCTTTTGGACTATTCATATGCAGGATATATGCATGGCGAGGTTGCCCCACCTGATGTATATTCACTCGGATACACGGTATACGACATAACTGACCCGAGGTACGGTGCAATCCCGGATGACGGGAAGTCTGACAGGGAGGCATTCCTCAAGGTGCTTGAGGACATCATGGGTGCTCCAAGCGTATCAACCACCCAGATAGCCTTTCCGCACAAGGCTTCTGCAAAGGCAATCATCTATTTCCCTGAGGGCGAGTTCATCCTGCACACATCAGAAGATGACGTCGTTGCAAACGGACAGACCTACAGCCAGGGAATCATAATCAGGGCAGGAGAATTTGTAATCAAGGGTGCCGGACGTGACAAGACTACAATAACGATGCAGGCCCCTAACCAGCCGACAAGCGCAAGCGTGCTGTACAGCTCACCGGAAATGATTCTCATCACACACTGGACCGACTTCAGCAGCCAGGCGAACTGGGCAGTCAGCCAGGATGCAGCAAAAGGGACTTTCTCCGTAGAGCTTCCTGGACACAGCCTTGTGGCAGATGACTGGGTATGCCTGAACATCAAGAGCAACAACAGCAACCTCCTGAAAGACGAGCTTTATCCGAATTACGACTCTGCCGCAAAGAACTCAAGCAAATGGACAATCTTCACAAGCGGTGTTGAAGTCAATGACTATCACCAGGTGAAGTCCGTAAGCGGCAATACAGTCACATTCTACGAGCCGATCATGCACGATGTAAAGGCAGAATACGGCTGGAAAGTCTACAAATACCTGAGCCAGACAAAGGTCGGAGTCGAGGATATCACTTTCAAGGGCGATGCAAAGGAACATTTTGCACACCACGGCTCATGGCAGGATGACGGGGCGTACAAGCCTATCAGCATGACACGCGTGACAAACTCATGGATAAGGCGCTGCGGCTTTATCAGCACCAGCGAGGCAAGCTCGATCACCAACAGCGCAAACGTATCTGTATATGACATACAGTTCTCAGGAAAGCGTGGACACTCGGCAATCCGTTCTGCAGGGTCTTCAAGGGTCTTCATCGGAGCCACTGTCGACCGCACAACCGGAGACCTCATAGGAAGCGGCACATGGATGGAAAACACTGGAAACTACCATGCGGTAGGAGTATCCAAGACAAGCATGGGAGCTGTCCTGTGGAGAAACTCATGGGGAGACGACAGCTGCTTCGAGTCACATGCAAGCCAGCCACGCGCGACTCTTGTCGACTGCTGTTCAGGCGGATTCATGAGATACAGGATGGGCGGTGACGCGAATGAGCTTCCGAACCACCTTGCAGACCTTACCCTATGGAACATGAACGCAACCTCAGGAAACCTCGGAGGCGAGTCCAACAACAACTACAGCAACTGGATATGGTGGGGAACAGCTTCAGAATACGTCCTGTCACCTATAGTTGTAGGATTCCATGGAAACCTCAGCGTGAATTTCACTGAGAGCAATACCGGATGCCTCCATGTAGGAAGCAACGGCACTGCAGTATACCCTGAATCACTTTACGAGGCGCAGCTCTACAGAAGGCTCGGATATGTACCGGCATGGCTTACCTCACTGAAGACAATCGAATAATTACAATAAATAGAATAAAATGAAAAAAATATCTACAATCCAGGCTCTTGCCGCTGTCCTTATATCGCTGGCACTTGCCTTTGTATCATGCACGGACCTGAGTGACCTTGAAAAAAGGGTAGATTCACTTGACAGCCGCATAACAGCACTTGAGACACAGATATCCGGCCTCAACAGCAACATCGAGGCTCTGTCCATCCTTGCAGGAGGAGCGACAATCAACTCTGTTACAGAGTCCAACGGGACATACACAATAGTTCTCACCAATGGCGAGACAATTACACTCTCACAGGGAAGCGACGGAGTAGGTGTCGCACCTAAGATGAGCGTGGACAAAGAAGGATACTGGATGGTTGACTACAATGACGGCAACGGTTCCATCTATCTCCTCAATGCTTCAGGCGAGAAGCTCAAGGCCACAGGAGAGACAGGGGCAATCCCTGTTGTAGGAGTTGACAGCGAAGGCTACTGGACTGTTGACTATGGCGACGGCCCGCAGAGGGTAAGGGACAGCGACGGAAACTATGTAAATGCATTGTCAGAGGGTGAAGGCGGTACATCTTTCTTCACTGACGTCGTTGTCGGCGAAGGATACATGACTGTGACAATGAAAAACGGTGATGTCCTTTCTATACCTGTTGTGCCTGACTTCCTCTGTGCTATCCTTGATACTTTCGGTGTACAGTATTTCTCATACGGACAGACAAAGACATATAATGTCACAATGACAGGAGTGGAGAGCACCATGGTCACTGCACCGCAGGGATGGCGCGCATCACTTTCCGAGTCCGTACTTTCTGTGACTGCACCAGCTGCTGAGACAAAGGCGATTGCCGACACACGCACTGATGTGTCAATCCTTGCAATCTCCAAAGGAGGTTTCGCAGCTATCACAAAACTTCTTGTTGAGGCAGTTGCCGGTGATGTCGAGGCCAACCCTAAGGCCATGGTCACTGCAGAGGAGATAACTACATCCTCAATTACATTCAGCGTTGCTGTATCTGACATTACTGCATGGTACTACCTCTTCAAGGAAAGCGCTGCAAGCCAGCCTGACGCAGCCGAGATCAAGGCAGACGGGACAGAAGGTTCAGAAAAGACACTTGTATTTGACGGCCTGGCAGACGGCAAAGGCTACACCCTCTATGTGCTCCCGGTCAATGAAGACAAGGAAGGCGAGATCGCGTCAGCAACCGTAAAGACTGTAGAGAAAGTCTACAATACCCTCTATGAGAAATATGAGGCCGGTGCCGACATCACAATCGGAGACAAGATCTACAACAAGAGTACATACGGAGAGGCTAAGCTCATAAGCAGCGCAGACGATGCAGAGCTTGTCCAGAACAACAACTCCCCTGTCGTATTCTTCGTAGACCCGTCTGTCACTGCATTGAAAAGCACAGACGCAGCCACTGTCAAAATGGTTGTCATCGGAAATGACCCTAAGGTAAGAAGCGACGTCAAGCTGTCCCAGAAGATATTCCTGAATGTAATAGACGGAATTGACGAAGAGCTTGTATTCTACAACATGAACTTTGATGCGAATGCCATTGGAGACTATACACTGACACATAATACAGACGCAGTGTTCAGCCGCGTATGCTTTGACAACTGCAAGATCCAGATCTTCCCGAGCAAGCCGTTTGCATACATCAGTTCAGCATCGAGAAGCATAGAGAACCTGATATTTGTAAATTCCGAAATAGTATATCCAAGCAGCATCAACCAGGTACTGTTCCTGAACATACCAAGCTCTGCTACATACAGCAATATCATAATGAGAAACAACCTCATATATTGCAGCAACGGAAACATCAATGACTTCAGGGCATTCAACGGAAGCAACGCCACTATAGGCAATGTGGTATTCGAGAAGAACACCATGGTAAATGTAACTACTGCAACCACATTCCTGTTCTATGCAGGCAACATCAACAGCTGCACCGTCTCAGACAACCTCGTATATGCGACAACCCTTCCTAACAACATAGGAATCATAAGGGGAGCCGTGACAAAGCCGTCTTCAGGTTCATGCGAGCACAATGCATACTATGTGGCAAACTCTACATCTTTCACCTGCCAGGTATTCTTCGGAGGATACAACACAGTAACCGGACTCAACCCTAATGAGGAGTTCCAGAAACTGTCAGAGAATCCGTTCAATGGCGGAACATTCGACCTTGCATCAGGTTCTTTCGTTCCGGGCGGCATCTACAGCAGCTTCGGGGCACAGAGATAATCCCTGCACCACAGTTTATAATTTGTTGGAGGACGGCACCATCAAGCCGTCCTCCTTTTGATTTATTATTCCTATCTTTGCAGGCACGTTTTAACAAGAATGAGACTATGAAACGCAAAATGTCACTGACAAGGGCAGTGTTCTCCGCAGCAGGCATCGCGATTGCATGCTTTGCGGGATATGGTATCGTACAATTCACAAAAGAGATGAAGAAGCCCAGCAACCAGGAGCCAGCCTACATCGGCAGGTCAGAGATACAGTCAGATAACGGCAGGATGACCCCGGAGATGCTGCTTGCATTCGGAAGGCTTTCCGACCCGCAGCTGTCACCTGACGGAAAGTACATCCTCTATGGAGTTTCCTACACATCGGTAGAAGAGAACCGCTCTTGCCGCAATCTCCACATATGCAGTGTGGATGGAGGCGAGACGTCCGAGCTTACGCATTCCGGGACAAGCATCGGCAACGCGCGCTGGATTGACGGCGGGCGAAGGATAGCCTACACGAAAGGCGGGCAGATATATGTCGCCAAGATAAGCAGGAAGGGAGACAGCTGGACACTGGGCCGCCCGGTACAGGTCAGCGACATCCCGGGCGGGATAAGCGAATTCAGCATCTCGCCTGACGGGAGCAAGATAATGTTTGTCAGCACAGTCAAGAGCAATGTCAAGACACCTTCCGACATGTATGCAGATCTCGGCAAGGCAAACGCATACTGCACTGACGACCTGATGTACAGGCATTGGGACCATTGGGTTACTGAGATCCCGCACACATATGTCTCTGCATTCTCAATGCGCAGAAACAGCATAACACCGTCATCTTCAACAGACATCCTTGCACACGAGGACGGCCTGTACGAACTCCCGTCAGAGCCTTTCGGCGACATCGGACAGCTTAGCTGGAGTCCAGACGGCAGATTCATAGCATATTCGTGCAAGAAACTTGAAGGCAAGAAATACGCATTCTCCACAGACAATGAGATATACCTGTACAACGTAGCTACAGGAGGAACTGCAATGATCCCGATGGGAGGCGGATATGACACTGATCCGGTATGGTCGCCTGACGGCTCTGAAATATGCTGGATAAGCATGGAGAGGGACGGATATGAGGCAGACAGGCAGAGGCTGATGGCCGCAAGAATTGACACTGAAGCACTTGAGGCTGCCACATCTGCTCCAGGCAATGCAAACGCGAGGATAAGATGGATAATCGACATCAAGGAAATCTCGGAGAATTTCAGATACAATGTATCCGGACCGGTATGGAACGGCTGCGATGAGATATATTTCAACGCACTCGCTGAAGGTATCCAGGGAATATTCAAGGCTTCACGCAATGAAGGCACCTGGAAAATAGGACGCGTATCAGATGACAGCCTGTGGTTTGACTTCAGTTCACCGTTCGGCATTGTGGAGGACGCTTCCGGAGCGACTTTGCTGACATCATATTGCAGCATGAACTTCCCTGCAGAGCTGGTTGCCGTAAATGCTGACGGCGGCACAACATCGCTCAGGCAGATCACGGACGAGAACGGGCATATCCTCAGCCAGCTTGCAGAGCCTCACACTGAAGCCCGCCAGATACGCACAGTCGACGGCAAGGACATGCTCACATGGGTGCTCTATCCGTCTGACTTTGACCCTTCAAGGAAATATCCTGCGATAGAGATTCTTCTTGGAGGCCCGCAGGGCACACTCAGCCAGGGATGGTCATACAGATGGAACTACCGCCTCATGGCAGACCAGGGATATATCGTAATACTTCCGAACAGACGCGGGACAACTGCATTCGGCCAGGAATGGACGGAGCAGATTTCAGGTGACTACTGCGGCCTCAACATGCAGGACTACCTGTCTGCGGCCAAGGCGCTGAAGGCTGAGCCATATGTCGGCAAGATGGCGGCATGCGGGGCAAGCTACGGAGGATATTCTGCATATTACCTGTGCGGAGTCCACGGAGACACATATGATGCATTCATAGCTCATGCCGGCATATTCAACGAAGAGCACATGTACATGACAACGGAAGAGATGTGGTTCCCGAACTGGGACAACGGAGGTATCCCTGACGAATGCAGCTTCGACAAGGCTGTAGGGACTCCGGACTGCCCGACAGGTCCTTCCGGGGACGGAGTCACATTCGGCGGGATATTGCAGAGCGGTTCGCCATGGAGCACAAAGCCTGAGTCTGTACGCCATTATGCGAACTCTCCGCACAAGCTTGTCACAAACTGGCACACCCCTCTCCTGGTAATCCACGGCGGAATCGATTTCCGTGTACCTGTAGATGAAGGGATGGCGGCCTACAACGCAGCCCAGATGATGGGCGTGCCGTCAAGGCTGCTGATCTTCCCTGACGAGAACCACTGGATCCTTAAGCCGCAGAATGCCCTCCTCTGGCACAGGGAATACTTTGCATGGCTTGACAAATGGTGCAGAGAATGATGGACTTCAGGGAGGAACTGGACAGAATCCGCATGGAGAACAACCGTATAGCCTGGCTCTTGTCAGGCTATATCAATGTATGCCCGAGGGCAATCACAGCAGAAATGATTGCAGAGTCCGGCTGCATGGATGCACCGGGACAGGAATTATTCTACAAGATGCTCATGGCACAGATATGCGGACTTGACTACGGGACATCAGACGAAGAGAAGTCTTTCTATATGAGATACTGGGACAAGGCCATACACAGGCTGGACCCTGATCCATACAGGCAGGACCCGTATTACTCAAACATACATATCCCTTGCATCAGAAAAGGGAAATGGGAACTGGCCATGGAGCAGTACACCCCTTTCGAGGCCTTTATATGCCGTGACATCACCCTTACCGGGAACCTTGAGGAAATCCCGCATGCAGGATATTTCGACATCGGATTCAATTTCCCTGCTGTCAGGCAGAACGGGAGGGAATGGATGGCCGTAAAGCCGAATGAGATAGAGACCATGAGGCAGCCTCTGGATAATATTTCCGGCAATGTTGCGACATTGGGTCTTGGACTCGGGTACTTCACATACATGGCATCACAAAAGGACAGCGTCGAGAGAATCACAGTGATTGAACGGGACAGGGACGCCATAGGGCTGTTCAAGGAGTTCATCCTCCCTCAGTTCCCGCACAAGGATAAAGTCCGCATAGTAGAGGCCGATGCCTTCAGCTATGCAATGGACAAGATGCCGGAAATGGATTTTGACTATGTTTTCGCCGACCTGTGGCACGATGCGGGTGACGGGCTTGAAATGTATCTGAAACTCAAGCGCATCGAGAATCTTGTCCCGCAGAGCTGTTTCCTGTACTGGATAGAGGAGTCACTGCTGTCAAGGCTGCGATGGCAGATGTTCGACACATCCATTGCCTCATGCCATACAAAAGAAGAAGCCATGGCCCTTCTGTCCGATACGGCATTAAGGGCCATGGCAGCTATTCTATAGAACTGTCCTGATGTTTGTTATCTGCGGTGAGGGAAAAGCAGCTGCATATCCCTGTCCATTGCAGGTCCTGCAATCTTCTCCGGAACAAAATTCCATGAGCCGACAACCTTGCTGTCACCGATAACCTCAGGGTCGATTATCTTCACCTCATTGAGATAGTCATACAGCAGATTCCTGATTTCAGGATACCTTGCCACCACCCTGCTGTCAAGCTCGTCTGCCGCAATTCCGGCAGCCCTCATCAGCCCTCCACCTCCATTCGCACGGTACGAGGTCATGGCTACAGTATATTCTCCATCCTCGGAGAAAGCCCTGCCGTCTGCAAACGAATCAATCCTGACACGGCTGCCTTCCGGAGCTGTCACATCTACGGAATAGTTCAGGCCTCCGGCTGAGTCGAAATTATAGGAGCGGTTCACGAACGACCAGCGGCTCTGGCCGGTGCGCGGATCATCTGCATCCACGATTTTCAGCAGATGCCCGTCTGCACCTTTCCCTCCGCCTATGGTATTTATCCATGTGCCGTATGAGAACTCCAGATAATCCTTGATTTCCTTGCCGGTCATCTTCACTGCGAACAGCTGGTTCTCATAAGGATAGATTGTAAACAGGTCATTATAGAGCAGCACTCCGGAATGCACGGTCCCGTTGAATGTCAAAGGTGCGGCAAATGACATGTCTGCACCGGACTGCCAGAGGGACAAGGTATGTATCAGATTCATATAGTCACTCATGCCGCTATATGAATCACGTGTGCGGAGTTCGACCTTCAGGTTTCCTACCGGTGTGAGGGTGAATTCCTTTACGGCCTCATAGTCTTTCGCGAACTCAGCCCTCATGGCCTCGTCAACAAGGTTCCTGTTGACAGGGATAAGCTCAGCACCTACACTCTTTGCCACGCTCTTCCCGTCCTTTACTGTCAGGTTGATGACACCATGTCCGAGGTTACGGCAGTGGCTTCCGGAATTGATCAGGCAGATGCTGTCAGACTGCGCGATGAACGGGCGGTGGTCATGCGAGCATACAAGGAAATCCACGCCACGGAGAGTCTTGAAAAGGTCAAGTCCCTGGCTCTCGTATGAACTGCCGTCCCCAGGGCCTGTCCCGGAATGCACAGAGACTATAACCACATGAGGATGCTCCTTTGCTGCAATCCTGTTGACATCCTCCTGGACCATCGGGATAAGCGACTCGAAAGTCATTCCATGCCAGATGTCCTCTGAAAGCCAGTTTTTCATGTTAGGGTTGGTGAACCCTATTATTGCCACTTTCAGTCCATGCCTCCTGACAATTGTGTACTCCTGGAAATACGGCTTCGGGGTACCGTCCGCGTTCATTATGACATTGCCCTCAGCGTCAGTGCACAAGGCATTTCCAGCAAGGAACGGCATAGAAAGCTCTCTGCGCATCCTGTCATATACGGGATGGCCGGTCTCGATGTCATGGTTGCCGACTGTTACGGCGTCATATCCTATATATTCAGCCATCCTTGCATACAGATGCCTTGAGACTGTGTCGACATAGTTGAAATAATATGCGGCATTGTCTCCCTGCAGGCAGTCGCCGGCGTCCACAAGGACGACATTCCCAGCGCCGAGTTCAGTCCTGAGGCTGTCCATATAGTGCGAGACGGCAAGAAGAGAGCCTTGCACAGGAGCCCCCTCCACATAAAGTGAATCAAAATAGCGTCCGTGGACATCATTTGTCGTGAACAGGTGGATAGTGTACTCACCGTCCTTTGGCCCGCATGCACAGCAGAGGAGCAAAGCGGAGAAAAATGTGATTAATAGACTACGTTTCATATGAATTGTTTTATATTGTTTCTGTCATCTGCAGCAGGACCTGCGTCCAGGACATCCAGAATGCCGTGATCCACCGGAAAGCAGTCTCTGGAGGTTGAACACAAGCCCGACCTGCTGCTGGCATCCGGAATATCCATTATGGAAATGCCCTGTCACGCTTACCCTCAGATCCACAAAGTCTGCAATATGCGGTTCATAATACACTTCCACCCTGTTATACATCCCGATGCCGCCGTCACGTGCAACCCTGTAGAACGGGTCTCCAAGATAAAGCCTGTTCCCATATTTGAACCCCTCGGCATCCGTAGCTGCATAATAAGGCATCATATCCTTGCCACAGAACATCCTGTGCTGGATCCCGACATTCCATCTGCGTATGTCGAACACCAGTTCCGCACCGTAAGGGAAAACATACCTTCCCGACTGCCTCCTGTCGTTCTGGCCCGACAAAAGCCCTCCGGCAGTCACGCCAAGCTTCTGGAAGCCAGTCATGGATGAAAAGTCAAAGCATATCCATGGATTCACCAGGATATTGTCCACCACTCCCCAGACATTGTCACACCCCGCAAAATGGTACATGTATGCGGAATATCCAAGCGACAGCCATGGAAGCAGCCCGGCATCCCCGTGGCTGAATATCATGAACCTCTCGCGCCTGTCCGTGCCGTACATCCCCATCCAGTCGCATCCTACCTCATAATAGGCCCGGGGACGTCCGAATGTCAGCAGAAGCCCCTCATAGTTATTGTCATAGAAACGTACTGAATCAGAAAAGAATGTCCTCGGATACTCAGCTTTCGAGAAGCTTTTCGGAAAGACTCCCGCCGTAAGCCCGAAATCCGTCCTGCCGAGACGGCAGGCAAGCTGATAGTAAATTGTTATCTCATTGAAAAGGTTCCAGTTGCTGAGTCCTGGAGAAGTCTCAGGAGTCTCCGTACCGGATTTTGTCATTTCCGGAGAAACCGGTGAACGCCCGAAATCTTTCATTATGTCAATCCCAGCCATCACCCTGTGCAGCATTCCGCCAGGCTGCCGGACTGCGACACCGGCCGACGGTGTCAGCCTTGCGCCGAAGATAGTCCCGGAAGGCGCATAGTCTGAACGGTCATATTCACGGTTATCAAAATTCATCTCGAAATCAAGGTCGTACGCAAAGCTCACCTTCGCCCCTCCACGGCGAATATCCCCATACTGCATGTTACGCATGTATCCCTGTCCACAGGAAAGAGTGTCTCCAGTTTCCCGGGCATACATGCCAGGCGACATGGCCAGGTACAATCCCAGAAGAAAGAACACCGCTGAATAAAATGAATGCTGCCTCATGACTATAATATAAACAATTGGCAAAGATAGTCATTCCATGGCAGAAACCAGTCTTCCTGCCATATGCGGATTGCAGAAATTTTCATTAACTTTGCCGCGGCCAATCCTTGATGAGATGATAAAGCTACAGACTCCAGTCATAGACCAGAAATGCAATGTCGGCATTTCATACAGCGACAAGATCCTGCTCCTCGGGAGCTGCTTTACGGACAATATAGGACAGGCATTGAAAAGCTATGGATTCGATGTCTGCGTAAACCCGTTCGGGACACTCTACAATCCGGCATCGATTGTGAATGCCATGCAGAGGCTGATTACAGGGACTCCATTCATGGAGAAAGAATGTGTACAGATGGGCAGCGGCTCTGATCTCATCTGCTCATTCAGCCACCACACCTCATTCTCAAGGAAGACAGGAAAAGAGTTCCTGGAGAACGCCAATTCAGAACTCGAGAAGGCCTCCAGGTTCTTGATGGAGTGCGACAAGATCATCATAACTCTCGGTACTGCATGGTTTTTCCGGCATACCGGATATATACAGAAAGACGGGACAATAAAGCCTGACAATGGCAGGATTGTCGCGAACTGCCTGAAACGGGATGCCAAGGAATTTTCACGGGAAATGCTTGACAGGCAGACAGCCGGCAGCATGCTCGATGCAATAGCCGGGATATGTGGATGCAGAAAGAAGAAAGTAATATTCACCGTAAGCCCGATCAGGCATATGGCGGACGGGGCACATGGCAACATGGTAAGCAAGAGCACCCTCATGCTTGCAGTAGACGACGCCATCAGGAAAATCAACTCCAGTGACATGCCAGAAA
>CAMXAU010000011.1 GCA_947179325.1 uncultured Bacteroidales bacterium | reverse complement strand
TATGCGATAGACCAGCACTACAGGCGTGGTCTTGCCGAGGGAGAGGCGAGGGGCGCACGCGAGACAGCCATGAAGACCGCCTCGCGCTTTCTCGTGGAAGGCATTCCAGCAGAGACGGTTTCTAAATGCACAGGCTTGTCTCTTGAGGAAGTTCTTGCCTTGCAGGATTCATCTCTAAGTACAGCTCGTGAGTCGGATATTGATTAATGCCTTATGAATGTCTGACAAAGACAGCTTAAGTCAGTGTTGTTCTGCATGTCATGCGATTGTTCCTGGACATAAAGTATTGTTCACACGGAAGTTTTTGTGTAAGTTTGCGTCATATGTATTAAAAAGACTTATATGAGACCAAGAGTTTACCGTATTTTATTGGCAATAATCATCATTATGACAGCATCAGGATGCAGTAAGATTAACCCGTTCCTCGGTGAATGGAAGACTCCGTATGGCCTGCCGCCTTTTGACCAGATCCGGGAAAAGGACTACGTGCCTGCGGTGAAGATAGGTATTAAGCTCCAGGAAAAGGAGATAGATGCAATCATTGCATGCAGCGAAGAGCCTACGTTTGAGAACACAATAGCTGCATATCAGCGTTCAGGGGCGATTCTGGACAAGGTGCAGGGAGTGCTTTTCAATCTTTCCGAGACGGATGGCACCCCTTCCCTGCAGAGGATTGTAGACAGGGTGATCCCGATGCTTACTGAGCATAATGACGACATATTCATGAACCCTTATTTCTTTGAGAGGGTGAAGAGCCTCTATGACAGGAAAGGCTCGCTCGGGCTTGACAGGGAGCAGGAGATGGTGCTTGACCAGATGTACCGCGCCTTTGTCAGCAATGGGATTTCACTTGACAGGGAGGGGCAGGCAAAGATGCGCTCAATCAACAAGGAACTTGCAATCCTGACCCAGCGTTTCGGCAACAATATCCTCGCGCAGAACAATTCATTTGCAGAAGAGTTCGGGATATCGATATCGGAGTATTCCGGGAAGATGGCTTCATGCAGTGACCGCGACCTGCGTGAAAGGATGTTCAAGGCATATTCATCGAGGGGAAACAATGGCGGCCGATATGACAATAAGGACATTGTGCTCAGAATTGCCGGCCTTCGTCTTGAAAAGGCAAAGCTTCTTGGATATAATAATTCTGCAAACCAGATCCTGGCCGACAAGATGGCGCATGATGCCTCTACGGTTGACGCATTCCTTATAAAACTGCTGATACCGGCTGCCGCGAAGGCGCGTGAGGAGGTGGCAGATATGCAGAAACTGATGGATGAGGATGTCGCTGCCGGGCTTCTGCCGGCTGGTGAGGATGCAGTCATCAGGCCTTGGGACTGGGCATATTACGCAGACCGTGTGCGCCAGACGAGATATGCCCTGAATGAGGATGAGGTAAGGCCGTATTTCAAGATGGAGAATGTCCGTGAAGGTGTGTTTGCCACTGCCCATAGATTATATGGGCTTAATATTGAGAAACTTGACAGTATACCTGTCTATCACCCTGACGTGGAGGGCTTTAAAGTGACAGATGCGGACGGGTCATTCATAGGGATCTTGCTTACTGACTATTATCCCCGCAGCACGAAGAGGGGAGGCGCATGGATGAACAATTTCCGCAACCAGGAGGTTACCGCCGCAGGGGAAGATATCAGGCCGATAATCGTGAATGTCGGGAATTTCAGCAAGCCGACAGAAGATATGCCGTCGCTTCTTACATTGGATGAGGTGTCCACAATGTTCCATGAATTCGGACATGCTCTCCATGGGCTTCTGAGCAAGTGCAGGTATAAGGCGGTCAGCGGGACCTCAGTGGCGCGTGACTTTGTGGAGCTGCCGTCGCAGATTTACGAGAACTGGGCGTTCCAGCCAGAAGTGCTTGCCGGGTATGCCCGCCATTACCAGACAGGTGAGGTTATTCCTGCCGAGCTTGTTGAAAAGATCCGCAATGCAGCTACGTTCAACCAGGGATTCATGACGACTGAGCTTGTTGCCGCTTCAATACTTGATATGAAATGGCATGAACTGACTTCTCTTGAGGTCTCAGCCGGATGCCCGTTTTCCTCAGGTATCAAAGGCAGTAATGGAATGTATATTATAGATCCTGTCAAATATGAGGATTTTATCTGCTTTGACATGGGGCTGATTGATGAGATTATACCTCGTTACCGCACTACGTATTTCAACCATATCTTCAATGGTGGATACAATGCGGGCTATTACAGCTACCTGTGGGCGGAGGTCCTGGACAAGGATGCATTCGAACTGTTTATGCAGAACGGCATATTTGACAAGGAGACTGCAGCATCTTTCCGCAGCAATATCCTGGAGAAAGGTGGAAGCGAAGAGCCGATGGCTCTTTACAGGCGTTTCCGTGGTGCAGAGCCGAATCCTTCAGCATTGCTTCGCGCAAGAGGGTTGAAATAATGCTACAGTTGGAAATAAGCGTGACAGCCAATTACACAAAGGAATCAAGACATTGTGAGATCCGTGTTGAAGGGCCGGATTGTGAAAATAAGATAAGTGTTGTCCAGCGCGCTGAACAGTAACTGCCTTAGTGCGCTGCCTGTTGCGCTTCCGCTTTGTGCAGGATGTCTGGATCCAATGCCATAAATACAAAAAGAGGACGACATTACCACCGTCCTCTTTTTGTATCTGGTCCACATGGACTGTGTCGTCCACTTTATTTTACATAGCTTGTAAGAAGCTTGAGACCTCCGTCAGCAGGGGTGAATGTGACCTCGTCGGTGTCGGCAGGGACAAGTACGGTCTCTCCCTGCTTCAGTGACACAGTGTTGCCCTTGTTGTCGGACAGGCTTCCTTCTCCCTCTGTGCAGATTACGATGAGGAATGAATCTGTTGCAGAAAGGTCTTTGGCAAACGCCTTGTCAAGATTGTAGAGAGATGTCGTGAAATATCCGCAGTCCACAAGTACATTTTCCGCATTCTTCTCCTCTTTATAGTCTGTCTTGTAGTCAGGAAGGACTGTATAGTCTATCGCTGCCTTTGACAATTCCGTGTGAAGTTCGCGCGGCTTTCCATCCAGCCCTACACGTCCGAAGTCATAGATCCTGTATGTTATGTCGGATGTCTGCTGGATTTCCGCTATGAAACAGCCTGTTCCGATGCTGTGGATGCGTCCTGCGGGGAGAAAGAACACATCACCGGCCTCTACATTATAGTCGTGCAGAACCTCTGTGATTGTGTTGTTCTCTACCTTCGCAGCATATTCTTCCGGGGTGATCTTCTCGGTAAGTCCGGACATCAGGTGTGCCTTCTCGTCAGCTGAGACCACATACCACATCTCGGTCTTTCCCTTTGAGCCGTTGTGCCTTTCAGCTGCAAGGGCATCGTCCGGGTGGACCTGTATCGAGAGATCCTGCCTTGCATCAATGAATTTTATTAGGAGCGGAAATTCTGTCCCGGTCTTTTCGTAGTTCTTCTGTCCTATGAGCTGGCCTTTGAATTCCTCTATAAGGGAAGTGATTGTCCTGCCGTCAAGTTCTCCCCCTGCCACTGTTGATTCATTGCCCTTTACTCCGGAAAGCTCCCAGCTCTCGCCAATGTTGTGCTGGTCGGTCTCAATGCCCTTGAAAGGGGCTATCTTTTCGCCTCCCCAGACAACAGTCTTGAGGATCGGCCTGAATTTTAATGGATATAGCATATTTACTGTTTGTCTAACTGGTTGAGTGCAAATGTATATGCTCCTACAGATATTGCCTTGCTCGCACCCATTTCAGAGATAGCGACTCCGATGCGTTTCTGAGGGTCATATATTACTTCCTTGTCGCTGCCGTAGATCTTGATAGACCTCTGTTCTCCGGCTGCGAACTGCCTGAACTCCTCTTCATTGTCAAGGTCGTAGACTTTCATCTGGACGCGGTCTACCTCCTCGCCTGAAAGGGTGTGCAGCTTGCTGCGGAGTGCCCTCAGCAATGCCGGCATGATGTATTTCTTGGCAGCAGTGATGCCGCCGCCAATCACAATCAGGCCATCAACGAGGGTTACGGCGGTTGCCATGGCATATCCTGCAACCTCTCCCATCTCCTCGAAAGCCTTTATAGCAGCCTCCTTGTTGCCTTCGCGCTTGCCTTCCGCGATGTCGAAGATGTCCTTAGGCTCGAATTTATGGTCTGGCTGTCCTGCCGCCTCACCGTAGACTCTCTTGACTGCCCTTACGGCAACGCCTTCCTCTACAATGACACCGTTGATTTTCTTGTGAGGCAGGCAGAATGTCTCGACGCATGAGTTGTCGCCCCTGTTCAGTTCGCCGTTTATGACAATCCCGACGCCGAAGCCGGTCCCGAAAGTATATCCGAGAAGATTCTTGTACTGCTTGTTGCTGCCAAGCTCTTTCAGGCGTGCGTTGGTCTGTGGCAGGCATCCGCCGAGCGCCTCGCCATATGCGAACAGGTCGCCGTCATTGTTGATGAATACAGGAATCCCGAACTTCTCGCTGAGGAACGGGCCGAGTGCGACACCCTCCCTGAAAGAAGGGAAGTTAGGAAGGAATCCTCCGATGATTCCGTTCGGATAGTCTGCCGGCCCGGGGAAAGCGAAGCTGATTGCTGACGGCTTCTCATCCTGCAGCCTGTTGATTACCGAGTTGAATCCGAGGACCATGGTCTCAAGGCACAGGTCCAGGTTGTTGGCGTTAGACGGGAGGGTGATCGGGTCGATGATGAACTCACCGCTCCTCATCGCTCCGAACACCATATTTGTTCCACCTGCGTCCAGCGTGAGGACGATACGTGAATCAGTTTTGAAGTTTGCCATAAATTATTGTGGTTTTATATCAGTGCTTCGCCTGTCATGGCCTCCGGCTGAGGGATTCCCATGAGCTTGAGTATAGTAGGGGCAACGTCTGCAAGCTTTCCGTCCTTGACTGCCTTTACTTCTTCACCGGCATTGATGACAATGAACTGTACAGGGTTGAGTGAGTGTGCAGTATTTGGCGAGCCGTCTGTGTTCAGGGCGTTGTCCGCGTTTCCGTGGTCCGCGGTGAGGAGAACCACATATCCGTTTGCAATAGCGGTCTCGACAACTTCCTTGACGCACTGGTCCACCCTTGATATAGCCTTGCAGATGGCAGAATATATTCCTGTATGTCCTACCATGTCTCCATTGGCGAAGTTCAGGATGATCATGTCCTCCTTTCCTGTGTTGAGCACTTCAACGAGCTTTTCAGTGACCTCTGGCGCACTCATCTCCGGAAGGAGGTCATAGGTGGCGACCTTTGGCGAGTTTACAAGGATCCTGTCCTCGTTCTCGAACTGTGCCTCGCGTCCTCCATTGAAGAAGAATGTCACATGCGCATATTTCTCTGTCTCGGCGATTCGGAGCTGGCTTTTCCCGGCCTTTGCAACAGTCTCTCCGAGAGTGTCCTGTACGTTCTCCTTGTCGAAAAGGATGTGCACTCCCTTGAAGTTTGCATCATATGGTGTAAGGCAGCAGTAGTAGAGAGGAAGTGTCTTCATCCCGAACTCAGGAAGGTCCTGCTGGGTAAGGACTGATGTGATTTCCCTTGCCCTGTCGTTGCGGAAGTTGAAGAATATGACAGCATCGCCTTCCTGTACGGTTCCAAGGGCATTGCCGTCAGCATCTGTGATAGATATTGGCTTGATGAACTCATCGGTTACACCCTCGGCGTATGAAGCCTCGATAGCCTCGGTTGCAGAGACTGCCTTTGTGCCTTCACCTTTGACGAGCAGGTCGTACGCAAGCTTTACCCTCTCCCATCTCTTGTCGCGGTCCATTGCATAATAACGTCCGCAGACAGATGCGACTTTTCCTGTAGTCTTGGCCATCTCGGCCTCAAGGTCAGCGATAAAGCCTTTGCCACTCTTCGGGTCAGTGTCGCGTCCGTCCATGAAACAGTGCACAAATACATTCTCAAGGCCATATTCCTTTGCTACGGCAAGGAATTCATACACATGGTTCAGTGAACTGTGCACGCCTCCCATTGATGCGAGTCCCATGAAATGGAGCTGCTTTCCGTTCTGCTTTACATAGTCGTATGCCGCCTTGATCTCAGGATTTTCGAGAAGCTTGTGGTCACGGCATGCCATGTTAATCTTTACAAGGTCCTGGTACACAATCCTTCCGGCACCGAGGTTGAGGTGTCCTACCTCCGAGTTGCCCATCTGGCCGTCTGGAAGTCCGACATATTCACCGCAGGCCTGGAGATGCCCGAAAGGATATCTCTCCCTGAGTGAATTGATGTAAGGTGCGCCCTGTGTGTAGATTGCGTTTGTCCAGTCATGCTTTCCCTCGCCCCATCCGTCGAGGATCATTAGAAGAACTTTTCTGTCCATAATACTTTTTATCTTTGTAAATTTAGAATTCTTTAAACCAACCTACAAAGATAATAAATATTGTTCAAAGGAAGAGTGGTCTGCCCTTTGCATTTATAGCCGCAATTGCAATGGCCCGGTGATGCAGCCTGAATTAAAATTCCTATATTTGCCTTTCATGCCTGTAATGGTATGCTGATCTGCAGCTCAAGGCCTGTTGACCGGATGAAGGCCGGAGGAACGGTGTCTTGTGACATATGCTTATGGACCGGGCATGAATGTTTATGACAAAATTTTTACATTATGGCAGAAAATATATTTGAAGACCTTTTTGCAAAGGTACGCAACATTGACTGGCAGGTTGAGACAGCCAATATCTATAGCAAATTGAAAGGAGTAGCCCTCCGTGTCGGCCGTGTCGCTGCAAGGCAGCTTCTATGCCTGTATTATGTGCTGGCGGAAGGAGACCTTTCGACCGTTGACAAACTGCTAGTATATGCAGCCCTGGTATATGTAGCTGTCCCGGGTGACCTTGTCCCGCGTAAGGTCTTCCACCTGCTCGGTATCATGGATGACCTCGGTGCTGTATATTATGTGTGGAAAAAGGTGCAGTCGAAACTGACACCCCAGATAGAGCAGAAAGTTGACATGAAGCTGGATGAATGGTTCGGCTACGAGGTGTCGATTGTGAAATAAGCTGTGCCTGATGAGAAAATATAGGCTATATTTGCGGAGTAATTAAGAAATATAATATGACATCAAGAAAAAGCCGTGGCGGCAGAGCCTCAGGCAGCCGGAAATCCGGAAAAAAAGAGAAGAAATCGTATCCGGAATTTACAGGAAGAGTCCAGATGACACGTGAAGGCTATGTCTTCGTAATTGTTGAAGGGGAAAATGACGATATATTTGTAAAGGCCTCAAAGACAGGCGGGGCACTTCACGGTGACACAGTCCGTGTCGCTGTTACCAAGGAAAAGACAGACCGGCAGAGAAGGGAAGGGCGCGTGATAGAGATTGTGTCACGTTCCCCAAGGCCTTTTGTGGGCATTCTCCATATCGTGGGGAACCAGGCATGGGTCCTGATGCAGAGCCGTGTCATGCCGTATGACATCACAGTGTCGGCAGATGATGCCGCAAGGCTCGGTGCAGTGTCCGGAATGAAGGTGGCGGCTGTTGTTGACGGCTGGCCTAAAGGCGCCATGGGGCCGGAGGGGCATATAGTGGATGTGCTTGGGGAACCAGGTGAGAATGATACTGAGATGCATGCCATCCTTGCTGAATATGCCTTGCCGTACCGTTTCGAGCCAGAGGTCGAGAATGCCGCGGACAGCATACCGGATGAGATAACGGAAAAGGACCTTGAGAGGCGCAGGGACTTCAGGGATGTCCTGACATTTACAATAGATCCTGCTGATGCGAAGGATTTTGACGATGCGCTGTCTTTCAGGATGCTTGAAAACGGGAACTTTGAAGTCGGGGTGCATATCGCAGATGTAACGCATTATGTAAGGCCGGGTTCGGCAGTGGAGGAGGAGGCGCGGAAGCGCAGCACTTCCGTCTATCTTGTGGACCGTACTGTCCCGATGCTTCCGGAGAAACTCTCCAACAAGCTATGCTCATTGCGCCCGGGCGAGCCGAAACTGACATTCTCGGCAGTGTTTGAGATTACACCGCTTGCAAAGGTTGTCAGCAGCTGGTTCGGCAGGACTGTAATCAACTCCAGCTACAGGTTTGCATATGAGACGGCGCAGCAGGTGATCGATGCCGGTGAGAAAGCCATGTCGATGGAGCTGCGTGGAGGAACTGACGGCACTGTGCCTGAAGGCGAAGGTGTTGCAGACGGTTCTGCAATGGGGCATGGGATAACAGATGGAATGATCATTCCGGATGAACTGAAGAAGGCGATACTTGTCCTCAACGGCCTTGCAGCCAAATTGCGTAAAAAGAGGTTCTCGTCAGGCGCAATCAGCTTTGAGCGTCCAGAAATGAAGGTTGAGGTGGATGAGAAGGGCCGTCCGGTACGTGTCTACCAGAAAATCTCCAAGGAGGCAAACTGGCTCATCGAGGAGTTCATGCTGCTTGCCAACAGGAGTGTAGCCGAGTTTGTGGCAACAGGATGCAAGGGGACTCCGGGATGTCCGGTGAAAGGCCGCAAGGTGGAGAAGACCTTTGTCTACCGTATACATGACGAACCGAACCAGGAGAAACTTGAGAATCTCCGTGCATTTATACACAATTTCGGATATACCATGGGGCCTACGGGCAACGGGAAAGAGATTTCCAGGGAATTGAACGGATTGTTCGCCAAGGCAAAAGACACACCTGAGTTCAATGCGATTGAGCTTCTTTCGCTGAGGACAATGGCCAAGGCTCGCTATGACACTGAAAATATAGGTCATTATGGCCTGGCATTCAAATATTACACTCATTTTACATCGCCAATACGCCGGTATCCTGACATGATGGTGCACAGGCTTCTGGCAATGTATCTTGACGGGGCGGAGTCGCAGAAGAAGGATTTCTACGAGAATCTCTGTAAATATTCGTCAGAGCGTGAAGTTGTTGCCGCCGAGGCGGAGCGTTCCAGCATCAAGTATAAGCTTGTCGAATATATGCAGGACAAGGTTGGCTATGAATTTGAGGGGCATATATCCGGCCTGACCGAGTGGGGCATGTATGTCGAGGTAGAGCCTACCAAGATTGAAGGAATGGTGTCACTGCGTGATGTCCGTTCGGATTTCTTTGAGTTTGACCAGGACAGATACCGTATAGTAGGAAAGCGTTCGGGGGTTGTCTACAACCTTGGCGACTATGTGAAGATCCGTGTCAAGAAGACAAACCTGGAACAGAAGCAGCTTGACTATGAGCTTGTTGAAACTGGTCTTGAAGAGCGCGAGGAAAAATCTTCCGCTCCTGTTGCCGGAGGAAACAAGGCAGCACGCAAAGAGAAGGTCCGCAAGGCCATCGCTGACTCCAAGAAACGTTCTGCAAGGAAGTCAGCCCGGAAGCAGTCCCAGGAGAAGCCCGCCGCAAAGTCGTCTGCGGGAAAGTCCGGGAGCCGGAAAGGTGGACGGTAAAGAAAATAACGTGGAGACAAGGCATATACCTTTCTCCACGTTTATTGTCTATTGGACATCACTCCGTTCATTAAAGCCCGGTGCTTTCTACCAAAGCTCTACCGGATGTAATTTTCTCCATTTCCTGTATTGCTCCTTTGAGAGTATCTTCTTCAGCTGCTTGTCGGCTTTCTTGATATATTCAGCAGAATCAGGGTCTTTTGACGGTCCTGACATTTCCGGTCCATGTCCGGCTCCAGGTCCACCTGGCCTGCCTCCCATTTCCGGTCCTCTGCCGCCTTGTACCCCTCCTGGGCGGCCGCCCATAGGTGGCCTCCCTCCCTGGTGGCCAGGTCCAAAACCGCCCTGTCCCCCGGGTCTTCCGCCTTCTGGCCTCATCCCGTTTTCAGGACGCTCTCCCTGCGGTCTTCTTTCTTTTCCCGTCCGCTCTTTTCTCAGTTCCTCTTCCTTCAGGAAAAGCCTGTAGACTTTCTGGTATTGCTTGCCGGTAAGGCCGATCTGCTTCTTCATCTCGTTCGCCCTGTGTGTGGCGATGTTTTCCGGTGTCTGGGCCTTTTTCTGTGCCGCGGCAGATGTACTTGCGCAGATCAATGCTGCAGAAAGTACAGTCAATAGGATTCGTCTTGTCTTCATGTCTTGAATTTTAGTGTATCACATGTCTGTATCCCTTACAGACAGGATATTTGACACCATTGTCCGATGCATGTAAAATCTTCAAGACAGATTTTTGTCAGAAAGAGAATTTATACCCGACTCCTATGCAGACAAGATGCCCGGTGGTTGCGGTAATCTGCGCTTTCAGGCCAACGCCTTTCTTGCTGCCCTCTTTCCTCGCGTCAATCTCCTTGTCGTATAGATAGTTGTATAGACAGTATATATCAAATGAATTTCGCGGGTTCAATTTCCACTCTACTCCTGCAGCACCACGAAGCCTGTTGAAATAGACATCATTGTGACCGAGAAACTCTGCGGATTCATAGTCGGCCGTTGTGTGGCCTTCTTCAGACCATTTGGCCCCGTTGAGGAGCAGGCGCGGCTCGAAGTATACATAAGGCTCCAGCGGGACACTCCTGAACTTGTAAGATGCCTTGAGGCGGCTTCTCAGCACCCATGCTGTCTGTGGCTGCTGAAAATTGTTCAGTTCCTTGTGTTTGTATGTACCTTGCACCCTTTCCCGGAGTGACAGCTTCCATTGGCCGAACCGGACTGTTCCAGTGATGTCACCGGAGACGCGGTGCCTCCATTCAAACCAGTATGTTGTCTTTTCTCCGATGTCCTCCACAGGCACTGTCTCGCTCTTGTAGACTGCTATGGCTGTGTATGAGACAGAGGCCTTGAGGTAGTCTGTGAACTTGTATGAGATTCCAGCCTCGGTATGTGACCTGTCAAGTATGTCCTTTCCGCCAAGCCTTATCTCCTCGGAGGCAAAGACATGCAGCGACCTGTTTATCTTGTATTCTGCACCAGCGGAGATCCTTGCGTTGAAGTTCTCCTGCTCATCTTCCGCGGCACGCAGCGATGTCAGGCAGCACAGCTGCATCAAGGCAGCGGCTGCAATGTATAGCAATATCTTATATTGTCTCATGCTTATCCTATATAGTCTTTTTCTTTCACCAGCAGGTCGATGTCATTGGTATCATTCCCGTCAGGGCTGTATGTGATCTTGATGAACGCAGAATCACGGAGGAAATCAACAGATCCGATTTCTATGGCCTTGATCTTCACTCCGATCCTCTTTTCAAGGTCGGCTTTCAGCTCTTCCCTCTTTTCCGGGACAATCAGGTCAATCCTGTCGTATGTGACAAGCTTGGTTGATGTATGTGTGGCAATCCTGCAGGATTCAAGTATCCATGTCAGCGCTATAACGAGCAGGTTGGCAAGTGCAAGCTCTGAATATGAGATGTTTAGTGCAAGTCCATTGACGATAGAGAGCGCGATAATGGCGAAGAGGTATGTCATCTCCCTGACAGGCACGGTCTCAGTCCTGTAGCGTATCATGCCGAATATGGCGAAAAGGCCAAGCGCAAAGCCTATCTGCATCTTTATGTTCTCCATTACGAACAGTACCACGAACATGGCTGATGAGAACATCAGGAAAGTGAAGTAGTAGTTTTTCCTGCCGGATTTCCTGTAATAGAAGAAATGTACCATTATCCATGACACCAGCAGGTTGAATGTAAAGTGCAGGGCAAGGTGAAGCAGGCTCTGTGCGTTGAAGAGCTGTACTCCGAGGAATGTTGTCGACTCTGCGATGTCATAGCCGAATTCGGCCGCAATGGACGGGTCGAAATCCCCGAAGGCTGATGACGCTGTCTCGACAGGCTCTGGAGACCAGTCGGCTGCCATTGTAGGGTCTATCTGCAAAAATTTCATCTTTTTATCAGTTTTATGTTTATGATTTTTTCGATATGCTGTATCTTCTCACGGAATCTTCCCGGACGTGCGGATGGATCGGTAAGGGAAACGGCTACGCAGTATTTGCTGAGCCTGTATGGAAATATCCTGTGTCTGAGCAGAATCTCCTTCATCTGCGAATATGTCTTCCCGTCCTGTTTAAGCTCTATTATCACAAGGTTTCCTGCTTCAGCGCAGATGCCGCTCCTGAAATTCCTGAAATGCAGGTTTGTGTCAATGGTAAGACGTTCGGTCATGTCCCTGTTCACGAGCGTCATGCGGCTGAAGTCTGTTGTCGTCTCCGGGAGAAGTTCAGATGCCTTCCACCATGATTTCTCGGCAAGGAATCCGGCAGCGGCTTGCGAAAGTATGGGGTCTGCATCCGTCTCTGCCTGGATCCGGGTCCTTTTCTTCTTTGTCCTGCCGTGATTGTCCTTAGTCTTGACCTCGATGAATGTGACATTGTCAATGAGATATGTCCTTACGCGCACTTTCTGGCGTATCTTCTTCCCGTTCCTGTGCATCGTGAACATCTTCAGGTCCGCGGTGTCATAGTACACGGATGAATAGTCAAGCATCCTCTGCCCTGAGATTTCACATATCCTGTATCCTGCCGCCAGGGCGTCATCGATGACCGCTTTCAGGTGCTCCGTATCGGTGACATATTTGGTGTCCGTCCTGTTCATCAGGGATACGGACTTCATCTCGTCAAGTGAAATCGGGTCCATTTCCCCTGCGGACGGGAAATCAGAAAGCCTATACGTCATAGCTCGCCCATGACATATTCGAATACCTTTACACTCACCAGCTTCCCGTTAGGGGCATAGTTATACTGCCGCTTCTTGGTGCCGTCAGTGTTGTATTCATATTTACGGATTCCCTTTGGCTTGTTCCTGTCGTCATATTCAACTTCACGGCAGATTCTTCCGTCTGGGCCGTATTCATATGTCTCCCTCCATTTCTGCCCGTAGGATGCATATTCTATCTGCTCTATCTTCCTTCCCTCGGAGTCATATGTGGTTACCCTGTCAAGCCATCTTCTCTTTGACTTCGCGTCAGTGTTCCATTCCTTGACGACGAGATTCTTGCGTCCTGCCCTCTTTGCAAGTGTGGCGGCATCAAGATCCTGTGCCGCAATATATGACGGGAATGCAAGAAAGCAGATGACAAATGATGCAATAGCAATTATCTTTTTCACTCTTTGAAAATGTTATTGGTTTTGTCCACGTATTTCTGTGGGGACGGCAAAAGTATGTGTTTTCCGGATAATTTCCAAATTATCCGGTGCGGCCGCAAAATGCACGGCAGGCCAGGAGGCATGCTTGATATGATTCATATGGCTGTGCCACAGGATTATCATGGCAGGATGCGCTTTACTATATACCTGAACCGCAGCCAATAGAATATTCCGGCTATGGTGAGTCCTATGGGAAATCCCATCCAGACCCCGACAGTCTGCAGCCCTGCCTTGAAGCCGAGCAGGTATGATGACGGCATCGCGATGATGAAAAAGCTTATGAATGCAATCAGGGCGATTGGCTTTACATCCTGTATCCCACGCAGTACATTGCAGTAGCAAAGCTGCAGGCCGTCTCCGAACTGGTATGCAAAGAGGACTGTAAGCAATGAGAGAGCTATGGCTGTCACTTCTGTGGAGTCTGTGAACAATGCAACCACCTCGTTCCTTGTGAACCAGATGAAAACGGCCAGGATTGCCGATATGGAGAAAGTCAGCATGTAGCCCTTGGAGGCATATTCCTTTATGTCTTTCAGGTTTTTGCGTCCGTACGCATCGCTGACCAGCACAGAGACGGCAGTGGCAAGCCCCATCATCATCATGAAGAACAGCTGCGAGATTGTCATCGCCACCTGGTGCCCGGCAAGTGCTGTCGCCCCTATCCAGCCCACCATTATTGCGCTCAATGAGAATGTCGCAGATTCCATTGCCGTCTGGAGGGCGAGCGGAAAGCCGAGCGAGAACAGTCTGCCGAGACTTTTCATTGATGCCGATGAACTCCTGATTCCTTCTGAGAAACGCCGGAACCGTCTTGCGTGCATGACGTACGCGGCAAGCACCATAAGCATGATGATCCTTGAGACAAGTGTGCTGATTCCGGCACCTGTCAGTCCCAGTTCCGGAAATCCAGCCTTCCCGTATATGAGAAGCCAGTTCCCTATGATGTTGAGGAGGTTTCCTCCCATAAGGATGCACATTGCCACAACAGGCTGCTGCACTCCGTCGGTGAATTGCTTCAAAGTGTTGAACCCGAATGCGAACAATGTAGAGGTTGCTATAATTGCATAATATGGCCGGATAAGCGGCAGCAGATGCTCCTCCTGTCCGAACCGGTCAAGGAAAATATATATAATGCCGAGAAGCAGCAGGCCGGCAATGCCTATTATGGCATTGAGGGCGATGCCGTTCCTAAGTGCAGCACCGGCTCCGCGGAAATTGCCCTGCCCGAAATTCTCCCCGATTACAGGTGTCATTCCGCATGCAAATGCAAGTTCCGTGAATATGAATAAGTTGATTATGCCGTTTACGAACGATGCCGCTGCAAGTTCATGGACTCCGTACCAGCCTATCATGATGTTGTCTGCAAATGCAAGCACAATGATGCAGGCCTGCCCGAGCATTATCGGAATCCCTATCCTGAGGATTTCTCTTATTTTTCCCATCTATTGTATCTGGAACTCAAGTGCCTTGCGCAGCTGGTCGTCATACCTGATCCTGACCTTGATTCCCGCTTCCTGATAATAGTACCTTACTGCAATCTCCTCTTCTATGAAAGGCCTGATCTCATCCATCTTGAGCCTTATGAACCTTTCCTTGTCCATCTCGATAGCCTTTTCAAGGGCGCTCAGCTCGTCTGACATGCTGTCTGCAAGCCCGTCTTTCTCCAGTTCTTTCTTCATCTGGTCAAACAGGGTCTTTGCACTGCTCCTGTAGTCAAAGTCCTGTGTCTTGGCAAATGCGATGAAGTCATCAAAGTCGCTGTCTGTGAAATGGAACTCGTCAAGAGGTGCTATGCTGTCGTGCTCGCGTACATATTTAAGGACATACTTGTCCACGATTCCTCCAAGTACAAGAGAATATACAAGCCTGCTGTATGACTTCGGGTCAATCTCTATGTCAGGAGTGATTCCTCCTCCATCTCGCACGGTCCTGCCCTTCAATGTCTTGAACTCGTGTGTGAGTGAGTCAGGGATATGTCCCACACTGCCGTCCTCATTGCGGTTGCTGTAGTCTATCGCCTGTACGCACCGTCCGCTTGGCGTATAGTATTTTGCAGTGGTGACTTTCAGCTGGCCGTTGTATGCAACAGGGCGGATTGACTGGACGAGCCCCTTTCCATAGGTCCTCTTGCCGATTATTGTCCCCCTGTCAAGGTCCTGTATCGCTCCTGCGACTATCTCGGACGAAGATGCCGAGCCGGAATCCACCATTATAATAAGAGGTATCTCTGTGTCTACCGGTTCCGATGTTGTCCTGTACTCACGCGCTGAATCAGGGTCAGCCCCCTTTGCGGAAACCACAAGCGAACCGTTTGGAACAAAGAGGGAGACTATGTTTATCGCCTCGTTCATCAGGCCTCCTCCATTCCCGCGCAGGTCAAGCACAAGCCTCTTCATGCCTTGTGCCTTCAGCTTGAGATAGCTCTCCCTGATTGCAGCGGAAACATTATCGGTGAAGCCGCTCTGCAGGATATACCCTGTGGTGTCGTTGAGCATCCCTGCGTATTCAACGTCTGGCAGATGTATCCTCTCACGCACAATCGGGACATCTACAGTGTCACCAGTGCGCAGCTTCTTTACCTTGAAGACGACTGTGGTCCCAGGCTTTCCCTTCATCCTGTCTGTGCTTTCCTTTGTATCAAGCCCTTTTGCCGGAACTCCGTCGATTGTTATGATTTCATCACCGCAGACCAGTCCAGCCTTCCACGCAGGCGACCCGTAGTATGGCTCATTTATCGTCACATTGTCTTCTTTCCCGGCCTTGTGGATGATGGCCCCTATGCCTCCGTATGTCTTTGAGAGCATCATCTGGAAATCCTCGTTCTCCTCTTCCGGGATGTATACCGTATACGGGTCAAGATTCTCAAGCATCTCGTCGATACCTGCACGCATTATCCTGTCTATCGGGAGGCTGTCAACATATGACCTGTTCAGCTCCTTGAGGATAGAGCTGTGAATTTCCGTCCATTGCCCGAGTTTGAACCCTTTGCTCTGGGCTGATGCACCTGCCGCGGCAAGAAGCAATGCCGCAATAACTGTAATCGTATGTCTTATCTGTTTCATAGTCTTGTGATTATATGTTGCTCCAATGTGCGCATGGGACTTGTCCTGCATCCCGGGGAAGCGTCTGTCTGTGTGCTGCTGCTCCTGGGCGGTGCGGCTTGTCTGCATCAATTGCGCCAACGGGCCACAAAATTAAGAAATTTTGTATTAATTAAGGTAGAATTGATACCTTTGCAGCGATTTTATGGAATAAAAATCATTATGATGAAGATAGTATTTGCAACAGGCAACAAAGGCAAGCTGCGTGAAGCGTCCGAGATTCTGGGAGACGGGTTCGAACTTGTTACACCGGCAGAAATGGGGATAACCGAAGATATTCCTGAAACGGGGAACACCCTGACCGCCAATTCGAGGCAGAAGGCGGAATATCTGTGGGACAGATGCCATTGCAGCTGCTTTGCAGATGACACTGGCCTTGAGGTAGACGCACTTGGCGGGGCGCCTGGGGTCAATACGGCGAGATATGCCGGTGAGGACAAGGATTTCAACAGGAACATGGATAAGCTGCTCCACGAACTTTCAGTGGTGGAGTCGGAGTCCGGGATGGCATCTTCCTTGGGGGTACATACCAGGCCAGTCTCCCGCAGGGCGCGTTTCAGAAGCGTCGTGACCCTTATCATTGACGGGCAGAAGCATTATTTTGAAGGCTCACTGGAGGGGGAGATCTCAAGGGAAAGGTCAGGGAACGGTGGATTCGGGTATGATCCGGTCTTTATCGCTGATGAGTTTCCCGGAAAGACCCTTGCTGACATTTCTGAGGAAGAGAAGAATGCAATTTCGCACAGGGGAAAGGCGCTCCGTGCCATGGCTGAATATCTCAGGTCTGTGGACATGGCCTGACTGTGTTTCCGTTGCACGGGTATCCGGAAAAACAGTTCAGATATGACAAAGAATACGGAACTTATAGTTCTCCACACCACAAAATATGGTGAAAGCTCCCTTGTGATCCATACCTTGAGCGAAGAATATGGACGCAGGAGTTTCCTTGTGCGCGGCATAGGCAAGAAGCAGCCGATGTCATTGTTCCTTCCGCTCAATATACTTGAGGCAGATGTAGTCGAAGGGCATTCCTCCAGGCTTTATGTTGCAAGGAACATTTCTGCGAGGCATCCTCTTTCTGGAATACGCAATAGTCTGTACAAGAACTCGATAACGATGTTCATAAGCGAAGTCCTGTACCGGGTCGTAAAAGACGGGGCAAAAGAGCCGGGCATGTTCGCCTGGTGCGAGAAGAACATACTTCTCCTTGATGCGATGCCTGGCGATTTCAGCAATTTCCATGTCCGCTTCCTGCTGGAACTCGCTGTGGTGCTCGGCTTCTCTCCAGAAGTCGGCGATATAGAGCATTTTGCAGGAGACAGGGTCCCTGTGGTTGCGGAGTTCCTGAGACTATCTTTTGAAGAGTCTATGCTTATCCCTATGTCCGGACAGGTCAGGAACGAGATTGCAGAGGCGCTATTGAGATATATCGAATACCATAGTGATTCGTCGGTCAATATCCGCTCGTTGAAGGTGCTTCGGGAACTTTTCCAATAAAAATACTATCTTTGCACCCTTTGGTGTCCGTGGACCTGGTGCTGCCTTTCCGCGACCGGGGCACGGTTTCTGAAAAGAGAGGACGATTTGTATGGAAAACAATTCAGAAAAAGAAATAATAGAAGGACTTGCGCAGAAAGAGTATGAGCATGGCTTCGTTACGGAGGTGGACCAGGAGTTTATCCCGAAGGGATTGAACGAGGACATTATCCGTATCATTTCTGCGAAAAAGGAAGAGCCGCAATGGATGCTGGACTTCCGTCTTGATGCATTCCGCAGGTGGCAGAAGATGCCGCTTCCGACATGGGCGCATCTTGATATCCCTGAAATTGATTTTCAGGACATTATCTATTATGCTGCCCCTAAGATGGACAGTGACCGCCCGAAGGAGATAGATCCGGAGCTGGCAAAGACATTTGACAAGCTCGGTATTCCGCTCCATGAACGCGAGGCGCTCGCCGGAGTCGCCGTTGATGCTGTGTTTGACTCAGTGTCTGTCAAGACTACGTTCCGTAAGGCATTGTCGGATAAAGGTATAATCTTCTGCTCATTTTCGGAGGCAGTGAAGGAGCATCCTGACCTTGTGAGGAAATATCTTGCCTCTGTCGTTCCTGTCGGGGACAATTTCTACGCTGCGCTCAATTCCGCGGTGTTCAGCGACGGGTCGTTCTGCTATATCCCCAAGGGGGTGCGCTGCCCGATGGAGCTGTCCAGCTATTTCCGCATAAACGCAAAGGGGACAGGGCAGTTCGAAAGGACATTGATTGTCGCGGACGAAGGGTCGTATGTGAGCTATATGGAGGGCTGTACAGCGCCGATGAGGGACGAGAACCAGCTTCATGCCGCCGTTGTCGAGATCATCGTTGAAAAAGATGCCGAAGTCAAATATTCCACTGTCCAGAACTGGTATCCAGGCGATGCAGACGGCAAAGGGGGGATATTCAATTTCGTGACAAAGAGGGGGATATGCAAAGGCACGGGAAGCCACCTCTCATGGACACAGGTGGAGACGGGATCCGCAATAACATGGAAGTATCCGTCCACAATCCTGAAAGGAGACAACTCCTCCTCGGAGTTCTATTCTGTAGCGGTGACAAACAATTTCCAGCAGGCGGACACCGGCACGAAGATGATACATATCGGCAAGAACACCAGGAGCCGTATTGTCAGCAAGGGAATATCTGCAGGCCGGAGCCAGAACAGTTATCGCGGACTGGTGAAAATGCTGTCTGGAGCGGATAATGCTCGCAATTTCTCGCAGTGCGACAGCCTGCTCATAGGCGACAGGTGCGGGGCGCATACGTTCCCTGACATACAGAATGCAAACAGGACAGCTGTAGTTGAGCATGAGGCGACAACATCAAAGATCAGCGAAGACCAGCTCTTCTACTGCTCCCAGAGGGGAATCGGTCCGGAAGAGGCAGTCGGGCTGATAGTCAACGGGTATGCACGTGAGGTGCTTTCAAAGCTGCCGATGGAATTTGCGGTGGAGGCGCAGAAACTCCTGGCCCTGTCGCTTGAAGGATCTGTAGGATAAACGAATGAGAATATGCACGATATACT
This sequence comes from uncultured Bacteroidales bacterium, assembly GCA_947179325.1. GTDB lineage: Bacteria > Bacteroidota > Bacteroidia > Bacteroidales > UBA932 > Cryptobacteroides. The sequence continues at coordinate 68,729 of CAMXAU010000011.1, read as the reverse complement.
GAACTATACATTATTTACAATAGCCGGAGACAAGCCTGTCCTGCTGATTGACATCATTACATCGGTGGTCGGGCTTACTTGTGTCTTCCTGGCAGGGCGCAACAGCAAATATAATTTCTGGGTAGGGTATGTCTATACATTCATGCTTTTCCTCATGTTCTGGAATAAGAACCTGTATGCCAGTCTGCTGCTTCAGCCGATTTCACTGGGGATAAATATCCTGGGGCATTACAGATGGACACATCCGGATAAGGATGAGGAAAGCGCGAAGGATCACAAATCCCTGAAAGTGACCATGCTGACATGGCCTCAGCGTGCTCTGGCCGTAATCTCTGTCCTTGTCCTTGCATGGGTATGGGGGTGGCTGCTGAGCATGCTCGGCAACAGGTGGTTTACCGGGATTTTCCCGTCTGACCCTATACCTTATCTGGACGCATGCGTCACAGTGCTGATACTTGTGGCCCAGTTCCTGTCAGCCCTGAAGAAATGGGACTGCTGGGTTGCATGGCTTCTTGTAAATATAACACAGATGATTCTGCACATTTCTGTGGGACATGTATTCATGCCTGTGGTCTGTGCTCTTTACCTTATCAACGGACTTGTCTCGCTTTATCATTGGCGCCGTCTCTATGGACGGGCCGAGTGAGCCTGAAATATCATCCCGGCCTAAGCCGGGGAATCTAATTATAGATGCTATGAACGATATATTGTTAGAAATAAAGGGTCTGCGTGCCTCTGTAGAGGACAAGGAAATCCTCAAAGGCATAGACCTTACAATCCGCAAGGGTGAAATCCATGCGATAATGGGACCGAACGGTGCCGGCAAAAGTACCTTGTCGGCCGTCCTTGCCGGGCGTGAGCAGTTTACAGTTACAGACGGGTCCGTCACATTCTTGGGGCAGGACCTGCTTGCCATGTCTCCGGAAGAGAGGTCATGGGCCGGGGTGTTCCTGTCATTCCAGTATCCGGTGGAGATACCCGGAGTCTCCATCACTAACTTCATGAAGACGGCTGTCAATTCACACCGTAAGGCAAAGGGGCTGGAAGAGCTTAAGGCCGGTGACTTCCTCAAACTGATGAGGGAGAAGATGGCCTTTGTAAAGATGAAGCCTGAGTTCTCCAAGAGGGAGGTGAATGTCGGCTTCTCCGGTGGAGAGAAAAAACGTAACGAGATATTCCAGATGGCCATGCTTGACCCTGTCCTGTCAATTCTTGACGAGACTGACAGCGGGCTTGACGTAGATGCGCTCCGGATTGTAGCCGGTGGAGTCAATTCGCTCCATACCCCGGACAAGGCAGCCATTGTGATAACACATTACCAGAGGCTGCTTGACTATATCGTTCCTGACATTGTCCATGTCCTTAAGGATGGACGTATTGTCAAGACTGCGGGCAGGGAGCTTGTGGCGCAGATTGAGGACAAGGGCTATGACAGTTTGTAGGAGGTAGTCATGTGTAATATTTCAAAGAAATCAGAGGAGAGGCTGACGGCTCTGAGAGACGATGCCGTTGCCATAGGCAGGGGAGAGTCCATGAGGCGTACGGTCATAATATCTCCGGACAGCGGCACCGGTGACACTCTTCCTGCATGCTTTGCCCTTGGCGCGGATTCACGTCTGGATATCGTGCTGGCAGTCATGCCGGGAGCCGGGTGTGACATCAGCCTTGCTGTAATCCTTGAAGGCGAGGGGGCAGAGGCAAATATCTCTGGCCTGTACATCTGTCCCGGGGAAGAGCGGGTGAATATTTCCGTGGAGCTTTTCCATAAGGTTCCGCATTGTGTGTCACGCCAGCTTTTCAAAGGTATAGCAGGAGGCTCGTCAAAAATAGGCTTCTTTGGCAAGATCATAGTCGCACAGGACGCACAGAAGACAGAGGCCTATCAGGAAAACCATAATATACTGCTTTCTGAAACAGCCATTGTGAATACAAAGCCGCAGCTGGAAATCTATGCTGATGATGTGAAATGCTCACATGGAGCAACCATAGGAAAGCTCAATGAGGAAGAGCAGTTCTATATGCGTTCCCGCGGTATCTCCATGGAAGACGCAAAGGCTCTCCAGATGATATCGTTCCTGTCGCCCGTGGCGTCAGCTATAGCTGATGTGCAGGAAAGGGAAGCGCTCCTTGATGCAATAGAGGCGGCGGTAAGGCGGCTTTAGGCCATTGCAGTGCCAGGGGCTGCCTGCAACGGGCAGCCTTGTGTGGAGACTGTATCCGTCACCAATACGACACGGATGTGAATGCACCGTTGAACCCGTAGTCCGTTATCTTGCCATCGAACCATAGCGCAGGCCTGTTTCCGGCAAGATTGCTCACCAGCCCTGCACAGCATCTTCCTGCATCTGCACCGATTGCATTTGCATACAGAAAATCATAGTGTACGGGCTGTGACACGATTTCATGCCCGTCAAATATAGCGGACCCGGCCCCTGAGGCAGTTGTGCTCGCAGCATAATATATATAATCCGGATCAGAGCACCACCCGATGGCCTTTAATGGGTACGTAGCCCTTGATATGCGTTCTGTGCCTTTCCAGAACCAGTCTTCATATCTTCCCCCGACATACACTTCTCCATGGGTGAATATCTCTCCTGATGAATATATTATCCTGCAGTTTCGCATTGATGTCCCGGACCCCATCTCGTATGACCTGCAGTCTGGTCCGCAGAAAAGTACAGTAGGAGATATGTTTCTCAGCTGTGCGGTATAATATAATGTTCCCTCTATCATTCTGATGTCGTCTATCTTGATGATATCGTCTGTTGTCTGTATGGCTGTGGGGATTGTGTTTTCGACCATATAATACCTGGTTACGGTTCCGGAAGGGGTCCCGATGTAGTCCTCATATGAAAAATACAGTTTCCCGAGGTCTTCATATAGTCCGGAAACAAGGTTCCCCGAGCCTTTATGCAGGAGGATCTCCCCGTTTTTCCTGTATGTCCATCCGCTTCCTGAACGAGGCTGCCCGAGGGTGTAGATCCCGTCGTCCCTGACAACCATCCTGGCAATCATTTCACGCCCGAAATATCTGAACAGTTCAGCACCGTCACGCTTTATGACAGTCTCCATGTCTGTGGAAAAGTCGGTGTACAGATGTCCTTCTATGCATCTGTGCATGTCTGCATCCGCCGAGATGCATGCGGAATATCCTACGTCTACCTCCATGATCCTTGTGCCGTCTTTCATCAGGAAGACTTTGCAGTTGTCCGCGCTGCATCCAAGGTCCGGTCTCCAGTCGTATCCTTCGGCATATTCGACACCAGTCACGTAAAGTGACTTTTGCTTCTTCTGCTCCTCGCTGCCTCCCTGTTCTGTACGGCCTGTGTCCCTTATCGGGCGGTCAAGCTCCACAGGACCTCCGCAGCTCCACGCAAGCACCGTGAATGCCGCCATCACTTCCATTGAAAATCTTTTTGCTCCCATTCTGTCCATATGTTTACAGGTTTTGCGGATGTCCTTTCCATGCACATATTGACTTCTGGAGCTCCATGTCCACGGAAGCAGCACCGCTTTTCTGCCGGCAAGTTATAAAGGAAAAACGGTACGGAGTGCAGAACCTGGTTCAGCCATGTCAAGGTTTTTCTCTTTTTTATAATTTTTTCTTTTTCTTACTGCCGTTTTTCTTTTTCTTATAACTCTTTTTTATAGTGTATGGAACAGGGCGTCTTCCTATAACCGTTAAAAACTGCTATATTTGCCCGCTCTATAATGGAAATTTACAGGATATGAAACACGAGATCATCATAAAGGATATAGCTGGCCTTGATGAGGCTGCCGGGACTTTCCTTAAAGAGATCGGGGACAACAGGCTTATCGCTTTCTTTGCCCCGATGGGTGCAGGAAAGACCACGTTTACAACAGCAATATGCCGTAAACTCGGTGTGGGGGATGCTGTATGCTCTCCTACATTCACCATTGTCAATGAATATATGACAGAAGACGGTGAGCCTCTGTATCATTTTGATTTCTATAGGATAAATAAGCTGCAGGAGGCTGTCGACATAGGACTGGATGACTATCTCTACAGCGGGTGCCTGTGCCTTATGGAATGGCCGGAAAACATAGAGGAACTCCTACCGGAGGAGACTCTGCGTGTCTCAATCTCCGTCAACAGGGACCTTTCACGTACTGTTTCATGGGAGGACTGATATGGTTGTAAATCCCAATGTAAAGGTTAATCTTGGCCTTAATGTCCTTAGACGCAGGGAGGACGGCTATCATGACCTTGAAACCCTGTTCTTCCCTTATTTCGGTATTTCTGATGTACTTGAAATCACTGCCGGTGATGATTACAGCAGGACTTCTGCATCTTTGTTCTCAAGATATCAGCCGGCCGGGGTGGACGGTGAGGCCGGAGAGCTTGTCCAGGCCATCTCCGATGACGGCAGGCTGATGATCACAATTGCACGGAAAGAAGGAGTGGACTGGGATCCTCTTAAGGACCTTACAGCAAAGGCATATTTTCTTCTTTCCAGTGACTTCAGTCTTCCTCCGGTCAAGATATGGCTTGAGAAGCTCTCACCAGTCGGTGCCGGCCTTGGAGGCGGCTCCTCAGATGCCGCATTTGCACTTGTGATGCTCAATGAAATGTTCTCGCTTGGACTGGATGAGAAATCCCTGGCGTCATACGCGGCGCGTCTGGGCAGCGACTGCGCATTCTTTATATACAACCGTCCCATGATAGGTGAAGGAAGAGGTGAAATCCTGACTGACTACCCTATGCCTGTCCAGATGGAAGATATCAGGCAGGGGCTTGTCTCGGACAGCTGTGTCATCAAGGTTGTCGTGCCGGAAGGGATTGCGGTCTCGACGGCAGAGGCATACAGCGGGATAAGGCCGCATGACCCTGAAATGCCGTTGAGGGATGTTCTCCTAAAACCGCTTGAGGAATGGAAAGGCCTGCTGGGCAATGACTTTGAGAAAACGGTGTTCAATGCCCACCCGGAGCTTGCAAAGATAAAGCAGTCCCTCTATGACAGCGGGGCTGTATATGCCTCGATGTCAGGAAGCGGTTCCGCCCTTTTCGGAATCTATCCGTTATAGCCCTTATCCGTCAGAACAGTTCCTGCTTGTCAAGAAGGCGGTAGCCTGCCGCCTCTGCAAGATGGGCCGGGCTGATCGGGACTTCCCTTGGCTCTTCACCGGTCCGGAGCGTTCTGGAAACGCTCTCAAGGTCTGCGATTGTCCTGGCGAGTTTCATGATTCTGTCGCATGCCCTTGCTGAAAACCCCATACGCTCAATAGTCCTTTCAAGGAATTCCTGGCATTGGCCGCTGAGACGGCAGAACTCCCCGAGCTGCTTGCCGGACATTTCCGAGTTTGTATGGATGCCATATCCGTCAAATCTCATTCTCTGGATTTCCCTTGCCGCAGCTATCCTCCTGGCTATTTCTGCGCTTGACTCAGACTTGGACTTGCGTACAAGCCTTGATGCCTCGACAGGCTTTAGCCACAGGTGGATGTCAATCCTGTCCATTATCGGTCCGGAGAGCCTGGACAGATATGCCATTCTCCTGGACGGGGTGCATGTGCATCTGTCTCCTTCTCCGTAGTAGCCGCATGGACATGGGTTTGTTGCTGCAATCAGCATGAAGGATGCCGGGTATTCCACTTTTGTCCGCAGTCTTGAGATTTCTACTTTGCGGTCTTCAAGAGGGGCACGGAGCGCCTCTATTGTCTTTTGGGGCATTTCGCAGAATTCATCAAGGAAAAGCACACCGTTATGTGCCAATGATATCTCTCCTGGCATTATGTTGTCTGAGCCTCCGCCTATAAGTGCAGCCAGTGATGCGCTGTAATGCGGTTTCCTGAACGGCCTTTTCGCGACCAGGCCCTGTATCTGCCTTCCTTTCCCTGCCACTGAATAGATCTTGCTTGTCTGGAGTGCTTCTTCAAGGCACAGCGGCGGCAGGATGTTCGCTGACGCTTTCGCCAGCGAACTCTTACCGGACCCGGGAGGTCCGATAAGAAGGGCATTATGCCCTCCTGCCGCCGCTATCTCAAGGCCACGTTTTGCACCTTCCTGCCCTATTATGTCCGCAAAGTCCATTACATCAGGATCTTCTGTGGAGGCGGCCATGCTGCCTGCCCCGTGCCTCCTGGCTATAAGGTCTGTGCAGTCCTCCTCGGCAGAAAGGATGCGTATTACATCGTCGAGGTCATGGACGCCATAGATGTCGATGCCACGGAACTCAGTAGCCTCACTGGCAGACTCCGCAGGCAGGATGCATCCTGAATATCCGTGCCTGGCAGCCATCTCCGCTATAGGGAGTGCCCCAGGGATTGCACGGACAGTCCCGTCCAGGCCCAGCTCGCCCATGACTACAAATCTGTCAAGCACAGGAAGCTGGCATTGTCCAGAAGCTGCAATTATGCCGATTGCTATCGGGAGGTCGTAGCCGCTCCCTTTCTTGTGCATGTCGGCAGGTGCAAGATTGATCACTATTTTCTTTCCTGGAATCCTGAATCCGAGCGACTGAAGGGCAGTTGTCGTACGCAGAAGGCTTTCCTTGACTGCGGCGTCTGCAAGCCCGACGAGATGGATTCCCAGCCCGAGCCTGATGTCTACCTCCACCGTTACAGGAACGGCCTCTATTCCGATGCATTTTGCGCTGTGTGTGTTGATTATCATTGTTTTGTCTGTTTTTTGTTGCGGATATGCCACGGTTTTATGCCGGCAGGGACAGCCATAGACGGCAGGGCATGGCATTCTGGCTGCCCGCCGGCAAATATGTAAAAACTCCACCCGGAAAAAGTTTAAAAAGAGAAAAATGTGGTGAAATTCGCGCCTGTGACGAAAAATCAGTAAATTTGCCGGGCAAAATTCGGTACAGGACATGATTAAAGATTTTTTTGAATCAGTTGGAAGATACTTCCTGTTTCTCAAGCAGGTGTTCAGAAAGCCTGAGAAATGGGGCATTTTCTGGAAGCAGGCCGTCCTTGAGACGGATAAGCTCATCCTGTCCTCAATTATAATAACCGGAGTCATTTCCGTGTTCATCGGAGGTGTGCTCGTCATCCAGACGGCGTCTAACCTGGAAAACCCTATAATTGACAAGATGTATGTGGGATATATGGTCAGGGAGAGCCTTGTCCTGGAATTCTGCTCCACAATGATAGCCCTGATCCTTGCCGGGAAGATGGGGTCCAACATTGCGTCCGAGATTGGAAGCATGAGGATTACGGAGCAGATTGACGCCATGGAGATGATGGGGGTGAATCCGGCCGGTTTCCTTGTCCTGCCCAAGGTTGTCTCTGCGACTGTACTCAGCCCGGTGCTCATGCTCATGAGCTTTGCGCTCGGGCTTGTCGGCGGATATGCAGTTGTCTCTGCAACAGGGATAATCACGACTGCCCAGTATCTGACAGGGCTTAAATTCTGCTATAACGGGTTCTATGTGTTCTACAGCTGCTTCAAGATGTCTCTGTTCTGCTTCCTGATATCTTCCATATCTGCCTTCAATGGCTATTATGCAAAGGGAGGCTCCCTTGGAGTCGGGTATTCAAGCACCCGTTCAATCATTGTGTCCAGCATCCTTATCTTGATGTTTGACCTTATTGTTACACAGCTGATGCTTTATTAGATGTAGATTTATGATCAGGGTTGAGCATATATATAAGGGGTTTGATGGAGTGACTGTCCTCAAGGATATCACGACCGACTATGAGGCCGGAAAGTGCAATATGATTATCGGGCGCAGCGGATCTGGCAAGACGGTGCTCCTTAAGAATCTTATCGGGCTTCTTGAACCGGACCGCGGGGAGATTTTCTATGGAGACCAGAAGCTGTCCGCCATGACATATGATGAGAAGAAGGCCCTGCGGCAGAAGATCGGGATACTTTTCCAGGGCAGTGCGCTTTTTGATTTTGCGACGGTAATCGAGAATGTGATGTTCCCTATGGACTTCTTTACCGACTGGACCAGGGCGCAGAAGATAGAGCGGGCGCGTTTCTGCCTTAACAGGGTGAATGTCATCAACTCCGACAGCAAATATCCGAACGAACTGAGCGGAGGTATGCAGAAGAGGGTCGGGATAGCACGTGCGATAGCACTCAATCCGTCATATCTTTTCTGTGATGAACCGAATTCAGGGCTTGACCCGTACACTTCTATCCTGATTGACCAGCTGATATCTGAGCTGACCAGGGAATACGGGATGACGACGGTCGTCAATACGCATGACATGAACTCAATCCTTGAGATAGGAGACAAGATCAACTTTATCCACCAGGGGACTTTACTGTGGCAGGGCGACAAGACTTCAATCCTGAGCACAGACTGTCATGAACTCAGGGATTTCCTGTGCGCCAATACGCTTGCACGCAATATCATAGAGGGCAAAAGATAAGAGGATGACTAAAAAGTCAGAATAACTCTCTGAGAATTCAAAATTTGGGAACCAGGTCGAGGTTGACCACACCGAAAAACAAGAAAAAAGGGCCTGACTAATACTTTTTAGTCGAGCCCTTGCCTATGAGGAGAATCCCTAAAGTCTAACCCTCAGTCCGATTTCGCATCCGAAAGAAAGCGGATTCTCTGTCCTGATGCTCTTCGGCTGGTTCTTGTCCTTGAAATAGTATTTTATGTTCGGGTCTATATAGAGACCGATCATGTCGGCGAATATGAATTCCACACCGATTCCTGCATCTGCAGAGAACTGGAATCCCTTTACGTTCTCCTTGTATATGATTTCTGGTGCCATCCTGTATCTGTTGCTGACACATTTCTCGGCAGTTCCCCCTGCATATGCGTAGAAATCTATTTTACTGTTGCTGATTATGCTGAAATATGCATTGACAGGTATTCCTATGTAGCTTTGGCTGTTACGTATCTTCGCATATTCCACAGGCGTTTTTGACTCATCGATGTATGTCCCTTTGAATGAGCGTGTCAGCAGTGTATAGTTCACTCCTGCGCCGATTGACCATCTTGGGGCGAGAGACACTTTGGCCCCGACTCCGAAAGATACCGGAATGCTGTATGTCGAGCTTCCTGTCTCGTTTATTGTGTTCCTGGCTGCTCTCTGCGCACCGGCTTTCATTGGCCTTATGGCAGGTGCTGCAGATGTCCCTGAGTTTGATGAACCGGATGCGTTTCCGTTCAGCGTGATCGAGACTGCTGGCCTGCTCCCTGGTGCCTCATCTTCAAAAGCGAACGGGTCAGTCCATCTGTCGGATTTCGCATTCCCGTTGATAGATGACATGGAGGATGGGAGCTCTGCTGGCCTTGAGACGTTTTCTGTCTTTTCCTGCTCCATGGCTTCCTGGATTTCAGACGCCGCCCCCGCAGTGTCTGCGCTTGCCAGCACGGATTCATATACATGGACCTGTGAGTTTGTCCCGGCTATGTTCTCTGCCAGCAATGCCATGTCATTGCAGCCTGCGTAATCGCCTGCGGTGGACATGGATCCCTCCTGTGGCTTTGGGGATTCGATGACGGCAAACATGTCGTCTTGCCCTGCAGGGGCATTGTTCCGGAATGTCCCCGTCAATACAAGTGCCAGGGCAACTGCCGCCGCGGCTGCCGATACGAATCCTGCGTTGCGTAGCCATACAGGTATTATACGGCGTTTCCTGGAGGCGTCAATCTCATCGAGACGCGTCTCCACGGCATCCCAGATATGCGCAGGTACTTCTTCCTCTGCGCTATCAAGAATCTCCCTTATCCTGAGGTCAAAATCAGTATCGTTCAATCTACCCATTTTCCATTCCCCTTATCTTTTCCTGAAGCATTGTCCTTGCCCTGCTGAGCTGAGTCCTGGATGTGACTTCGGATATTCCGAGCATATTGCCTATCTCCTTGTGGGAGTATCCTTCCAGTACATACAGGTTGAATACAGTCCGGAATCCGGTCGGCAGGGTGCCAATGAGCTTCAGCAGCTCCTTGTATCCTACGCTCTGCATCGGAGTCGAGTAGCTGGATGATATGTTTCTGGCGTTGTCTATATCCTCGCTCATCTTCAGTGCATCCTTCTTGCGCAGGTACATAAGTGCTGTCGTGACAAAGATCTTGCGTGCCCAGCCCTCAAAAGAACCGTCTCCCTTGTAGCTGTCAAGTTTTGAGAACAGAGTGACGAAACCCTCCTGCAGGAGGTCTTCAGCGATAGTCCTGTCGCTTACATAGCGCAGACAAATGAGGAACATCTTGGCTGCGAAACGGTCGTAAACGGCCTTTTGCGCAACTCTGTCCCCCTTTTTGCACAGGTCTATCAATTCTTTTTCTGAAGTGTCGCTCACAATATTAGCAAATCTGTTCCAAAATCCTATGCGAGCCTAAAGATGCAATTCATGGCTGAATTGTTGCATTGGACCCGCGTAAATTACAAAAGTAAATAATTTTATACTATTTTTGTGCAGTTTTCCCTGTGGAGATTAGATGTTATGGCAATAAGACGTTTATTTTTTATATTGTGTGTCCCTCTTTTGCTTCTTGATTTGCAAAATGTTGAAGCCCAATCCTATAGGATAGAGAGAAATAAGGAGAATATGCTTGTTGATGCAGTCCTTGACTTTGATGCAAGGAGCTACCCGGAGGCAGAAAAGAAACTTAAGCTTCTGCTGGCCAATGCTTCGACAGACGATGCTGCGCATTATTACCTTGGAATGGTGAAGCTGCTCCAGTCAGATTTCACAGGGGCAGAGGCGGAGCTGAAGGAGGCCGTGAGGCTTGACTCCGGAAATTTCTGGTACAGATACCGTCTGGCACAGCTGTACAGCATGACAGGGCGTCCGGAACTGGCTGAATCCATGTATATCGGGATGCTCAAGGATTTCCCCAAGAAGAGTGACCTTTATTACAACCTCATTGATATATACCTGTCCCAGGGCAAGATGGAGGATGCACTGGAGATGCTTGACCAGATTGAGACTGTGTTCGGCAAGAGCGAGCCTACAGCTATGGCAAGGTTTGACATCCTTTGCCGTCTGGACCGTCAGCTGGATGCCTATGAATCCCTTGAGGCATATAACAGGGAATACTCTTCTCCGCAGGTCCTGACAGTGCTTGGCGACAGGCAGATGTCGATGTACAATGATTCTACGGCCATCGCAATGTATGACGAGGCCCTTGATATCGCGCCTGACTATGCACCTGCGCTTCTCAGCAAGGCGGAGACATACAGGATAACAAGGCAGTATGACAATTATTTCGGTACCATAGGTGACTTTATCTCACGCAAGGAGATAAGCGCAGAGGGAAAAAGTGACTATCTGAGGGCATTGACACAGAGGGCGGACCCGAATTTCCTCAAGATGTTCCGTCCGCAGATGGATTCTGTCTTTACCGCTTGCATTAATGCCCATCCGAAGGACAGCACTGTAATGACGGTGGCGGGCATATATTATTTCTCCACGGGGCGTGGGGATGAGGCCAGGGAGTGCTTCCGTGAGAATATGGTGAACTGGCCGGAAAGCCTTTCGGCGGCAGCCAGCTATTCTGAGATCCTTATGTATCTCCATGAGTGGAAGGAGCTTGCCGTGCAGTCGCAGAAATCTTACGGGGATTTCCCGTCTGAACCTGCTTTCCTTGAGCTGGCTGTCCTTGCTGACTTCAACCTTAAAGAATACAGCAGTGCAATCGAGACGTGCAACAGGATCTTGTCCATCTCTCCAAGGGACAGTTCCAGGACTCTCAACTCGTACACTACAATGGGAGACATCTACCATTTGACGGGAGATAACTCCAAGGCTTATAAGGCTTATGATAAGGCTCTGAAAATCAATCCGGAATACCTTCCTGTCCTCAATAACTATGCTTACTATCTCAGTGTGGAGGGCAAGAAGCTGAAGAAGGCATACGGGATGAGCCTCAAGACAGTCACCAGGGAGCCTGACAATCCGACTTATCTCGACACATTCGGATGGATCCTGTATCTTCAGGGGAAGCCATTGGAAGCAAAGACCAGCTTCAAGCATGCTATGCTGTATGGAGGAAGGGATAATCCTGTTATCCTGGACCATTACGCTGAAGTCCTCTATAAGCTTGGGGAATATGATGATGCCTTCATCTATTGGAACCTGGCCATCTCGAAGAACAAGTCGGGGGAGGTTCCAGGGCTTGAGCAGAAGATAGAGGAGCGTAAGGCCGCTGTAAAAGAAACAGGTTTTGTCAAATGAATAGACTGATACCACGGATATTGCTGTCATTGGTGTTGCTTGCCGGCAACGCCATGGCTGCCTTCGCACAGGATGTCACAGCCCAGCAGAACAGGAAGGCTCAGCTGGAGAAGGAAATAGCCATAATTGACAGGCAGCTTGCAGACAATGCGTCCAAGAGCAGAAGTGCACTTTCACAGCTCACGCTCATCAGGAAGAAGATTGCGAACCGCAAGGAGCTTGTCGCGCAGAGCGACCGTGAAATAAGGAGCTATTCAGACAAGATATACAGGACACAGAGGCAGATAAATGTCTATCAGGCCAGGGTCGATACGCTGTCCGCCTATTATGCACGTCTTGTCAAGGGGGCATACAAGAACCGAGATGCCAAGATATGGTATATGTATATACTTGCGAGCGAGGATCTTGGGCAGGCATTCCGCCGCTATAGCTATTTCAAGACACTTTCTTCACAGATGAAGGACCAGGCAGAGAAGATAAGGCTCGCGCAGGCGGACCTTGAATCGGAGAAAATGAAGCTGCAGGGACTGAAGAAAGAGGCGGAGGCCTTGAGGGCAGAACGCCAGAAAGAGGTTTCCGCCCTAGCGAAGGAGGAGCAGCAGGCAGGCAATGTCGTTGCCCAGCTTAACAGGAACAAGGCGCAGTACCAGAAAGAGCTTGCATCAAAGAAACGCCAGGTGGAGGCCCTGGACCGTGAGATAAGACGCCTCGTCGAGGCTGCCATGAAGCCGTCTTCAGGAGGTTCATCAACGGCAAAGAAGCCGGTGGACTATAAGCTGGCATCAGAGTTTTCATCCAATAAGGGAAAACTCCCATGGCCTGCTGAAGGACCGGTGGTCGACCATTTCGGCCAGCATTATCATCCTGTATATACCAAGCTTAAGCTGCCGTTCAACAACGGTGTCAATATCGCCCTTTCTGCGGGTACAGAGATAAAGGCTGTGTTCAATGGTGTCGTGAAGCAGATTGTCGTGATGCCGGGATACAACCAGTGTGTGCTTGTGCAGCATGGGAACTATTTCTCATTCTATTGTAAATTGAAATCAACTTCTGTAAAGCCGGGAGATACAGTAAAGACAGGCCAGACGATAGGAGTCGTGGATACAATCAACGGAGAGACACAGCTCCATTTCCAGATATGGAAGGACCAGACTCCACAGAATCCGGAACTTTGGCTGCGATAGACATTCAAGATTTAACTATGAAAAAGACAATATTTCTTACCGGTGCCACCGGAAACATGGGGTGGGCCGGATTCCAGGAGCTTCTCAAGAAAAAGGACAGATTCAACATACGTCTGCTTGCCCGTCCCGGCAAGGTGAACAGGAAAAAGCTTCAGCCATATATGGATGACCCTGCGGTGTCTATTGTCTGGGGCGACCTTACGAACTATGATGACATTCTTGCAGGAGTGACAGGGGCGGATTATGTCTTGCATGTAGGAGGAATGGTTTCACCTGCGGCTGACTATTTCCCTGAGAAGACACTTAAGGTCAACATCTCTTCTGCGCAGCATATAGCAAAGGCTGTGCTCGCGCAGGAAAACAAGGATGACATAAAGGTTGTCTATATCGGCTCTGTGGCGCAATGCGGAGACCGTCTTTTCCCGGTGCACTGGGGACGTGCGGGAGATCCGGTCTATGCCAGCAGATATGACAAATATTCTGTGTCCAAGTGCGAGGCGGAGAGAATCATTTCCGACTCGGGAATCAGGAAATGGGTCTCCATCAGGCAGACAGGCATATTGTATCCCGGCATCCTGAAGGTTGTAAACCCAACTGCTTTCCATGTGCCTATAAGGGGAGTGCTGGAATGGGCCACCATAGAGGACTCCGGGCGTGTGCTGGCTAATGTGGTTGAGGACTGGGTGCCGGAAGAGTTCTGGAACAGGTTCTACAACATCAGCAGCGGTGAGCAGTACAGGATGACAAACTATGAGTTCGAGACAAGGATGCTCAAGGCCCTCGGGCTTCCGTCACCGGAAAAAGTGTTCGAGCCGCAGTGGTTTGCAACGCAGAATTTCCATGGAATGTGGTATACCGATGCAGATGTCCTGGAGAATTATCTTCATTTCAGGGCCAATGTCCCTGTGGAAGACTATTTCAGAGGGATGATGAAGCGCCTGCCGTGGTATTACAACCTGGCTTTTCTCGCTCCGGCCTTTGCTGTGAAGATGTTCATGAAGCCGTATGCGTTTGAGAAAGGCATGGGCACACAGTGGTGGGTGGAGAATGACCGTGAAAAGCTGGCGGCCTTCTATGGGTCAGAGGAAAACTACCGCTCCATAAAGTCATGGGAGCAGGCCCGTCCGCCGCACTATGAAAAGAACCTTGAGGCGGCAATGGACAAAGGCGAGGTACGTATCCTTGACCATGGATATGACGAGACCAAGTCCATCTATGAACTCTCTCTTGATGAGATTGAGGCCGCAGCTGCTTTCAGAGGGGGCCGTTTTATAGGCCCGGCTGAAAAGTTAGGCGTGAAAGGAGCTGTTTTTGAGTGGGAATGCGAGAATGGGCACCGTTTCCCTGCATCGCTGGAATTTGTCCTGCTCGGCGGCGGATGGTGCACGACCTGTCCGGTAGATGAAGTCTTTGAGAACACAACGGAAAAGAACCGCTTTATTTCGCAGGTTTTAAGGGCACAGTCCCAGGGATGACATCATCCTCCTTTTCCGTAAGATATATGATCCTTTGGTTTGAGCTGCCCCGGAACATCAGTTCCGGGTCTCTCAGTTCCTGTATGAAAGGTCCGTCAACAAGCACGTCTATATATGGAAGAAGCATTGAAAGCCGGCCGTCCGCAAGGATTTCCTCATATGTGAATCCTGTCCAGCACCAGATGGTCTTCCCTGTCTCCTCCTTTATGCGGCGTGCCAGTTCCGTGAACGCCTCTGCCTGATAGAAGGGGTCTCCTCCGGAAAACGACACATTGCTGAACTCATCTGCCTTGACTATGTCAAGCAGTTCGTCCACAGTCATCTCATGCCCTCCGGCAAAATCCCATGACTGAGGGTTGTGGCAGCCGGGGCACCGGTGCGCACAGCCTGCACAATAGATGGCGGTCCGCAGCCCCGGTCCGTCAGCCATCGTCTCTTCTATTATGTCCAGGATTCTTATTTTTGCCATATTCCTTTGATTCCCATATAAAAATGTTCCCGAAGGTACAAGGCCTGCCCTGTCGGGAACACTTCCGGTTCTATTGCTGATGATTCAGCTGTATTTTACTTATGTACTACACGGTCGCGGAGCTCGGCGAGCTTTGCGTTGTTCCATCTGCCTGTGGTGCCGACAAGGTATCCCGTAATCCTCTGGAGCTTGTCTATATTGTGTCCATGGCATTTAGGGCATTCTGCAAGGTCTGCATCTGCATTCTCATATCCGCAGTCCATGCACCTGTTCCTGTTGTGGTTTACAGAGCCGTAGCCGATGTTGTATTTATCCATGATGTCCACGATGGACATGATTGCCTCAGGATTGTGTGTGGCGTCACCGTCGATTTCAACATAGAAGATGTGTCCGCCGCGTGTGAGGTCATGGTAAGGAGCCTCGATCTCAGCCTTGTGCTTAGGGGTGCAGTTATAGTACACAGGGACATGGTTGGAGTTTGTGTAGTACTCTTTATCGGTTATCCCTGGTATGATTCCGAATTTCTTGCGGTCAAGCTTTGTGAATCTTCCGGAGAGTCCTTCAGCAGGTGTAGCCAATACACTGAAGTTGTGCTTGAACATCTCGGAGTATTCGTTGGCCTTGTCCCTCATGTATGTCACGATGCGCAGACCCAGCTCCTGTGCCTCCTCTGATTCTCCATGATGCTTGCCTGTCAGCGCGATAAGTGTCTCGGCAAGGCCGATGAAACCTATTCCGAGGGTGCCCTGGTTGATGACCTTCTCTATTGTGTCAGTGTCTTCCAGGCCTTCACTTCCTACCCAGAGTGCACCCATCAGGAGAGGGAACTGCTTCTTGAGGGCGGTCTTCTGGAAGTTGAACCTTTCGCAAAGCTGTTTCGCAGTGATGTCAAGTGCCCAGTCAAGTTTCTGGAAGAATGCCTGTATCCTGTCATTCCTGTCCTCGATTCCCATGCACTCGATGGCTATCCTCACTATGTTGATTGTTGTGAATGAAAGGTTTCCGCGCCCTATTGACGTCTTTGGCCCGAACCTGTTCTCGAACACCCTTGTGCGGCATCCCATGGTGGCGCATTCGTATTCATATCTCTTAGGGTCGTCTGCCCTCCACTGCTCATGGAAATTGAATGGGGCGTCAAGGTTGATGAAGTTAGGGAAGAAACGCCTTGCAGACACTTTGCATGCGAATCTGTAGAGATCATGGTTCCTGTCTTCAGGAAGGTAGCTGACACCTCTCTTCTTCTTCCATATCTGGATAGGGAAAATAGCTGTCGAGCCGTTTCCTACACCTTCATATGTCGTGTTCAGGATTTCGCGGATTACACAGCGTCCTTCCGCTGACGTGTCTGTACCATAGTTGATTGAGCTGAAGACGACCTGGTTTCCGCCACGTGAATGGATTGAGTTCATGTTATGTATGAATGCCTCCATTGACTGGTGTACACGGCTTACTGTCATGTTGATGGCATGCTGGATCACCCTTTCATCGCCCTGGATTCCAAGAAGGTCTCTCTTGATATAGTCGTCTATCGCGAAATCCTTGAGCCTTGAATAGTCAATTCCGGTGATGTCGCTTATCTTGTCTATCTCCTCCTGATACGCTTTCCTGACGAACGGTGCCATGTAGAAGTCAAATGCAGGAATCGCCTGTCCTCCGTGCATCTCGTTCTGCACTGTCTCCATGGATATGCATCCGAGGATGCTGGCGGTCTCTATCCTCTTTGCCGGCCTTGACTCTCCATGTCCGGCAAAGAATCCGTTTTTCAGGATCTTGTCGAGCGGATGCTGCACGCACGTAAGGCTCTTCGTAGGGTAGTAGTCCTTGTCATGTATATGGATATATGCATTCGTGACAGCCTCCTTTACGTCCTCGGAAAGCAGGCATTCGTCGACAAATGACTTTGTTGACTCAGACGCGAATTTCATCATCATTCCGGCAGGGGTGTCTGCATTCATGTTGGCATTCTCCCTTGTGACATCTGTTGCCTGTGCCTCGATGATCTCCTTGAATATTTCGCGTGACTTTGCCTTGCGGGCAAGGTTGCGCTGGTTGCGGTATGCTATGTATTTCTTTGCGACTTCTTTCCTGGTGCTGTTCATCAGCTCCATCTCGACATGGTCCTGGATGTCCTCGACACTCATGCTCTCCTTTGCAATCTTCGATATGGCAGCGGCGATTTCGGCAGCAAGCACAATGTCCTCGCCTTCGTCTGTTACATCCATTGCCCTTGTCACAGCGTCAATAATCTTCTTCTTGTCGAATTCGACGACTCGGCCGTCGCGTTTAATAACATTCCTAACCATTATGAAGTCAAGTTTACATCAGCCCTAGAGCTTTTGGCTTCGGGCTGAAAAAGTTATGTGTTGATTGATTGTTGCCTTACCGGATTGGTCTTTCAAAACCGGAAGACAAAGATAGCGGAATACTTCATAGAATCTTTGGGTTTTGTTATAAAAAGTTTTCAACAATAAAGAAAGGCACCTGTTAACTTGCTTGCTAACAGGTGCCTGACCATAAAGTTAATTTAGAAAATATCAAAATTGAATAACAAAGATGTTATTTGCTCTGCCTTTGCCCTACTCGGCTACATATACTCCAATGTTTGTCAGATAAGGATAGTAGCTGGTGCCGTAATTGTAGTTGTTGCCAGAGAATTCAAGCTCGATGTAGCGGATGCCGGCAGGGGTAAGGACAGACAGGTATTCAACATTGGAATAGCCGACATTAAGGCTATATGAACCCATGTCCTTCCATGTCTCCCCGTCTGCACTTGCAGAGAGATGCACGTCAGTTGCCGCATAGTACCATGCGTACCATTTGAAACGGAGCGCAGACACTTTCTGGAGCGATCCGAGGTCAACGTTGAAGAGGCCGTTGCCTTCCCATGAGTACCAGCCGATTCCGTCAGAGTTGTCAGCAGCTACGTCTCCCGTGCAGTCTGTTCCGTAGAATGTGATGCTCCATCCTGATGTGTCTGATATGAGCGTGCCTGCCGGTGAGCTGACGATTTCAGCATAGATTGCAGATGAAGTGTAATGCAGGTAGAATACAGAGCGTTCGCTCTGGCTGACCTCCGGTCCCGATACAGAAGTGATTGTGATAGGGAGGAGGTATTCCCCTTTGCCGTTCTGGAACTCCGCCATGTCATTGTAGACAACCCTGAGGCTGTCGGCCGAGATGTATTCGCCTTTCCTGATTACAAGGTCCTTGTTCTCCAGGGTGACATTCTCAAGCAGGACGCAGTCTGTCCCGTTTTCCGAATTGTACTTTTCCACAAGGGAGCCGTCAATTTCAAACGATACGTGTATGTCTGCCGGTGCAGGCTTGGTGCATCTTGCCGGGACAAGAGCCTTTTCCGTGTCGATTGACTTCTTGAATTCACCGCTTGCGTAGTACTGGAGGGTGTAGTCGCTCTGCAGGGGACCGTAGACATAGACGTAATTGATTGAATACGGGTCCACAGGGCCTTCCTTCTGGCAGGAGACAGATATTGAAAGTACAGCCAGTGCAATGGCTGCCATATTGAAAAATCTTTTCATTTGCATTTATTTTGAGAATGTGTATTCAGCCCATGTCACGCTTGAGCCGCTGGTGCTGCTCAGGCCCATGTTGCCTACTGTTACATCGTGCCCGTTTCCGGTCACGTCTTTCAGGACAATGCTGCTGATTGTCTTTGCCGGGTCGATTTCTGCACTCTGGGTGTTGTCAGTGTAGCTGATAATGCGTGCAGTCTCGCTCATCGGGAGATAAAGTATCAGGTCAGGGTTGTCATATGCAACCTCCGAGTACATTCCCTTCTGGAGCTGAGATGCAGTCCTGGTCGTTTTCCAGAGCCTTACCTGGCAAAGCTCACAGAAATCAGGGAAATACTGTGAGCCGGAGCTGATCATGCTGAACTTGTCAATCAGCATAGGCCTTCCAGCTGCACCGGTGGCAAGCCCGGACTCTATGCCGTTCTTGTACATTGTGCATTTTCCTGTGGCTGAATCGTATGTGACGGCAAAGTGGTACCACACGCCTGAAGTCAGGCCGTTTCCTTCCGAAGTAGGGTCTCCTGTGTCTATCTGCATGTCTCCCATTGTCTTGATCTGGAGGAAGTTGTTGTAGTAGACCCCTCCGCTTGCATATACGAGGTCACCGAAGCGGATGTACAGCTCGGTTGAGCTGCTTCCTGAATCGAATATGGCCTGGTTGTTCTTTGAGTAACCAGAGCTGTCCCCGTTCTTTCCGGTCACGCGGCTCCACCATTCAAGTGTGTAGTTGGTGAGTGAAAGCCCCCAGTCGGTATCTTCCGGAGCTGCCTTCATTCCATTGTACCATGTGAATTTCGGCACGAACTGGTGGATAGGCTTCACGAGGTTGATGATAAGCCTTGATGAGCTTGCTGCCTTCTCGACATCTCCCTGCACATCCTCTATTGAAATAGGCAGGACGTATGATGCTCCGTTTGTCTCGAAATACGGTATCTCGACAACGACAGGTTCAGAGCTGACATCACCTGCGGGGATTGATACAGTCCTGTCAAATATGGCGTCGGGGACAACCTTGAAGTCAGTCTGGTTTATTGCGTTGTACTCGTCAAGGTACGCTTCGTCCATCTTCAGGCTGACTGTGACATCCTTGTCCGTAGCCTGGGCCATGCGGACTATTATGGAAGTCCTTGTAGTGCCTTCAAGCATTGTGATGTCCTTTGTCTTTGCATTGTATGCATCGCTGATATATACAAGATTCTCCAGCACCTCGTATTTTGCGTCTTCACATCCTGCGGCCAGGAATGCGAGCGCACATGCGGCAATGGATTTTATTATGCTTTTTCTCATAGCTGGTCTTTTTTATTTGTTGATAGGAGGGTTCTGGATGCCTATTGCCTGGCGTACAGTCGGATAGTCAGGGGTGCCGAAATAGTCGTACTCGATGTGGTATGCACCCTGTCCGGCATGCTGCAGTCCGCATGAAGGTACCCATTTTGACTGCTCAAGGAACCTGAACTTCTTTGCTGCCTCTTCAAAGGTTGCTGTGACTATGGATTTCTTGAACACGCATTCAAACATCTCCGGATTGTGTGACTGGACTCCTCCGCTTCCTGTGAAGAAGCCGTCAAGGCCGGTGCCTACGAGGTCGTATGTCTGCCATACGATATAGTCAAGGCTTTCAAGTACATCGTTCTCCAGCACATCGTAGAATGTGAGCCAGCCAGTTCCGCCAGGTATGTCAGCCACGAGCATCTTGCCCTCTTTGTCAAATTCAGAGCGCAGTGTGCGCATGAATTCGTTGGCGACCTCCGGCATGCTGCTGTTCATGAGGGTGCCCCAGTCCTCGATGTCATAGTCAAATCCGTCTACATTGTATTTTCTGCAGGTGTCGACAATCGCCATAGCGTATTTCTTTGCAGCGGCTACGCATGACTCGGAGT
Source organism: uncultured Bacteroidales bacterium (assembly GCA_947179325.1). Classification (GTDB taxonomy): domain Bacteria; phylum Bacteroidota; class Bacteroidia; order Bacteroidales; family UBA932; genus Cryptobacteroides. The sequence continues at coordinate 48,070 of CAMXAU010000011.1, read as the reverse complement.
CGCCTGGAGTATATCCCCAGAACTCCTGCTTCAGTGCGCTGTCATTGCCGCCCGGGGTCAGGTTGTCTCCGATATCTCCTGCACGCCAGCAGAGGACAGCCCTTGAACCCCTTGCCTGGAATTCCCTGAGGTCTGCCTGCTGAGCCTCATTGATATTTCCCCAGCACAGCCACAGGCTTACGAAGTCTGTGCTGTCGGGAAGTCCTGTCAGGCAGCCCTGCTTTGAGCCGCCCTGCCCGGTCCAGTTATAATACCATCCGAACATGACCTTGTGGGGTGAGTTGAGATAGTCCTTGATATTGTCCTTGTAGGCTTCAGACGGTCCTACATAGTAGTCCTTCGCCTGTGGCTCAGTCCATTTGCTGCATGACGTCCCTATTATGCCAAGCGTGAACATGAGGATAAGCCCAGTTCCGAATATGATATTCTTTGAATTCATTTCTGTTTATCTAAAATTAGTTCTTCTTTGCCCACCAGAGGTCTGTGGCTGCATTGTCGGCTCCTCCGAGCATGTTGACTGCATCCGCGACATTTGCGGCATTGGTGTTATACTCATTCGACGGATAAGGAAGCCTCCTCATGCCTCTTGCGGAAGTCACGCCGTCGCTGTTGCTGTTCTTTACAACCGGGAACTGCCTAGGATATCCTGTACGGCGGAAGTCTGCCCATCTTTCCCATCCGTTAGGGAAGCTTGCAATCCATTTCTGCACGAGAATCCTTTCAAGGTTCACCTCATCACCCGCTGTCTCGTCATATGCAGGGCATACTGTTGTCACGGCAGCGATGTTGTTTGACGAATTATACGTGTCTGTGTAGTCCGCAGGGGTGGCAGTGCTTGACAGATAGCTGCCTATGGATACACCTCGCTCGCTCATCGAGACGCTCACGCCTTCCTCGTATAGATCCTTTGCAGAGTCTCCCATGCTCCAGCCCTTCAGTGCACCTTCAGCCCTGAGGAAATATGCCTCCGAGGCAGACATCACAAGGAGAGGCTCGTCTTCGGATATGTTGACATTTGAGAATGCCTGATAGGCTGTGGTTGTCGCTGCGCTCTGCTCAATGCCGTTGCGCACGCCTCTGTATTCACCGTTGACTTCTGTCGCGTATTTTTCAAGACGCGGGTCGTTGTAGCCTCCGAGATATGAGGTTATGTTTGCGCTGACACGCAGCTCGCCGCCGTTCCAGTCATATGCTGCACGCTTGTAAGGGTTCATTCCGTCATTGTATGAGCTCCATGCTGCATCAGATGCAGATGACATTACTCCGATAACATCGTTCACTGCCTCTTCCGCCTTAGCCTGTGCAAGCTCTGGCTTCACAGAGCTGATGCGTATAGCCATACGGAGCTTCAGGGTATTGGCGAATTTCACCCATTTCGTGAAATCACCGTTGTAGATGTAGTCGCTTTCTGCGAGGGAGGACATGTCCTCGCCGCTCAGCACAAGGCTCTCAAGTGCGGTAATCGCCTCATCGAGGTCAGCGAACATATTGTCGTAGAGGTCCTCCATTGAGTCGTATGCCACTGTGTATGCCCCTCCGCCGACGTTTGAATAAGGTACAGGGCCATAGCAGTCGCTGATCTTGAGCGTAGTAGCTATGCGGATGATCTGTGCCCAGTAGAATATCGGGCCTTTCCCCTGTGTATATTCAAGAATCTGGAAATAGCTTGTATATATCTGGGACATCATCGTGTCGAAAGGTATGTCATACCATCCTATCCTTGGATTGTATGTGTAGAAGTTGCCGGCGTTTCCCCATGATGCGATACATGAGATATGTCCGCCGTATTCAGAGCCGACCATCTGGTCTATCATCTGCGAGTTGTTCTGCTGTCCCTGCACAAGAGTGGGGATTATGGCCTTGATCAATGATCCGGTCAAGGCGTTGTCAGCCTTCATCTGCTCTTCTGTCGGGCCGAAAGGATTTGTGTTGTAATTCTCGAAATCCTTCGTGCAGCCAGACATCAGGGCTGTGATGAAAATGCACGCAGCAATCTTGTATATATTGTTTTTCATTATCGTCATGACTTAGAATGAAAGTTTTACGTTGAATCCAAGGCTTCTGAGGCTTGGCTGCTGGAACAGGTCCACTCCCTGGTAGAAGTTGTTTGTCACGGAAGCGGTGCTTTCAGGGTCGAAAGGAGCCTTGCAGTATATCATCCAGAGGTTCTTTCCGGTCAGCCCGACCGTCAGCCCGACCTTGTCCTTGAACCATTTTCCAGGAAGCGTATAGCTGACACTGAGTTCAGAGAGCCTTACGTTTGTTGCGTCATAGGTATAGTAAGTACCTATTGCGGAAGTCACCTTGTCGTAATATTTCTGCGCGTCGACAACCCTTCCTTCACCTATGCTTACTCCGCCTGCATCCCTTGCTGCTGCAGATGCTTCAGACACACCGTATTTGTCAAGCAGTGCCTGTGTGTCTGATACTACCAGTCCGCCGAAGCGTCCGGTGAACTGCACATTCAGGTTTACTCCTGCATACGACAGGCTGGTGTTCCATCCCACATGGCATTTGGCAAGCAGTGAACCGATCTTGCGGTACTCTGTCGTCTCAAGCTCTATGTCGTTTGTCGCATTGGCGTAAATGTACCCGTTAGGGGACTGGCGCAGCCTCTGGTTGATGTAGAGGTCTCCCATTGTGCCGCCCTCTGTGAGCCTGAGGGCAGGGCCGCCGCTGATTCCGAGGGTTCCCTTTGGATAATAGTCCATCTCTATGACCTCCCCGTTCTCTGGGTTGATGGCTCCGTTGGCAAGCCTGATGATCTTGTTGTCGTTCATCGTGAATGTGAAATTGGTTGAGAACTTCACCTTGCCTGCCGAGTATGAGTCGGTGTATCCGACTGCCGCCTCGATTCCCTGGTTCTGGATGTTTCCGGTCTGGACTATGTTCTGCTTGTATCCGGAAGAAGATGATGCATCGACGTAGAACGTCTGGTTGAAAGTGTTCGAACGGTAGAATGTGAGGTCGAGGTTGAACCTGCTCTCATAGAACTTTGCGTTGAGTCCGAGTTCCCATGACCTTGTGTTCTCCGGCTTGAGGTTGGTGTCATAATGGACAGACGGGTATTCATAGAGATTTGTCTGCTCATTATATGTGTATTGCTTCCGTGTAAGATAGCGCTCAGGTGCTGATGCGACCTCAGACCATGATGCGCGAACCTTGAGATAAGGCACAGCAACAGGGGAGTCGAACAGCTCGCTTATTACAAACGAAAGACCTGTAGACGGATAGAAATAATATGGCTTGTCAGTGAATGCGAGCCTTGAATCCCAGTCATTGCGCCCGGTAAGGGTCAGGTATACCATGCGGTCCCATCCTGCCTCGAAGCTTGCGAAGACGCTCTGTGTCTGGTCGTGCCATGCAGTCTCGTTCCTCTTTGATGTCGAAAGCTTGATGTTTCCGTAGTGGAAGAAGTTCGGTATCTGCTCAAGGCCTCCCTTGAAATACATTACATCTTCCCTCATGTCATTGAATGAGGCTCCGATGTTGGCATTGATGGACAGCCTGTCGTCAACGAAATTCTTGCTGATGCTGGCAATCACATCTCCGTAGACAGTCCTGTCATTCTGCTTTGTGTGATTGTAGAAGCCCCTGTCGCTGCCTTCGGTGAAAGTTCCGGTTGTAGTCGCATAGCGTTCCGCATATATGTCCTGGTCTGAATTGTCGACCCTGATGCGGGCTGCGATGTTGAGCCATTGGGTCACATCCCATTTCAGGCTTGCATTCATCATGTAGCGGCGTTTCTTCAGCTTGTTCTGCATGCGGTACATGATCCAGTAGGGGTTCTGCATGTCGTAGTCAGAGCCGAATATTGCTTCCGGCCAGTACTGCTCCATGATTCCCCTGGTCTCGTTCCAGCGTTCGAAGGCCTGCACCTCCTGGAAGCTTTCGCCCCTCGGGAACAGGTAGAGCGAGGTCAAAGGGTTGAAGTACAGTCCGCTTCCGACCATGTTCTTGTTGTTCTGGATGATGTATTGCCCTCCGACATCAAGGGTTAGCTTGTCCTTTGCGAACTTCGTAGTGTTCCTGAAGGAGAAGTTGTACCTGTTGTAGGTGTTGTTCGGGAGGATTCCGGTTGAATTCGTGGTGGAGACAGAGGCATATGTCTGGTTCTTCTCTGTTCCGCATGTGAATGTAAGGCCGTTGATCTCGTTCACTCCGGTGTTGAAGAAATCCGCCGGGTTGTATGTCGAAGGAGTTGAAAGTGCCGGTCCCCAGCTGTACTGGCTTCCCTCTGCGTTTGCATACCTTGTCTGGAACTGCGGCATCATCAGCGGTGTAGAGAAGCTTGTGCTGTTGCTGTAGGAGACTTTCATCTTCCCCTCAGAGCCTTTCTTTGTCGTGATGAGGATAACTCCGTTTGCCGCTTCCGATCCATAGAGGGCTGCCGCAGACGGACCTGTGAGGATGGTAAGGGACTCGATGTCCTCCGGGTTTATGTCAGCCACGCTGTTGGTTCCCGGCTGGTCATTCATTGTACCTCCCGAGTTGTCGCCGGAGTTGATGTTGAACATCGGGATACCGTCGATTACATAGAGGGCGTTGTCATCCTTCTCCAGTGACTTGGTGCCTCGCATGATGATACGCGCTGCTGCACCCGGGCCGGCGGCGGAGGTGTTGACTATCGCTCCCGCGACTTTTCCCTGGAGGGAGTTGATGAAGTTGGCGTCCTTGACAGCGGTGAGCTTGTCGCCCTTGACCTCCTGGACATTGTAGCTCAACGCTTTCTGCTCACGCTTGATTCCGAGGGCAGTTACAACGACTTCGTTGAGAAGTTCGGAGTCCTCTTCCAGCACGATTGTCAGAGGCGTTCCTGAGGTGACAGTGAGTGTCTTTGGGGTGAATCCTATGCATGAGACCTCGATCTGGGCCCCGGCAGATACAGATAGTGTGAATTTTCCGTCAATGTCGGTGACAGCGCCGTTGACAGTCCCTTTTTCAAGTATGCTGACGCCGATAAGCGGCTCGCCCTTGATGTCAGTTACTGTTCCTGAGATGTTGATGTTGGGGGGGGTAGTTTCATCTGCCAGTGATACCGGAGCCTGCTGTACATGTCCGGTGTCAGCTCTTGATACTGTAGAAAACAGTACAGGGCACATGATAAAACAACCTAGCAGGCATAATAGCCTGCGTCTAAAGGAAAATTTAAGCATGTGTGATTGTTATTAGTATGTTGTTCTTTAAAAAAGAATTAATAGTGCAATCCCAATCGTCGGTAGATAAATATGTGGCTATGGCTATGGATGCCTGGGCTGCAGGCTATCCTACAACCCAGACAAGTACATGCCGGTCGAATGTGGTATATCCCAGCTCGAACTCCTCCTCGTGTCCGTCCTTGTGGATGAATGTGGCGTCAAGCTCTCCCTCTCCCTTCGGGTTGAATTTCTCTACTTCAATCTGCTCAGAGAAGTCCACGCGGTTCTGCGACATCCTCTTGAATATCGCCTCTTTAGCACACCAGTAGATGGCCAGCTGCTCATTTCTCCTGTCCTCGTCCAGGTCCTCTATCTCATCTTCCGAGAGAGCCTTTTTCTCTACTGCGGAGAAGTCCCTGTCCATGGACTCTATGTCTATCCCGAGGTCATCCTCGTTGTGAGTGATGATTGCGACATATCTGTCCGTATGGGTTATGCTGATATTCGTGATGCAGTTTTCAAGGAACGGCTTGCCGTTGTCATGGTGGTTAAGGTACATCTTCTCGTCGAATACCTCGTTCAGCAAGGCGCGGACTGCGAGCTTCTGCTTTCTCTGGGCTTCGCTCCTTATGATGGATATCTCCTCCATCTCGTCTGTAGGTACTGAGCATAGGGCAAGGAGCTCCTGCTCTGTCTCTGTTATCTGCCAGACTGAAATCTCAGCTTTATTGTCAAGGGTTTTTCTTAGATAAAGTCCCATATATAATATTATAGTGTTTTATGTTTGTTATGATTCAGTGTCACCAGGCCTGCCTATATACGACAGCCCGCTATGCGCAGAATATGCACATATCAGGTATCCTTCCTCATCCGAAGGCGTATCTACAACCATGAAAATATATCCCGACAGAGGATCGTCAGATAAATTTCCTGCAGCGGCGCTGCAGTCTGTCAATGTATGACTGGGAGGTTCCACGTTAATCAGTTAATAATCCGCGGCAAATATAGCATTTTTTTGTGTTGCAAAAAAATCATCGGCATTATTTCGCATATCGCTATATCTGTTCTTTGGAAATTATTATATTTGCAGGTCTTTTGGAAAGACATCCAGGGCATCCATGGCCGGTGCCATGCTGTCCTTGGCAAGTACAGTAACATACAAATTATAGGAACTATTATGGATTTTTTGACTAACGAGAAACTGACAATCGTCGGCGCAGCCGGGATGATCGGTTCAAACATGGCACAGACTGCCCTGATGATGAAGCTTACCCCGAACATCTGCCTCTATGACGTATATGAGCCAGGTCTTAAGGGTGTTGTCGCAGAGATGAACCACTGCGCCTTTGAAGGTGCCAACATCACCTATACAACTGATCCTGAGGTTGCATTCAAGGATGCCAAGTATATCATATCTTCAGGTGGTGCACCACGCAAGGAGGGCATGACACGTGAGGACCTTCTCAAGGGCAACTGCCAGATTGCAGAGGATTTCGGAAAGAACGTGAAGAAATACTGCCCGGACGTGAAGCATGTAGTGGTTATCTTCAACCCTGCTGACCTTACCGGACTTGTAGTGCTTCTCCACTCTGGTCTTAAGCCATCACAGGTCACTACACTTGCAGCCCTTGACTCTACACGTCTCCAGACAGAGCTTGCAGCCGAGTTCGGAGTTCAGCAGTGCAAGGTTACAGGTGCACGTACATATGGCGGACACGGCGAGGCTATGGCCGTATTCGCATCAGGTGTGAAGATTGACGGCAAGCCGCTTTCCGAGATGAACCTTTCAGAGGAGCGTTTCGCTGAGATCAAGCATGCCACTATCCAGGGCGGTTCAAATATCATCAAGCTCCGTGGACGCTCTTCATTCCAGAGCCCTGCATACGTTTCTGTCGAGATGATTGCAGCAGCGATGGGCGGCAAGAAGTTCGAGTGGCCGGCAGGATGCTATGTCAACAACGGGACATACAACAATGTGATGATGGCAATGCCTACAGTTATCGACGCTGAGGGTGTCCACTATGCAGACCCTCAGGGTACAGAGGAGGAGGTTGCAGCCCTCAATGCTTCATACGAGCACCTCTGCAAGATGCGTGACGAGATCATCACCCTCGGAATAATCCCTGCAGTTGCAGACTGGAAGACAGTCAACGCAAACCTGTAGTATAATTCCAGCATATACGATGACGCCGGGAAGGAATGCTCCTTTCCGGCGTCTCTTTTTCAATGCCATGTCATCTTCAATGCATGTCGTCCTGGATGAGAATACACCTATTCAATTGCAAGCAGCCTTGCCCCTGGTCTTGTGCGATAGTCAAATGTCGTTGACTTCTCCTGCCCGAACGCCTGCCACTTCAGGGTCAGCTTCACTGTCTCGCCGTTTGTGTCAGGAAGGCTGCCGAGCCTGAATGCCACCATGCTGTAGCCCTCACGCTGGCTGAGGTCATTGTTCGCGTCATGCATCAGCCGGACTTCGTATGGATTGTCCGGATTCATTCCTGTGACAAGATTTATGGAGTGCTGCACAAGTCCGGACCAGCTCCAGTGCGTGAATATGTTCAGGGTAAGGTATCCGTCCTCAACTCCGGTGATCCAGTCATTCATTATCTCTACCGGGTCATTCCCGTATAGCTCCGCAAGCTCTTCTTCTGTCTCCCCGTTGTATGCGACAGGGTCCTTCGTGCGTATGCTGTCAAGCCTCTCTATTGTCACAACCTTGCCATAGTCCGGGTCTGTAAGCCCTGTATATGAATATATTGTGTAAGCCCTTACCTCTTTGTCTTTAAATGGGGACTGAAGATAGCCTTCCGGACAAAGGGTCTCGTTGTCTGTCAGCTGCATGTAATATGAGCCGTTTTCAAGTGGCTTCACAGTCACAATGGCTTCCCTGTAGGACCTGTAGCTGTCCTTGTTGTGTGAGCAGGAACTGAAAATGGATGTAGCCAATATAGCCGCAAAACCGATAAGCAAGTTTCTTTTCATGACTTTAGGATTTTAATGTTTTCTTTTTCTGACTAACCGGTGCCGGCTAATGCCAACAGTGTGCCAGAATTGCGGCTATGCCTCTGCCCATATATACACTTTGTCGCCTCTGCGCAGTTTTCCGTCGCGCAGTGCACCTGGCTGTCCGCTGCAGCTGCACGGAGAAGCGTTGTCTGCGGTGTCCGGATCCTGTGCCGCGCTCATTTCCGAGAAATCTACCGGAATAGAGCAGAATGTGCCTTTCCCGGCTTCCTGCACAGGCTTAAGCTCCACCCTTATCTCCTTGACATCCATCTCCACAACGCCTGTTGACGGCCCTATGATAAGTATCTTGTCACCGGCCTTTACAGATGCGGATTCCACAAGGATCTCTGCTACGCCTATCTTGCTGAACCAGTTCGTGACTTTCCCGCAATATACTTTCTTCCTGGTGGCCTTGCTTCCATACACTTCGCTCCATTCCCCGAGCCTTGCCCCCTGGTAGTAGCCGTCCCAGAACCCTCTGTTGAAGACTTCTGCCAGCTCTTTTTTCAGACCTGCCGCCAGTTCACCGGTGTATTCCCCGGCGCATACAGCATCTGCAGCTCTTCTGTAGCATGATGCGACCCTCTTGACATATTCTGCCGAGCGTGCCCTGCCCTCAATCTTGAACACCGTAACCCCAGCATCGATTATCTTGTCCATGAACTCTATGGTACACAGGTCTTTCGGTGACATGATGTATTTGTTGTCCACATGGAGCTGGTTTCCGGTCTCGATGTCTGTCACCTCGTATCCGCGCCTGCATATCTGGTAGCATGACCCGCGGTTGGCTGATGCGCCGTATTCATGCAGGCTGAGATAGCATTTGCCTGAGATTGCCATGCAGAGCGCACCATGGGCGAACATCTCTATCTCCACTTTCCTTCCGGAAGGACCCTTGATGCCCTCACTGTCTATTATCGCCTTTATCTCCTTGACCTGGTTCAGGTTCAGCTCACGTGCAAGGACTATGACATCGGCGAATTGTGCATAGAAACGGAGTGCCTCTGCATTCGAGATGCTGAGCTGGGTCGATATGTGCACCTCCACCCCGATCTGCCTTGCATACATTATGGCCGCCATGTCAGATGCAATTACGGCCGTGATGCCGGCTTCCTTTGCCGCATCAAGCGTATGCCTCATGTCTTCGAGGTCCTCATTGTACAGTACTATGTTGAGCGTGAGATATGTCTTCACCGAATGCTCTCTGCATATCCCGCAGATCTCCTTGAGGTCGGTCATCTTGAAGTTGTTGGCTGAATGTGACCTCATGTTCAGTCTTTCAACCCCGAAATATACGGAATCTGCACCGCCCTGTATTGCAGCGTGCAGGCATTCGAAATTGCCTGCAGGCGCCATTATCTCTATGTCTTTTCTGTCCATTGTCGTATGGTGTTTTCCTTCAGCCGGGCTTTGCCGCCTGGAGGGCTTAAAAATCAGTGGTTCATCATCTTTCTCCAGCAGGAGACAGGGAGGAGGAAGGCAACCAGCGCGGCTGCCAGCCAGAAAATCGAGACCGGGAAGAAGTCATATGATGTCCCGGCGAGAATCTCGGCTTCCGTGAGGCCCTCTGTCATCTGCGGCATGCTTGCAAACCCCTCTATCAGATATCCGCTTGCAATGTCCTGGATTCCGGCTGCGATGTAGCTTGATATGCCGACTATCCCGAGTGCCGCCCCGGTCGCCTTGCGCGGGACAATGTCGACTGCCATCAGGCCGGCGACAATGCAGTACAGGATTCCGATGAAAAGGCTGAACATGGATATATACAGTATGTTCAGGATATAGCTGCCCCCGGTCATGAGGAACAGCCCGAGAGAGCCGAAGCTGAGGATTCCTGATATTATGGCCGGGAATATCCTGTCTCCCTTGAACAGCTTGTCTGAAAGCCATCCTGCCATGACGGTGCCTAAAACCCCGAACACAGCCGAGAACGCGATGATCTGTGTCGCGCTTGCGAGCGAGAAGTCCTTGGCCTTCTGCAGGAAAAGCACTCCCCATCCTGCAACGGCATATTTTGCTATATATACAAATGCGCTTGATATCGCTATAATCCATATCCCGGGATGCCTGAGGACCATTTTCTGCACTTCCTTTGTCGGCATTGAATCCTCTTTCCTCGGGGCCTCTCCCGACAGTTCCTGTATTGACGGAAGTCCTTTGCTCTCAGGTGTGTCAGACACGAAAAGGAGAATGATTGCAGTACCGGCAAAGCCTCCGATTGACGAAAATATGAATCCGTATTGCCATCCGAATGCGCTTACTACCATTCCCACTATTATGAATGCCAGGAATTCGCCGAGATATGGGCTTGCGCTGAACACGCCGTAGTATGTGCCCCTCATCGACATCGGGAACCATCTCGACAGGTTGATTATCCCCGGAGGCGCCCCCATGGACTGTACCCAGCCGTTCATCCCCCACACGATTGCGAAAATAGCGAAAAGGAATCCCGATGCCAGTCCGGCCATGCCGTTCAGCAGCCCTGCGGCTCCCATTATCAGGTTTATCAGTGCGGATACAGCCAGCCCCGTGGCCATGAACCTCCTGATGTTGCAGTAGTCAGCGATGAATCCGTTCATGAATTTGCCTACAGCGTATACGAACAGGAGCGATGACCCTATGATTCCAAGCTGTCCTGGAGTAAGCACTCCGGCATCTATGATCGGCTGCTTGACAACGCTGAGGCTCATCCTGCATACATAATATAGGCTATATGCTATTGTAGCGGCCCAGAATGTTCTGTTCCTCAGAGTTTTATATGTAGATTGCACCTGGTGCTCCGGAACTTTGCCGGATGACGGCTTGCTTATCCTGAAATAAGTATATAGACTCATATATGTCCAATATCAGCTCAAAAAGGACGACAAAGGTATAAATTTTTACTAAATTAGCGTCCGCCTTTGGGTAGCAGGCATAGATTGCCTGTATTTATACGGAAATATTAACTGATTTTATTATAACTAAGTATGAAAAAGACCCTTCTTGCTGTCATCGCGATGGCCGCGGTTGCCGTTTGTGCATCTGCCCAGACCCCTAAAGGGGTAAATTACAAGTTCACGGAGGCCAGTGATCTCAATCTCATCGGTAAGGTCATTGACACCCCGAATCCTTATCACCGTGTGGATACATGTGTGTTCAAGGGGTTTACGAAATCGGAGAATGACCAGGTCAGGTGTTCGGCAGGCCTTGCAGTGCTCTTCAAGACCAATTCCACTTCAATAGCTGTTGAGTCCGAGTACGGATACAAGAATTATGGCGTGAATACAATGCCGCTTGCATTGAGGGGGTATGACCTCTATATAAAGAAGGACGGGAAATGGCTCTGGGCGGCCTCGAAGGTCAACTGGCCCGGCAAAGAAAACGACAGGCTGATCATTGTCAGCGACATGGACAATGAAGAAAAGGAGTGCATGCTCTATCTTCCTATGTACAGCGAGATGTATTCCGTCAAAGTCGGGGTAGAGGAGGGTGCTTCCCTTGAAAGCCTTGAGTCTCCTTTCCGCCACCGCGTCGCGATATTCGGCTCCAGCTATACACAGGGTATCAGCATCAGCCGCAGCGGAATGAGCTACCCGATGCAGTTCATGCGCAACACCGGTGTCCAGATGCTCAGCCTCGGATGCAGCGGAAACTGCAAGCTCCAGCCATATTTTGCAGATGTCCTCATTGCTGCGGATGTAGATGCCATTGTCTTCGACGCATTCTCCAATCCGGACGCAAGGATGATCAACGAGAGGCTTTTCCCGTTCATCGAGAAGATACGTGCAGCAAAGCCTGACACCCCTCTCATATTCATGCAGACAATCTACCGCGAGAACAGGAATTTCTCGACAGTGAGCGACAGGAATGAGCAGGCCAAGCAGGACATGGCTGCAAAGCTGATGGCAGAGGCGGTCAAGAAATACAAGAATGTATATTTCATCCAGACCAATGCCACGGCTCCTGACCACGAGACATCGGTTGACGGTGTGCATCCTTCTGACTATGGATATACATTGTGGGCGAAGTCAATCGAGAAGCCATTGCTCAAGATCCTGAAGAAGCATGGGCTGAAATAGCCTTTTGCTACCGGTATAGAACAGGCGTAACGCTATTTTCTGAAAGGGTTGTCAAGTACAACCCTTTTGTATTTCATGGTAAGGTAGACTGCCCTTATTATCAGATGTATGAAGTAGGCTGACAGCAGGATGTGCAGGCCTGCGCAGCTGTATTCCCATGTCTCAGGACTGACGGTGCGGTCCAGTACCATGACTCCGGCTGCATATGACGCGAGGAATCCTGCTGCAGCGAATATCATGGCGTCCCGGATTGACCTTGAAGCTGTGGCACCGACATATATGCCGTCCCATGTGAATGCGGCACAGCCTATTACCGGCATGAGCAGCAGCCATGGCAGATATTGCCGGCATGTCCCTATTACATCAGGGTCGGAGGTCATGACCTTTATTACAGGAATGCCTGCTGTCGCGTATATTATGATGAATATCAAGGCAATCCCCATGCTCCATATGAAAGTGTACCTTATGGTGGCTGAGACGTCCTGTCTGCTGGACATACCTATGTATTTGCCTGTCATTGCCTCTCCTGCGTATGCAAACCCGTCTGTGAAATATGAGAACAGGAGCAGGATTTTCATCATTATGCTGGAGGTTGCCAATATCAGGTCACCGTAATGGGCTGAGAAAATCGTGAATCCCATGTATATGCCCATAAAGCAGAGCGACCGGATGAAGAGGTCGGTGTTCATTGTGAAGAACCGCCTTGTCTCCTGCCCGTTGAATGAAGCAATGAAATCCTTTGCCCCATAGCCCGCGAATGTCTTTTTCCTGTATCTGAAGAATATGATCCCGGCCGCTGACGCCAGCCCCATGTACTGCGCAATCACTGTTCCGGCCGCAATTCCGCTGAAGCCGATCCCGTCATAGTCTATGCCTCCTGCATGCAGCCCGAGGGCGAGGAATATGCTTGCGGCAATGTTGACAATGTTGACAACAAGGTCCGTGGACATGGAGCTTACACTGTCCTGCATCCCGATGAACCATCCCTTCAGCGCCATCAGGCTCATGGTTGCCGGAGCCGCCCATATCCTGATGAAGAAATACTGCGATGCCAGTTCCTGGACTTCCGGGGTGCAGTCTATGGCCATGAATGCGGCCTTTACAAATATCCACTGTATCGCGATCAGGAGCATGGACAGGAGCAAAGCCATCCCTGTTGACCTGCAGAGGAGGTCTGCGCATCCTTTCCTGTCGCCTCGCCCGTAGGCCTGGGCTGTAAGGCCGCCTGTCCCTATGCGCAGGAACGCGAAATTCCAGTAGAGCAGGTCAAAAAGCATCGAGCCTATTGCGATTCCGCTGATCAGCGCAGCTACTGATATGTCTCCGGAGGAGTGCAGATGCCCGGCTACGGCAATGTCTGCCATCCCGACAATCGGCACTGTGATGTTTGCAAGTATGCTTGGAAGTGCAAGCTTGAGTATTTCCCTGTTGATCTGTTTCATGCGGTCCCGCTATCTGTATTTCCCCTCTTCGTCAAGCATCCCGAGATATGAAGAATATCTTTCAACGCTGATCCTGCCGCTTTCTACGGCTTCTTTCACGGCGCATCCCGGCTCGTGCGTGTGTGTGCATGGCGTGAACCTGCATTCCTGTGACGCCTCAAGCATTTCCGGGAAATAGAGTGCAATCTCGTCCCTGTCTATGTCGACAAGGCCGAATCCGCGTATCCCGGGAGTGTCGATTATGAATCCTCCCGACTCAAGGTTGTACATCTCATAGAATGTTGTGGTGTGCTTTCCCTGGAGATGTGCTTCGGAAATGTCTCCGACGCGTGGCTCAAGTGCCGGGTCAAGTGCTTTTATAAGGGATGATTTCCCGACTCCGGAGACCCCGGAGAATAATGCGATGTGCGGCTTTGCGCCATCTCCGTGAGATGACTCCCCTGTGCCTTCCTGAGTCTCGTGGGCAGAGGTGCCTGTCTTTCCGGAAAGCATTTCCCGGAGCCTCGCAATGCCTTGCCCTGTCTTCGCTGATACCTCTATGATGGGGTAGCCTGCACCTTCATATATGCTGTGGAATGCCTCCAGGCGCTCCCTGTGCTCATCTCCGTACAGGTCGCATTTGTTGAGGACTATAGTCACCGGGACGTTGTAGACTTCACACGTCACGAGGAGCCTGTCAAGGAATGGAAGCTTTACCTCCGGGAAGTCCAGGGTGATGACAATGAATGCCATGTCGACATTGGCGGCAATGATGTGTGCCTGCCTGGACAGGTTGGTTGAACGCCTGATGATATAGTTCTTCCTCTTGTGCACTTCAGTTATGACGGCTGGGTTCTCCGTTGTGGCGGTGATTCCCTCTGCGCCTTCTGCCGGCTCTCCGCAGATTTCATAGCTTACCGTATCCCCTACTGCAACCGGGTTGGTTGCAGAACTTCCTTTCAGGCGGATCTTGCCTCTCAATACCGCCGGGAATAGATTCCACTCCGGAAGCTCTGTCAGCAGATAGTGGCTTCCTGTATGCTTGACGACTGTCGCTGTTCTTTTCATGTTCGGTTCCATTGGCTGCAAAGATAGTGATTGTTGCTGTTCTTGTGAATGCAGAATCTGTTTTAATTCATTTTTATCGCTATATTTGTGAGATGTCTTAAATGAATTTTGCCATGATTAACGAGACCCAGATTGAGGAAACACTAAAGGAACTGTTTGAAAACATTGAATTTACAGCAGAGCCTTCAGGGCTTTATGACCCTCTCCGGTACATGATCGGCATCGGCGGCAAGCGCGTCCGCCCGAGATTGTGCCTTATTGTCTATTCCCTTTTCCAGGACAGCTTCAATGAAGGGATACTTGAGCCGGCCGCCGCGCTTGAGGTATTCCACAGCTTTACACTGATTCATGATGACATAATGGACAAGGCCCCGGTACGCCGTGGAGTTCCGACTGTGTGCCGTAAATGGGATGACAACACTGCAATCCTTTCCGGAGATGTAATGTCAATAGACAGCTGGAGACGCGTGGCGAAAGCCCCGGCGGCAGTGCTCCCGCAGGTGCTGGAGCTTTTTACAAGGACAGCAGCCCAGGTGTGCGAAGGGCAGCAGTACGACATGGACTTCGAGACAGAAAAGGAAGTAGGCATGTCTGAATATATGAAGATGATAGGCCTGAAGACAGCAGTGCTAATTGCATGTTCAGCCAAGATGGGGGCGATAATAGGCGGTGCAAAGGCGCAGGTCTGCGACTATCTGTATAGGTTCGGATATGACCTCGGCCTGGCATTCCAGATTGCCGATGACTACCTGGACACTTTCGGTGACCCTAAGGTATTCGGTAAGGCCATAGGCGGAGATATCGCCAACAACAAGAAGACATGGCTTCTGACCAGGGCGCTGGAGAAAAGCGCCGAGATGGAGAAACTCGGAGTAATCGATTCAGCATACAGCAGGGAGTCATTGCTGAGCGCCATGGCCATGCCTTCTGCAACAGAACAGGAAAAGGATGCCAAGGTAGCCAGGGTCAAGGAGATATACGAGGCTCTTGGTGTAGATGAAGATGCCAAGTATGAGATCATAAAGCTCCACGCCCAGGCGATGGACTATGCCGGCATGACCGGTCTCGGACGTATCCGCTACGAGATGCTGAACCGCTATGCCGACCGTCTGATCGGCAGGACAAAATAACCTGACACCTCTCCGCTGATGATTTCCAGGTCGCCATGTTACAGAACTGTTAATAATCTGCAGGGAGGGCATATTTTTTTTCGCGCTAAGATAAAAAATGCTATCTTCGCAGCATCTAAACTCCTATTAAAACAATAAAACGTTATGAGACAATCACTTCTGCGTTTCTTTGCCCTGTTAGGGGGGGGCAGCTATCGCTTCAATTTGCGCGTTTGCGCAGGTCACAACATCGTCTGTCAGCGGAACTGTTTCTGACAAGGACGGTGCTATCCTCGGTGCTCCGGTCGTGGCTATTCACCATGCTTCCGGCTCCAGGTACTATTCTGTTACGGATAAGAATGGTGCTTACCGTATCAACGCTATAACTCCAGGCGGACCTTACACGGTCGTTGTGGAAATGCTCGGTTACCGCAAGGTCGAGACTACAGGTGTCTATGCTCCTCTCGGAGAGACTGTCACTGTCAACTTCAAGCTGGATGAAGAATCCATAAGCCTTGATGCGGCTGTATTCACTGCTGATGCAACTGATTCAGGGATGAACATAAACCGTTCAGGTGTAGGGACATCTGTCAGCCAGAGGACAATGTCTGCCCTGCCTACTACAAGCAGGAGCATGAATGATGTCATGAAGCTGACTCCCCAGGCAACCGTGACTTCAAACGGTCTTGCAGTCGGTGGAGGAAACTACAGGTCTTCTTACGTAACTGTCGACGGAGCGGCTTTCAACAATGCATTCGGAATCGGTTCAAACCTGCCTGCCGGCGGTGCACCTATCTCTCTCGATGCGTTGGAGCAGATGAGTGTGAATATCACTCCGTTCGATGTCCGTCATTCCGGGTTTACCGGCGGTGCAATCAATGCTGTTACAAAGAGCGGTACAAACGAGTGGCATGCTTCTGTCTACAACTATTTTACAAGCGAGCAGCTCAGGGGAGACCGTGTCGGTGACGATGTTGTCTCGCTTTCAAAGGCTGTCAACAATGTGACAGGTGTGACTGTAGGAGGCCCTATCATAAAGAACAAGCTTTTCTTCTTTGTCAACGCTGAATATGCTGTGGATCAAATCCCTGGCTCAACAAAGGTTGTCAGACAGAATGAAAATGAACTTTTCGGAGGCTCGACAGGAAAAGTCCGCCCAACAGAAAGCTTCATGCGTGAAGTGAAAGACTATCTCCAGAAGGAATACGGATATGACCCTGGACGCTACCAGGGATATTCTCTCAGCACTCCTGACTGGAAGGTGATGGCCCGCATTGACTGGAACATCAATCAGGACCACAAGCTGAACCTGCGCTTCAGCCATACGAAGAACTATGACTCAAATTCACCTTCTAACTCTGTCAATCCTCTGAAACCTAATCCTTATAACAGAGATGTTTATGGCAGGACTTCAGATTATGCACAGTTCTTTGAGAGTCAGAGGTACTATCAGGAGCAGAACTTC
This sequence comes from uncultured Bacteroidales bacterium, assembly GCA_947179325.1. GTDB lineage: Bacteria > Bacteroidota > Bacteroidia > Bacteroidales > UBA932 > Cryptobacteroides. The sequence goes on along the minus strand of CAMXAU010000011.1, from coordinate 30,805 downwards.
ACTTCTCTTGCAGCCGAGCTTAATTCAAGGTTCAACAATGGTCTTGTGAACAATATGTTCCGTATTACTTGGTCCCATCAGAACGAGCCTCGCAGCTTTGTCGGTGACCTTTTCCCGACAGTGGATATCCTTGAGAATATAGATACGGATGAAGACGGTGTAATTGACACACGTGCGGTCAAGACTTCATTCGGTCCTGATCCGTATACTTACGGAAACCTCCGCGATGTGCAGACTGTGATTGCTACAGATGAGGTCAGCATAACCAAGGGAATCAACAACATCGTGGCCGGAGTGCAGTTTGAGTGGGATGACACCAAGAACGGCTACATGCAGGGCGGTGCAGGATACTATGTATATAACTCATGGGATGACTTCAAGAACAATGCAACACCTGTAGCCTTTCTTATAACGCATTCAAACCGCGATGACCTAAAGCAGGTGTATCCTTCTTTCCAGTATATGCAGGCATCGCTCTATGCACAGGATGAGATTGATTTCAGCGACTATTTCAAGCTTACGGCAGGCCTGCGCATAGAATTGCCGGTCTACCCTGCTATAGAGGGCAACGAGAACAAGGAATATCTCAGTCTTGCTGCCAAGGGGACAAGCCTTGAAGGAACTTCTACAGCAGATATGCCTAAACCTGGAGTGAACTTCTCGCCCCGCATTGGTTTCAACTGGGATATCCTCAAGAACCGCAGTCTCGTGTTGCGCGGAGGGACAGGATTCTACACAGGACGTATACCTTTCGTGTGGATTGTCTCGGCAGCAGGTAACAGCAACTGCCTCCAGGCGCAGTATATCGCCACAACAGACGGCACAAAGGCGGATCCGGGTGCAGTGAACCTCACTCCTGATGTAAAGCTTCCTAAGTTCCATACAAATGTCAGCGATATTCTTGACGACCTGTATGGCGGCTCGTTCAAGGCTCAGGACCTTGCAGCTCCTTCTGCCCCTACAATCCTTGACAAGAATCTCAAGATGCCTTCAACCTGGAAGACTTCACTTGCGCTTGACGGCCGTCTCCCGGGAGGGATCAAGGCTACGCTTGAAGGGATATTCAACTATGATGTGACTTCAGTATATTGCCATATGCTCGGACAGGTTGAGGACGGGGCCGGTATCCAGCTTCCTGGAGAGCCGGAGAAGAGAAAGCTCTGGAAATCAGAGGAAATCATGAACTCACAGGGGTCATCAGTCGCACCATATTATATAACTAACACGAAAGGTCTGCACGGATATTATTATTCGGTGACTGCGCAGCTCCAGAAAGACTTCAATTTCGGGCTTTCTCTCATGGCAGCCTACACTTACAGCAGCTCAAAGAGCGTGTCCGATGCTATCGGTGACCAGATCTCTTCTGCATACAACACCATGACCTACACGAAAAATGGTTCCAACACCCCTGAACTGGGCTATTCTACTTTCGTCTCGCCTAACCGCTTCATCGCTAATGTCAGCTACCGTCATCAGGAAGGCAGGAAAGGTGCGACCACAATAGGACTCTTCTATGAGGGATACAACCATTGCTATATAGGAAGCTATTCATATACAAGATATTCCTATACAATGCCTAACCAGACAGGCGACGGCGGTGCATACAATCTTGTGTATATCCCTACAAAGGAGGAACTTGCCGGGATGCCGTTCTCGTCAGACGAGAACAAGGCTGCATACGAGGAGTTCATCGCTTCCGACAAATACCTCAGCAGGCACAGGGGAGAATACTCGCAGAGGGGCGGTGCTGTCGCTCCTTGGCAGAGCAGGTTCAACCTGAAGCTGACCCAGGATATCAATTTCAACACCGGCCATGACAAGACCCACACAATACAGGTCGGCCTTGATGTCAATAATGTAGCCAACCTCCTCAATTCAAACTGGGGGACATCGGACAGGATGGACAAAGACAACATTCTTGCACTGAACGATGATGGTGTCTATACATTTACAAAGCCACAGTGGACAAAGTACAACAGCACATACTCTACATGGCAGATGCTTCTGACCTTGAGGTATTTCTTTTAGTCAGGAGATAAAGCTGAAAAATTATAAATAGCCATGCGCGAGGTATCCCGCGACTGAATGCCGGCTCCGGCATCGGTTTGTAAAAGAGTATAACAACATAACATTTCATGCCTTGCGCATGGCTTTCCCGAATCCGGCAGCCCATCATATTGAGCTGCCGGATTTTTGTTCCATGATTTTGTGTGTCATGCCCCTTCGCATATGCTCATTTTCCCGGGAGGATGGCCTGGGAATGCCGTGCCTGTATATGTGAATAATTCTGGATTAATGTAAATTTATGCTGCCGGTTGCTGGGTTTTAGATATTTGTTGAATATCTTCGCAGGTTCATTCATGCACCGGGAATGGAATAACACTATGAAGAAGATATTGGCAGCAGTGCCTCATGATATAGATTGACAATACATATAATATGCAGTTAGTTACAAAGATAGAATACAACACTGTGTGGGGTGAAGAACTTGTCCTACGCTCTGCCGGAAAATCCTATCCGATGGAATATGCCGGCCAGGGTATCTGGAGAGCGTCGATTGACGGTCTTGACCCGGCCAGGGATTTTGAATACCATTATGAACTTGTCCGTGACGGGTTCATGGTCCGGCGAGAATGGGGAAGCCATGTCATCCAGGCTGCTGCAAAAGGTGCTGCTGCCGGTAAAAAGGGGCGTGGCATGCATTCCACGGGCCAGGACGTGGCAGATTGCGTGAAAAACGTGACAGACTGGTGGCTTGATGTCCCGGAGGACCTCCCGCTGAGGCACGGGCTTTTTGCAGGCGGGCAGCGCAGATTCGCCGGCACGGCAATCCCGGTGTTCTCTCTCAGGAGCAAGGGCAGCTTCGGGGTCGGGGAGTTCCATGACCTCAAGAAGATGGTTGACTGGGCCGCAATGACCGGGCAGAGTGTAATCCAGCTTCTTCCTGTCAATGACACCACGATGTACGGGACGTGGGAGGATTCCTATCCATATAATGCCAATTCTACATTTGCACTTCATCCGCAGTTTGTGCATCTGCCTGCTGCAGGAGTCAAGGCAGACAAGGAATACAAGGCTCTGCAGAAAGAATTGAATGCCCTTCCGCAGGTGGACTACGAGAGAGTCAACAGCGAGAAGGACCGCCTGCTGCGAAAGGCTTTTGAAGAGACATGGGGCAAGGTCTCGTCCAGCAGGGCATATGCCGACTTTTTTGCGGAAAACAGCGGCTGGCTCATCCCGTATGCTGCTTTCCGTGCTCTCCGGGACCGGTTCGGGACTCCTGAATTCGGGAAATGGAAGGGATATTCCGTATATGATGCCGCAAAGGTCGGACGTTTCTGCAAGAAGAACCAGGCAGAAATAGATTATCACTGCTTTGTGCAGTACCATCTCCACAGGCAGCTTCTCGATGTCCGCAGATATACCAGGGCACACGGTGTCATCCTGAAGGGAGACCTCCCTATAGGGATAAGCCGCACAAGTGTAGACGCATGGCTGTACCCGGAACTGTTCCACCTTGATTCGCAGGCCGGGGCACCGCCTGACGCCTTCTCGGCCGACGGCCAGAACTGGGGCTTTCCCACGTATGACTGGGAAAAGATGGAGGAGGACGGATATGCATGGTGGAAGTCCCGCCTGAGGAAGATGTCCGGGTATTTCGATGCCTTCAGGATTGACCATATCCTTGGATTCTTCCGCATATGGGAGATACCTGTACAATACAGGAGCGGACTGATGGGGCATTTCAGCCCGGCCCTTCCGTATTCCGGCGATGAATTGCGCGGCTATGGCTTCGGTGACTGCATTTATGGGCAGGAGCCTTGCGATTCTTGCTGCGACGCCTTGAAAAACCGCAAGGCCGTGTCTCAGACAGATGTCCTTTTTGTAGAGGATCCCCGGAAGAAAGACTATTGGCATCCGCGCATAGGCGCACAGTCGACTGCCGCATACGCCTCTCTCGAAGGCTGGAGGAAAGATGCCTACAACAGGCTGTATGATGATTTCTTCTATCGCAGGCACAACCGTTTCTGGAAAGAGTCGGCCTTGCGCAAGCTGCCGGACCTCCTTGCATCCACAGGCATGATTGCATGCGGTGAAGACCTCGGCATGATTCCGGACTGCGTCCCGGAGACAATGGCTGAGCTTCAGATTCTGTCTCTTGAGATACAGAGGATGCCGAAGTCAATGCATGAGGAATTCGCAGATCCGTCATCCTATCCATATTATTCTGTATGCACTACCTCAACCCACGACATGAATCCTTTGAGGGCATGGTGGGAGGAGGACCATGGACTGAGCCGGAGATTCTTCAATGGGATGCTCGGGTATTGCGGTGATGCCCCTGTTTCCTGCGAGCCTTGGATCTGCAGGAACGTCATTGAGCAGCATCTTGCCTCTCCTGCGATGTTCACGATACTTCCATTGCAGGACTGGCTGTCAATCGACGGGGGACTGCGTTTCCGCGACCCGGCATCAGAACGGATAAACATCCCTGCAAATCCTCGCCACTATTGGCGCTACAGGATGCATCTGCCGCTTGAAGAACTGATTGCCAGCTCCGGGTTCAACGGCACATTGCATGATATGCTTGCCGCCTCGGGCAGGGCATCCTCTGCCGGTCAGCCGCAGAAATAGAAAATATCTTTCCCGATAGGGGTATCTGACGTTCCGGACCAGTGACTCAGTCACCGGTCCGGAACATCTTTATATGTGCATGCCAGGCCACCCCTCACATGCGTGGGACTGTCCGGATACCTTTTGCCCCATGTGCGTAAATGCTTACAGACTCGTAGGATTTGCCGCAGACTTGTTACAGATGTTACGAAAAGGTTAATAATTTGATACAAAGGCATATTTTTTTTCGCACAACAATAAAAAATGCTATCTTCGCAACGTTATAACTCTTTTACAAACTAATAAAACGCTATGAAACAATCGTTTAAGCGATTGCTGCTTTCTCTCGGAGCGGCAATTATTGCGGGTGTGGCCGCTTTCGCCCAGGTCACAACATCAGGTCTTAACGGTAGCGTTCTTGATGATGCCGGTCTGCCGGTTGTCGGAGCTGCTGTTATTGCTACTCACACTTCTTCTGGAACGACTTATGCGGCTGTAGCTAACGCTGAAGGCCGTTTCTCAATCAATGGTATGCGTTCCGGTGGTCCTTACTCTGTTGAGGTTTCCTGCCTTGGTTACCAGACCGTAACCTACACAGGGATAACTCTTCAGCTCGCAGAGGCATACAACCTCAATGCTGTCATGAACGAGGACAAGGAAATGCTTAGTGAGGCCCTTGTTGTCGCAACGCCTGCTTCAAAATTCGCTACAGAGAAGACCGGAGCGGCAACAAACATCTCCAATGAGCAGATGATGAACCTTCCTACCGTCAGCAGGAGCATTACAGATGTTACACGTCTTTCTCCTTATGGCGGAAACGGAATGAGCTTCGCCGGAACAGACGGACGTACTGCCAACTTCACTGTTGATGGAGCAAACTTCAACAACAACTTCGGTCTCAGCAGTAATCTCCCTGGCGGCGGCAGCCCTATCTCGCTTGATGCCATCGAGGAGGTACAGGTCGTGATCTCGCCGTACGATGTGCGTCAGACCAACTTCATCGGAGGTGGTGTCAACGCCATCACAAAGTCCGGTACCAACACTTTCAAAGGCTCTGCGTATGTCTATCACCGCAATGAGTACATGAGAGGAAACACCGTCAATGGACTTGAGCTTGGTGCACGTGACAAGGACAGGATGACCACCTACGGTGCAACGCTTGGCGGACCTATCATAAAGAACAAGCTGTTCTTCTTTGCCAACTTCGAGTATTCTACAGTCCCTACTGTCGCAAACAGGTGGAAACCGTCTGAGGACGGAGTCGCAAACCCTGATCTCTATGTGTCACGCACTACAATTGCTGACATGAAGAGGGTTTCCGAGTTTGTAAAAGAAAAATATGGCTATGATACAGGCTCATATATGAACTTCCCAGCGGATGAAAGCAACATGAAGATTCTTGCCCGCCTGGACTGGAACATCACCAGCAACCATCATCTTGCTGTCCGCTACAACTACACCCTGAACCGTGGATGGAATTCTGCAAATGCCTCTTCATCAGATGCAAAGACACGTGCTACTGAAGCCCGTTTCTCGCAGTATTCAATGGCTTTCGCAAATTCGATGTACTCACTTGACAATCTTGTCCACTCTGTTTCACTTGACTTGAACAGCCGCATCAACGACCAGCTTTCCAACCAGCTGCTTGCAACTTTCTCAAAGCTTGACGATGCGCGTGGTAGCAGTTCATCACCATTCCCGTTCATTGACATCCTTGACGGTACAGGTACAATCACTCCTTACATGTCACTCGGATATGAGCTGTTCACATGGAACAACGGTGTGCACAACACTGTCTACAACATAAAGGATGACCTTACATACTATGTAGGAAACCATAAGCTCACCTTCGGTGCAAGCTATGAGTATCAGATGGCTGATAACTCATATATGAGGAACGGTACAGGATACTATCGCTACAACAGCCTTGACGATTTCTTCAATGGCGCAATCCCTGAGACTGTGTGTCTGACATACGGTTATGACGGTGACCTCAATCCTGCGGCACGTGTACGTTTCCATAAGGCAGGCCTCTATGCGCAGGAAGAGTGGTCTCCAAGCAACAACTTCAAGCTTACAGCTGGTCTTCGTCTTGATGGACTTTTCTTTGACAACAAGGACATCATGACAAACAATGCCATAATGGAGCTTGACTACAACGGACGCCACATTGACACAGGCAAATGGCCGTCAGCAAACATCTCAGTGTCACCAAGGCTCGGCTTTACCTGGGATGTCCTTGGCAACAAGAGCCTTAAGTTCCGTGGTGGTACAGGTCTCTTCTCTGGCCGTCTTCCTCTTGTGTTCTTCACAAACATGCCTACCAACTCTGCAATGGTACAGTACAACGGAAAGATCCAGGTCGGAAATCCTGACCTTGCTGCATTCGCAGGCGGAATCATTCCTAACACCAGCGACATGATTGCGAAGTTCCATGAGCTTGGATACCCTTCAACTGTTTCTCCGGAAGATGGAACCGTCTCATCATCATTCGCAGCTGTGGACAGGAAGTTCAAGATGCCTCAGGTATGGAAGACTTCACTTGCTGTTGACTATGCCTTCCCTACTTCATTCCCATTCAGCGTAACTGGAGAGTTCATCTTCAACAAGACTGTAAACGGAGTCTGCATCTCAGACTGGAATGTTAAGCCTGTTGACGGATTCACAAGGTTTAACGGTGCTGATAACCGTCCTATCTACCCTGCAGGTGAATACACCTATACTAAATACTCTGCTTACGTGCTGACAAATACTAACAAGGGTTATGGCTATTCAGCAAGCGTAAGCATGAACATGAGCCCGGTTGAGGGTCTCAGCATCATGGCATCATATACCCACACCGCTTCTAAGGAGCTTACAGGTATGCCTGGTTCAGACGCATCTTCAGCATTCACATATATCCCTACAGTAGAGGGACCTAACAATGTGAAGCTCCACAATTCACAGTATGTGACTCCAGACCGTGTAGTTGCTTCTGTCACACACCATGACAAATGCAGCAACCACTTCAGCCTCATATATGAAGCATGGAGAGGCGGCTACAACTACTCTTACATGTATGACGGCGACTTCAACGGTGACGGATATGCATATGACGCAATGTACATCCCTAAGGATGAGTCAGAGATCAGGTTCGCTTCAGAGGATGACGCTGCACGTTATTGGGCATTTGCAAAAAACAACAAATATCTGACTAAGCACAAAGGCGAGTATGCAGAGGCATACAGCGAGTACTCACCTTGGGTTCACAGGTTTGACTTCCGTTATTCACACGATTTCAAGATCAAGTCAAAGAAGTGCACGAACACTCTTCAGCTCAACTTTGACATCAAGAACCTTGCAAACCTCTTCAACTCAAGCTGGGGTGTAAGCAAGATCATGAACCCGAGCCTGAAATCAGGACGTATCCTTTCACATGAGTACACTGATGCAGAGGGTATTCCGGTATTCTCGACAAATGCAAGCGTAAATGGTTCGACTCAGCTCTGGACTCCAAGTACAGCTATCGCTCAGTGCTGGTACATGCAGGTCGGCATCAAGTATATTTTCAACTAATTCCGGTATAAAATTATGAAACTAAGATATTTATTTTTTGCAATCGTCTCTTGCGTGCTTCTTTTTGCCGGATGCAAGGAGTCATACGAGATTGCACAGCTGGATGAGATTCAGCTTTCACAGACTTTTGTCTGCATACCAGTAGAGGGAGGCTCCACAAAGGTGTCCCTGACTGCAAAGACTGCGTGGGAGTTCGACAAGATCTTCTCGGTCAATGTACTTGATGAGAATGGAAATAAGGTAAAGGACGAGGACGGAAAGTACGTATATGAGAATGTGGCTCTTCCAGACTGGCTCGATGTCAGCCCGCTTTCAGGTGATGCGGGAGAGTTTGAGCTTACTTTCTCTGCTGAAGGCTCTGAGGCAGGAAGGGAGACCAGCCTTGCCATCCTTGCCAACGGCAAGAAACAGCACATTACAGTAAGGCAGGGCGAGATCCTTGCATCTGAGGCAACATGTGCAGAAGTTATCGCAGGCGCTGACGGCAAGACATATATCGTTGAAGGTGTATGTACAAGGATCGCAAATACTACATATGGCAACTGGTATCTGGATGACGGTACAGGTGAAATCTACATCTATGGTACTGTCAATGCTACAGGTGCATACGACTGGGCCGGTTTCGGAATAGAGGTCGGTGATGTAGTCAAGGTCAAAGGTCCTAAGCTTACCTATGGTTCTGTAGTTGAGCTTGTTGATGCAACTTGCCTCTCTGTCACCAAATCTCTTCTCCAGGTTGTCACTCCAGAACTTACTGCAGAGAAAGAAGGCGGTGAGGTTGTAGCGAAATTTGTAGCGAAAGGCTCTGACTTCGGCTTCGATATGCCGGATGACATAAGGGAGTGGGCGCAGATTCTCAGGACAGGCAAGATCTCGGCAGAAAGCGCAGGAGACCCTGACACCACTACTGTGACTATCGCTGTCGCTGCCAACCTCGGTGCAGCAAGGACTGGTGAAATCACTTTCACTTCCGGTTCATCTGCTGGAACTGTCGTTATCAGCCAGGACGGTGCTATCATCGATGCAACTGCTGCAGAAATCAATGCTGCTGAGGACGGTGCCACCCAGTACAGGCTTACAGGATATGTCTCTTCTGTCGCAAACGAAAAATATGGCAATCTTTACATCAAGGATTACTCAGGAGAGGTCTATATCTATGGAACAAACGACTTTGCTGATTCAGGCATACAGGCTGGCGACATCATTACAGTCGTAGGACCTAAAAGCTCTTACAACAGCGCACCTCAGATGGTGAATGTTACACTTGAGGAGCGTATCGGAGTGACTGATATCTCTCTTGCTGATTTCCGCAATCTCCCTGATGACAAGACAGCATGGTACAGGATTTCAGGAAAGGTCGGCAAGAGCACAGAGGCAAACACCAAGTATGATCTTGAGCAGTATGGCAACTTTGCACTGATTGACGGTACTACAGAAGTCTATATCTATGGTGTGAAAACCGGATGGGGCGGAGCAAAAGGCGAATTCGGTACACTCGGAATCAAAGAGGGTGACGAGCTTACCATCGTTTGCTACAAGACTTCTTACAATGGCCTGATCGAGGCTGACGGATGTTTCTATATCTCTCACGTGTCTGAGGGCGGTGAGACTCCGGATCTTCCTGGCGAAGAGACTGTTGTCACAATTGACCTTACAGCCCAGGGCTATGGAAACGCGGTTGATGTGACGACTCTCACTGTGGATGGAATCACTTTGACTTTCGATAAGGGTACAAACGCCAATACGCCAAAATACTACACATCAGGAGCTTCTGTACGTGTTTATGGCGGTGGAACCCTGGAAGTCTCAGGAGAAAAGACAATTACGAAAGTTGAGTTTGTCTATGGCTCTTCAGATGGCAACAATGAAATAACAGCTAATAGCGGTACGTTCAGTACAGATACATGGACAGGCGAAGCGTCATCTGTATTGTTTACTGTCGGAGGAACAACAGGAAACCGTAGATTTGCAAAAGTGACTGTTACCAGCAAATAAGTAAATCATATAGTATACTTTATTGCGGACGGCTTGATGGCCGTCCGCTTTTGTTTTGGAATAAATGTATATTTTCCATGAAGTTTTTCCGGAATAAATGTATAAACGTATGCTTAAACGAAAGATAACCAGTCATATAGAAAAATATGTCGGTGCATTGGAAAAATCCTTTACATAGTTACCTTTAAGAATATAATATTCTTTCATAGTGAGAGGCTCGTGCGTCCCATGAATAGACAGAAGATATTGCCTCCAATGGCTTTATCGGAGGAGACCTTCACCCAAATGCGACTTCTGTGTCAGAACGAAATCTTGATAAAAGCTCGATTAAGATGACCGTTTTTGTTGATGTCCTTAACTGTGATCTTCAATTTACTGCTGTTCCTTTTATAAAAAATCCGAGAGTGGATTTTTTTGATACGACCAACAAATACATCCCCTTTGAAGACTTTGACTGCGTATTTGTCATGCTTGTTAGTCGGTTCTTTTCTCCAGGTGAGCTTATCTCCCTCTTCTAATGTGTCTGCCGGTAGCTTAAGGTGTGTCAAGCTACATAATTCGCTAGTGAAAGATAAGTCCTTTATTGGATTATAGTCTGCCAGGAGTTCAAAATTGTCTGTGGGCAGCATACCTTGAGTATGGGCAAGGAGATAATACTTATCATCTTTCTTCTTCGGCTCTATCTCCCAGTATGCATAATATTTGTAAATATCCTCGCGTTCAGACTTATTTAACCGTTGGCCAAATGTGTCAAGGACGTGATTGTGATAAATTTTGTTTTCATCAGGAAAATCGGGATAGATTACAAATCCATCTCTCTTTGCTTCGTCAAGACCTTCTCTGATATATTTGAATGTTATCCCTTTTGTGGAGTTTCTCTTTATGACACCAATTATAACACGGGGGCTTCCTGGCCCCTTGCGCCATGCGAGGAAGATATGTCCTATTCCATCTTTCATAACTGGAGTTCAAAAAGTCTTGCAAAACGCAAAGATACTAGTTTTATTAAAAAATCCTTGCGGAAGCCTGGCATTTTTAATTCCAGGTGCTCTTCCGGCAAGCAATTGTCTATGTTGCTTATTATGTCAATAATTGTACCTTCATTGTACTTTTGATTAATGGATTGTATTATTTCAATAATAATGTCCTTGTATCCATTGGCAGATATCTTTGAAATTAATTCCAGATGTTTCTGTTTCCCTTTTTCTCCTTCCCAATGTATTTCTGATTGTCCACGCTTAATGTACGCTTCTAATTGAACGGAATCTTTGAGCATCTGACTGATTTTGGAGTCAGTCAACTCTCTTCCCATACTGCTTCCGCTGTCGTAGATAGGAGCAAATTTGTATGAGCTTTCAATGTCTGCCCTCTTCCGTCTAAACAGTGTGTTGTGGTCCGTTCGTTTATTTCTGACAATTATGCTCCAATTCTCTTGATGTCTGTCTTCATTGCCAATGATACTGTCAAAAATAATAATTTTAATTATGTCCTTTATGAAGCCTTCCTGCTTGAATCTATTTGCCATGAGACGTTCAATAGCCTGAAAAGTATAGGCTTCTTTATCGTTTACTTTATATTGGGCATCAAACCCTGTTAGCCATTTGTAGCCTTCTTGTAATTCCTCATTCTCTTGGTCAATCATTGATTTTGAAAGACATCCGAGACAATTGTCTTTCCACGCAACATCATAGTGCAAAATCTCAAGTCCTAGGGCATCACCAATCTCAGAGGCTATGATTTCAGACCAAAACTCATACTTATAATCGATGACTTTTTTCTTAAGCGATGTCTTAAAATAATATAGAGAAGAATCCATAGGATTTTCTACTACTGCTTTGTCGCGAGTGCCGCCTGTTCCGTAGTACTGATGCTCTTCCCACTCTGATATATCAAAATACTGTACCATATATACATCTTCAATTATTGCATCAAATCACAAAGATAATTTTTTTGTCTGGATATTTAGGATGCTTGAGCCGGCCGATATAAAACTATACGCACAAAACAGTACATAAATGACAATCTGTAGCAATAAATGTTTATATTTGCCGTGAAATGTGTGTTGGGAAATAATAAATTATTATTAAATAAACGTCAATTACTATGAAATTGAGGAATTTAATCATGGGAATCTTCGTTTCTGCAGCAGTTTTTGTCGGCTGTAAGGAAGATGACCCTAAGTCAAATGAACTGAAGATTGAATTGTCTTCAGAGACACTTGAATTCGATGCACCTGTTGCTGACACCAAGACAGTAACGCTGGTTTCGACAAGGGACTGGAAAGTTAAGGATGCAGAGAAGCTTCCTGAGTGGATTGCCATAAACCCTTTGTCTGGTGGAGCAACACTGAACGGAACAACTGTAGAGATCACTGTGACAGCAAACGCTGGAACCAACCGCAGCGAATCAGTTGTATTCACAATCGGAACATTGCAGACTACGCTCACAGTCTCCCAGGTAGGAGAGGGCGGCTCTGCTGAGGACCTGATTGTCTACCATAATGATTTTGACAAGGAACTTGCAGTCAACAGCAGCGGATGGCCGTTCCTTGACAGCAGCGATGCATGGAAGAATGAGAAAGGTACAGGAATCTCATCTGTTGAATATGCTTCATCTGCAGTGTCTGTAAGGACAGGTAGCGGATTCGCCAATTCCTCAAATGAAGGCAATACTGCTTCTGTATATGCAGGCTCTGGCAAAAACAACATCTTCTTCGCAAGCGGGAACTATTTCCAGGTAAGGAACATCACCCTTGATGCTTCCAAGAAAGACTACAAGCTTTCATTCGGCGCAATCAGAAGCGTCTATGGCGCGGCAGCAGGCGGAAGCCTTTTCGATGCGAACCAGTTCTCGGTATATGTCAGCAACGATGGAGCAAAATGGGTGAAGCTTGACTATACATTTGCGTCAGGTACTGCGCAGGATGCGAAATGGGATCTTGCTACTTCAGTATTCACACTTCCTGACAATACATCTAAGCTCTATCTCTATTTCACGACTACAGAGGCAAGTACATACCGTATTGATGACCTTGACCTTTCAATCTCGTCTGTAGCTGGTGCTGCAATAGACTTCTCTACAGGAGTTGAACTTGTCGGCGGGTCTACCGGAGGTGATATTGTCGGCACTCCAGAGGGAGACGGCTCTGAGGCTTCTCCATATAATGTTGCCGGAGCACTTGCTGCAACAAATGCGCTTGCAGCTGATAGCCCTTCTGAAGAGGTATATATTAAAGGAATCATTTCATCTGTTTCAGAAATTGATACTGGTACCTATGGAAATGCAACCTACTATATTTCGGATGACGGTACGACTGCAGGTCAGTTCATGGTATATCGCGGATATTACCTTAACGGTGACAAGTTTACTGCAACAGACCAGATCAAGGTAGGTGACAACGTGCTTATCTGTGGAAAGCTCATTAATTTCAAGGGCAATACTCCTGAGGTCAATACCGGCAGTAAAATTGTATCTCTCAATGGCAAGACAGATGATGACACCAAGAGGCTTTCTGTCTCGACTACTTCCATCAATGTATCTGCCGAGGCTGAGTCTGCAACATTCAAGGTAAGCGGAAATGTCTCATGGACAGCTTCCATAACAGAAGGCTCAGACTGGGTTACAATCCTTTACGGAGAGAGCGGCAACGGTGCTGACGATGTAGTTCTTGAACTTAAAAAGAATGAGTCAGAGGAGGCTGCAAGGACTGCAAAGGTTACTGTCTCTACAACAGAGGATGCTGCAGTCAAGTCTTATGAGATCACTATTACCCAGGCCAAGAAGTCGTCTGGTGGTTCTGGGGAATCTGTATTATTGTATACTCTTGATTCGACAGGCGATCTCCAGGGGTCAAATAATTCATATGCAGGCAATTGTGACATAACTGTAGATGGTATTACATGGAATGTCAATGGAAACACTCAGATAAATCCATGGAGGCTTGGAGGAAAGAGTATTACAGATACAGACAGGACTGTTTATTCAAAGACACCTTACGACAAGGAACTTACCAAGATTGTACTTACGCTTGGAACAGCTTCCAGCATTACAGTGAATTCCTGCAAACTGTTGTACTCTACGAATGCTGATTTCAGCAATGCGTCAGAGGTCGCTTTTGGATACGAAGAAGGTGATATTGAATTGACAAACGGAGATGTCTTCCCTGCAAATTGTTATTACAAATTTGTATTTAACGTAACTGTAAGCGGCTCTACTAATAGGTTTGTACAATTTAAGAAAGTGGCTTTTTGGGGAGCAGAATAACCCAGCCATGTTTTGAATAATCTAAAGGGCTGCCCGGACCCCCGGGCAACCCTTTATTATCTAAAAATAAATGACAAGATACTTTCGTTATCTCATCTATTCAGTCATTGCATTGTCGGCACTTTCTCTCTCATCCTGTGAAGAACTTGATGATGGAGAATTCAGCGTTTATGTAAGAATGGATGGAGAAAAGCTTTCAGGCAAGGGAGGGTCGGCATTTGTCGTGGTGACCTCTTCAGTTGACTGGAATCTTGCCCTGGAGCCTAATGACGACTCTGGAGTATGGGGGGCCTTGAACCAGTATTCAGGCTCCGGCAGCAAGTCAAATATCATATTCACATACGAAGAGAATACAGCTGAGGAGGAACGCTCTATCGTAGTGGTTCTCACATCAAGGACCGGACATAAAGAGGCAAGGTGCACGGTTGTGCAGGGAATACCGCAGGCCGGTGGAGGTGAGACCCCGAACCCGCCGGTGCCGCCTGTCGGCATCCAGTCGGACCCTGTTCCGGGGTGGCTTGAACTTCCTCTTATGTCAGAGGAGGAAAACCTCTATTTCCTTACCCATTACCAGACTTTTCCTTCCACTGGTACGACACTCCGCAGCTGGTCATGCCGTTATGATACCGATGCGCTTGTTTCCCATTGGGTCGCATATCCTATGAATGCAACTACAATCGGCTCTGGCTCGCGTACAGACAAGTGGGGCCTTGACCCTAAGGTGCCAAGGGAGCTTCAGGCTGTCCTCTATAGCGGCTACAAGGGCGGATATGACCGCGGACATCAGCTGCCGTCAGCGGATCTTCTTAACTATGAGGCGAATGTGACGACTTTCTATGGGACGAACATGACGCCTCAGCTCGGTACGTTGAACCAGAACGTGTGGGCGAATCTTGAAAGCAAGGTAAGGGACTGGGCAAGGGCCTTTGATACGCTTTATGTTGTCACAGGATGTGTCATCGAGGGAAGTACAAAGGTGGCCTACGACAATGACGGCAAGGCTGTTACGGTTCCTGTGGGATATTATAAGGCTCTCCTTGGGTACAAGAAGAACGGTACGGTCGGCATTACGCCTACTACCGGAGGATATACTTCAATAGCCTTTTATTTTGACCATGCCGGATATTCTGGAAGCTATATGGACAAGGCCATGACAGTGGATGCCCTGGAGGAAAAGGTCGGGGAGGACTTCTTTGTGAATCTTCCAGGCAAGATCGGCAATGACCTGGCCGGCAGGGTTGAGTCTACCCGTGACGAATATTGGTATTAACAAACATAAACCACAATGAAACGTATTATATATGTGATTGTGCTTCTGGTGCTCGGGCTTAATGTCTCGGCCCAGACTGCAGACAAATCAAAGGCTGGACGTAACTATGTCATAGGCTTCTATAACCTGGAGAACCTCTTTGACATATATGATGACCCGGCAAAGAACGACGAGGAGTTCCTTCCGGATGGCAAGAACAAGTGGACAGAGGCTAAATATACCAAGAAGCTCCACAACATGGCTACAGTAATAAAGGCTATGGCAGATGCCAATGGACGTTATCATACTATTCTCGGAGTCAGCGAGATTGAAAACCGCCTTGTGCTTGAAGACCTTGTCAGCCAGCCAGAAATAGCTGATGCTAATTACCAGATAGTGCATTATGACGGTCCGGACAGGCGCGGTGTAGATGTCGCCCTTCTCTATAAGCCGGAGCAGTTCACCTATCTTGACAGCGAATCCATTCCGTTTACATTTGATTCTGACATTGAGTTCAGCATGGACAAGGCTGGCCAGGACGATTTCCGCACAAGGGATATACTCATGGTGCATGGACTTATTGATGGAGAGCACTTTGCGTTCTATGTGGCCCACCTTCCGTCACGTATCGGAGGCAAGGGCGGAGATCTCAGGAGCCGTGGCGGAGAAATCATCTACAACCATGCCATGGGCATGATGGAGAAATATCCGGGGATCAAGATAGCCGCAATGGGCGACATGAATGACAACCCTACCGATGACAGCATGGCAGTCTATCTCCATGGAAAGGAGAATGTGGATGAGGTCACGGACAAGGACTTCTTCTCTCCGTTCCTTTCAATGTATAAGGCAGGCTTCGGCTCTCTTGCATATCGCGGCGAGTGGAGCATCTATGACCTTATCCTGGTCAACAGTAATCTCCTCAATGCTCCGGATGGCGGACTGAAGATCCGTCCGGTCAACAAGAAGGGACATTACGGTGTAATCTTCAAGCGTCCTTTCATGACAGTGCAGAAAGGGCAGTATAAAGGTACTCCTTTCAGGACTTTCTCCGGAGGAGCCTTTATCGGAGGATACAGCGACCACTATCCTACATATATTGTGATAAGTAAATAACAAAAACTATAACGAAATGCTTAGAAAACTGATTGTTGCTTTTGCGGCTGTCTTGTGTTCGGTTTCGCTCTTCGCCCAGGCTTCAGGTGGAGTCAAGGGTACAGTGGTGAACCGTTCCGGACGTGTTCCCGTGGCAGGTGCGGTTATAACTCTTTACCAGAATGGCGAGACAGTCCTTTCCGGGAAGTCTGCACATGATGGAAAATTCTTGTTTGAGGGTCTTGAAGACGGTATATATGCCATGTCTGTAAAGGCTCCAGGATTCAATGACGTGAATGTCAATGTCACTGTCGACAAGGGATTTGTGAAGGACCTGATATTTGTCTCCATGGTTGCAAGCCAGCAGGTTAAGGATGTCGATGACTCCAGCTTTATTGAGTTTGACATGGATGACTCCGGATATACGGACAACCCTACAATCCTTTTCGGGTCCAATGATGTGTACAACAGTCTTGCAGGCTATGGATTCAGTGCAATCCGCTTCAAGAACAGGGGATACAACAATGAGACCCAGGATGTCTATGTCAGTGGAGTGAAGATGAATGACGCTATTACCGGATATTCCCCATACTCTTTGTGGAGCGGCCTGAATGAGGCCATGAGAAGCAAGGAGACTACAATGGGAGTCGAGGCGTCTGAGTATGGAATCGGAGGATATAACGGTGTTACCAATATCCTGGCGAATCCTGCTTCCGTGCGTCAGGGATGGAGGTTCAGCGTGCTGAGCAACAGCGCCCTGTACCGTCTGCGTGTGATGGCCAACTATGCTTCAGGTGAGCTTGACAACGGCTGGTCGTATGCATTCAACGTCTCTGCCCGTATCGGTGGAAACGACTGGATCAAGGGTGTCTATTACCGTAACTTCTCATATTATGCAGGTGTCGAGAAGAAATTCAATGATGTGCATCGCCTGAGCCTGGCTACCTTCGCGGCACCGGGACAGAGGGGGGCGCAGAATGCTTCTACCCAGGAAGTCTATGACCTGATGGGTGACAACATGTATAACTCCAACTGGGGATACCAGAACGGTAAGGTGCGCAATGCGCGTGTCCGCAGGACATTCGAGCCGGTTACAGTGCTTAAGTATACCGCAACCCCTTCTGACAACCTTGAGGCTTCCGCTACATTGCTCTACAGGACCGGATTCAACGGCTATAGCGCGCTTGACTGGTATGATGCAGCAGACCCGAGACCGGATTATTACCGTAACCTTCCAAGCTATGCCTGGATAGAGGATGATGACTATAACCGTGTCAATGAGTCCAAATATGCGTGGGCGCAGGAGATGTGGACCAACCATTCGGGCATCTATGACAATTATCAGCATATCAACTGGGACCGTCTCTACAATGTAAACTACAACAATGAGGACGGCAGGTCCAAATATGCCCTTGAGGAGCGTCATGTGGACCAGAATGATGTGAATTTTGCTGCCAACGTTAAATGGCGTGCCAATGACATGTTCACACTCATGGGAGGCCTTGACCTTAAATGGAACCGTACTGAGAACTACAAGAAGATGAAAGATCTCCTCGGAGGCCAGTACTATGTGAATATCGACCAGTTCGCAGAGAGGGATTTTGCTTCTTCCGAGGCTCTTATACAGAATGACCTTGACTATTGGCTTGCCAACGGAACAGCCCAGAGGATAGGTGTCGGCGACAAATATGGCTATGACTACTATGCACAGGTGCGCAATGCGGGGATCTGGGCCAACGGACTTTTTGAGAAAGGAGGATTCACAGGAAATGTGGCCCTGTCTGCAGGATATGAGAGCTTCTGGCGTGAGGGTCTCATGAGGAAGGGGCTTTTTGCAGGCCTTGATGACAACGGGAACGAAATAGTTGTCAACGGCAAGAACCTGACATCATATGACTCATACGGGAATGTCATTTCTTCCAAGGGCAAGTCAGATGTCAGCCGCTTCTTTACATACAGGGCAAAGCTTGGAGCAGCGTATGTGTTTACCGGAGGTCACAGGGTTTCGCTGAATGCGGGCTATTTCAATGATGCGCCTACATTCAACCAGGCTTTTGTCTCACCTCGTACAAGGAACACGCTCATCCCGAACCTGACTACACAGAAGACTGTTTCTGCCGACCTTTCATATCAGTGGAGCAACAATGGATATAATCTGCGTGTGACAGGGTTCTGGACCAAGATAATGGACCAGACTGATGTGATGAGCTTCTATGATGACTCACAGAACTCATTCACCAATTTCTCGATGACAGGCATAGACCAGAGGCATGCCGGCATAGAGTTCGGTGCGCAGGTTCCTCTCTTTGTGCAGGGGCTGTCATTGTCTGCCGTTCTGAGCTGGGGAGAATATATCTATACATCCAATCCTCTGATGACACAGACTGTCGACAACAGCGCGGAGGTGATCTTTGACAACAAGGAGGTTCCATACTGGAAGAGCCACCCTGTGTTCAAGAAAGGTGTCCTTGAAGACGGTTCTGTAGCATATGAGATTGACCTTGACGGCAATTATGCTGTGGCGAAGAACCAGAAGCATTATGTCCCTGGAACACCTCAGCTTGCAACTTGCCTTGCCCTGAACTACAGGACCAACTCATATTGGTTCTTCGAGGTTAACGGCCAGTTCTTTACAGATTCATACCTTGACATGAACCCTCTCTACAGGACAGAGATGGCTGTCAGCGGTCCGGACGGGATTGCATCACCGGCGGAGATAGAGTATATGGCAGCCCAGGAGAAGTTTGACCCAGTGTTCCTCCTCAATGCAAGCCTTGGAAAATCATGGTATATCAAGAGGACATACAGCCTCGGATTCTCTCTGGAGGTCAAGAATATCCTTAACAACAGGAATGTCAAGACTGGAGGATATGAGCAGACACGTCTCATCAGCAGCTCCGGAAAAGACAGATACTACCGTTTTGACCCTAAGTATTTCTACATGTGCGGTGCAAACTATATGTTGAACATTTATTTCAGGTTCTAATTGAAGCTGTGAATAGTTAAAATATTGAATTATGCTTAAAATAAAGAACATAATACTGGCCGTGGCTGCAATGTCCTGTCTGGTTTCATGCGATGAGTTCGAGCCGGTCTTCACAGGGAAATATCCGGATCCGGAGCATTGGGAGCCTGTCCAGATGCAGCCGACGCATACCATTGCAGAACTGGCGGGAATGTATGAAGTAGGTTCTGGAAATCCATGGAACATCGACCAGGACATAATCATCGGGGGAAAGGTCTCTACAAGCGATAAGCCGGGCAACTTCTACAAGAGTTTCTATATCCAGGACGAGACAGGAGGAATAGAGCTTAAGATAGGCAAGAACGGACTTTACAATGACTATAAGCCGGGACAGACTGTATATGTGAAATGCAGCGGTCTCACGCTTGGCATGTACGGATACAAATCCGGAAACAATGGCGGAAGCGGAATGGTGCAGCTCGGGTTTGTGGACCAGAGCGGTGAGTATGAGACATCATATATCGAGAATCCGCTTATCATAGACATGCATGTCTTCAGGGGGGAGCTTGGGGACGAGGTGCAGCCAGTTGAGATAACTGAGCAGGACCTTCCGTCCACGATAGCGACGCAGGCTACCAACAAATATATAGGACGCCTGGTGACTCTCAAGGGACTGAAATATGCAGATGAGACCTTTACACTGCTTTATCTTGATTCAAACAAGAACAAGAAGGATTCCGGCAACAGGGTTTTCCTTTCAGATAAGACATGGGGCATCACGACATGGGCAATGTCAGAGAGCAAGATGAAGGAGTATCTGGATTCTGGCGTATGGGATGCCTGCGATGTCGGAAATGCAGGAGACTATAACTATGGCACAGTGGGTGACCTGAGGGCCAAGGAGGCTGAGACAGGGACGATACAGATTGAAAGGGCTGCGTATTCTGTCAGCCAGTATTTCACTCTGGGCTCGAGGAAAATTCAGATCCGTACAAGCGGATACTCGAAGTTCTGCGATGCAGAGATCGATCCGGAGGTCCTTAACGGCAATAAGACAATTGATGCTACAGGTGTGCTTACCATGTACCAGGGATCAATCCAGTTCATTCTGATTGACCTGGACGGTATAAAGTAGGCGCAAAATGTAATTCATTGATACGTTTGATTTTATGTAATGACGGGTGCCGCAAATGTGGCACCCGTCATTGTGTATATTGCTGTGTAGTCGTGTTTTGCGTTTTACGCTCCGTGTGGGTTTTACCGGATGAAATTTGTCTTGACCGGGTCTTCTGCCACGGGAGGGCATAGGCCTGCTGCTTTTCCGGCACCGATGCATTTGAGCAGCCATGCCATGTTGCGCCCGAGTTCACGCATTGTCTGCATGCCCTCTTCATCGCGTACAGCCTCTTCCGGCGTGTTGCCATGGATCATGTTCCAGTATTTTGAAGAGACAATAGGCATGGACGATATTGTGAAATATTTGTTGAGCTGGTCGAATGTCGCTGTGGCTCCTCCGCGTCTGCAGCTCACGATTGCAGCTGCCGGCTTCAGGCGGAATATCTTGCCCTTTCCGTAGAATGCCCTGTCCATGAATGATGTTATTGAGCCTCCTGCACTGGCGAAATGGACAGGTGAACCGAAAATAAAACCGTCTGCACCTTCTGCCTTGTCAAGGAATTCGTTTACGGAATCGTTGAAGACGCATCTCCCGGAGGCGAGACATTTGGAACATCCGTGGCAGCCGGAAAGCGGTGCCGGACCGATCCAGAAGATTTCACTGTCAATGCCTTCCGCCCGGAGCACCTTTTCTATTTCCTTTAATCCCGTATATGTGCACCCTTCTTTGTGCGGACTTCCGTTTACCAATATTACTTTCATGATCTCTAAAATCTATAGTGGATAAAATCTGGAGGTGAGACTTTCTGTCTTGTCTTTCTCCAGTTGTGAAAATCATTCAATATCACTGTATTGAAAAATTGGAGGATGATTTTCTTCCAGTTTCCGTCCAGTGCATGGCAAAGATAGCAATATTCCTTATTTTCCTTACCTTTACATGATTTTAAAATATGGACCATGATAAAAAAATTGCTTGAACCGCTTGTGCCTGAAAGGTTCATTACGGACGAAAGATACCGGAACGGACATATAAGAATCATCAATGCCTTGCCCGGCAGAAAAATAATGGGAGTGCATACTCCAGAGATGAGGGCCTTGGCAAAAGAACTTGTTGCCGGGGAGGATTGCAGGGATATCCTGCGCGGATTTGCACGTGAAGCCTCAGCTGAGTACCAGGGAGGCATTGGGCATGAAAAGACATTGGCACATGAGGAGATGGTTGTCTGGGGAATGATGATAAACTATATGAAATGCACCCTTGACGAGCGTCTGGAGTATGTCATGGAATATGTCCCGTATATTGACAACTGGGCCGTGTGTGACATGTTTGACGGCTCTGCAAAATGGGTTCTGCGCAAATTGTCCGTAAGCCCGTCTTCGGAACTTGCCGGAAGACTTGCCGGGATTGCCGGAAAATGCGGGAAGGATGTGGACTGGCTCACTGTAAAGGATGTCCTGTGGGAATATCTGTGCGCGTGCTTTGCTTCCGGACGTGAGTTTGAAGTGCGTTTCGCAGTGGTGATGGCCATGTCGTATTATCTTGACAGGGAATGGCTTGAACGTGTGTTTTTGCGTGTCGATGAAATTGATTTCAGCAAAATACAGTCTGAATACATCCCGGCTCGTGCCCTCCGCCAGGCCGCAGAACCGTACAGCATGCATGGAAAGGGCATTGCACTTGGCGAACCTCCGTATTATGTACGTATGGGTGTTGCATGGCTTCTTGCCACGGCCCTTGCGAAATTCCCGGATGACACCCGTGCATATCTGAGGCATTGCCGCCTGCCGGATGACGTCAGGAGACTGTATGCCAGAAAGGCACGCGAGTCTTTCCGTACACGTGACGTCAACCCTTTCTGATTCCTGTATCCTGTCATGCTTAGGCTGTCATGCAGCCGGTTGCCAAAAATGGCTTTGGACAGAAATTGCAGAAAAGCTGCAACATTTGACCCCTGCATGCAGTCTAATTGATGAAACGGTCCGGAGATGGATCCTGTCCGGACCATATGGTGTTTAATTAATTTAATAATGTATTTAGCTATGGAGTCTATTCTTATACCTATTTTTGTTTGTGTGGTATTGCCGGTGTCGATAGTGTTTATCGTATTCTTCTATCTCAACAAGATTTCCGCCAACAAGATGAACCTGTTGTCCAAGGCCATTGAAAATGGTGTGGACATTGATTCAAAGGCATTGATTGATGCCCTGGAAACCAGAAAGAAGTCCAGCAAGACCGTCAAGGCAGGCCTTATCAACAAACTGATATGGGGAATTATACTTCTGGTGTGCGGTGTTTCTGTCTTAGGCATGGCAATGTTCGGCCGCTTCGATATCTATGACGAAGGAGTCGTCGGAATAATATGCCTTGCTGTAGGTCTTGGCTTGGTTGTTTCCTATCTTGTCGGTAAAAAGATGCTTCAGCCTGAAATAGAGGCTGAGACAAGGATGCTGCTTGGAGAATCCTCCGGCAAGGATGTGAAGCCTCAGGAGCCTGTCCAGGATGAAGCGCGTAAGGAAGAATAGCGTTTTATGGGAGCATCTTTGGCGATATGACGAAGGAACAGTTCATACACCAGGTGGCACAGTCGCAGGAATCGTTGCGCCGGTTCCTGCTTGTGCTTTGCGCCGGCGATGGCTTCCGTGCCGATGATATAGCCCAGGAGGCACTCCTTAAGGCCTACATGTCTTTCGGCCGCTTTGAGGGCAGGGCGAAATTCTCTACATGGCTGTTCCGTATCGCGTATAATTGTTTCTATGACTCACAGAAGAAATCCGGCAAGATGGAGACGGAGCCTTTGCCGGAGAACAGGAATGCCGCACCTGATGGCTGTCATGGAGCCGCCCGGGACGTGGCCTATGTGGATATGACTGAGGCGGCAGACAAGAGGTATGAGTATCAGCAGCTGTATCTTGCAATAGACGCTCTTTCGGGGCCGGAAAAGGTTGTGACGCTTCTTTTCTATATGGAGGAGAAGTCTATAAAGGAAATAGAACAGATTACGGATATGCCGTCGGGAACAGTGCGTTCTCATCTTTCGAGGGCGAGGGCACATCTGAGGGAACACCTTTCTTCCGGAAAAATATAGCCTGGGAGGTGTTCCCGGTTGATAATAGTATGCTGTAATGTTGAGAATAATGGTTATTTTTGTGAAATTGAAACAGTTTCCTATATGACGACAGAGAATGACATACGTGCTTTTATGCAGGAAAACAGGATGCCTGTGACTGATGGTGACAGCTTTATGGCTGACCTGGTCCGGCAGATAGACATCCTTCCTGTTCCGGCTGCCTTTGACAAAGCAGAGGAACTTAAGAGAAAGGAGGAACTGGATGCTGTTCTCCGGTTTTTCATGTCTTTGAGGAAGCGTAGCGTGAAAAAGGCAGTCATGGCTGCGGTTATGGTAGTCATTGCCAGCCTGGCAGCGGCAGTCCTTGTGGGAATCATTCCTGATTCGTTCTTTGCCGGGGTCATGGAATACATATCGATGCCTCTGGTTGCGTTCCGTTATCTTTTGACTGGCTTCATTTCTTTGGGAATGGCAGCCTTTGCCGGCAAATCGCTTGTTTCCGTATATCGGCAGTCCTGGTGAAAGCCAGAAGCCTCCGTCCTGAATTAAAAAATATATTTCTGATATTCCATGAAAGGTTTTCCGTTTCTTGTCTTAGGCAGTCTCTTTGCGCTTGCATCATGCAAGAATGACAGTAGGTTTGACGACAGTGACCATATTATTTGTTTTACAGAGCCGGCATCCATCTGGGAGGAGACTCTTCCGCTGGGCAACGGACGACTGGGAATGATGCCTGACGGCGGTGTCGCAAAGGAGCATGTTGTGCTGAATGAAATCTCATTGTGGAGCGGTTCTGAGGCGGATTATGCCAACCCTGACGCGGCGGAAAGTCTTTCCGGGATACGCAGGCTGCTTTTTGAGGGCAGGAATGTTGAGGCCCAGGAGCTGATGTACAGCAGTTTTGTGCCCAAGAAGCCGGAATCTGGCGGGACATACGGGTGCTACCAGGTGTTGGCTGACCTTGAGCTGGAACATATGCTTCCGGACGGCAGTGCAGAGAACTACAGAAGATGGCTTGACATGAGGAAGGGAATGGCTTTTACTTCATTTGAGACAGGAGGCGTGAAATATGTGCGTGAATATTTTGTGTCACGTGACAGGGATGTCATTGTGGTGCATATGGCGGCGGACAAGGCGGGAGCCTTGTCCTGCTCGGCACGCCTTACGCGTGCCGAGCGCGGCCTCGCCGAGGCCGCTCCCGCCGCCAACGTGGCCGCCAATGTAGCTTCAGATATGGCCTCTGATGCCGTTCCGGATGTTACCGCCAACACGGCCTCATCTATAGCTGCGGATAAAGCCTCAGCCATATCCCCCTCCAGCCTGAAGATTTCCCCGACACTCCTCCTGTACGGTTCACTTGACAGCGGAGTTCCGGATGTGTCCGGTATGAAATACCGTGCCGCAATGAGCATAATCTCTGACGCAGGTTACGTCGCAGTCACAGGGACTTCGGAGAATTCCGGAGATGCCGCCAATGCAGAAGGAGATCATCCGTCACTCATAATAAAAGATGCAACAGAGGCGTGGATTGTCATATCTGCTGCAACAGACTATTCTGCAGACGGGACGGACTTCCCTGGGGAAAACTATGCCGCATTCTGCGACTCCCTGCTTTCTTCCGCTGTATCAGACATATTTTCAGCATCGGCTTCATGTCAAGAAACTTCCGGCTTGCCGCCGGTCATAGACAGCCATATAGCCGCACATTCCGAATTGTATTCAAGAGTTTCGCTCACCCTGCCTCATGTGCAGGCAGACCTTGCCCCGACACCTCAGCGTATCATTGACTTCATGGACAATCCGTCCCCGTCAATGGCTTCCCTCTACTACAATTACGGCCGTTACCTCTTCATCTCAAGCACCCGTCCCGGCACTTTGCCGCCTAATCTCCAGGGACTCTGGGCGAATGGGGTACAGACACCATGGAACGGAGACTACCACACCAACATCAATATCCAGATGAACTACTGGCCTATGGAGCAGGCCGGACTCGGAGAACTCATTGACCCGCTGACTTCATTTGTAAAAAGGCTCGTTCTGTCCGGTGAAAAGACAGCCAGGGCTTTCTATGGCCGTGATGCCAAGGGCTGGGTGCTGCACATGATGACCAACGTCTGGGATTACACGGCTCCCGGCGAACATCCTTCATGGGGAGCGACAAACACCGGAGGCGCATGGCTGTGTGCGCATCTGTGGAATCATTTTGAATATACGCGCGACACTTCATATCTCCGTGAAATCTATCCGGTCCTAAAAGGAGCCTCGGAGTTTTTCCGTTCAGCTACAGTGCGCGAACCGTCGCACGGCTGGCTTGTCACCGCCCCTTCTTCGTCTCCTGAGAATGCTTTCTATGTCCCTGGGGACCAGGCCCATACTCCTGTGAGCATCTGCATGGGACCCACAATGGATGTCCAGCTTCTGACGGAACTGTACGGAAACACTGCCAGGGCTGCTGAAATCCTTGACTGTGATGCAGGTTTTGCCAAGGAACTGAGGCGCGACATCGAGTCTTTCCCTCCGATGCAGATAAGTCCGGAAGGCTATCTCCAGGAATGGCTTGAAGACTATGAGGAGCAGGATGTGCATCACCGTCATGTGTCGCATCTGTATGGACTGCATCCTGGCTATCAGATTTCACCGTCCGGGACTCCGGAACTTGCGCAGGCATGCCGTAAGTCACTGGAGCGAAGAGGAGATGACGGTACAGGGTGGAGCCGTGCATGGAAAATCAATTTCTGGGCAAGACTTGGTGACGGAAACCGCGCGTGGACACTTTTCCGCAATCTGATGGCTCCTGCAATTGATCCGGCAAATCCAGCCTCAGGACAGCGGAGCGGCACTTTCCCGAACCTTTTCTGTTCACATCCGCCGTTCCAGATAGACGGTAATTTCGGAGGTGCTTCGGGAATTGGTGAAATGCTGCTCCAAAGCCATACTGGTGTGATTGAGCTGCTGCCTGCCCTGCCTGATTCATGGCATACGGGCTCTTTCCGTGGCTTCCGTGCTGTGGGAGGCGCAGAGGTTGACCTTGAATGGAAAAACGGCAAGCCGGTGGCTGCAATCATCAGGGCTTCTTTTGATGGCCCGCTTGTGGTCAGATATCCTGACGGGGTGAAGGTCTCAGGCAGGTGTTGCACAGGCCAGGACGGCCGCTCGGTTGTCCTTGACATGGCTGCTGGCGAGTCCCGGACAATCCGCTTCCGATAGTTCTTCTATGAAGTGCACGGCATGGCGCAGATGTGCTATGCCAGCATATTCGTAAGGTTGATGAAATCCTCGACTGAAAGCCTTTCTGGTCTCTGCTCGAAAACAGGTTCAGCCATGAATGCGCTACGTCTCTCATCGCTCCAGCCTTCGCGTGACGCCTTGTCCCTGATTATCGGCTTGAGTGAGTTTCTCATGGTCTTGCGTCTCTGGTTGAACGACATCTTGACAATGGACTTGAACAGCTTCTCGTCACATCCGAGTGACGTGCGCGTGTTTCTGTGCAGGCGTATTACGGCGGACTTCACTTTCGGAGGAGGGTTGAATGCACCTTCGCCTACTGTGAACAGATATTCGATGTCATACCATGCCTGCAGAAGCACGGACAGGATACCGTAGGTCTTTGTACCAGGCTTCTCCGCAATCCTTTCCGCCACCTCTTTCTGTATCATGCAGACCACCTGCGGCACCTGCTCCCTGTATTCCAGGATCTTGAAGAAAATCTGTGAAGATATGTTATACGGGAAGTTCCCTATCACGCAGAATTCGCCCTGGAAAAATTTCTCCAGCCTCAGCTTCAGGAAATCAGCTTCAAGAAGCCTGCCGTTAACCTGCGGGAAATGGGAGAGCAGATAGTCTACGGATTCAGTGTCAATCTCGACCATCTTGAGTGAAATGTCCGGACGCTGAAGCAGATATTGTGTCAGCACCCCCATTCCGGGACCGACCTCCAGTACATCCACAGGTTCTGCCGATGCTGTCCTCTCCCTCTCTTTTTCATCCTCCTTCAATGTTGGTTCATTCCCTGTCCTTTCGTCAGCGGCAGGGTTCCCGGTCTCCAGTGCATCTGCTATTCTCTTCGCAATGGACAGGTCTGTCAGGAAATGCTGGCCCAGTGCCTTCTTCGCTCTTACTTCCATTCTTATAAATGTTTCAGTCAGTAGTGCCCTACTGTCAAATTAATCCGTGGCAAAGATAGTGGTAATAAATAAATATATGTCTGTAAGCTGCCATATTTGCATCAAAAAACAGGGGGCTTTCTGTGCGATGCTCTCAATATGTTCTCTGCCGGATGTCGTATGTGTAAAAAATTGCAGGGTGTTTCCGGATGTAAATCAATCAGAATTTCTTAATTTTGTCGGCTGGTCGCAAGGCATCCGGACAATCCTGGCGTAGAAAGCCGTTGCATGCAGATGCCAGCGCAGTCTTGAGGCGATTAAGCCGGAGGCAGAGTCTGATTCGGCTCAGCCGGGACGAGATTGAACAAAATTTATTGTAGGTTGAAAATTTAAAATAATACCATAATAATGTACAGGACACATACCTGCGGGGAACTCCGCATTGAAAATGCCGGCCAGACAGTTACATTGGCCGGATGGGTACAGAAATCGAGGAAGCTCGGAGGAATGACGTTTGTTGACCTGCGTGACCGCTATGGCATCACCCAGCTTGTCGTGGACGCCTCTGCAGACAATGAACTCATAGAGACAGCATCGTCGCTTGGACGCGAATGGGTGCTTCAGGTGACCGGAACGGTAATCGAGCGTCAGAGCAAGAATCCAAAGATGCCGACCGGCGACATTGAAATCAGCCTTTCTTCTATCAAGGTGCTCAACAGGGCTAACACTCCTCCTTTCACAATCGAGGATGTGAGTGACGGAGGTGAGGAACTCCGTGCGAAATACCGTTATCTTGACCTTCGCAGGAATCCTCTGCAGAAAGCTATCAAGCTTCGTCACCAGATTGCCCATGAGGTCCGTAACTATCTGGATGCAAAGAGTTTCCTTGAGATAGAGACTCCATATCTGATAAAGTCTACCCCTGAGGGCGCGCGTGACTTTGTCGTGCCTTCACGCATGAATCCGGGGCAGTTCTATGCACTTCCTCAGTCTCCTCAGACTTTCAAGCAGCTTCTCATGGTAGCCGGTTATGACCGCTATTTCCAGATTGTGCGCTGTTTCCGTGACGAGGACCTCCGTGCAGACCGCCAGCCTGAGTTCACGCAGATTGACTGCGAGATGTCATTTGTGGACCAGGAGGATGTGCTGGACACTTTCGAGGGCATGATGAAGACTCTGTTCAAGAATGTCCTGAATGTGGAGATTGCCGGAAGGATTCCGCGCATGAGCTGGTATGACGCGATGGATTTCTATGGCTCGGACAAGCCGGATATCCGTTTCGGGATGAAGATACATGAGGTTACGGATCTTGTGCAGGGGCATGGTTTCTCGGTGTTTGACAGTGTGGGCTATGTGGGCGCAATCAATGTTGAGGGCGCAGCTGAATACACGCGCAAGCAGATTGATGAGCTTACCGAGTGGGTGAAGAGGCCTCAGGTTGGAGCGAAGGGACTGGTGTATATCAAGTTGAATACAGACGGAAGCATCAAGTCCTCTGTTGACAAATTCTATACGCCGGAGCAGCTCCAGGCAGTTGCAGACCGTCTTGGTGCAAATAAGGGAGACATGATGCTTGTGCTCTGCGGCGAGAAGAGGAAAGCGCAGAATATGCTTGGTGTGCTACGTATTGAGATGGGCAACCGTCTCGGACTTCGCGACCCGTTCAACTTTGCACCTCTGTGGGTAGTGGATTTCCCTCTGTTCGAGTGGGATGACGAGACACAGCGTTTCTATGCAATGCACCATCCGTTCACCGCTCCGAAGCCTGAGCATCTTGAACTTTATTACAGTGACAAGAAAGAGGACCTTGAGAAGGTTTGTGCAAACGCATATGACTTTGTTCTCAACGGAACAGAGCTTGGAGGAGGTTCCATCCGTATCCATGAGGCAGAAATGCAGCAGAGGATGTTCGAGATTCTCGGCATCAGCAAGGAGGACGCGGAGTATAAGTTCGGCTTCATAATCAATGCGTTCAAGTTCGGTGCACCTCCTCATGGCGGTCTCGCATTCGGCTTTGACCGCGTATGCTCTCTCTTCGGTGGTCAGGAGACAATCCGTGACTATATCGCCTTCCCTAAGAACAATCAGGGCCGCGATGTGATGATTGATTCTCCGTCCTACATTGACCAGCTCCAGATGGATGAGCTTTTCCTTGAGTCAAAGGCCGAGAGAAAAGAGGAGTAGTCTTTTGAGAATAAGTGTCGTCCTGAATCCTGTGACTGGGATTCAGGACGATTTTTTGTGTCCGCCAGGAATGATATAAATGTCTGAATGGCGTCGGAAGCAAGATCTGACAGGAGGCTTAAAGCTCAGAACAATTCTCCTGGAATTGAAAATCCGGTGATAAGGTTCTATATAGGCTGCCATTGGGACTGTTCGTGTTTTTTAGTGCGTTGATTTGTAGGGCATCGCATTTGGTGATAGTCCCGGTGGCAATAATAGGTGCCCACCGGGTGGTGCACCACGTTTATGACAGTCTTTCAATAATGTGAACAGAATTTATTATTCCCATATTTGCTTTTATAGCCAATAATTATTTACTTTGAGGGAAGTAACCACTAAAAAATAACGCTTATGAGACATTCTGATTTTAAACGTTTGGGTGCTTTTCTATTTATTCTGTTTATTCTTTTGCAGAATCAGTCATGCCAAAGAGACGCTCTCCCTTCTGAAAATCTCAATGAAGGCTCGGGAGAAGAGCATGCACGCTTTTCTCTTGGCTTAGGCAAGATTTAATAATCTCTAAATAATCATGCATATGAAAAAGATATATTTTTTAGCC
>CAMXAU010000010.1 GCA_947179325.1 uncultured Bacteroidales bacterium | reverse complement strand
GATCGTCCGTCATCGTCCAGCATGACAATCCAACCGGCGACATCTCGTCTGCCGACGGAAAATGGGCTCTGACATGTTCTCCTTCCACTGCACTTGAATTTTCTTTCCTCGGTTTCAAGACACTCGTGCAGAAAGTCGACGGACGCACCGAAATCAACGTTGTGCTTCAGGACGATGCGGAATTTCTGGATGAGGTAATTGTCATAGGCTACGGTACAATGGACAAGAAAGAGCTTACCTCTGCAATATCGCACGTAAGCGAAAAAGACTTCCTTACCCCAAGCTCGCTTGACCCTACAATGATGATTCAGGGAAAAGTACCGGGAGTTTCAATAACCAACACCGGAGCAGGTGACCCCAACAACCAGGCAAGCATCCAGATACGCGGTGTGTCGTCACGTTCGGCAGGACTCGGTCCGCTCATTGTAATCGACGGTGTGCCGGGAGGAAACCTTACCAACATAAACCCTAATGACATCGCATCATTCGACATCCTCAAGGACGGTGCGGCCTCGGCAATCTACGGTACACGCGGTTCAAACGGAGTCATCGTCGTGACGACAAAGAAAGGAAGCAAGGACGGTTCGCTCCATACGTCATATTCCGGAATGTATTCATGGAACACTGTCAAGAAAGAACTTGACATAATGAATGCACAGGAATACCGTGACGTACGCTTGGGATGGGGAGACAGCGGAGTCGATCTTGGCGGAAACGTTGATTGGCTTGATGCTGTCAGCCGCACCGGAAGCACAATGCAGCACACATTGACAGTCAGCGGCGGAAACGCAAAAAGCAATTACCGCGTAAGTGCGGACTACCGTGATGCCAAGGGCATAGACCTGCGCTCAAAACGCAGGGAATACGGAGCACGCGCATCTGTAATGCATACAACCAAAAACGGCCTGTTCACAATCACGGCCAACATTGCACCGCGTGTTATTTCACGTGACAATGCAGACTGGAGCGTATTCCGTACAGCAATCGAAGCAAATCCGACCACTCCTATAATGGACCCGGACAATCCTGGAAGATATTATAATTTCAAAGGACAGGTAGCTGGATATAACCCCGTGGAAAGCCAGCTTCTGGAGCAGGACCACGCTGACACCAAGCTGCTCGACTGGGACGGCACTGTAAAGCTCAATCTTCTGCCGCTGCTCGCAAAGGGAGGGGAAAGCAACCATAACCTTACGACACAGATAATGTTTGCCGACCACCAGTACAGCAACGACAACTCGTGGTTCCGTCCATCTACCAGCACACAGTGCATCAATGCCGGATATGAAGGAATGGCAAGCCGCTCATATTCAAAGGAAAGCCAGTATCTTATGGAATGGGTGACCAATTACAGCGCAAGCATCAAGCGTCACAATATCAAGGCAATGGCCGGATATTCATACCAGTATTCGCAATATTCAGGACTGAATGCGGAAAACAAGGACTTTCCGAATGACGGACTCGGCGCAGACAACCTCGGCTCGGGAGAACTGGCCAAGGAAGAGGGAGAAGTGCTGATGGGAAGCTACAGGAATGATTCCAAACTGATTTCATTCTTCGGCCGTGTAAGCTACGATTTCGACGGAAAATATATGGTTACGGCTTCCTTGCGCCATGAAGGCTCATCCAAATTCGGAAAGAACCACAAATGGGGAAATTTCCCGGCAGTGTCAGTCGGATGGCGCATATCGCAGGAGAATTTCATGAGAAACGTTAACTGGATCAATGAACTGAAACTGCGTGCAGACTATGGTGTCACCGGTAACCAGGACTTTGGAAGCTATCTCTCGCTGAACACGATGAGCGGATTCGGATATTACTATTACAACAACAAATATTTCCAGGTATGGGGACCGTCAAAGAACGTCAATCCTGACCTCAGCTGGGAAAAGGGAAAGAACTGGAATGTCGGCATAGACTTCTCTTTCCTCAGAAACCGTATATACGGTTCGCTCAACTACTTCAACCGCCGTCAGGAAGACCTTCTCGGAAACTACAAGGTCTCAGTTCCGCCTTATCTCCATGACGAGACCTTCGTCAATGTCGGCACAATGAAGAACAGCGGCTTCGAGTTCGACCTCAACTTCAATGTGGTGGACAAGAAAAACTTCACATATTCATTCAGCGTTGTGGGAGCCACAATGAGCAACAAATTCGTAGACTTCAGCAATTCCAAGTATGTAGGCCAGGACTATTACAGCGTTGCCGGAACAGAGGACCCGTATCCGTTCTATAATCTCCAGCGCATAGAGAAGGGGCAGCCGATAGGCAACTTCTACATGTGGGAGTACGCCGGACACACTTCTGACGGAGAATGGCTCGTCTATGACAAGGACGGTGACATTATCAGGGCCGCGCAGGCCAGCGAGGCAGACCGCAAGATAGTCGGCAACGGTATGCCGAAGTTCACGATGTCCACAAGCCATAATTTCCGCTACCGCAATTTTGACCTTTCGCTATATTTCCGTGGAGCATTCTTCTATGATATCTTCAATATCCATGATTTCTACTACGGCACCCGCAATTTCACCGGAAACATGCTGAAGAAGGCATACGCCAAGAACTTCTACATCTCACCGGATGCGAATCCTGTGGTATGCGACTATTTCCTTGAAAGGGGAGACTATTTCAAGCTGGACACAATATCGCTCGGATATACGTTTACGCCTAAGGAATGCCGTTTCCTGGACAGGATAAGGCTATACGGCACAGTCAAGGACGTGTTTACTCTGACCAAGTTCAGCGGTATCGACCCTTCGACATACCAGGTGAACGGACTTACTCCGGGAGCGCAAGGCTCAAGGACATATTATCCGTCCACAAGACAGTTCATACTCGGGCTGCAGATTGATTTCTAACTAACCGATTAACACGAAGACAATGAAGATTTTAAATCATATTGCTGCCACAGCCATCTGCTCTATGGCACTTTGGGGCTGCACGAACCTGGACGAGACACTTTATGACCAGGTTGGCACGCAAAATTACTACAATACAAAAAACGATGTCATCCGTGCCGTGTTCCGCCCGTTCGAGCATGCCTTCTGGAGCATCCAGAGCCGCCATGTGCTGAACGAACTTTCAGCAGACCAGCTTATTACCCCGACAAGGGACGGATGGTGGGATGACGGCGGAAAATGGCGCCGCCTGCACTACCATCAGTGGGACGTTGAGGACGGAGGAGACGCACAGACAGAGTGGAACGGCTGCTTCCAGGGTATAATGCAATGCAACTACGTCATTGAGGATATGGAGGCCCTGTCTCCGGAGAAATTCGGTTTTTCCGAAATAGAGTTCAATAATCTCAACGCCCAGTGCCGTGTGCTCCGTTCATGGTTCTACCTGCGGCTTCTTGACGCATTCCGCAATATTCCGCTTGCAGTAAGTTTCAATGACGTATCAAAGAACACTGACACCCAGGTAGAGCCTAAGGTTATATTTGACTTCATTGAAAAAGAACTTACGGACTGCCTGCCTCTTCTCACCTCAAAGGAAAGCCTCGGGTCTGGAGCGGCAATCCAGGGACAATGGACAAAGGCCGGTGCTGCTGCCCTGCTTGTGCGCCTGTATCTCAATGCAGAAGTGTATATAGGTGAAGACAGATATGAGGAATGCGGAAAAATTGCCCAGGATATACTTGACGGAGTATATGGACAATACGAAGTTGCCGGGCGCTGGGACGCGGCATACGACTGGGACAATGATACCTGCGACGAGGTGATATACGGCTTCCCTGCATCACAGGGCTACTCTTTCTGGCACTATCAGGGAGACACTTTCTGGTGGACAGTCCCTTCCGATGCACGCCAGTATTTCGGGGATTTCAAGGCCAAGGCCGGAGACCACAACTGCAAATATGCGGCCTCTCCAAGCTATGACCTGAACGGCAATCTCTACACATACAGGCTCGGAATGCCCGTGCAGAATTTCCGCAAATATGAAGGCGACGAGAGGATGAAGCTATACAGGAATCTCGGCGGCAGCAAGCGTGAAGGAATGTTCTTGTACGGCTATCTCGAATACATTGACGAGAACGGGGCAACAAAGAAAGTGCGTGCTCCCGAACAGCCATACGACCTGTATATACGTGATGCAGTCGGCAAATTCCAGAGCCTTGCTCCGGACAAATGGCCGTCGGACAAGACAAGTACACTGCGCAACGGTGACCATAATTCAGGATGGCATTTTGCCAAATATCCTTTCTACAGCGACCAGGATGCGCATCAGATGGAAAGCGACTATACGGAGATACGTCTGCCTGAAATAATCTATTCACTTGCAGAATGCAAACTACGTTCAGGCCAGAAGGCAGATGCAGGCAAATTGCTCAATTCAGTGCGCCGAAGGAACTATCCTGCTGAAAACATTGAGAACGTGCTGTATGAACCGGAGGGGAAGGTGTCTCTTGATATGGACGAGATGCTTGACGAGTGGGGACGCGAGTTCTTCGCTGAGGGACGCCGCCGCATAGACCTTATCAGGTATGGGCTATTCTGTTCGGGAACATGGTGGGACAAGACTCCTGACGCCGGCAGGCACACAGAGATATTTCCTATAATGCGTCCAGTGCTGGATGCCAACCCTGCCCTGAATCAGAATCCGGGTTATAACAAATAAACACGAATAAACATATTGTCATGAAAATCACAAATATATTTTCTGCGGCCGCAGCATTGATACTGGCCTTTGCCATTACAGGATGCGAAAGCGAGAAAGAATTCAAGATTATAGACGGGAATCTGCCTATAAAGACTTCAAGTCTGTATATGGTAGGAAATGCGACACCTAACGGCTGGAGCATAGATTCCCCGACACCTCTGACTGCTACGGATGAAGACCCGCTGGTGTTTGTATGGGAAGGAGATCTTTATGCAGGGGAAATGAAACTTTGTCTTGTGCCCGGAAGCTGGGATGTTCCTTTTATAAGGCCGTTGACAGCGGGGACGGAAATAGGCAGGGAGGATATATCGGATGCGCCTTTCAAAATGCATGCAGGCAATCCTGACGACAAATGGAATGTTACTGCGGCAGGGACGTACAGTCTTTCTTTCGACTTGCGGAACTGGACCATGAGCACAAGATTTCTCAAGGAACCTGATGGTCCGGCCATAGAGCCGATTGTTGCCGATGTTCTCTACATCGTGGGTGATGCGACCCCGAATGGCTGGAGCATAGACGCTCCGACAGAGACAGAAAAAGTGTCTGACTTCATATTCAGGTATGAAGGCCCGCTTGTTTCCGGAGAGATGAAGGCGTGCATTTCTGCAGGCAGCTGGGATGTTGAGTTTATACGCCCTCTTTCTGACCAGTGTACAATTGGCAAAGATGGAGCTGAAAGCAATGATTTCGTATATTCCGCATCACCGGACAACAAATGGAAAATCACTGACTCTGGTAATTACCGTCTGACTTTTGATCTTGAGAACTGGACCATAGAAACGGAATATCTCGGAGAAATCATAGCCGTGAAAGATCCTATCGAGACCTCGACTCTGTTTATGATAGGCGATGCTACCCCTAATGGCTGGAGCATGGACGATGCCACAGAGCTTACTGTATCTCCTGACAACAAATATGTCTTCACCTGGGAAGGGCAGCTTGTTAGCGGAATCATGAAGGTCTGCACGGAGCGTGACGGCACGTTCTCATGCCCGTTCATCCGTCCGTCGTCGCCTGACTGCGAGATTTCGTCCTCCGGAGTTGCCGCCCCTGACTTCGTATACACCAAAAATCCAGATGACCAGTGGAGAGTCACTGAGGCAGGAAAATACCGCCTCACCTTCGACCTCGAGAACTGGACAATAAAGGCAGAGTACCTTGGTACAGGAAATGACGACTCAAAGAAGCCTATCGAGACTGCAACCCTGTTCATGATAGGCGATGCGACACCAAATGGATGGAGCATGGATGATGCCACTGAACTTACTGTTTCACAGGACAACAAGTATGTCTTCACATGGGAAGGACAGCTCGTAAGCGGCACCATGAAGGTCTGCACCGAGCGTGACGGCACGTTCTCATGCCCTTTCATCCGCCCGTCATCTCCTGACTGCGAGATTTCGTCCTCCGGAGTTGCCGCCCCTGACTTCGTATACACCAAAAATCCAGATGACCAGTGGAGAGTCACTGAGGCAGGAAAATACCGCCTCACCTTCGACCTCGAGAACTGGACAATAAAGGCAGAGTACCTTGGTACAGGAAATGACGACTCAAAGAAGCCTATCGAGACTGCAACCCTGTTCATGATAGGCGATGCGACACCAAATGGATGGAGCATGGATGATGCCACTGAACTTACTGTTTCACAGGACAACAAGTATGTCTTCACATGGGAAGGACAGCTCGTAAGCGGCACCATGAAGGTCTGCACCGAGCGTGACGGCACGTTCTCATGCCCTTTCATCCGCCCGTCGTCGCCTGACTGCGAGATTTCGTCCGCAGGAGTTGCTGCAACAGACTTTGTCTATACGAAAGACCCGGACGACCAGTGGAGAGTCACTGAGGCAGGAAAATACCGCCTCACCTTCGATCTCGAGAACTGGACCATCAAGGCAGAGAAACTGAACTGACGATTATAAATAAGCCATCATATGAAAAAGCGATATATTCTGCAGCGGAATCATATCGTATTTACACAAAACTTCTGACAGTATGAAAAGAATGAAATTATTGGCATCGGCTGTTGCAGTCTGCACTGTCTTCAGCTCATGCAGGGATAGCGTGGAAATGCATTATCCTCCGACATATGAATTGCCGGACCTTCCGGAAGTAGGAGACATACACACTTACAAGGCCCCTCTTTACTGGAGTGTCTATGAATATTGCATTGAGCAGTCATGGGCCGGGGTTGAGAATGCTGACATGGATCTTACAGCCGAGCAGTGGGACGAGATTATTGACATGGTCGCGACAAAACTTCTGCCTTACGGCTACGATATGGTATGTACTGACGGCTTCATTCCGATGCTTGCTAATGACGCGTCGGGATATATGACCCATTACGGCTCCATGTCAATAAAGGATCTTGTGGCGAAATGCAAGGCAAAGGGACTGAAAGTAGGAATCTATGACAACCCCCTGTGGATTCATTCGTCAAGTGAGACACCGGTCGAGGGTACGGACTATACTTTCGGTGACCTCTATTGGAACGGGAAGACACCGATAAACAACCCTGGCACTTCGAACCAATGGTTCAACTGGGTGGTTGCCGACAATCCTGGGGCAAGGGAATATATCGACGGCTTCTTCAGGCATTTCAAGGAACTTGGAGTTGAATATATCCGCATGGACTTCCTTTCGTGGTACGAAGACGGCAAGGACCGCGGAATGGGCATTGTAGGCCATGGATACGGCCGTGAGAACTATGGCCGCGCCCTCGCCTATATAGCAGAATCAGCAAAGAAATACGGAATATTCACCTCTCTCGTAATGCCGCATCTCTTTAATGACGGTGAACTGGAGGCCCGTTACGGCAACATGGTCAGAATCGTAGGAGATACTGGAGCCGGCGGATGGTGGCATTGTTCGGCATATGACAAAGGAAAGTCATGGACAAACTGGCCCAACTGCAACAACCAGTTCGACGGATTCATATACTGGAACCACATTACAGGCCGCGGCAAGGTTATTCCGGACGGTGACTTCATCCGTCTGAACAAATTTGATACGGATGCGGAGAAGGAATTTGCCATATCTCTCCAGCTGATGGCGGGAGGTCCGGTGACTCCGTCAGACATGCCGGAGACAATGGGTGACAATGTTCGGTTCTATACAAATGAGGAGATGCTCGCATTAAACGCGGACCGTTTTGTCGGTAAGCCTCTCAGTGACAAGCTGACGGACAAGAACAGCCAGATATGGTTCGGCCAGATGTCCGACGGGAGCCATATAATAGGCTTGTTCAACAGGGATGATGCGGCAGTGTCCAGGACAGTGTCGTTCAGCGACCTCGGTATAAGCGGAGAGTGGAATGTCCGTGACCTGTGGAAGCATGAAGACGAAGGAAAGGCATCATCCGTTTCCGCTGTAATCCCGGCACACGGATGTAAAATCGTGAAACTTACAAAATAAATATGAAGAAGATAGCTTTAATATTTTTGTCTCTTGTCTGGCCTCTTTTTTCAGCAGCAGGCCAGGAACTGATGTCACCGGACGGCAACCTCATCCTGAAATTTTCCCTGAGGAACGGTGACACTCCGGTCTATTGCCTTTCATATAAGGGCAAGCCCGTAATTGCCGAAAGCCGGCTTGGATTCAACCTCAGCAACAGCGGACTGCACGGCTGGTTTGAAGTGTCAGGAACAAGCCGCAACGAGATAGACGAAACATGGACACCTGTCTGGGGAGAGGAGGCATCCATCAGGAATCATTGCAACGAAATGACTGTCACTTTGAGACAGACATCCAGCGACAGGATTATGGCCATACGGTTCAGACTCTTCAATGACGGTCTTGGCTTCAGATATGAATTCCCGGACCAGGGAAATCTGACATATTTCGTAATTACGGATGAACTCACAGAGTTTGCCATGGCTGGAGACCATACTGCCTGGTGGATTCCGGGCGACTATGACACACAGGAATATGACTATACTAAATCGAGGCTGTCGGAGATACGCGGCCTCTTGAAGGGTGCGATTTCAGATAACCTGTCGCAGACAATTTTCTCGGATTGCGGAGTGCAGACCTCTCTTCAGATGAAGACTGATGACGGACTGTATATCAACCTGCATGAGGCTGCTCTTGTGGACTATCCTGCTATGCATCTGGAACTGGATGACAGCAGGCTGGTGTTCAAGGCTCATCTTACCCCTGATCCTAATGGAGACAAGGCCTACATGCAGACTCCGTGCACAACTCCGTGGCGTACTGTCATTGTGTCCGAAAATGCAGCTGACATCCTTGCGTCGCGTATCACGCTTAATCTCAATGAGCCATGCAAGATTGAGGATACCTCATGGATTCATCCGTGCAAATATGTCGGCGTATGGTGGGAGATGATCACAAACAAGAGCTCATGGTCGTACACGAACGATCTCAGAAGCGTTCACCTTGACACAGACGATCTTAGCCTTGTGAAACCTAACGGGACGCACGCGGCCAACAATGAAAATGTAAGGAAGCATATCGATTTTGCGTCAGAGCATGGTTTTGATGCAGTGCTTGTTGAGGGATGGAACATCGGCTGGGAAGACTGGTTCGGCAACATGAAGGAGTATGTCTTCGACTTTGTGACCCCATATCCGGACTTTGATGTCCAGGCGCTTAACGACTATGCTCATTCCAAGGGAGTGAAACTTATAATGCATCATGAGACTTCGGCTTCACCGAGAAACTATGAAAGACAGCTTGACACAGCCTACAGGTTCATGAACAAATACGGCTATGATGCCGTGAAGTCAGGATATGTCGGCAACATCATCCCGAAAGGGAACAATCATTACAATCAATGGATGGTCAACCATTATCTTTGGGCCGTAAAGAAAGCCGCAGACTACAGGATAATGGTAAATGCACATGAAGCGGTACGTCCTACGGGATTGTGCCGTACATGGCCGAACCTGATAGGCAACGAGTCCGCAAGGGGAACAGAGTACCAGTCATTCGGCGGGTCAAAGACTTTCCATGTTACGGTGCTTCCTTTCACGCGCCTCATAGGCGGTCCGATGGATTATACTCCGGGCATATTCGAGCAGGACATCAGTAAGATTAACCCTTCAAACCATTCCCATGTGAACTGCACTATAGCCAACCAGCTTGGAATTTATGTGGCGATGTCGTCTCCGCTGCAGATGGCCGCAGACCTGCCTGAGACTTATGAGCGTTTCATGGATGCGTTCCAGTTCATAAAGGATGTTGCCCTTGACTGGTCAGAAAGCCGGTATCTTGAGGCAGAACCGGGAGAATATGTCACTGTGGCCCGAAAGGCGAAAGGCACAGGAGAATGGTTTGTCGGAAATGTGACCGGAGAGAAGGACCATATCTCCAAAATCAGTTTCAGTTTCCTTGACCCTGGCAAAGAATACGTGGCTACCATTTATGCGGATGCCCCGGATGCCCATTACAGGAACAATCCTCAGGCATACACAATCCGCACAGTAAGGTGTACATCGAAAAGCACTTTGGTCCAGAAGGCAGTAGAAGGCGGCGGTTTCGCAATCTCGTTCCGTGAATCGACTCCGCAGGACCGCAAGCTAAAGATGCTCAGATAGGCGTTTGTCCGTAGGGCACCACAAGGCGTCCTCATCCGGCATTCCGTATTTGACATACGTTTTATCAGCAGCAAAACGCTGGCTATCAATATTGATTCAGCATCACCTCCCAGTTTCCGGAGCGATGATGCTGAATCAATTCTTATTATGACGAAATATAATGGAAGCACTTTCAACCCCTCGAATTTTCAGCAGAAAGTGTGCGCGTTGTAATATTTTTTAGCACAACGAGCACATGTGTGAATTGCAATATGTTTAATGTCAATGATTTGGAGATATTTGGTGTGCGCGTTGTAATGTTTTTTAGCACAACGCGCACAGGTGAAAAGCATAAAACACTTAAAACTAACAACTTACCAATAAGTAATGTGCGCGTTGTACCTAAATTCTGCTTAGAAATAGTTATTTTTGCTACAACGGACTTACAGATAATTTATGAAAAGAGAAAATTTCAGCAGCCGTTTCGGTGCGCTGAAATGATAGTTTGACGCATTATTTCTGAACATGTGCTTTTTCGGACCTTTGTATTTTTGTGGTGCTCTTTCTTGCACCTGTTTCTTTCTTGATTATCCTTGTTTTTGGGGGTGGTGTCCTGATGTTTGCGTTTACGTGAAAAATATGTAAT
The DNA here is from genome assembly GCA_947179325.1 of uncultured Bacteroidales bacterium. GTDB lineage: Bacteria > Bacteroidota > Bacteroidia > Bacteroidales > UBA932 > Cryptobacteroides. Next base: position 84,861 of record CAMXAU010000010.1, on the reverse strand, counting down.
TTTGATTTTTCAGACCTTTGTGTTAAATTGGGACAAAATTTAGGCTGTGCAATCATTGAATTCAATAAGGACGATGTGTACCAGTATCCAGTTAAAATAGGAATAGTTCATTTTTAGTGTTGGTAATTAGATAGTTGAAGCTAATTTTAGTGAATGTAATACTGTTCATGTAGTGCGGATTACGGGAAATGTGCATCAACCAGATATGGGATATGGTGAGACAGGTTGTTTCCGGATTACCGATAAATATCATAATTTATTAACATTTAAAAACGCGTTGTCATGTGCTTGAATGAATTATCTGCTATTTTAAAAACGACAGACATTCTATATGCTGATTTTTTCTCTGCCTGCAATGACGAAACTTGCGGAGATGTAATCTTCTTTGTCGTGACGTGTGTAATGCTTGTGGTTGTATTGGTGTGCCACTTTAGAATTTTGCATCTTAAAGAAAAAATTATTGTCTCTAATGCCGCATATGAAGCAGCAGTTAAAGAAATGAACGATATCAAGGAGATTGCAGAATCTGCACCTCTTCAAAGAGATACACATGTTGCTATTGCTGAGCGGCTTTTCCTTGTGAATAGATTTGCTGTTTCTAAACTCTCCACGAGTGTTTCGGAAGATGATGCCTTAGCTGGATTAATTGCTTTGATGTTGGATGTGGAGCATTTTCTTGAGTCTACAAGGCAGTGTTTCGTTGTTGTTCATCCTGGTTTTATGAAATATCTTACAAAACACGGGTTGAGCCATCGAGAGACTAGTATCTGCTGTCTGTATTGTATCGGTTTGAATGGTAATGAAATATCAGAGTACCTTAAACTGCCGTCACTCTACAATATAAGCAGTTGTATACGTCGGAAGCTGAAGATTGGAAGGCAGGTTAACATAGACACCTATCTGCGTGAAAAAGTACGTGATTTTGATTTTTCAGACTTTAATACTGATGCATAGACTTTAATCTGATATAAATGCTTGATTTATAATATCCTAAAATATGAATGTCGTGGGCTTTTGAAGTGATGATAATGTTGCTTTATTGTTAAATAGTTGATTTGTAAATAGTTGGCTTTTGGAGAATATTGGAGATTCCTTTTGCAGATTAGATTGAGCAAATAATATATTTGTCGCAAAAGTATCTGCCCAATTGTGTTTCCTTTTTTTCATTTATTATATTTGTGCACTGAACTTATGCGGTTCTGATGACGGAAATACAGGGAATTCAGGTGCGGAAGTAAAACTAAAACACTAATGACCATGAGAAATTCCATTGCTGGTTATCTGTTACTTCCTTTTGCGTTTCTTTTGCATTTGGGGGTATTTGCCCAAAGTTCTATCCAGGATTCACCCTATAGGGACAGTACAGTTGTTGTGACAACAGAGGGTGACGTCATGACGCGTTATGTGACTTACCCTTGCTGGGATAATGTCGGTTATTCGAGACATGAGTTATCGGAGGATCCTTATTTAACCGATCCGATGCTAAGTATTGAGGATGTAACCGATTCAGGAAGACCTGTTCCTTTCGGAGTTTCAGCTGCAATAGTACAGCCTGATAACTCATATGCAGTCGGCAAGATTCCATATTTTGATGGCATCAGCTCCACGGGAGCGAGAACCTATACCATTCCTATCGCTGTAGCTCCAGCTGTTCCTTTTGTACCAGAGCTCTCCCTTTGTTATAATAGCCAGTCTGGAGACGGTATAGCTGGTTACGGCTGGAATATAGGAGGTTTGTCTTCTATTTTGCTCATGGGTAAGACTATGTATTGGCATGGCAAGGTGGAAGCTGCATCTGTTTTTGATACAGCTCCCGCTTTCTGCCTTGACGGTATTCCGATAGTCAGGACTTCCATTGAAGGTCTTTCATCCGTTTATAAGTATGAGACAGCAAGAGGACATATATTGGTGAATAAGCATTTATCATCAGACAAAGTACAATATTTTGATGTTCTTTATCCGGACGGGTCAAAAGCAGTGTATGGATTCAAAGACAATACAGCTGCACGTGTCTCATATCCTTTGACGGAAATTACGGATATTCAAGGTAATAAGATGACCTTTGAATACGGGATGAGTAATAATGTATATTATCCAACGGAGGTCAGGTATAATTATGATAAAGAAGGAAACAGCCATAGCAGAATAGTATTTTCATATTCTGCATTCGGGCGTCATGAGACTTTTTATGCGGGTGTTTCTGTCGCGAATGACAGGCTTCTTACCGGTATTGATTCATACGATGGAACGGAATTGCTGTATAGTTACAACTTGGAACACACCAGCGAGGATTATGCACGGCAACTTGTGTCTGTCGGATGTTCAAGTGGAAAATCCAGTCTGAATCCTCTCCGTTTCACATATGGTGAAGGTATATCAGGTCAAGCTGATTTCTGCAATCGGAACGGTACATGCTACCTTGAGAAGTCGTTTACAGACGTGGATGTCCTTTACGTCAGAGGAAAGTTCCGCAGTGGTCACTATTCCGATGGACTGATAATCCTTCCATCTTTGAGTACATATACAAAAACTGCCACCTATGTCAAGAAATTTCTCGGTATAAAAACTGCGGAGTATTTTGAATTCGGAAGCGGCTATTCTCCAGACCAGAGTTTTGTCATAGTACCGTCAGTAGGCTCTTTCAGTCGTAGCATGATTATCAAGGCCGAATCTGGATTTCAGGCAATAGAAGCGATAGATGTTGATGATGATGGAACAGATGAAATTGTAAAGGTTAACTTCAATGGTATTGAAGGTGACTATACCAAGCTTCGCGTCAAGGTGTACAAGTTCAATGAGACAGCTACCAGGCTTGATTCAACAGTCATTGACACCAAGGTGTATGGAGTCATCAATGATGGTGATAAATTGTGGAGTCCGCAGCAGAGGCAATATATCTTCGGAAAGTTTGATGAAAGAGGAGGCGCACAACTGCTTTCAGTGTCGTATAACAAGGACTTCAGAGGCAATGCTCGACAGTCTTATACGACAGTCATAGATCTAAAGGATAAATCAAGTAGAGAATACGTTCTTTTTGATCTTGGTATTCAAGATGCTAAGAAATTTCTTCCATTTGACATAGACAATGACGGCAAGACTGAGCTATGCTACGCAACGGCTTCCGGTCTTGACCAATATAAATATTATCCTGGAGGGACATTCCGCTGGAGCCATACGATACCAGGGTTTAACTCTTCTGTACTTAGCGGTAAATTCTTCTTTACGGATATGAACGGAGATGGTCTCCTTGATATTGTTAAGGCACCGATGGAGTCATATTATGAGACTACCTATCCTGGATATGATCCTTCAAGTGGAGAGGATATGCGTGACTATGCACAAGATAACCTTGTATGCGGAGGCACAGAATGGGAAGTCTATTCTTATACAGGTAACAGATTCTATCGATATACGTGTAAAGCCATATCTAATGATCCTGGTGACAAATTCATGTTCCTTGACATTAACAGGGATGGTCTTGCTGACCTTATAAGGATTACCGGTACTGAGGTTGCGTATTACATTAATAATTTAGGTGTCATAAGGAATGATAACGAAGTAGTCTCTTCACTGAAATATCCTGCAAAATCTCAGCTTGTTCCAGCCAATGTTCTGAACTACAATAATGCAAGTCAGTTTATAATAGTGAACGGGTTTGAGGTTAATGGCTATGAATTTTCTGGCGACCGCAGTCGGGATAGGCTACTTACAGTATTTGAAGATAGCTTCGGTGTTACCCATGTAAATACGTATAGCAACATGCTTTCAGCTTCTGGAGTATACCAACACGATTCCGGAAGAAGCTATACACTTGCAGACGGTTATTCACGTCGTTCTTTCCCGCTCAACCTTCTATACAGCACAGAAACGTATCTGACTCCATCAAGGAAGTATTCTGAAAGACTGATCTCAAAATATTTCACCTATTTCGATGCCGTGTGCCATAGTCGTGGGCTCGGCTTCTGCGGTTTTGGGAAAACCCGTGTAATTGACAACATCGGAAACACGATGACTGTACAGGAGTATTATCCAGAAAAATCAGGTGTCCCTACGCATAGTATTATATCACTTAGGACGCCTGGTAATCCTCTTGTTTCTGAGACAGAGAATACATATGATAATAATTCCACAACTTATGGTAAACTTAATCCGAGATTGATACTCAGTGTGTCAACAGACCATCTGACAGGAATCGTTGTTGAAACATCCACGACCTATGGTGATTATGATTATCCTTCTTCAGTTATGGTTAACCGGAGAATAGGCAGTGGCAAGGCTCAGGCAGAAAGGATAGATTATACCTATTTACATAGCATCAAGAAGGACTGCTATCGCCTTGGGGCTGTGAAACAGGAAGCAAGGATGCGCAGCAATACATCGGTTTTTACGGCTGTGTCATGGAAAGAACGGACGGAAATCACTTACGATGATTGTTTCAGGCCAATTGTCCGTAAATTGTATGTCGGGGAAAAAGGGGGCGAACAGAAAATCGATCGTCCTCTTCTTCCGGTAGGAATAGTGTCTCTATCGGATTATATAGATACTCCGTTCAATCCGGATACTACTAAACTCAATCCGATTGATCAGCCAGATCCTCTTAAGCCTTTCCTTCCTTCAGTGGACGATATACTCGAACTTTTTTCCGAGACCCATTGGGAGTACGACTCATATGGAAACATGATTTCAGAGAAATCTGCCCCGCATGGTATCCAGGAATTTACCGGAATGACTTATACATATGATGCCGAAGGTCGTTATTTGTCATCTAAGACAGACAGGGATGGACGTATGACCGGATATGAATCATATGACAGGTTCGGCAATCCGACAAAGACTATTGACTACATGGGAAACTCCAGTTGTCATACTTATGACGATTGGGGGCATGTGATAGCAACAGTTTATCCGGACGGTACAGTTGTAAGGACAAAGTATGATTGGGGAGGAATCGGGAACTATACAATAACAACGTCTTCTGACATTCAATCTGAAAAGATTGTCCATTATGACGCTATTGGCCGTGAACTGAGGAAAGGTGTAAAGTGCTTTGACGGACAGTGGAGATATATTGACAATGTCTATAACTCTAAAGGGAAGCTTGAGAAAACCTCGCTTCCGTTCAGAGGAACGCAGGCAAGGTTCTGGACCGTATATGCGTATGATGACTACGGACGTGCTGTTTCAGTTACAGAGGCTTCCGGCAAGGTGACATCATGGGCTTATAATGGATGTTCAGTAACCGAAACCAAGAATGGGATGCTGACAACGAGGACTACAGACGCAAACGGCAATATTGTATCGGTTACAGATCCTGGAGGAACGATAACCTATAGTCTGCGCCCTGACGGTCAGCCGTCGTCAGTGACAGTTCCAGGACATGTTGTGACATCATTCTTTTATGACACTTATGGCAGGAAGAAGAAAGTCTCAGACCCGAGTGTCGGTACATATACTGATTCTCTCGTATGGAATGCTGACGGTTCTTCTGTTGTGGTGCGTACGAACCCTAACGGGAAAGTAATAACATATTTTGACAAGCATGGTCGAACGACAAAAGTGGAGCGCCCTGGCGAATACAATACAATTTTTTCATATGATGGTCACGGACATTTGATCCGTGAAGAATCCACCAATGGAACCGGCCGTGAAATTGAATATGACATCTATGGCCGAATCCGTAGCATGAAAGAGATAGTTCCTGACGGAAAGTGGCTCAAGAAGACGTTCGTCTACGGTGCGGGAAATCTTCTAAATACAGTAAGCTATGAATCTCAATCGGGGAAAATTACGGCAGAGGTTTATGGCTACTCTAATGGGCATAATACCGATATTACACTGTCTGATGGCACAATAGTCAAGCATCTTGTAAGCGAAAACGACCTTGGGCAACCTACGGCAATCACTACTGGTGACGTTTTGCGTGAATATGGCTACTCTTCATTCGGCCTTCCGACTTACCGCAGGATGGACGGAGGTGACTTGCAGGACTTTCAATATGCTTTTGATGCCAACACAGGTAATCTTCTGATGCGTCAGGATGATATGCGCGGGCTTACCGAATCATTTGGCTATGACCAGATGAACAGGCTTGTCTCAATGTCAGGTAGGGGAATCGAATATCAAGCTAACGGTAATATTAGCTCTATTGACGGTGTAGGTACGATGGCGTATTCCATCCTTTCGAGACCGTATCAGATTACACAATTGACTCCTGTAAGTGATGACGCTGTTCCGAACCGTACGCAACGTATTTCCTATACCTGTTATAGCCGTCCTTCAATACTGCAGGAAGGAGGCCGTAGCGCAGCATTCACATACAATGGTGATGGTGACCGTGTAAAGATGTATGTAGCAGACGGAGCTGCTTCGAGATTGACGAGATATTATATCGGAGGGCAGTATGAGTTGGATTTGAAAGGAGGAGTGTCAAAGGAACGTCTATATCTCGGAGGGGATGCCTACTCTTCCACGATGGTGCTTGAACGTACTGCAGGAGGTGCTTGGACACCGTACAATATCGGACGTGATTACCTTGGCAATATAACTCACATAGCAACGTTGGATGGAGGATTGGTCGCCGAGTATAGTTACGACCCATGGGGGCGTCTGAGAGATCCGGAGACACAGGAAATATATCGTCCGGGTGAAGAACCAGAACTTTTCCTTGGACGCGGCTATACAGGTCATGAGCACCTGCCTTGGTTTGGTCTGATAAATATGAATGCCCGTCTGTATGACCCTCTGCTTGGACGTTTCCTCTCCCCTGACCCGTACGTGCAGATGCCTGATTTTACACAGAATTTCAACCGCTATTCATATTGTCTTAACAATCCGTTGGCTTATGTTGATGAGAGTGGAGAGATTTTTGGTACGGCAATCACATTTATTTATGATTTTTTCAGAACACTTTTTACAGGAGGACTGAATGGAAACGATGAAGTGCGTAAGGCGGCTTGGCAGAGATATGACCCTACTGCTTCTTGGTCAAAGACGAATAAGGCTTGGGAGATTGCAAAAGGAAGTTGGATGACTGATAAAGGGAAACCATGGTATGAGCAGGTTTATAGTGTATGTCGGAGATGGACATTTGAGATTGTTCAAACATTTGCAGGAAAAGTATTTTCGCATGCAAGTAATATGTTTGATAATGTGACTGTAAGTTATTACCATGAAGCAACGGTAATCAATCGTAATGATTCTAAAAAAGGGGGATGGGGTATGACTTTAGGATCATATATTAATACAATGAATAAAGATGAAGATTTGCTGCGTCATGAATATGGTCATGTCCTGCAAAGCCAGAGGCTTGGTTTTGTATTCATAGATGTAGTCGGTATTCCGAGTCTTATAGGATGTGCTTTAGAAGGACATGAACATAATAGAGAATGGTACGAGACATGGGCAAATCAACTATCATACGATGAATTGTCATTATATCATATGGATGAGCTAAATAGATTGAGGTGGAACGAAAACGAGTATTCTCGTAAATATAATCTTGATTGGTATTTTGGAGTTACAATTGCTTATTATATATTGTTATGAAAAAAATTATTTTGCTTTTTTGCAGTTTGCTTGTTTTTGCAGGCTGCCGTGATTTTTGGGAACGTATAGTCCATACCAGATATGGAATATTTGCACGTAATGATACCATGGATGAGTTGTTTGTGTATGGTGCATATCCGAATTGCGATACTCTTCTGCCTGCATCTCAACCTGTTTTAGAACGACTCGCGCCTGCAGAAAATTTGATAAGCAGTCCATATCTGCATATTTTATGTGAGAGTTATGATTGGTCTGATGACCTTGCTTCAACGGACACGGTTCGTTTATTTTTCTTTGAAAGCAAGATAGTTTCAGAGAATGAATGGTCAGTTATAAGCCGTGATAATCTTGTTTTGCAAAGGTATGACTTGACAAAAGATGATTTGAATCGTCTCAACTGGCGAATAGCATATCCTCCTACTGAAGACATGATAGATGTTTGTATGTGGCCACCATATAATGAGTTGATAAACCGGTAATTACAGTCATAATAATGTTCCTGTTGGTCATATAATAGCTTTAAAATGAATACGACATGACAGATTGGAAATCAAAATTGAGACAGCTCATAGATAGCGAGAGCTGGGAGGCCGCTTTGAAGCTGATGGATGAAACACTGGTAAGTGACAATCATTCTGCAGATTCTTATTTGAACTATTCATTTCTTTTGGGTGAAATCCTGATGGAGGCAGAGTTTGGGACTCCGCTACAGGATTATTGTGGAGTTAAGATTTATGAAGTTTTCCAGGACGCTATGTCCCGTTATTCCGAGGATGTGGATTTTCTGTTCTGGCAGGGTTTTCTGATTTCCCGTTGTGAATATTTTTATAAGATGGATATATCAGGCTAGTGAAATGATGTATAAGGCCTATCTTGCCAAACCTTATGATAAGGTGTATCAATGGGCAAAGATTATGAAAGATTGCGATGATTATAATGAAAACATTGTCAGATATGCCAAGGATATGTTTTGGGGTAAGATGACTGTTGAAATCGTTCTTGAAAGGGGACCTTTCGGAGCGTATTGGCTGTACTGTTTAGCAAGTGTGTTGAATAGAACTGAATACGATGAGATATGCCGTGCTCATTTACTCCCACCTTGTTATTGGATATTCAAGTGAGTTAGAAGTATATTTACAGACTTGGAGATTATGATAATTAAAACAAAAATTCTACGATTATGAAACGACTGCTTATTATAACACTATTGTCAGTGGCACTTCCGTGGGCCTTATGTGCCCAGCAGATAATAACTTATTCTTATGATGCAGCAGGCAATCGTTCATCACGGAACTCATTGATTCTGGTTCTTGGTGAAGGTGCTGTAGAGGCCTTAACTTTGGTAGAGGATGTTGCTGAGAGCATCCCTCAAAACATTATGAATGCATGTCATCAGGATATGGAATATGTATTTGACATGCTTTTCAACGGAAGGGATTATCTTGCTCTTTTGGATGATTCCTGTCTTGGCTTTGACTCTGCACTAACCGACAAATATGCTGGTAAATATGTCTTAACTGTAGTACATCGCTATGATAATGCGAACATCGGCTCTCATTACCATTTAAGAAAAAAGGAGATAAAGATATGATTATCAATCTCAACTTTCAAAGGAGGACCATGCGTGCATTCTCACTTTCAGAGATGCTCGTTGTCCTGGTAATTATCGGTATACTTGTGCTGATTGCCCTTCCGAACCTTATGCCGCTGATTACACGTGCAAAGTCAATGGAGGCACAGCAGCAGCTTGCATTTCTGCACACACTCCAGCAGAGCCACTTTTACACATGGTCGCGCTATAGTGAGAATCTTGATGAAATCGGGTTTGAGCAGCAGTCTCTTGTGACAGATGGCGGTTCCGCAAATTACCGCATAGAAATCATAGAAGCCAATGAATCCGGATTCCGTGCCCGTGCCGTTTCCGTAGTTGACTTTGATCGTGACGGTGTGTTCAACGAGTGGGAAATAGATCAGGACAGAAATCTTGTAGAAACAATAAAGGATTAGGCCATGTGGGGACTTCTGTGCGTGCCGTTTCTCGTGTCTATGGCCGTGTCAGACATGCGCATCCGTAAAGTCCGCATCATGTCTCTTGCAGCATTCGGATTAACCATGTTTGTGGCTTCAGTTGCGGAATCCGGTTTTCAGTCAGTCCTGCGCAATATCCTATGTAATGGAGTCGTGTGCCTTATCCTTTTGACTGCACTCATTGTATGGTCTGCTATCAGAAACCGAGATCTCTTTGATATGGTTGGGACTGGTGATCTTGTTTTTGTCGCAATGGTTACTCCCTATTTCGGAACCTATGCATTTACACTTTTCCTTACCGTATCTTTTGCGGTTACTCTTGTCTCTTGGAGTCTTTATCGTCTTTGCAACAGAGGGGCTGATGATATTCCGCTTATATCAGGACTTGGTGTATGTCTTATTTCTGTGATTCTTTATAGAACCGTTTTGTTTTTGCTCTGATATGAATCTGCCGCACATATCTACTGAAGCTCTACAGGTCTTTACTGGCGAGGAAGCGTTTTATTACCGTCTTGTCCCGTATCTTTTGGAAGGGAACGTCTTGTCGTGTATGAGTGATTCCTCTCTTGATTATTCCGTGCATCTTGATGAGATAGCCAATATATATGGGTTTTCAGTGGTCTTGAATCCGATTGATTCAGGTGAACTTGACCGTTTGATGGGCACTAGATACAGGAGTACAGGTGCATCCGGAAACAATATCCGCATTCAGGCATCCGGATGCGGAAACAATCTCATAGAGGAAATAATATATGAGGCATACGGACTCCGTGCAAGTGACATACATATAGAGCCTTGTGAGAACAGATGCCGTGTCCGTTTCAGAATAGACGGACATCTGTTGGAACGTCATATAATTCCAAAGAATGATTATCCTGGCGTTGTTAACAGGATAAAGATAATGTCAAGTCTGGATATTTCCGAGAAAAGGCTTCCTCAAGACGGGCGCATAATGTATTCTAATGGTGCAGTGAAATTTGATATCCGTGTTTCCGTATTGCCGTCCATCTATGGTGAGAAGATTGTTCTTCGCCTGCTGTCTGGGGACGGATTCCGTTTATCCCTTGAGGAACTTGGATTTGAGCAGAAGCAATATGATGACTATATTGCTTCAATTTCCAGCCCTCATGGACTTATATTGATCAGTGGTCCTACCGGATCAGGCAAGACCACGACACTATATGCCACGCTTGAACGTCTTAATCGTGGAGATAACAATATATTAACGATTGAGGATCCAGTGGAATATACACTTGATGGCGTGAATCAGGTCCAGCTTAAAGAGGATATCGGCCTTACTTTCCCTGTTGCACTCAGAACTTTTCTCCGTCAAGATCCGGACATCATTATGCTGGGTGAGATCCGTGATGAGGCTACAGCAGAGATGGCTGTACGTAGTTCACTCACGGGGCATCTCCTGCTTTCCACGCTACATACCAACAGTGCTTGGGGCTGCATTGCCCGTTTGACGGACATGGGCATTCACCCTTACCTTCTTTCCGAGACACTCATTGCTTGTGTTGCCCAGCGGCTGGTGCGTGTCTTGTGTCCTCATTGCCGTCGCCCAGTAAGTGTACCGTCTGATATTCTCAGAGGACTTGGACTTGATCTGGAATATGATTACAATGGGAGCGTTGGTTGTCCCTTATGCCATTATACAGGTTATTACGGCCGTAAGGCTGTGTATGAGGTTATACGGATGAACCGTAAGCTTGTGGATGCCGTGCGCAACGGATTGCGTGATGTCAATGCATGCCTTGCCGAGTCTGGCGTTATAACTTTGCGTGATTCTGCGTTATCACTGCTGTTGGCAGGTGAGACTTCTTTGGAGGAGGTGATGCCTTTGCTTAATGAAATGATATAAAACCTGCCATGAAAAGAATGATATTGATATGTGCTTTTGCACTATACGGGATTTTATCTTTTGCACAAGTTGATGCACGTGGTATTGCCCTTAGGGCGAATCTTGATTCACTAGCGGCAAGGGATACTGCCTATTGTCGTGCCATTGACGTGTCTGTGACTAATTTCTCGATTGCCGAATTGCTGAAGGGTATTGCAATTTCAGGAGGCTTGAGCATAGATATTTGTTTTGATAAGCGTAAGGTCATAACATGCAACATACATGATGTTCCGGTAAAGGATGTCCTGTATTTCATCTGTATAGAGAAAGATATAGATGCTCAGTTTTTCGGTAACATCGTCACTTTGTCTGACTATATTCCTGGACCTGCTGTGCCTTCTGTGCATATGTCACGAGATTCTGATAGCACAAGTATGTCCTTTGATTTCTCATGCTGTAGGCTTGACAGTGTGGCACGCTGTTTCAGTGTCATCACTGGAGGAAACCTGCTTTTCCCTGTGGCACTTGGAGAGCGTTCCATATCGGGTTTTGGACGTTCGATGACACCAGACGAGACGGTGAGGACGATTGCTGCGGTGAACGGTCTGACTGCAAGGAGGGAAAACACTTTGACATGGAGTCTTTTTGAGGGCGGACGTGACGCTTCTGCTTCTTCAGGCCTGTTTACCAACAATCTTGTACATGTGGATTCTTCCGAGCTGATTAGCGCACATCTTCATAATGCCAATTTGAGAGATGTAATTCCGGAAGTTCTTGGAAAACTTGGACGTAACTTTTTTCTCGCTGGCAAAATAGACCACAGGGTCAGTATAGATGTGGATTCTCTTGCCCTCGACCCTTTTTTGACAGTCCTTCTTACTGGTACTCCTGTTACGTGGAGAATCAGCGAAGGTGTTTATGTTATTGGGGACATGAGTAGTTCAGGAAGCATGTCAAGCATATCGGTGTATCCTATGAAGTACAGGACTGTGGACCGCATTGTGGAAATCATACCATCTGAATTGAAGCGTGAGATGGAGATAAAGGCTTTCCCTGATTTGAACAGTCTTGTAATCAGCGGCGACAGGAGAACTGCAGACAGGATTTTGTCTTTTCTTGGTGAGATTGACCGGAGTGTCCCTCTTGTATCCATTGATGTCATTATTGTGGATGCAACAGACAATAGCACTCAAAAGCTTGGTCTTGGCATTGGAACAGGTACAGGCGATGTCAAGACAGGTGGAAACCTTTCTCCAGGACTGGATTTCGTGCTTAATGCAGAGTCTCTGAATAGACTGTTGGGGTCGTTCAAAGGGTTCGGATCCATAAATCTTGGACAGGTGTCCCAGCTCTTTTATGCTGACCTGCAACTTTTGGAAGAAGCCGGAAAAATCACACTGCGTTCTACTCCAAGGCTTTCAACTCTCAATGGACATAAGGCCGTGCTCAAGAGCGGGGAAGTAAAGTATTACAAGGAAAGTCAAGTCAATATCATCGGCACGCAGAATCCGTTGCAGTCTGAGTCGTATCTTTGGAAAAATGTGGAGGCAAGTTTTGTACTTGACATGACTCCATATGTGAGTCTTGACAGTACCATAACTCTTGATATCAGCCTTAGTCAAGATGAGTTTACAGTTGCTTCCGAAGACGAGAAATATGCGCCCCCAGGGATTTCCAAGCGAAGTTTCACTTCTATAGTTAAGGTCCGTGATGGCGAGATGGTGTTGCTCGGAGGAATAGAGAAGAATCTGACTGATAATTCTTCTCGTGGACTTCCGTACATGTCACGTGTTCCTGTGCTCAGGTCCGTGTTTGGAAAGACCAAGAAAGTGCGTACGGACTCCAAACTCAATATATTTATTCGTCCGACGATAATAATGTGACAGCATATGATTTCCAAATTTAAGCTTCGTTACAGAGTGTCTGTAGCTATTGTGACTCTGGATGGATTCAACCATTCAGTAGTATGGCTGCACGAAGGTGGAGCTTTGTCTGTTTTGTTGGTAACGGGATGTTCTGTAGGTAGCAGGCCTTATGAGCCTTCAGACCCTATCGTGAAGCGGATTGAGAGCAATGCAGGCTTATTTTTTACTCTTCATGGTCAAGAGCGCATCTGCTATGTCAGAAAGGAACTGCTTGAGCCTGCCATTGTGGAACTGGAGCATTCTGGTAAAAAGGTTCTAGATATGGTTATGAGTGATAGCATGGCAAATGAAGATATCAAGTCAATTGTAGAGGATGTGTGTGGCAGACGTTTGTCTTTTCGTTCTGTGCTGTCTGATTTCTCAGTGGCTGATTGTATGCTTTCCGGTCTTTTTCGGCGTCTACGCTTGCCTGTGCTTTTGTCATGTCTCGCTGTCCTTGTTTCTAATTGGTTTGTTTTCTCTTATTTGGGAGATAGGCTTGATCATGCATCTGCAGATCGTAATGCCTTGATGATGGCTGCGATGGAGAGGACAAAGATGACGGCTGCCCAGAAAAGGCTTGTTACAGAATATAGTGCTGTACCTGTTGTCTGCATAGCATCAGTGGCAGATGCTTTTGCAGTTGTGCTTCCGGAGGGTGTGCGGTTGTCTATGCTCTCTGTCAATGACAAAGGTGGCAGGCACAAGGTTTCCATGCCTGTCGGACGTCCGTTTGTCATAATCGGAGGGGAAGCAGTATCAGCCGATGCGGTGATGTCTTTTGCTGACTCTCTGAAATTCTGTTCCAGAGTGTCAGCAATGGCTATGGTTAATTTGGAGAAGGATGCCAGGGAAGGTATATTCCGTTTTGAGATAAGTGTAATGCTATGAAAATTCCTGCTTCTTTTTTCAAGCTTGTCGGACTTGTGTGTATCTTGCCGGTAGCTATATATATGTTTGCTTTAGCCAGGACAGTGGCGTTGTATCGTGAATGCCGTGAGATTGAAAAATCGGTCTCTATTGTGGCAGATTCTGCCTCTGGAATACCTGAGGTGGATTGTTTGTGCAGACAGCCTTGCCTTAGTAACGGGGCTTTAGTGAGGTCGATTTCCGCTATGTGCAGTGAAAATGGCGTGGTGATAGGAAACTATGTTCCTAAGGAAGAAGACAGCGAAGGCGATATGCGCCTGTTTTCTGCCAGACTGGAACTTGCAGGAGGATTCGTGCCTCTTCTTAAGGTGATTGAGTGCATTGAGGAGCATCCCGGTGGTGTCAGAATTGTCTCTGCAAGTTTCAGGAGGTTAAGGGACGGCAAGGCCGGATATACGGTGACATTGGATTTGTGGCTCATGCAGTTGGAGGAGAGGATATGATACATCGCAAATCAAACATTGCAGCATTTGTGTCTGGATATGCACTTCCTGCTGTGCTTGTTATTTCAGTAGTGATTCTCTTGCTGATTTTGGCTGTGTATTCGGCTCTGTCGCTGGATCTCAGACAATATTCTGTTTATCATGACGCTAAACAACGGCGTGAAGATATGGAGGCAGCCATTGTACTTCTATGCAGGGATAGCTGTTTGTGTGCATATGGTGAAGCGGCAGAGGTCAACCCATTTAAAGATAGAATGGCAATAGGAATGAGAAGATACTGTTGGGGGCTGTATGATATAGCTGTGATGTCCGATAGCGCTAAGGATACTTTGGTTGTGATGCTTGGAAAATACAGAGAGCATTCTGCCGGTGCTGCGTTCTGGCTTTGCGATAGGAACCGGGCTTTGTCTCTGTCTGCCGGAGCAAGTATTGCTGGTATTGCATATATTCCGTTGAGTGGCATAAACTATACTTCGGTCGGGTCACAGTATTATGATGGGGAGCATCTTCCTGATAATCTTGTGAGAATTGCTGGCAAAGAACTCCCGCATATAGAGTGTTCTGTCTCTGAATATGCTAGGAGGTTGTGCGGAAGAACAGCTGTGCTTTGTCCTTCTGGATTCCTTTCGTCGGAATATATGTCATTCAGAGGGAGTGGTGTTTCATCAATAGTATATGGGGAATTACAGGATACATTGTTGGGACACGTCCATGTTATCGGTGACGTATTGGAGTTTTCAGCGCAGGCATTTGTAAGTGATATCATTGTATCTGCCCGTAAGGTTATCTTGAAGTCTGGTTTCCATGGCCGTATGCAGATATTCGCATCTGACACTGTTTTGGTTGAGAGTGGAGTATCTTTGGAATATCCGTCCGGAATATATGTTGATTCCGGCACTTCAAGACCATATGTCCGTTTAAATGATGGAAGTAAGGTGAGCGGATATGTTGTTGTGACTGGGGAATGTGCTGATTTACAACTACGTTACCCCAGTTATGTGCAGGAAGGCAGGGCAGGTGTGGAAGGGTTGCTTTATGTAAATGGGTCATGTGAGCTTGGAGGCTATATAAGCGGTGCGGCATATGTCAGGGACTGCTATAGTTTTTCTGAAGGAAATATATATGCCGGTACGTTGTATGGGATTAGGATGTCAAGATGTGACTCACTTGCATTTCCTGTTCTGCTTGGCGGGGATTATCATAGGAGGCAGATAAAGATGTTGCACTGAAATAAATAGTATCATTATGCAAAATAGATTGAAAATAACGATGTTGGCGATAGCTGCCTTATCTGTGTGGGGGATTGTTGCCGTTAGACTGGTCATTTCTTTCCGGACAGGCGAAACAGAGCCTGAGGTGGCTGGTCGCAATATGACACCAATACCGCATGTGAAAGATACGCTTGTGCTTGAATATCTTGATCCGTTTTTGCGTGACCTTATTAAGGATAAGGCTAATGTGGCGGTCATGAAAAAGTTGCCTGAGACTGCCGTTGATGTCATGGAGCCAGTTCCAGCAGTGGATTTTTTGTTCAAGGGAATTCTTGGTGTTGATGGAAGTCAATTCGGAGTGGCGGTTCGGGGTGGAGAGGTTTTCATGTTACAGCCTGGCGACCTTATAGGTGACTTTATTGTTATCGGTTTTTCTCCAGAGCATATGACTGTTAGGTATAGGGGAGCGGTGCAGGAGGTCCGTGTAATATGAATCGCGAACTATCTGCGTTTTCAGTGTTCGAAACACTTGTCGCATCTGTTGTTTTTCTGATTGTTTTTCTGATTGGTATGCGGACTTTGGCCGATGTTCTTGCGTATCGTACATGTTGCCCGGATCCTGCAATAATGGAAAATGAAATGGAACGATGTCGGCAACGTTATCTCAGAAGCGGTTTTGCTGTGCGTGAGGCAGAATATGATTATGATTGGGGGACGATAGCTGTCAATGGAGAGCCTTTCAGTGGTGTGGCAGGTGTGATGCTTGTCACAGTGAAGGCTGTCCCTGACAAGGGAATGGTGTCTGTCTATAGATATTTGTATGATTGTTATGAAGAATAGAGGCTTGATATCATTAAGGGGAAGCACGCTTTCGGAGGTGCTTGTCACTATGGTTCTTTCTGGTATTGTCCTTCTTGCGCTTTATGATGGCTTTGATATTGCTGGAAAGGCCCTTAGGAGGACTGCTTTGGAAAGTAAGGGTGACGTCTTGGCTGGCCATTGTGCATTGGAGATAATGATGATGCAGTCTGACAGTTTGTGTAAGACAGGGAATATGTTGGTGTTTTTTAGTTGTGGAAAGCCTTGTGATACGCTTATTTTTGGTGACGATGAGGTATTGCAAAGGAAAGGTGGGAGGAATACAGTATTATTTGCTGAATACAGCGGTTATTCTGTCAGTCAGAAGATTGATTCCTTATGTATAAAGATATATGATAGTAGGCAGTGTATAATGAAATTGGAATATGGACTTAGGAGGATTCGGTAAGAAATTTTCGGATAAGGGTAAAATGATGTTTTTTTCCCAGTTACATGTGCTTATCCGTTCTGGACTTAGTTTCAGCCGTGCATTTGAGCTTTTGATAGATAGTGCAAAGCCAAAGGATGCTGAACTTTATTCGCGGGTGTTTGCTCAGGTTGTATCGGGTAGGGAACTGTGGCGGGCTTTGGAGTCAGAAAGAGGTTTTACAAGGCTTGACAGCAGCGTAGTGAGGATTGGGGAAGAGACAGGACGTCTCTCAGATGCATTAGAATTCCTTACAGATTATTACCGTAGCCGTGAGGAACAAATCCGTATGGTAAAGAGTGCCCTTAGCTATCCTGTCATTATATTATGCATAGCAATTGTTGTTCTCATATTTATGCTCTTAGTTGTTGTTCCGATGTTTGAGCAAGTGTATGCACGGATGGGAGGGTCACTTCCTGCTGTTACGCAGTGGATAATAGTTTTTGCCGAATCTGTTCCAAGATTTCTTGTTATCTTGTGTATAGCAGGAGCGCTTATTTATATGATAAGGGTACGTTATGGGAAAACAGATTCTTATAGGTCTGTAGTATCTGGGCTTTGGATGAGACTACCTCTTGCCGGAGGTCTTGTAAGGAAGTATCAGGTGGCCCGTTTCAGTCGCATTTTGTATTTACTTGTGAGTTCAGATGTCCCAATTCTTCATTCGCTTCACCTTATGCAAGGGATTGTCAGTTTTTATCCTTACAGAAAGTCCCTTGATTCCGTCTGCATGGATGTCGAGAAAGGATGCTCACTTACAGATGGGCTCAGTCGTTTCGAATTTCTCTATGGGAAGAGGTTTATAATATTGATACGTGTAAGTGAGGAGACTAATTCGCTTGGTGAGGCTCTTCGTACGCAGGCAGATGAACTAGACCGGGAACTTAAATATGATATCGGACAAATGAATAATATCCTTGAACCTGTTCTTATTATGGTTATAGGTGTTGTTGTCGCTTTTGTCCTTATTGCTATGTATATGCCAATGTTCAAACTGGGGATGACGATTAATTGATGCCTTAGAGCCAGGCAATAGTTATTAAAGCAAATGTCTTGTTTTGGTAGTGGTGAATGGTTCGTATATCCCCGTTGCATTTCTATACATCTCTTCACTCCAGAATCAGTGAAGAAGCCTGGATAGCACCTCTTTCTAAAAATAGTTATCTTTGCAGTTGACGAACTTACAGATAATTTATGAAAAGAGAAAATTTCAGCAGCCGTTTCGGTGCGCTTATGGCCATGGCCGGCTCGGCTGTAGGTCTTGGCAATCTTTGGAGGTTTCCATATATGGTAGGGACAAACGGAGGAGCAGCATTCATCTGCCTGTATGTCCTGTTTGTCTTTCTTCTGTGCCTGCCAATATTGTGCGCTGAAATGATAGCCGGGCGCAGGAGCCAGACAAATGCTTTCAGGACGTTTGACAGGCTGGCTCCAGGGACACCCTGGAAATGGGGCGGGGTCCTGATGGTGCTCACCCCGATGATAGTTGTCTCATACTATAGTGTGATTGGCGGCTGGTCAGTTGAATATTTCATGAAGTCCATGATGTTTGACTTTACGGGCAATGTACACACCAGGGAAACCCTCGGCGGAATGTTCGGAGACTATATCTCGTCAGTATGGAGACCGCTTGCCGAGCATACTGTCTTTCTCGGGATTACGGCTTTTGTGGTTGTAGGCGGTGTGAAAAACGGTATTGAAAAGTTCGGCAAGGTCATGATGCCCCTCTTGTTCCTTATTGTGGTTGCCATAGCTGTACGCTCGGTGACACTTCCCGGGGCCGGCGAGGGGCTGGCATATCTTTTCAGGCCGGATTTTTCCATGATTGACGGACCGGTGTGCGCTGCTGCGCTCGGACAGGCCTTTTTCTCCCTGTCTGTCGGGTTCGGGATAATGATGACCTATTCTTCGTATATCAGCAGAAAAGAGAATATAGCTGTGTCGTCCATGTACACAGCCATTGCGGATTTTGTCTTTGCGATTATAGCGAGCTGCGCGATAATGCCTGCCGTGTTTTCATTCGGACTTAGCCCACAGGCTGGTCCGGGGCTTGTCTTTGAGACTCTTCCGTTTATATTTTCACAGATGCCTATGGGAGGGCTGATTGCTATCCTGTTTTTCCTGGCCCTTCTTGTGGCTGCCCTTACATCTTCTGTGTCAATCTTTGAGGTAGGGGTTGCCTATCTTGTAGAGGAGAGGCATCTGAGCCGCAAGGTGTCTGCCATTATTGTCTATGCCGTAACATGGATTGTAGGAATCATATGTTCACTTTCATTCGGCCCTTTGTCCGGATTCCATATTTTGGGGAATACAGTGTTTGATTTTCTTGACAGGCTGTCTGCTGATGTGCTTATGACCACAGGCGCCTTGCTGATAGTTCTGTTTGTCGGCTGGAAGATGAAGAGGGAAGATGTTGAGGATGAGTTTACAAACGGAGGCTCATTGCCTCTGAACAAAGGCCTTTTCAGACCTCTGTATTTTGTGGTGCGCTACCTTGCCCCTGTCGCTGTCCTGATTATCCTTGTTTCTGGGGTAGTTTCCTGATCATCTACGTGAAAAATTATAAGATATGATGGATGTTTATATGTAGTCTCCATATAATGGTTTGATAACGCAGTGGTTACAGTCAAAGCCTTTTAACGGCTTTGACTGTTGCATTTCTGCCGCCTGCGCTGATATGGTAATCTCCGGTCTCGATGAACTTGTTGCCGTTTCTGTCGACATATCCAAGGTCCACGAGCGGGTCTATCTCGAAAACGAATGTCTCCGATTCTCCTGCCCGGATCATCTTCTTCTCGAAGAATTTCAATTCCTTGACAGGGCGCGCGATAGAGCAGAAGGGGTCTGTCACATACCATAGTACGGCTTCCTTGCCGTCCGTATCGCTGATGTTCGTGACTGTGACTTCTGCCCTGATTTTCATGTCTGCTGTTATCACGCTGTCCGATAAGTGGATATCCCCATATTCGAATACTGAAAAACTGAGGCCGTGGCCGAAACTGTACATCGGTTCACTGGTGATGTCCTGATACAGCCCCTGGGTGCCGCGGCGTGCACTGTTCTTTCTGCAATAATATATCGGTATCTGTCCTGTGCTGTATGGGAATGTGACGCTCAGTCTGCCTGACGGGTTCACCCTGCCGGAAAGAATCCCGGCAACTGGCTTTCCTCCAGCGATTCCTGGCTGCCACATCTCTATGATGGCCGCTGCATTGTCTGCCATGCCTGACAGGGCAAGTGGGCGTCCATTTGAAAGGACCAGGATGACAGGACGGCCTGATGAGGCTATCCTGTCCAGGAATCTGGACTGGATCTCGGGCAAGGCTATTGTAGACCTTGAGGCATTCTCCCCGCTCCACATCCTGTCTTCACCAAGACAGCAGACCACAGCGTCCGCTTTCAGTGCTGCCTCATATGCTTCCTGGAAGCCAGACTCGTCATTGCCGTCCAGTCCGCAGCCGCGTGCGTAGATAATCTCCACATCTTCTCCGAATTCATCGGACACGGCCTTGTAGATTGTGGTCACGTCTGGTGCCGTGCCGAAGGCTGACCAGTTCCCGAGCAGGTTTACATTGTCCTTGCACAGAGGCCCTACAAGGGCCAGTCTCCTTATCTTGGACCTGTCCAATGGAAGAAGTCCTCCATCGTTCTTCAGGAGTACCATGCTTTCATCGGCCATCTGTCCGGCTGCAGCCACGCTTTCCGGAAGAAGATACCGTTTATCGGGTGCAGTGACATCTATGTACGGATTCTCGAAAAGACCGAGCCTGAACTTGATTCTGAGTATGCGCCGTACAGCCTCGTCCAGTCTCTTTTCCTGGACAGAACCTTCCTTTATAAGCTCTTCAAGATATTCCATGTTCAGGTTGTCTCCCATGTCCATGTCAACACCGCTGTTCATGGCAATCCTTACGGCCTCTTTCTCTGTCTCTGCAATACCCTGGTTCACAAGCTGCTTTATCGAGCACCAGTCAGACACTACAAAGCCATCGAAACCCCAGCGTGACTTGAGTATATCCTCAATGTTGCCTTTATTTGCAGAGGTGGGAATACCGTTGAGTGTGTTGAACCCGCTCATGACAGCGGCAGCTCCGGCCTTGACCCCTGCTTCATAAGGAGGCAGGTATGTTTCCCACAGCGACTGGTCTGAAATGTCTGAAGGGGTGTAGTCGCGCCCTGCTTCTGACATTCCGTAGCCGACATAATGCTTCATGCAGGCTGCGACATGGGAATGGTCAGCCAGGTCATCTCCCTGGTAGCCCCTTATTGCCGCTATGCAGAAGCGGCTGTTGACATATGGGCACTCGCCGTAGCCCTCGGAGATTCTTCCCCATCTTCCGTCCCTCGCCACGTCTATCATCGGTGAGAATACCAGGTCCACTCCAGACATTCTTGACTCCATTGCAGATACCCTGCTGACCTTCTCGGCGAGGTCCGTGTTCCATGAGCAGGCCTGTCCGAGAGGTATCTGATATATAGTCCTGTAACCATGGATGGCATCATATGCAAACAGGACGGGGATGCCGAGACGGGATTCTTTCATCACCTTTTCCTGTATGGAGTTCCTTAGCTCTGGTCCTGGTTCAAGATATATGAGTGAACCTATTTCCAGCGGTATGGTGTCGAGAATCACACCGGCATTGTTCGGGTTGCTGTTAAGCCCTACATAGCTTTGCCATGTCTGGTACACTTTTTCTTTAAGTGTCATTCGCGAGAGCAGGTCCTCCACCCTCTTTTCTGTCGGAGCGGCAGGATTCCTGTACAATGGCTCTTTCTTTCCGGGAGCTGCTCCATTAAAAATGAGTATGGAGAGCAGCAGGGTTGCAATAGACAATCTTTTCATATTGTATAGCTTATCTTGTGATTACCTTGTCCAGCCGTCTGTCCTGAAAGGAGATGCAGGGAGTCCGGCGGCGTTGACAAGATTGCATTCCGGGTTGTCAGCCCATGCATAGCGGACTGCAAGCGGATATTTGACATCCGGCGATGATACCACGACCTTGCATCCGTCTATCACGGCATCAGCCCAGTGGAATACCTTGTCCGGTCCGGCAATGGCAAAGCCTTTGAGCGGTTTGCCGTCGGATGATGCAAGTCCTTCCGCATATTTGAAGGAAACAGAGATCTTCGTCCCTTCTATGCTATAGGACTCGAACAGAGGGCCAGAGCACATGATCTCCTCGCCGTATGTCTCAGCCCTTGCGAGCAGGGCAAGTCTCCTGCCTACAGTGGCCTTGTCCTTCGGATGGATGTCATAAGTGTCTCCCTTGTCAATCACTACGGCCATTCCGGTGTTCTCCACTGCGAGAGTCATTGCCTGCGCCTCCCTCAGTTCTGCCCAGGAAGACTCGGACGGTGTGTCCTTCCTTTCCATATATGAGGCAAGCTGCACAAAATAGAATGGGAATTCATAGCCCCAGTCCTGTCTCCAGCTGTTTATCAGGAGAGGGAAGAGGTCCCGGTACTGATATGCGCGGCTGGCATTGTTCTCACCCTGATACCAGATGACACCTCGGATTGCATAGGGGACAATGGGATGGATCATAGCATTGTACAGTGTAGTCTCAAGGTTTGCGTCATTGGAGCGGTCTGCTGTGCCGTCTGCCTCCATCCTTTGCCTCATGTCCTCCTTGCTGCTGAAAGAAGATATCCATTCCACCCTGTCACGGAAATCTTCCATACGGCAAAGGGCCTCGGCACTTATCCATGATTCTATATTGGTCCCTCCCCATGAACTGTGAATCAGCCCTACAGGAACATCGCAGCTTTCAAGGATATCACGTCCGAAGAAATAGGCGGTGGCGGAGAATTTTTCTATGCTTTCAGGTGTACATGTCTCCCAGCCGCCGTTTCTTGCCGCAATCTCATCCTGTGGCACCAGGGCTGTGACATGTTCTGCCTGCAGCAGCCTTATCCCTGGATAGTCTGCGGCGGCGATTTCCTTTTCATAATCGTAGATCCAGCTCCATCCGTTGAGCGGCATTTCCATGTTGCTCTGTCCGGAGCATAGCCACACTTCACCAATCATCACATTACTGAAGACTGTCCTGTCGCCATCGTCCACGGTAATGCAGTACGGGCCTCCGGCCTTGGGGGTCTCGACACTGAGGCTCCATCTCCCGTCGGGCTGGACGCTGGCCCGGTATATCCTTCCATCCCACGAGGTCTTGACCTTGACTGTCTTTCCTTTGTCAGAGGTACCCCACATGGGTGCAGAAGTCTCCCTCTGAAGGACCATATTGTCGCTGAACATTGCAGGCATCTTCACTTTTGCACAGAGGGATGTACAGATGACCATTCCGGCCATGACTGTCAGGCTGAAAAATATATTCCTCATTGTTTCTGCGGATTTCTTGAAAATATTTCAGACAGTTCGGAAGCCGTAAACTTCGGCGTCCTGTCATAGTTGTACAGGCCGTTCTGCTCTTGCTCGACATCTGTAAGCTGGGTATAGCAGTAGCCCCAGATGTATTCGTCCAGGCTGAGTATGGTGTCGACCATACCGGAAATCCTGTCCAGGAATTCCTGCCTTGTCGCAGGGGCATTGCCATATCCCCATGCCGCAGCATCGTTTCCTTCCCTGCGCTCCGGCATCACCCATTTCACTCCTCCGAACTCATCCACGATATACGGGATCTTCCCGTCATATACGGCAAATGCGTACTGGTTGTAGTCCGGCCTTTCGTTGAAGCCGGTATTCCTTTTTGCCGGGGCGAGTGGTACTACCGGCATCTCGAACATTCTTTTTTCATCGTTTACAAGAAGGGAACCCAGTGCCTGTGGATTCTGCTCATATGTATGGACGGACCATATGTCCGTCTCCACATGCACTCCGCCGCTGACTGTATTGACAGGACGGGTAGGGTCAATGGCCTTCGTGATATGGTATAGCCCGGAGACAAAACGCGGATATTGCCATCTGTCTGGCCAGAATTCCTCGTTCAGCGGGACCCATGTCACGATTGACGGATGGTTGCGGTCCCTGAGCACGATGCTGTACCATTCTTCGGTGAAATTGTAGCCGGCCTCCAGGTCGTTGGCATCCATGCCCCAGCTCGGGGCCTCGCCCCATGTAAGGTATCCGAGCCTGTCGGCCCAGTAATGATAGCGCTCCTCGAACACTTTCTGGTGCAGACGTCCCCCATTGAATCCTGCTGCCTTTGACAGTTCTATGTCGTGGCGCAGAGCCTCATCGGAAGGTGCAGTCCACAGCCCTTCAGGGTAGAATCCCTGGTCCAGTACAAGCCTCTGGTAATACGGCTGGTTGTTCAGATGGATTCTGTTGCCTTCTATATGTATCTTTCTCATTCCTGCATAGCCGCAGACTTTGTCTGTAACCTCTCCGTCCTTTTCTGTGACTTCATATTCAATGTCATACAGGAAAGGGGACTCCGGAGACCAGAGCTTCATCTTCTTGACGGGAAGCACAATGACTGAGTTGTCTGAGGCGGGGACTGTCTTTTCGGATACAGTCCTGCCTCCGTCCTTTACTGACACTTTAAGCTGCTGGCCGGCTATCGAACGGAACTGCGGGGCTACAACGATATTGCCGGCATCGATGTCTGTTGTGACATGGACGGACTTCAGTCCTGTCCTTGCCACAGGCTCAAGCCATACTGTCTGCCAGATACCTGTGGTACGGGTGTAGTTGCAGTCATAAGATCCGATGCGTGTACTCTGTTTGCCTCCCGGGTACTTGCAGGTACGGACATCAGAGGATGCCTTGACCACGAGATGGTGGGTCTGCCCGGGAGTCACCAATGATGTGATGTCCACGCTGAATGATGAACTGCCGCCGAAATGCCTCATTGCGAACTTTCCGTCAATATAGATTTCGGATATGTAGAAGACAGCTCCGAAATTGAGCAGGATATCCTTGCCTGTCCATGATTCCGGGACAGTGAACTGCCTGTGGTACCATACATGATTCATGAAATCCTTATGCCCGACTCCCGAGAGCCTGCTCTCAGGACAGAATGGGACAATGATCTTGTCTTTGAAAGAGGATGCAGAAGCGAAATTCTTCTCTTTGCCGTTGTCTGCCTCATCTGTCTCGAAATCCCATTCTCCATTCAGGTTTATCCATTCTCTCCTTTCAAACTGGGGCCGCGGGTATTCCGGCCTTGGCAGGTTGCCGGCACTAAGGCAAAGGCCTGCCAGCAGCAATGGTAAAATCAAAAAATTCTTTAAGCCCATAATATCTTTTAAAAACTGCATGTTGTTGCCTATATGTCTGTCATTTCTATAGTTACGGGGCCGATAAGCCCGGACTTCTGCAATGCGGACTCCTGATGCCATGGATTGTTCGGAGTCCATGTGGTCTTTTCTGTGTTTGGCAGGAAGCTTTCGCCGACAAGCCTGTTGACCCACGTGTTCACTACATCTACCTCTATTCTGTTCAGCCCCGGGGAAAGCATGCCGGTGATGTCAACTTTCCATGGTGTGCTCCATACTCCTCCGGCTTCAGCTCCGTTTATCTTTACTCTCGCCATTGCCGAGACGTCATTAAGGTTCAGGTAGATGCGTTTCCCGGATATCTCATCTGCGATTTCCTTTTCTGCCGTATATCTTACAGTTCCGGAATAATATCTTATCGCCCTGTCTCCGCTTGTGCTCCAGTCGAAAAGGCTGTCTGTCACGACAGGCTCCTCCGGACCGCCCATTTCATTGTCGAAGGCAAGGGTCCATGGACCTGAAACCGTAGCCAGGACTTCAGGCTCAGGGAAGTTGCTTACGGTGCCTGATACCTGAGGGACGGAAGAGGGTTTCGCTTTGTCGGCAAATACAATGAATACGCTTTCAAGAGGTTCCAGCTCAAGGTCAACGGATGTCATTCCGTTTCCGCAGGTATAGCTCCTCAGCTTCCGTACATGACCGTCCATTGGATTCCATAGCTCCGGAACCTTGCCGTCCACCCTGAATCCGGCTGTGAACGCCTGTTTCTCAGAAGACTGGTTTGCAATGAAATATATGTCCATGACGGATGTCTTGTTGTGGCAATAGACGACAGGCGTCCTGTCCGGCGCGATAAAGTCAGGAGCGCAGCCAGCCACTTCCAGGGCCTCTTCCATGTTCATCCCGCACAGGATCTTGCCTTTGCCGAAACCGTTTGATTTTACAGCTATGCCGTCGGCGTCGCCCCAGAGTTCATCAGCCATGGACTTCACACGCATATCTGCATCAGGCCAGTTCTCATAGCTCGGTGACCTGAGAGGCCGTGGACCAAGTATCACTGCACCGTCTCTGACCAGTTCACGTATCTTTTCCAGAAGTTCAGGACGCATTGTCTGAAGTGGAGGCAGGACCATTATCCTGTATGAAGTGCCATGCGGCAGTACAAGCCGTCCGTTCCGGACCTGCATGTCGCGCATTATCACCTCTGCATTGATGTAGTCGAACTGATAGCCCGAAGGAAGTGCCGGCTCGGTGATTCCCGTCATCTTTGGGGTGTCCTCTCCAATGAAATAGCAGACATCGGCGACATACAGCCCCTGCTGCAGCATCAGGTTGCACCTCTTGAGGTAGTCCGTAAACAGGTCGAGATACGGATACCACGTGTTGTAGCGGTTGAATTCGTTGCCGTATGGAGCATTCAGGCCCGGCCTTGGAGTGTCATTGTCCTGTGAAATGTACACGTGCAGCAGGGTGCTGTTGATTCCTTCAGCGAAAAACCTGTCTCCGCGTTGCTTCATAAGCTGCGGATAACGGCTGTACGCATATCCTCCGCATGTGAAAGACTCGGAATATACTTTCCGTTTCCCGTAGATGTGTGCACATGATGATGCGGCCCTGTTCTCGACATCTCCCAGCTCTCCTTCGCTCCAGAATTCGCCTGCAACCTCATCGGCCTGCCCTCCATACTGGAGAAATTCGCCCATGAAGCCCCAGTGGCCGTAATTCTCAAGCCATGTGGTCATGCCGTATTCATGGCTCATTGCGGTCATTGCGCCTATATGGTCATACGAAAGACGGTCTGCAACAAAGCGTCTCATGTCCCAGAGAAACCGGTCTGAAGCATCCTCGCTCTCCACCACAACCCCGTCATATACAGGCAGGAACGGCAGAGCACTGTATCCATATCTCTTTTCAAAGGACTCCAGGAAATCATCTGTGAAATTCTGTCCTCCGACCTCGTAGCTGTCAGCGACCACAACCTTCCATGTACGTCTGTCTTTTGCCGGGATTCTCTTGTATATCTCGCCTATGAATGCATCGAAATGGTCACGGAGATGCTCCTTGCTCATCTTGTCCACTTCCAGCCCCGTACCGTCGGCAAGTGCCGGATTGTTTACTGTACGTGTAGGTACCATGCCGTAGCGGACGACTGTCCAGTTCCCTTCAGGGGCATCCCATTCAAGCCTGTCGTCTGCAAGGCAGCCGGAAATGTCGATGACGGATGATTTCCTGACTGTAAATTCACTTGAGCAAGGCTCCGGTGAGGCTGGCCACTGGTATTCCTTCCAATAGGGGAGAGGGGAATGGTACATCTTCGCCATGGTCTTTTCCGCATAGCTGTCGACTACAGGCTTTTCTGACACGGATACGCCCGTGACAGCCGCTCCGGGATTCATGCCAAGGATATCCACCTTGAAATCCCTGCCTCTGACATCAGGGATGGATATGGCTACAGGGGCATACGGGTCGAATCCAACTATGAGCATAGGATTGCGCCTGTCTATGAGGAACTCCTTGACCTGTCTGTAGGCTCCGTCTTCTTTTACGCTGAGGATGCCGCGGCACACTATGGGATGTTCAGATGTCATGCAGACTATGCTCCTAAGGGTGATTTCGTCATCAGAATGGAAGTGGAATGTCCCCTCTCCCGAAACATGGGCGTTTTCTGTCAATGTCGCGGCGGATCCTTCAAATGACGGGTAGGCAAGCACACGCACGTCCTGGAAATCATCATGTCCTGCCGGCAGGTCCAATGATATCTTCTGTCCCCCTCTTATTGAGACTGAAGTGGATGCTATCCTCCGCATAGACTTTTCCGGTCCAATCCATGGCCCTCCGGCCTGGCTCCATCCTGGGCAGTTGAATATCCCGATCTCTATATCAAGCTCGCCTGCCTTTTTTAGTGCGGCATGGAGAATCTCCCACCATTCTTCACTGAAGAGGCGCACAGGTCCGGTCGGGGCCTCCTCGGGACTGAGCCCTATATTGGCAATGAAGACTCTGTTGATGCCTTCTTCCTTCATTGACTCCAGGTCTGCGACAACCCCTTCTTTCGTGATGTTTCCGGAAATCCAGTGCCAGTATATGCTTGTCCTGACAGTGTCCGGAATCTCCTCGAAAGCGCGTTTGAGCCTGTCGCGGGACATGTCCCCGCTGCATGAGCAGACGATTACGGCCGCTATGGCGGAAAACAGTATCCCCGAAAATATATTTTTCAATGTATTCATTTTACGAAAGTATAATTGCCTGATGAAACTTCTGCCACCCAATAGCCGTTCTCTTCCCTTATGTACTTTATCCCCTCAGTTTCAGACGGGCATTCCGGGAGAAGGCGTTTAGGCAGCCATACTGATGCACTGCAGTTTGCCGGTACTGTAATGTCCCATCTGAAGCCTTCTCCTGCACGGGACCAGCTGCTCCTTATGAGACCTGATATGGAATCGTATGATGCGTCCACATGCTCCAGGCCTTCCGGAAAACATGGCTTCATCTCTATATGGCGGAATCCTGTTGAGCCTTGTGCATTCCTGATTCCGGCGAGGTCTTCGTAATACCATATTATCAGGTCCCCGAGAAGCATTACATGGTTGCCGGAATTCATGTCAGGGGCAGCTGTATCCCCGTTCCATAGCTCCCATATTGTAGTCGCGCCTCTTGCTGCCATGTAGCCCCAGCTTGGATAAGTGTCCATGGAGGCTATGGAGAATGCGATGTCACTGCCGCCGGAGCGTGTAAGCCCGCGCATGAGCTGTCTTGCCCCGACAACACCTGTGCTCAGATGACCGTCCCATTCCTTGTTGATCTTGTCTATGATGTTCGCATACACCTTGTCTTCGTACCCTTCTGGGACAAGGCCGTAGAACAGTGCCATGAGATTGCCGGTAACGGTATTGTTTGCATAGCCGGCTGTGCTGTAGTCAAAGAATGTCCTGTTCAGCGAGTCCTTCATTGCTGAAGCCAGGGACTGGTAGTAAGGAATGTCCTCGCCATGTCCGGTGAGTTCCGCGAATTTGCACATTATATGCAGAAGGTCATAGAAGACAGTGCTGCTGAGGATACGTCCTTCCGACCGTCTTTCAGGGTCGTTGGAAACGATTATTTCAGGAGACTCAGGCGGCAGGCACCAGTCATTGAAGACGTCCCTTGTCACGATGCCGTCCCTTATGTAGTGTATCCTGATGAAATCAATCCAGCGTTTCATTGAACTGTAATGCCTGTGCAGGCATCTTGTCTGTCCAAACTGCCTGTAGAGCATGTCAGCCACGTAGATATATGCTGAAGACCATGTGACATCGTCTGCATAGTCGGTCCAGAAACGCGGCGAGACAACGGAAATGCTGCCGTCCTCACGTTGGGAGTCCTCTATGTCCTGGAGCCACTTCCCGTACATCAGGCTGTTGTCGAAAATGTAGCATTCCCCGCTGCTGCTTGTGGCCCGGTCTCCAAGCCAGCCGTGCCGTTCATCCCTCTGGGGGCAGTCCGTCGGCATATTCCTGTAGTTCCCCCTTATGCCCCAATAGGAATTCCTGTAGACGGCATTGATTACGGGGTCGGATGTGCTGAATGTACCGGTGGTCTTCATGTCATCGTACATCACTTCGCCATGGAGGTCCTCTGCCTCAGGCGCTTCTGTGACACCTGTAATCTCCACATAGCGGAAGCCGTGATATACGAATATCGGTTTCCAGCTGAAACGTCCGTCTTCCGAAGGGATGAATGTGTCTGTCACCTCTGCAGACCGCAGATTGTCCAGGTACAATGTCCCGTCAGAAGCCAGTGTCTCGGCAAATCTGAATGTAACAGGCCTGTCTGCGGCTGCTGAGAAATCTGCCCTGAGCCGTCCCACCATATTCTGTCCCATGTCCGCTATGTATCTGCCGGGGGCGATGCATTTAATGTCAATGGGATGGATTGTCTCCATCACGCGGATTGACGGGCATGGCTGCGAACTCAGTTCTTTGCATGGTGACGGGACGACATCTGCGGCCTGCCACTTCCTGTCATTGAAGCCAGGCCTGTCCCATCCCGGAAACTCCTTCCTCATGTCGTATTGTTCGCCGTCATATTCATTGTTGGCGGTGATGGGGCCTTTGTCGGTGACTTTCCAGGTCCCGTTGCTGGCTATGGTCTGCTTTGTCCCGTCAGCATATTCTATCTCAAGCTGGGCAAGAAGACGCGGGACTCCGAAGCCGGCAATCGGCTTTCCGCTGCCGCGCAGCCAGAAATACCGGCCGTTGCCGAGGATGACGGCTATGGCGTTCTTCCCTTTCCCGATAAGGTCTGTAACGTCATATGTGTTGTAATATGACATCACCGGGTAATATGTGATGGCCGGGGCAAGCAGGTCGCTGCTGACAGGCTTGCCGTTTATGTATGCCTGGTATGTCCCAAGGCCGCTTATATAGAGCATGGCCCGTGTCACATTGCTCCTCCTGGATGAGAATTCCTTTCTTAGATATCTTGCTGCAAGCCTGGTGTGCAGGCTGTCCTTGGTCTCTCCGGGATTGTTCATGGATTCAAGGCTGATCCATGAGGCACTCCAGCGGTCAGGTGTCAGCCCGGTGCTGAAACGTTCAGGACGGCTCCACTTGCCTTCGCCAATGTTGGTGCTGACTTTAATTCTCCAGAAATATTCCTTGCCCGGGACAAGTGGCTCCCCTGAATATACTGCCTTCATGTCATCTGCGGATACGAAGCCGGTGGACATCATGTACGGTCCGGAAGAAAGGGCCTTTTCTGTAGATGCCACCTGAAGCTCATATCCTGTCTGGACCACTGAGCGCATGTCTGATGCTATCCTCCATGAGAACTCAGGGGCAGGCTCGTCTATGCCTTCAGGAGATGACATATGCTCTACCATGAGATTCTCCAGGCGGAATTCACCGTTGCGCCTTTCTGCTACCCTGAACTTCATAGTGGTAAGGTTCATGCTGTCAGGCCCGGTCATTACAAGGAACTCTCCCGGTTCGCAGACAAAGTCGAGGGAGCTGTTGTAGAACCCGAGGTCTTCCGTGCTGAGACTGAATGTCACCGTGGCGGATTCGCCTTTCCTGAGGAATATCTTTTCAAATCCCTTGAGCTGCTTGACAGGGCGGGAAATGCTGGCTACAGGATCTCTAATATAGAGCTGCACGGTCTCTTTTGCGTCATAGTCGCCTGTGTTTGTCACAGTGACCGAAACCTTAAGTGTCTCCCCTGGATGCAGAACATCTGAAGACAGTTTCATGTCGCTGTATGCGAATGATGTATAGGATAATCCGTAGCCGAACGGGAACAGAGGGGAGTTCCTCACATCCAGATAGTTGCTTGACCATTTGTAGAACGAGCCGTCCTCCGGTGCTGGACGTCCTGTAGGCAGGCAGTCGTAGTGAAGTGGAATCTGTCCTTCTGTCCTCGGGAATGATGCGGTAAGCTTCCCTGAAGGGCATACCTCACCGAAGATGATGTCGGCAAGTGCCTTGCCTGATTCACTTCCCGGGAACCATGCGTTGAGGATTGCCGGTACATGGCTGTTCTCCCATTCCATGACGACAGGGCGGCCTGCGAAATAGACCAGGACTACAGGCTTTCCTGTGTCCAGGAGCCTTTCAAGAAGTTTCCTGTGGGCAGCAGGCATTTCCAGCTTTGTCCGGCTGCTTGCTTCTCCGCTCATCATCTCATGTTCCCCGAGGAAGGCGACTATGACATCTGCCTGTCCGGCTGCGGCTACGGCCTCGTCCATCTCCTGGCTGGTCCCTGGCTCAAACCTGAATCCGGGTCCCTTGTCCATCAGATAGTTGGATACGGCGGAAGGATTGCTCCCGTCCTCAAATCCGGCTCCTCTGGCATAGATGATTTCGGCCTTGTGTCCCACAGTTTCGCGGAAACAGTCGAGTATTGAAGTATATCTGTCCGGCCTGCCGGGATAGCTCCATGTGCCCTGCATCTCCTTGGTGTCGGTAAGTACAGGCCCGATAAGGGCTATCTTCCCTTTTTTCTCAAGAGGCAGCAGGTTGCCTTCGTTCTTGAGCAGCACCATGGACTCCGCTGCCAGCCCGGCGGCGAACTTGCGGTTCTCGTCTGTATATATGTCTTTCTCTGGGCGTGACAGGCTGCAGTATCTGTACGGGTCCTCGAATATCCCGAGCCTGTACTTTGCTTCAAGTATATGGCGGCAGGCATTGTCTATTGCATCTTCAGACACTCTGCCTTCCTCGACAAGACGGGCGAGATTTCTCGTATATGACTCCGAACCGAGGTCCATGTCCAGGCCGGCGTTCAGTGCAAGGGCAGAAACGTCTGCATTGTCCCCCATTCCGTGGGCAGACATTTCCGCAATGGAGCTTGCGTCGCTGACAGTCATCCCACGGAAGCCCCACTCGTTGCGGAGCACATCGGTGAGAAGCCATCTGTTGCCGGTAGCCGGCACGCCTTCCACCACATTGAAGGACGTCATTACGCTGCCTGCTCCTGCATCCACGGCCGCCTTGTATGTCGGGAAGTATTCGTTGTACATGCGTATCCTGCTCATGTCTACGGTGTTATAGTCCCTTCCTGCGTCAGGGGCGCCGTAGAGGGCAAAATGCTTTACACAGGCCATTACATGCTCGTCATCTTCATATCTCCCGTCTCCCTGGTAGCCCTGCACCATAGCTTCCGCCATGCGGGATGCCAGGAATACATCTTCCCCGAACCCTTCGGAGAATCTTCCCCACCTTGCATCCCTGGAGATGTCCACCATGGGGGAGAATACCCAGCACACACCGTCAGCCGTTGCCTCCCTGGCTGAAATCTCTGCCATCTTCCGGACTGCATCCACGTTCCAGCTGCATGACATGGCAAGCGGAATCGGGAACATGGTCTGGTATCCGTGGATGACATCCATCCCGAACAGGAGAGGTATTCCCAGCCTTGTGTCATTTACAGCTATTTCCTGTAGTTTCCTGACCTTCTCGACCCCGATAAGGCTCATGATTCCTCCCACTTCACCGTTTCTGAGACGGCCTGCAATGTCGCTCTGCACTACAGGGCCGGTGTCTATGTCACCGGCTCCGCAGAGATTGAGCTGTCCTATTTTCTCCTGGATTGTCATTTTCGACATCAGGCTGTCTACAAAATGCTCCATAGGAGGCAGTGCCTTCGCAGGAGCAGTCATTATAAATACACTTGAGATGAGTGCCAGCAGATTCATAATAGTATAGGTTTTAAGATTACCACCCTGGATTCTGCCAGGATGTTCCGGTAAGACGTTCCATCTTGTCGGCTTCTGCCTGATTCACAGGATACATGAGATACTTGTCCTCAGCGCAGCTCCTGTCTCCCAGCTTGAACCTTGTGTACCTGAACCCGAGAGGGACCGCGGCCCCCTGGTCAGGTGCAGACCAGCCGGTGACCTCTGCCTTCATGCCTGTGACGAACCTGTCTGTCAAGGAAAGGAGCTTCCAGCGGCGGACATCAAAGAAACGATGTTCCTCGAATGCAAGCTCCACACGTCTTTCGTTGCGGTATTTAAGCTCGAATTCACTCTGTGTCATCCCCTCCGGAAACGCAGGCATTCCTACACGGGCACGTATCACATTGACAGCTTCACGTGCAGACATCGGTGTACTGCCGCTTACGCTTGAAGCTATCTTTGCGTCTGGCCCCTTGGAGCTGTTTGCAGCCTCTGCAAAGTTGAGGTAAAGCTCAGCAAGACGGAAGACTCTCATATATCCGTCCCTGTCGCTCGTCACTCCTGATTTATGGTGGTTGAACTTCCTCAGATAATATCCGGTTCTTGTATTCCTTATGACTGTAGGGTCAGTGGAAAGTGCGTCGGCCCCGTCTCTCACCTTGCCGTCCACAAATGTCTCGACAACCGTATTGTCATTGGATGCCCAGTATCTCCTGGCCCCGTTGTAATAGATTGAGGCATAGAAGCGTGGGTCCCTGCCTGCATATGGGTCATTGGGGTCATATCCGCTGCCCGGATTGTAGTTTGGGTCAAGGTGCTCTTCATCATTATACGGCCTTGAAAGGTCAAGTACAGGCTCGCCGTTGGCCATCTCATAGCTGTCAACCAGTTCCTGGGACGGGCAAGGGCCGGCTTTCTCAGACCCGGAAGTGCTCGGGAGACCGGCTTTGCTCCATACGCTGGATCTCTTGGATGACTGGAAAATCGTTTCCTTGTCGTTCGACATGCCGATGCCGGTCGAGGCTATGAGGAAATACTGGTCGTATGGGCAGTAGGCATCGGAGACAGAACTTGAGCTGTACAGCTCAAAGCCGTTCCCCAGACATGCGTCCAGAGCCTCTTTCGTTATCCCGGCGACATAGTCCCATGTGTATCTGCTGCCAGCTTCATACCAAAGCGGGCTTGCCGCATAGAGGGCAGCCTGTGACATCACTGCATAGACAAAGGCACAGGTCGGTTCTGTTATGTTCCCGACGGTCCACCTGAGTCCATAGCCGCTGCTGACATCCTCTCCGGTTGTGCGCAGCTCCAGGGCTTTGCGGCAGTCGGAGATTATCTGGTCGGTGCATTCTTCGAAAGAGTGTCTCGTGTCGCTGGAATAGTCATGGCCTTCATCCTGGACTTCAGCAATGATCGGGACGCCTCCGTAACGCTTGACAAGCTGGAGATAGCAGAACGCCCTGATGGCATAGCATTCGGCTACCCATCCCTTGGTCCTGGCGGGGATGAATCCGTCAGCCGTCCTGTCTATGTTGCCGCTCATGTTTACGATAATGTTGTTGCACATGCGTATCCCGTTGAAATAATGTGTCCACACATCCTCTATCGGATTGTTGAGCGGTGTGGTGTAGCCGTTGTACCATTGCATCACTGCACCGTCTACATGGTCCTTGGAATCTTCGGCTTCATCGCAGAACGAGGCACGGAGCGTCTCGTCGAATGTAAAGCCGGTGGATGTGATATAGCCAAGGCAGCTGTTGAAATATTTCTGGGTCCTGTCTGGATTGCTGAACAGCTCGTCGTATGTCAGGCGTCCGTCAGGGCGCATGTCCAGGCTGCATCCGATGCAGGAAACCAGCAATACGGACAATAGTGATATTCTCGCTGAGTATTTCATACTGTCAAAAAATTTCATGATGATTAGAAAATCAGGCTTATGCCCAGATTATACGTCCTGTACATCTGGAATGTGCTCATGTTGAAAATCTCCGGGTCCATGTGTCTTGTCGGAAGCCTGTGGAGCGTAAAGAGATTCTGGGCACTGAGGGAGAATCTTATGCTGCGTGCGGCTATCTTCTGCGAAGCCGTGACAGGAAGTGTGTAGGCGACCTCGGCATTCTTCAGACGGAAATATGAAGTATTCCATGAGAAGAAGGTGCTTGCAGTGTGGTTGGTGCTCTTGTTCAGGGAAAGCGCTGGGAAGCTGATGTCTTCTCCTGCAGCATATCTTTCCGGTGTCCATGCATTCATGTGGATATCAGTGAAGACTCCCCTGAAGGCGTTCTCATATATGGTAGTTCCCGATGCCATCTGGGTGGAGCCGCCTGCTCCCTGGAAATGCAGATTCAATTCAAGGCCCCTGTATCTGAATCCTGCGGATATCCCGTAGGAAAACAAAGGGATATGGGATTTCCCGACAGGCACCTGGTCCCTCTCGTCTATTATGCCGTCATTGTTCTGGTCCTTGTAGATGAGGTCTCCGATGCGTGGCTGGCCGAACGAGTATTTGAGCCCGCTCCTGTCAAGCTCTTCCTGTGAGTTGAAATATCCATTCCCGTTGGCGTAGTCTACCTCGTAGCCCCATTGCTGGCCTATCCTGTAGCCTTCCTGGCGGTATCTGTAGATGTAGTCATCCCCATATGGGGCTTCGTCCGTGTATAGGATCCTGTTGTCTGTGTAGGAGAAAATACCGCCTGCATAGAATGACCATCCGCCTTTCAGCTGCCTGGTGTACATTGCTGACAGGTCAAGCCCGTGATTTGTCATGCGGCCTCTGTTCTCCCTCGGGAAGTTGCCCAGTGGATATCCCTGATATTCGGGAATGCTGGAGGTCGGAACTATCAGCATATTGCTGCAGTCCGTCCTGTACCAGTCGAATGAAAGGGTGAAGTCCCTGAAGAGGCCCAGGTCGAATCCGTAGTTCTGCCGCCTGAGAACCTCAGCCCTGAGGTCTGGGTTACCAAGTATGCCTTCGGCTCCGTTCAGGCTTATCTGGTCCATGAAAAGGTATCTGTCGAAATTGTCATTGGTGGAGATTCCATACGATGCCCTTAGCTTGAGGTTTGTAAGCCATGCCGCCTTTTTGAGGAATGGCTCATCGGAGATTACCCATGCGGCCGATATGGAAGGCGTCGGTGTGAAACGGTGCCCTCTGGCGAACTGGTCAGAGCCGGTATATCCGATGTCGGCCTTGATGAAATACCTGTCGAGCACACCGTAGGTGGCGGTAAGGCCTGAACTCATTTTCCGGTATGGCAGGTTACTTGAAAGGGTCTCCTGATTCATATAGAACACATAGGCCATTGCATCGATGCGGTGTGCGCCGAATGTACGTCCATAGTCGATTTTTCCTGACACATTCAGATTGTAGGTCATATATGACGACTTTGAATATGACAGGGTAGAGTTGGTGTTGGACCAGCGCGGACCCTCGAACTCAAGGCGGCTGTAGTCATCTGTACGTGTGTATCTCTCGAAGTCCTGTGTCGTGAGGGACTGGTTGTACGCAGTGGACTGGTATGACATCAGTCCGTTGATCCTGAGGCCTTCGGTAAGGAAACTCATGTCAAAATCAAGCCCTGCCTGTGCATTGATGTTTGTGGTCAGGGACTTGATATAGCCAGAGCGGTAGAGCATTCCGTACACCGGTATCTGGATTTCATCGATTGTTGACACTTCGCCTTCTGGAGTCAGAGGACCGTACATGTCCGGAGGGGTGGCCAGCGTATATCCGTATATGGTGGAATTGGCATAGGCGGTGGACTTGTCTCTCTGGACGTTTCCGGAAAGCCTCAGAAAACCGCTGAGGTAGTCGTTGAAGCTCACGTCTACATTGGAGCGGAAATTGAACCAGTCCTTTCCTGGGGTCGCATTGTAGTTCTTGCCTGTATTCTTCTCGCTGTCACTGCTGAAAGGCATCTGCTGGTGCATGTAGTTGACATTGGAGTAGTACTGAACCTTTTCTGACCCTCCCTTGACGCTTACGGCAGCCCTGGTCATCGAGGTCAGGGGGCGCATGTAGCGGCTGTACCAGTCATTGTCCGGATAAAGCTCGCTGTCTCCTGCCGCGAAGTGGTCGATTGTTTCCTGCGTGAACTGCGAATAGCTGCCTAATCCGTCGTTGTATCCGGCTTCATTGCGCAGACGGGCGTATGTCGCGGAATTTACATGCAGCGGTGTCTTTGTCATCTGCTGGACCGCCTGGTTCACATTCACGCGGATGTCCATCTTGCCGTTGTGTCCCTTTTTGGTGGTGATCACAATAAGGCCGTTTGCGCCCTGGAGACCATACAGTGACAGGGCGGCTGCATCCTTAAGCACGGCTATTGTCTCGATTTCCTCCGGGGTGATGTAGCACCAGGTCGTGTTGGGACAGAGTACACCGTCTACAATGAGCATCGGTGCAGAGTAGTTTGTAGTGGATATGCCCCTGATGAACATGTCCATGCCGAGGACTTCCGGACTGTTGGCTGCAGTTCCAAGCTCCGCATTGCTCTCCTTTGTCGTGAGTCCTGTGAAGCGGCCCGGGAAAGTTCTCGGCAGGCTTACTTCCGGAATACTCTCAAGCTCACTGCCGTACACAACGGAGACTGCGCCTGTAAATGATTTAGCAGGCAGCTGATAGTATCCGAGTGACAGCGTGTCGGCACCGGTGTCCGCATGGCCTGACGGTATACGTGCAAAACTGTCGCTACAATTCAGCCCGAAACAGATTGCACATGCAATTATAGAGTTTCTTATATAGCTTATATTCATTTTCATGTCGAATTAAGATTTACTACCATCCTGGGTTCTGCCAGACTTTGCCGGTAAGGTCATACATGCGGGCCGCTTCATCCGAAGGTATAGGCAGAAATTTGAATTTTGACTCCCAGCCGCCTCTGTCCTGGTCGGAAATCCTGTAGCGTATGTATGATGACGGGTTTATGCTTGCATTGGAAGGCTTCATGCCTGTAAGCACCCTGCAAGTCTCCAGGTCATCGTCAGGGGCTGACCATCTTCTGAGGTCATAGTACCGGTTCTCCTCCCATGCCAGCTCTATCCTTCTCTCGTTCCTGACCCTCAGGACCAGCTCGTTGCCTGTACAGGTCTCAGGAAGTCCCGGCATACCGACCCTGTCGCGCACTTTATTGACATAGGCCCTGGCATCATCTTCATGTCCTGCCATGGCTGCGGCCTCCGCAAGGTTCAGGTATATCTCTCCGAGACGGTAGAATCTCCAGCTCGGACTTGAGTACTGGTTCCTGTAGGAAGTGGTGGGGCGGACTGACTTGCAGTGATAGTAGCCGGTACGCGTCAGCTTGTTGTTCTTCGCCTCAAGGCTTATTTCATTGATGCCTCCTTCATAGGTGGCAATATTCTTCTTTGTCCCGTCCCATTCGTACGGTGCCCCGTTGTATAGCACAATCTGATAGAAACGAGGGTCTCTGTTTTCGTAAGGCTTTTTCTCGTTGTATCCGCTGCCTGCATTGAAATTAGGCGTTAAATGGTTCTCATCCTGATATGGAGATGCAAGATTGAGGACCGGCTCTCCGTTTGCCATGTCGAAGGCATCCACCAGTTCCTGGGAAGGGCATGTGCCGCAGGCGTATATGCCGTCTTCTCCTCCTACGTAGCCTACATGCCAGATATACATCTGGAATACGAAGTGGTTGCTCATGGCCCAGATTGTTTCCCTGTCGCGCGGGCTGCTGCTGTAGTCCGGCATCGTGTTGTCTGAGAAATATTCCCTGTATGCCGCTGCCGTCCCTGTACCGTAGATTCCCGGGTCGCTGCACGTCCTGTACAGCTCGTAGCCGTTTTCCTCCATTGCCTTCACGGCCTGCAGATTGGCATCATATGCTTTTTCCCATCTGTCTGCATTGCCGTCAGTAAAGAGCGGGCTTGCTGCAAAGAGAAGCATTTCGGACTTGATGGCGTGCGCTGTGGCCTTTGTCATACGCATCGCTTCATCGGGATTGGCTATTCTCCATGGCAGGTGTACGGAATTTATCGCTGCATCGCAGTCCGGCACGATTACCTGGTCGACTACATCCCGTGCAGGAATCCTTTCCAGTGTCCCGTAGTTGGCATCAAGGCCGAATGTTGAGGTCACGACAGGAAGATCTCCGAACCATTTGATCAGCTCTGAATAGAAGTATGCCCTCAGGGCATGTGCCTCGGCCCTGTACCGGTCCCTGTCCTCCTCGCTTTCGACAGCTGCATTGTCGATGTTCTCAAGGAACTGGTTGCACAGCCTGATCTGCTCCCAGTACCTGTCCCAATAACGGTTGCATCGCGACATGTCCCCTGTCCATGTATCGGTAAGCGGATGGCTGGACGCGGATGCCTGTCCCGAATAGATCTTGGCGACAGCCTCGGAGCCTCCGTCCCATGATGACCATCCCTCGTCCGAGAGGGCGACCAGGTTGGCATCAAGACCGTTGTACCTGTAGTTCTTGATGGGGAGGTTGTTGTAGCATGAGTTCAGGAAGGCACCTACCTTTATCGGATCGCGGAAAACTTCCTCAAGTGAAATTCTGCCGTCCGGAGACACATCAAGCAGGGAACACGATGTGACTCCGCCTGCAAGGACTGCCAAACAAATGACTATATGTTTAATTTTCATGATCTTATAGTTTAAAATCCAATGTTGACACCTATATTAATCATTTTGGTAAGAGGATAGTTTGCTTCCCATGATACTTCAGGGTCAATGGCCTTGTTGTCTATCTTCTTCCATGTAAGGAGATTGTTTCCGCTGATGTATACCCTCAGCTCCGACATGCTGATTCTGGAAAGCAGCCTGTGCGGAAGTGTATATCCCAGCTCCACTGTCTTCAGCCTAAGGAAAGAGCGGTCCATTATGAAAAATGAATTGGCTATATGGCTGACACCTGGAACTGTGGACAGTGCAGGATATTCAATCTTCTCCCCGTTGGCATAACGTTGCGGTGTCCAGGCATTTAGCATATAGTCTGTGTAGAAGCCGTCTGTGCCTATCTCAGTGGCAAGCCATGAGGTGTAGGCCCTGGATGCCCTGGCTATTCCGGCGAACTGGAAGCTGAAATCAAAATTCTTCCAGCTCAGGCTTCCGGAGAATCCGTATGTAATCTGCGGAATGTTTGAATAGCCTATTGCAGTTATATCCTTCTCGTCTATGAATCCGTCTCCGTTCAGGTCCTTGTAGAGGAAGTCACCGAGGCGTGGAGTGCCTATCTTGTACATCTCTTTCGCTCTTTCCAGCTCCTCCTCAGTATTGATGAATCCGTTTCCGCATCCGGAGCTGTAGTCTATCTCATATCCGAAGCACTGGTTTATGCTATAGCCTGTCTTGCGGTAACGTGCATAGTAGTCCTCGCTCAGCTTAGGCTCATCCATGAACACCTGCTTATTCTTGTTGTAGGCAAAGTTGCCCTTGAGCATCATTGATAGCCCGAACGGGAAATTGGTCTGCCATGTGGCATCCACCTCAAACCCGTTGTTCATTATCTGTCCGTAGTTTACCTTCGGGTAGCTGGAGAGCGGAATACCCTGCAATGTAGGGACAGTCCCCCTCTGGATGAGCACGTTGTTCCTGTCCTCGCGGAAGTAGTCCACAGACAGGGAAAACTGCCTGAAGAACTGCATGTCTATACCGTAGTTCTGCTTGTAGGCAATCTCCCATGTCAGCTCTGGGTTTCCTATCATTTTCTGCAGTACGGACTGGCCTCTTCCCAATGACGGGATATCCACCTTTCCCCAGTTGCTGTCCGGGACATAGTTGCCCAGGACTATATTGTCGAGATACAGGAAGCGGGACGAACCAAGCTTGTCATTCCCGACCTTTCCGTATGAGGCCCTGAGCTTGAGATGCGACAGAACCTTGTTTTCCTTGAGGAACTTTTCGTTGCTGATTACCCATCCAGCCGAGACTGCCGGGAAGAAGCCGAACCTGTTCCCCTTTGCGAACTGCTCCGAACCGTTGTAGCCGAGATTGACTTCCGCGAGGTAGCGGTCGTCATAGCCGTAGGTGAATCTGGCTGAAAGCCCAAGCATGTTATACGGGAGGTCCGCCGCAGCATATTCCCAGTTGTCGCGCTGGAGCAATGCCATGCCCGTCACCGCATGCTTCCCGAATTCCCTGGCATAGTTGAGAGAATACTGGAGATTGAGATAGTAATATGATGACGATGATTTTGAAGGTGCGCTTATCTCGGTTTCTGATGACACATTCTTTGGAATGAAATAGCTCTGCCTGTTCTTTGTCTTTGATACGCTTGCCGTATATGTGTTATAGCCCCTTG
This sequence comes from uncultured Bacteroidales bacterium, assembly GCA_947179325.1. Classification (GTDB taxonomy): domain Bacteria; phylum Bacteroidota; class Bacteroidia; order Bacteroidales; family UBA932; genus Cryptobacteroides. The sequence continues at coordinate 43,081 of CAMXAU010000010.1, read as the reverse complement.
TCGCATAGAGGGATGTTGCTGACTTTGTGTCGAAAGCTGCCATGAACTTTGTGCTCAGGCCCTTGGTTATGAAGTCCAGGTTCCAGTCGAGGGCAAGCTGTGTGTTGAGGTTCAGGTTTGTCTGCTCCATATAGCCGCTGCGGTTGATGTCACCGTATTTGTTGGTAAGGGCATTGTCGGCAATCACTACCTGGTCCGGAATCACTGCCTCGCCGGTTCTTGTGACATAGCCTTCCGGAGTTACCGGGCCAGGCAATAGCGGCGGCATTGTCATGACCTTTACAAGCATGTCAGCCACCATCCCGTCGATGTCACTGCCGTATGCGGCATTGAACGGGGAATTGGATTTCTGGAGATACGATGCTATGTTCAGGGACAGCTTCAGCCCGTCCGTTATCCTGTAGTCAAGATTGGAGCGGAATGTATAGCGGTTCATCCTGTAGCTCGCGTCATATCCGAGCTTGTCCTTGGACTCTGTCTTGAACTGGCCGTCCTGTGAGATATAGCCGACATTGATGAAATAGTCTACTTTCCCTTTTCCCCCGCTCATGTTCATGTTGGCGCGGAACTGCGGAGCCCATTTCTTGAAGAATTCGTCCATTATATCCCTGTCAGGATAGAATACGGGGTCTTCTCCGCTCTGGTACATTTGTATCATGTAGTCGGAGTACGGGACGATTGCGCCTTTGCCGTCATTCGTGAAAGCCTGGTTGCGGAGCTTGGCAAATTCCGATGAATGCACCCGGTCGATTCGGGAGATGAACTGCTGCAGGCTGTAGTTTGCCGACACATTGAGCAGAGGCTTGCCGGTATTTCCCCTACGTGTGGTGATGAGTATGACACCGTTCGCTCCGCGGACACCGAATACGGCTGTTGCAGAAGCGTCCTTCAGGATAGATACAGAGGCGATTTCCGTCGGGTCCATGCTTGATATTCCATCGCGCGGCACCCCGTCCACCAGAATCAGCGGATTGGCCCCGTTTATTGTACTTGCTCCTCGAAGATACATTGTCACGTCATCCGCTCCAGGGCGGCCGGAAGTCTGCATCGTGGTCAGTCCCGGAAGCCGTCCCGCAAGGGCTGCCGAGAGGTTCGGCTGGGTGCTCTTCACAAGTTCGCTGGTACCGATTGCCGCAACGGAACCGGTGACTGATATCTTCTTCTGTGTGCCGTAGCCGACAACCACAGCATCTTCGAGCAGAAGCTCATCAGCCTCAAGGACAACTGTAATGTGGCCGGTCCCGTTCACTTTCAGCTCTACAGTCTTGCATCCTATATATGAAACGCTGACTGTTGCACCTGGGGATATCCTCATGGAAAAGTTTCCGTCGAGGTCGGTAATTTCTCCGTTCGACTCATTTCCTTTCTCCACAACGAATGCTCCTATCAGCGGAACACCCTTGGAATCTACTACAGTGCCGTTCAGGGTAATGTCCTGAACGGCTGCAGTTTCTGTGTAAGTTTGTCCATACCATTCGCCTGCCTGCATCCCCAATGGAGACATAAGGGCGAAAATAATAGGGATTAGTCTGTTCACTTGCATATTGATAAGGTCAGTTTATTTGTTGGATGATGTCATCCATGCTTTGCATGTTCTTGTATTCCGGTGATGAACTTCCTGCTGTGTTCCTTATGGTTTCCAGCACTTTGTATTTTGAGAATACTGCATCTTCATTTTCTGTGTAGGCAGCGGAATATACATAGTATGACGGCTTCTTTACATTGTTGATGTCCAGAAGGCCGAGATTCAGGCCGCCTTCCACTTCATTGTCCTTCAGGGCATGCCAGATAAGGGCGTCGATGTTGGGCAGATGCTCCACTTTCTTCAGGGCAAATGCGGCGCATGCGGCTTGAAGCAGCTGTTCCTGTTCTGTGTTGCTGCCGGATGTACCGCCGTTTTCAGTAAGCCATATGTCCCTTACAGTCTGGCCGTTATACATATTGTCTGTAATTCCTGCCCAATGGTCGAGGACTTCAAGGTTCTTGAATGTAAGCCTCTTGGTGTTGAGGCTGTATGTGGCATCCGCATCGTTCCATGTGTCTGAAACCATATCCTCCGGGTAGCTGTGGTAGCCTATGCCCCAGTGGAAATCGCCTTCCTTCCTGCTCAGCCTGACTGTGGCTTCCAGAAGATCCTTGACCTTATATACCTTTGAATAAGTGGCGTCTGTCTTCCATGTGTCTGTTGTCCACGCATTTGTGACAGGGATAAGTACCTGTGCATCCCTGTTGTACTGGCGGATGATGTTATTGGCCATCCTGTATGCCTTGACAAGCATGTCCATATACATTATTGCCGGCTTCTCAGCCCATCCGCAGCAATTCCAGTTGTCCGGGTCGTCTACCTCGTTCAGCAGCACATAGCGGTGTATAAGCCCGTTGCTGCCAGGAGTGGAGTACCTTGATGCAATGAAATCCAGGGCTGCGGCAAAATAATTCACGCTTTCAGGCTCCGTGAGGTTCACCATGGCATAGTGCGCCCAGCGCTGATGGTCATTCCCTGCATTGTCGGGATAGCCTGGATGCTGCATAAGCCTGCCGATTTGAGGGTCTGCGTTCTTCGCTCCCTCGAAACGTGTCTCCGGGCGGATTGTAAACACGGCGAAGACTGCTATACCTTGCTTTTCAAGCTCTTTGAGATAACTGTCGTATGTGGAGAACCAGAAGCGGTCGAAATAATATGTCTTGCCGTTGTACTGATGTTCGATCGGGGCCGAGGAAGAATTGCCCTTGTCGTAATACATCAGGGAAGTGACCTGGAAGCCCAGCATGACGCTTCTCAGTCCGAGGTCCTTGATACAATCCGTATCCAGGATGATTTCCGCCCCGCTTGCATCCGGGAGCTTGCCGAGCTCTCCGCCTTTCTTGATAAGATACTTGTCTGTCCACTTGTTCTTCCATGAGGCATCAGCACTGCTGCCTTCGGTATATATCATGGCATCATCGTCCACATAGCGGAAAGCCGATACCAGTTTGTCCTCACCGTTCTCCTGCTTCTCGGAAATGGCGAATTTGGAAAGTATTCTGTCATATCTGAATCCGTCATACTCCACTGTGCGTGATAGCGGGATGAAGAACTCTTCCCCCGGATTGATATCCATCATGCATTTCTTATATGCCTTCATCATCACAGCGTCCTCGTACGGAGTCACTTCTACTATGGATGCTTTTCCCTTGCCGTTGTACACTCCCTTTACATAGAGCTGGGAAGATACTGCCTTGACAGATGTTATCTCGGACTGGAATGAAGTCTCAAGATAAGCGGAAAGCCTGCTGCCCAGTCCAGTATAATCCGTTGTCGCAGAATATGAAGGTATATTGACAGAACCGGAGACGCTCCCTGCAAATCTTATGTCACGCATATTGATGGTGCATCCGGCTGAGAAGGTGAATATGAGATAGTCGCCTTTGTCTTTTCCCCATTGGCATTCATTGGAGAATGCTCCAAGGTCGCATGACCATCTGCTCCAGTTGCCCTCCCCGGTTGCTGGAAGCCCTGGCATATCATGCTTGAGGCTGTTCCCCTGACCGCACATTGTTATGGAGAGGGCAGAATTCCTGTCCGCCGTGTACTCAAAGGTCAGTATGAAGTTTTGACCGATTCCTCCAGGCAGTCCGGATGTGCTGATCTCCGGGGCGGACCCAGTAGTGCAGATTGTATACATCCCCTCCTTCTCGCTTACAGTAAGACCGCTTGCTGTTTCTGCTGCAAGGGTTATGGAGATCTCGTCTGAAGTGTCTGCTCCAGGCTCCTCCGGTTCTGGCCCGATCTGTGGGCTGCATGATATCAGTAGCCCCAAGGCACAGGGCAGAATACCGATGAGATGTTTATAAGAAATAGCCATTTGCTGTATTTGAATTTGTTTGTTAGTCCAGTTGCTTCCGGCCAAGGCTACGTTAAATCAAAAGGGGAGAGGAGACAGCCGGTCCCTCTCCCTTTTCAAGTCTGTTTGTGAACTATTGTTGTGTCTTACCTGGCAGTGGCATCTACATAGGTCTGGGTTACTATGCGGAAATTCTTGACATCGATGTTCCTGTCTTTGTCGCTATAGCCGTTCTGCCTGAAGTCCAGTCGGAAAGTGTTGGATGACGGTCCGTCGCCCCAGCGGCCCTTATTGTTATCTTCGTAATATTTGAAGATGATTGTCCTCAGGTCTATTGTCCATGTATGCCATTCGTTATCCTCTACAGCCGGAGACTTTCCATGTCCTTCCTTGTGTCCGTCCCAGTACAATTCCATTGGAGAAACACCCCAGTTTACTGTGTTGTCTCCGTTCTTGCCATGATAGATTATCAGGGCACCGAGCTGCTTGGCATCTTTAGGATACCTGTATTCGAACTGGATATAAGTCCTGTCTTCAGGAATGTTTCCGCCGAAATCAAGGGCGATCTGCTTCTCAGGGTCCTTATTGTCTATAACGGCAGGGAAAGAATAGTATGTGCCGTCTGCATCCTCTACTTTGTATTCAAGGCCTGAGCCTCCCATGCTTGCCGGGAACGATGCGTCAGTGTCATCCAGGCTCGGCTTGTCCTGTACCATGCAGATGTCCTTGATATAGAGGGTAGGGTCCGGCATGTCCTCAGAACGCTCACAGTTCAAAGTGATACGGATTGCATCACCCTGCTTTCCCCATTTGCGGCTCTGGCTTTCGTATAGAGCCAATGACTTGTAGATATTGTGCCTGTAGGTCTTCCACTCACCATTGGTTGCAGGAAGCACTCCGGCGAAGTCGAATACAACAGGAGCGAACGGATAAGGCAGGAACCTCAGGTCCTTAAGCTCATAGTCAAGCTTGTATTTGAACTCAATAGCAAGGTCATTGTTATAGTCATCGCCATAATTGTCATCAAGAGGCTCGCATACGATATAATGGTCACCGTTCTCTGCATTCCTGTCTATTACGATCTTGAAGCTGTTCTCCTCTTCTTCCACAGCCTCATAGGATTTGAGGCCTACGGCATATTTGTCTGTGCCATTCGGGAGAAGGCATGGCGGAACCTCATTTGCATTTGCAGGGTCGAAAAGGATAGGGAACCCGTTTTCCGGAGCATATGGTCCGGACGGTGTGTCAATGACCGGCTCGTCAGGATTGTCGGTGTTGCCTGTCTTGGTGTTGTCCTTGTTGCACGAACTCAGGTAAGTGCATACTGACAGTGCCACGAGACCTGTCATCATCAGATTCAGAATTTGTTTGATTTTCATGACTATTAGTCTTTTGAGTTAAACATTATGCGTTAAGTGTACTTACGTACTTTATTGGACGCTAAGGTATGGGTTTCATAATCCAATCTATTCGTGACCTTGATAAAATGATTCGACATTTTGACACCTCGTTGTGTTTTCTGTGTGCGACAACAATAATTCCGGTTATCTTCGCGTTTTAGACTATATTAATTATGAATGAGACGCTTCGTCTATGCGGTGCTGTTCCAGATGGATGCTCTCTTCTGGACTGGAATCATGCCTGGGGTTCTGCTCCGGCTGGTTCAGATGCTGATTGGAATAATTCAATAATTTTTATTTAAATTTGTGGTAGAAAACAACCGGAGCATGGTAAACGATGATAAATATCTTTTAACCAACAGACAGGATGCCATGTGGGGATTGACAGCCACCACTGTCGGTTATCAAAGCATCAGGTCTAAGGGAATTTACCCCCCCAGGGCATGACGCATCCGAAAGAGTATCTCTTCATGCCTGAGAACGGGCGGGTTCTTTATGAATATCAGCTGGTCTATATCTCCAGGGGAGAGGGTGTATTCAGTTCCGGGCATTGCGGCCCGGTAAAGGTCTATGCCGGAAATATGATTATGCTGTTCCCTGGCGAGTGGCATAGCTACTACCCGGACGACAACACGGGATGGGACGAATACTGGATAGGCTTCAAAGGCGCAAATATGGATTCCAAGAAGGCGAACGGCTTTTTCAATGAACGTACACCGGTCTTCAATATCGGGATTTCAGAACAGCTCGTCGCGATGTATATCCAGGCTATAGAGATTGCAAAGAAGCAGGAGGCCGGCCATCAGCAGATGCTGGCAGGGATAATCAACTATATGCTTGGGATGACGTATTCGATCAGCAAGCAGCGCACCTTCAGGTCAACAATGGTGGAGGAATATGTCAGCCGTGCAAAGATATTCATAAGGGAGAATCTTCACGAGCAGATCACCCCTGTCGACATTGCCGGGCATGTAGGTCTACGCTACTCGTACTTCAGGTCAATCTTCAAGGACTATACTGGATTCCCGCCGTCACGCTACATCACGGAATTCCGTATCGAGAAAAGCAAGCAGCTGCTGACAACGACTGACCTGACAAGCCAGCAGATTGCCTATGAGTGCGGTTTCGGGGACCCGAAATATTTCTGTACGATATTCAGCAAAAGTGTGGGGCTCTCGCCCCTCCAATACAGGAAAATATCAAGAGGGTGACTCTTTCCTGCCTTTGCAGGCTACTGTAGATGTTTGTCGGCAAAGGCGGGAATGACTTTCCGGGAATTGAAAATGTGGTGGCAAGGTCGAGGATGACCACACAGGAAAACGTGAAAAAGGGGCCTGACTTAATGTTTTTAAAGCCGGCCCCTTCTGGATATTATTCTATCTCATGTGAGTTTATCGTGACATTCCTGGTTACGAAGGATTGTATGATGCTCTTGTCGATATTGCCGTCTTTTGCCTGTATGTCCAGATTCTCGAAATTGAAGCTCGACAGCCTGTATTGTTCAGATGGCCTTACATTGAAAAACGTGCCGCATGTCAAACGGATATTGCGCATTGTGATATTCTCTGCATATGAGAGCGGTATGTCTTCCCTGCCTTTCAGGTCATAGAACTGGGACCATGGGGCAATGACTATGAAGTTTGCTGCATTCCCTTTGATGTTTTCCACTGATATGTATTCATATTTCTGCGGAGTGTCGGGACGCATCTTGAAATGCAGGAGCATCAGGGCCTGGTCTACTTTGCTGTTGCGGAAGATGACATTCCGGTTATGTACGGATTCGCTTCCGCATGTCAGTGCACTATGGCAATAGCCGTATTCACAGTCCTCGATGATGATGTCCTCGTTGCTGCCGTTGTTCTCGTCCTGGTCTGCCCATGGCCCTTTGCCGCCCTTCAGGCATACGGCATCATCGCATACTGACATATAGCAGTTCTTTATCAGCACATTTTTGCATACGTCAAGGTCTACGGCATCAGTGCTTGGAGCCTCTATAGGCTTACGTGGAGTGGTGATGCGGAGATTCAGAAGCTTCAGGTTGCAGCATTTGTAGTAGTGCGTGCTCCAGTAGGGCGAGTTGGCTATCCTGATACCTTCTATCTGCACATTACGGCAGTTGGACAGATAGATGATACGGGGCCGCTGCTCATCCATGTTTGTGCATTTCGGATTCCATTTCAGGCGTTGCCAGAACGCTCTCCAGAAACGGAAGCCATTGCCGTTGAGCATGCCTTTCCCTGAAATCGTGAACCCGTCCAGATTGTCAGCATTGATCAGTGCCCCGTAGTATGTGAGCGTCTGCCCTTCCATACGGGTTGTCAGCAGCGGGAAGTCGCTTATGTCATCACTGCCCTTCAGGACAGCATCCTTCTCAAGGTGCAGATGCGTCTTGGGCTTAAAGAACAGGGAACCGCTTAGGAATGTACCTTCTGGAACGACGATGACGCCTCCGCCATTTTCTGCCGCCAGGTCAATCACCTTCTGGATCTGTCCGGTCTGCAATACGGTACTGTCGTTCACCACTCCGTAGTCAGTGATCCTGTACTGTCTGCCGAGTGATTCTATCTCTACGCTCCTGGTCTCTCTGAACCATTGGCTGATTGGTTTGCCGTCGGGGAATGTCTCCTGCCCCGACATCTGCAGACAGCAGCAGAGTGCTATACATGCAAGGGATATTCTGATCATTTATCTGATTTTAAGGGGTTAATAAATGCAAATTCATCTGAAGCCTTACTCCTTGTAAAAACGGAACTTGAGTGTAGCATGGACGCTGCAAATATACGCTTTTATGCTTCCTCCCGGAAAATAAAGTATTCCATAATTTGTCCGAATGATTCTATAAAACCGCACAATGAAACTGCCGGCAGGGAGAACCGGCCAGGCTGTCTGCCGGAGCTATGGCTTTACCGGTGCACCCCCAGTGTCTACGCATCTATGTAAAGAAAGAAGTTTTTTAGTCTGTAAAATAGAAATGTCACTTATTCAGCTGCTTATGCGATGTCGGGTGCCGAAATTTTGGCATCCGTCATTGTGTAATGTATTTATGGTCAGGTGGTTGCATTTTGCGCGTTTAGAACTGCATGTGGAAGCCATGTCATTTACGGTATCGGTTACCCCATCTGGAGTATCGGTACTTTTCAAGATGCGGTTAATAAGCCGCATGTTTTGCGGATTATTGGCCGCAAAAGAGCTATATGGTCATGGTTGTGTGTTAATGAAAATCTGTTTACATTTGTGGAGATGGCTTGAATTTTATTTCTGCTCTCGGCCTGAACGTTTATTTTATGTTTTGGATTATAGTGTAATGGACAATTGGACTATTCTATACATTGTCCAGATTTATGTATAGATAATTTACATTGTCCTGCCACAGAAAAGGAGGTGTGCCATGAAACTGGACCATGGCTTTGATGCCAGAATATGTCTACTCGTATCTCGGGCACAAACTTGAAACCGCCAGGGCCATAAAGGCCTTTCGAGACAGGTATATGACAAATGGTGCTCCGACTATCGCAAAATGATGGACGCCGAGCCGGAAATCAGCTACAGGGACATGATTTCATCATGATACCATTAAGGTTACAAAAGTACAAAATCATGATAGATTTGTCTAAAAAACAGAAAAAACGGCTTTTCATGCAGATTATGGATTGACCGTTATTTCAAAAATGAATATCTTTACGTGGTTTATGTAAAAGTTGGAGTGAAAATGGATAAGATAAAGGTCGGTATAATCGGTTTCGGACGCATGGGTGAGATGTACCTGGACCAGATGATGGGCAGTGGAAGATGGGATGTCATCTATATCTGTGATACATTTCCGGCAGCACGCAAGGCGGCATCGGAGAAATATCCCGGTGTCAAAGTTGTCGGTGATGAGGACGTGATTTTCAATGACCCGGAGATACAGGCCGTGGGGCTTTTCGCCCTGGCGGATTCCCGGAAGAGCCAGATAGAAAAGGCGATGGCATCAGGTAAGCATATCCTGGCGGAGAAGCCTATCGCGGTGACTTCGGAAGACGAAGAGGCCCTTGCCGCGCTTGCGGAGACATCGGGCGTCATGTCGGCTGTCAATCTTTATCTGAGAAACTCGTGGTACCACAGGCTGATGAAGGATTTCATCGCCTCAGGTGAAATCGGTGAGCTTGCCATCATACGTATCTGTCATATGACTCCCGGCCTTGCTCCAGGTGAGGGCCATGAATATGAAGGCCCGGCATTTCATGACTGCGGAATGCACTATGTCGACATAGCAAGGTGGTATGCTGAGTCTGAATACAGCACATGGCATGCGCAGGGCGTGAGGATGTGGGACTGGAAAGACCCGTGGTGGCTCCAGGTGCACGGCACATTCTCCAGCGGTGTCGTCTTCGACATCACGCAGGGCTTTGTCTACGGCCAGATGTCCAGGGACCAGACACACAATTCATATATTGACATAATAGGCACGAAAGGCATAGTGCGGATGACCCATGACTTCAAGACGGCAGTGGTTGAGATGCGCGGTGTCACGAGGACGGAGACTGTAGAGAGGCCTTTCGGCGGGAAGAACATAGATGTGCTCTGCAATCTGTTTGCGGACTCCGTGGAGAGCGGCGTGCGCGATATGAGGATGCCGGAGTTCCGTGATGCCGCCATAGCGTCGCGGTTTGCCTGGCGGTTCCTTGATGATGCGATGGGCAATGCTCTGCCTTCAATAGGCGACAATGCCACGCTTGAGGCGATAAGGGAGCGGCGCAGGAACATGAAGGATGGCTACGGGCTGCTTCCGAGAAGATGATTCCGGGCAGATGCCGATATTTCAGGACAGAAACAAACCTTTTAACTGCATAATGATTATGGATTCTTTACTTTTTTTAGGTAACATCGGTGCCGGGGAGATTATAATAATAGCCCTGGTTGTGCTTCTTCTCTTCGGCGGAAAGAAGATTCCTGAGCTTATGAAAGGACTTGGCAAGGGTGTCAAGAGCTTCAAGGACGGGATGAACGAGATTGAAAAGGAGATTAATGAATAATTAACATATTAACACTTTAATAATAACTTTTTTATGGCAAAAGACATGTCAAGGAGATCGTTCCTGAAGACCGGAACGGCAGCCGCATTGGGCATGACCATAGCCCCAAGTACGATACTCGGAAAGGTGCATGGCCATACCGCAGCCCCGAGTGACAAACTCAACATTCTTGGAGTAGGAATCGGCGGACGTGGAGCATCTGTGCTCCGCGGACTTGAGACAGAGAACATCATCGGCCTTTGCGATGTGGACTGGAAATATTCGGACCATGTGTTCAAACGCTATCCTGGTGCGCAGAAGTTCAATGACTACCGCAGGATGTACGACAAGATGCTCAAGGATGCTGATGCCGTGATGATTGCCACTGCCGACCACACACACGCCATCATCGCTGCCGAGGCAATCGCAGCAGGGAAGCATGTATATGTGGAGAAGCCTCTTACACACTCTGTGTACGAGTCGCGCCTGCTTACTAAGCTTGCGGCAAAGCACAAGGTTGCGACCCAGATGGGAAACCAGGGAGCTTCCGGCGAGGGTGTCAGGAAGATCTGCGAATGGATATGGAACGGTGAAATAGGTGAGGTCACAAAGGTAGAGGCCTTCACGGACCGTCCAATCTGGCCTCAGGGGCTTGAGCGTCCAGGCAAGGAGGAGAAGATTCCTTCAACTATGAACTGGGATGCCTTCATAGGTCCTGCGCCTTATCGTCCATATAACTCAATCTATACTCCATGGAATTTCCGCGGCTGGTGGGATTTCGGAACAGGTGCCCTCGGTGATATGGCCTGCCATATACTGCACGGCGCCTTCAAGGCCCTCAACCTCGGCTATCCGACAAAGGTCCAGGGAAGCTCGACTCTACTCCTCTCCGAGTCATGCCCTAACGCGCAGCGTGTCAAGATGACTTTCCCTGCAAGGGACAATATGCCTAAGGTGGCTATGCCTGAGGTCGATGTCTACTGGTATGACGGAGGACTTATGCCTGAGAGGCCTGCAGGGCTTCCTGCCGGAAAGGACCTGAATGTCCAGGGCGGCGGAGTCATCATGTATGGAACCAAGGATACCCTTATCTACGGCTGCTACGGTGCAGAGCCATATCTCCTGTCCGGCCGTGTCCCTGATGCCCCGAAGGTGCTCAGGGAGGTTCCTGGTGCAAATCACCAGCAGGACTGGGTACGCGCCTGCAAGGAAGATCCAGAGTACAGGGTGCTCTCATCTTCAGACTTCAGCGAGGCCGGACCTTTCAACGAGATGGTCGTGATGGGCGTGCTTGCAGTAAGGCTGCAGGGACTCAACCAGGTGCTCGACTGGGACGGCGAGAACATGAGGTTCACCAATATCCCTGCTGACGCGACTGTCAGGTCTGTTGTCAAGGATGGCTTCTCTATCAAGGACGGCCACCCAACATTCAACAAGACATGGACAGATCCGATAAATGCACAGGAGTTTGCTGCAGAGCTTATCAAGCATAACTACCGTGCCGGATGGGAGCTTCCGGAGATGCCGAGATAGCTGCTTGCCACATCGCCATACCGCTCAGTCCTGATTCAGCATGAAACATTATGGAATCAGGACAGAGCAAAATGATTAACCCGCAAAAACAAAAAAAACAATGAAAAAGATATTTTTCTATGCAGCCGCTGCTGCATCGGTATTTGCAATGTCATCATGCAGCTGCCAGAACAACAGCCAGGAAACCCCTGCGACAAAGTCAAACTGCCCTGAATATACAGTTGTTGATAAGGCCCAGGCAGACCTTTCGGCCTACGCACAGGATGCTGACGGCTATTATGTGATCTTCGACGGCAAGTCACTTGACGGATGGAGAGGCTACGGCAAGGACCATGTCCCTGCAAGGTGGACAATCGAGGACGGCTGCCTCAAATTCAGCGGCACCGGCACCGGAGAGGGCCAGACAGCAGAAGGCGGTGATATCATCTTCGCCCACAAGTTCCAGAACTTCATCCTTGAATTCGACTGGAAGGTAGCAAAGGGCAGCAACTCAGGCGTGTTCTATCTTGCACAGGAAGTCACTACAGAGAAAGATGGAGAGACCCGTTATGAGCCTATCTATATTTCCTGCCCAGAGTATCAGATACTTGACAATGCCAATCATCCTGATGCACTGCTTGGTGTAGACGGCAACAGGCAGTCTGCTTCACTCTACGACATGATTCCTGCAAAGCCTCAGAACCAGAAGCCTTACGGTGAGTGGAACACAGGCAAGATCATGGTCTACAAAGGTACAGTGGTGCACGGCCAGAATGGAGAGAATGTGCTTGAGTACCACCTCTGGACTCCACAGTGGACAGACATGCTCCAGGCAAGCAAGTTCAGCGAGGAGAAATGGCCTCTTGCCTTCGAGCTTCTGAACAACTGCGGCGGCGAGAACCATGAGGGATACATCGGCTTCCAGGACCATGGCGATGATGTATGGTTCAAGAACATCCGTGTGAAACTCTTTGAGTAAATACCGGCATGAGAAAAATTTATGTCATCCTTGCACTGCTTCTTCTTTCTGTTTCATGCACTGAAAGGAAAGAGGTTGCAGTGCAGCTTTACAGCATACGCTCTGAAATAGGCAATGCCGAGAAATATGCAGCGAACCATGAAGCTGTGTTCAATGCTCTGGCAGAGATGGGCTATACTGCAGTGGAGGCCGCAAACTACAATGACGGGCTTTTCTACGGGTGTACCCCGGAGCAGTTCAGGGCTGATGTGGAGGCTGCCGGCCTGAAGGTGCTTTCTTCGCATTGCGGGCATGGCCTTTCGGCAGAGGAATGCGAAAGCGGTGATTTCAGCAGGTCCCTTGAATGGTGGGACGGGTGCATAGCCGCCCACAAGGCTGCCGGAATGAAATACCTTATCGTTCCATGGCTCGGTGTTCCTGAGACACTGGAAGTTCTCCAGACATATTGCGATTATTTCAATGCAGTAGGAAAGAAATGCGCGGAGAACGGAATCGCTTTCGGCTACCACAACCATGCGCATGAGTTCAATAAGGTCGGGGGAGAGGTGATGCTTGACTATATGATCCAGCATACTGACCCTGAATATGTGTTCTTCCAGATGGATGTCTACTGGACAGTAATCGGAAAGGCCGCACCTGTTGAATATTTCTACAGATATCCTGGACGTTTCAAGGTGCTTCATGTCAAGGACCATCTTGATATCGGGAAGAGCGGTATGGTCGGCTTCGACGCGATATTCTCCAATGTGGATGTCGCAGGTGCCGCAGACTTTGTGGTTGAGCAGGAGGCATTTGTCGACAATGACTGGAAATCAGGACTTAAGGCAAGCATAGACTATCTCCTGGATTCTCCATATTACAGATAGTGCAATTTTACAGAAGCTGTCCCGGACCTCAGACTGATCTCCGGGACTGTTTCTGTCTTTATTGACTTGGTCTGCTGTCCCTGGCAGGCAAAAGCGTGAAAGATTAAATATAACAGAAATGGAAGAAAAGGAAATTGCAGGAAAGACTGATGTGCAGGCATCGGATATGGAATCTGCAGCAGAGATCAAGCCTGAATCTGCTGCGGAGGACGCAGGAATGTCATTCTGGGGGCACCTTGAGGCCTTGAGATGGACACTTTTCCGGATGCTTGCAGCATTGATGGCATGCGTTGTCGCTTCGTTCATTGCAATGCCATATATATTTGACAGCTTTATACTTGCACCTACCGGTTCCAGTTTCTTCCTATACAGGTTCTTTGCCAGTCTTGGCAGCAAGGTTCCTTTCCTCCCGGACTTCAGCGACACCGGTTTTTCTGTTGACATCATCAACATCAATGTCGCATCGCAGTTCATGACACATATCAGCACCTCTTTCTGGCTTGCACTTGTCATGGCTTTCCCTTACATCATATATGAAATCTGGAAATTTGTGCGCCCCGCCCTTTTCCCGAAAGAGGTCCGCAACATGAGGATGGCGTTTGTCTTCGGCACGCTCATGTTCTACCTGGGCTGCACAATAGGCTACAGCATCGTGTTCCCGTTCACATTCCGTTTCCTTGTGGAATACCAGATCAGCGAACATATCGTCAACCAGATCAATCTCAGTTCGTATATCAACAATTTCCTGATGATGATATTCGTAATGGGCATTGTTTTCGAACTTCCTCTCCTGGCCTGGCTGATGTCACGTCTCGGTATCATAGACAGGGAGTTCCTCGTCACCTACAGGAAATATGCAGTCGTTGTCCTGCTTGTGCTGGCAGCAATCATCACCCCTTCGGGAGACCCGTTCACCCTGGCAGTGGTCTTCCTCCCTCTCTACTTCCTCTACGAGCTGTCAGTAAGGCTTGTCCGCCCTGCAGGAGGGTCCGGCGAGTAAGGATGATGGCTTGTGGGCTATTTACCTCCCCTTCTTCCCGGACATCACCACTCCGCCGGCGCTGAGGAGCAGCAGAATGAGCAGGAGGATTGAGCTTGCGCGGGAAAGTGCTGCGCCCGTCCTGTATGACTGCGGCTCGAAACGCATTACCAGCTCGCCTTCTCCGGCTGGCAGGAATGTGCCTCGCAGAATCCAGTCTGCCCTGAACATGTCTGCCTGGACTGCGGCGTCGGTCGGGATATAGCTTCCGCTTTTGACATTACCGTACTCTCCTGCAGGCTCTATCCATGCTTTCCAGCCATCAGGATAGTATATCTCGCTGAAGATTACGGCTCTGTCTGAAGATACATTGTAGTGGTATCGCAGTTCATTTGCTGCATATGACACCATCTCTATGTGGTCTTCCATAGTTTCTGCTGCTTCCTCCTGGGGGGCATTGGCTGTATTCCTGGACGCAGAAGCAGAGGTTAACTTCTCCATCGCCCATCCAAAGTCCCGTCCTATGACAGCGGTGCTGCGCAGGTCTGTGGAGCGGAGAAGCGCGATTTCGTCGTCCGGGGTGTCTGCCGCAACGGCTGAATCTACAAGCCATGCATTTCCGAATGCGTATCTGTTCTCGACAGGAGGATATTCCCCTCCTATGATTATGTATTTGCCGTTAAGCATAGACGTGATTGGCAGATATGGCAGGGAGGACTCAACATCCTGGATTGTCTGCGCCCCGTTCACGGTCCTGATGACAGAGTTTATCTCTCCGGTCAGATACCTTTCAATAAGGTCCTGGTAACGCTGCATCTTGGCAGGGCTGTAGCCGCCTATACATCTGTGCTGGTAGCTCTGGTGGGCATCATTGAAGGTGTTTACGCTTATGTCAAGCACCCTGTAGTCCAGGTCTGTGTCCTCGTGGATTATCTTGTCAGCCGGCCTTTCTGCAAACTGGCTGCTGAAATCCTTCTTCGTCACAAAGTCATCCTTGTCAAGGTATCTCTTGCCTGCGCTGTATAGGTCGAACAGCACAGCGAAGCATATCACTGCGGAGGCTGCGGCAATCCTGCCCTTGACTACAAACGGCTCTTTTACCTTGTAGGCCCATATTATTATGGCCCATGTTATGGTGATCAATGTGAATGAACGCATTGCGTCCTTGACAAGGAGATGTCTCCGGTCTGCGGCAAGGGCCTCTATGAGCACATCCGGCTGTCCTGCGTCAACGCTGCCGCTGAATGTGCCAGCAATACCAGGGAATATGGCAAGCAGAAGGCAGAATCCGGCAGAAAGGCCGTAGGCGATCCATCCTGCTGCCATTACCTTCTGTCTGGGATAGCTTTCCCTGAAAATCTTGTCAAGTACAATGAAGCCGAGTACAGGCAGGGTGATCTGCAATGTCACGAGTGCCATTGAAACCGTCCTGAACTTGTTGTACATCGGGGCATAGCTGAACCATAGTTTTGTGAACCACATGAAATGGCTGCCCCATGCAAGGAATATGGCAATCAGGGTAGCAGCAAGCAGCCACCATTTCTCTTTTCCGCGATACAGGCACAGCCCTAGCAGGAAAAGGAATACGGTAATTGCGCCCATGTACATAGGGCCTGCCGTGAACGGCTGCGGCCCCCAGTAGAGCGGAAGCGACTTCATTACAGAATTGAGGTTCGGCTGTCCTGCGCGTTTCAGGAGCCTGTAGGTCTCTGAATCTTTGCCGAGTTCGCCAGTTGATGCCCCTCCGTTGAAATTCGGGATCATCAGGTTCGGCATTTCCCCGATACCGTATGACCATGCTGTCGCGTAGTCCAGGTCAAGTCCTTTGTCATTATGGCTTTCTGATGTGCCCGACAGTTCCGAGCCGCCCCTCATTGTGTATTCCGTATATTCGTATGTAGGTATAAGCTTGTTGAGGTTGGTGGCAATCCCGACTCCGCCTATGACGAGCAGCATGGCAGACGCTGCAAAGAATCTTCCGATTTCATTACGCCTTTCCTCCTTTACGCAAAGCGAGACGAAAACAGCGATGGCATAAAGGAATATGATGATTGCAAGATAATATGTGATCTGCGGATGGTTTGCCTTGACCTGCATGCTCAGGGCAAGGGCGAACAGGACAGACCCGAGCATGGTCTGCGGGAGCCATTTCCTCCATGAAGTGCCTTTGAGTGCGCTCCTGTATGTAAATACAATCCCTGCAAGCACCCATGGCATGAATGCTATTGCCTGCATCTTGGTGTTGTGCCCGACCTGTATGATCTGGAAATTATAGGAGCAGAATGTTATGGCGATGGCCCCTGCAATGGCAAGGAGTGTATCTATCCCGAATGCAAGCATAAGCAGGAATGCTCCTATCAATGAAATGAGCAGCCAGTTTGCAGGGCGCAGTCCGGACATCATGAACTTATATATGGGATTTGTCCAGTCTCCATTGAAATCGTCGTACATTGTTACCGTCGGCATTCCTCCGAACATGGAATTTGTCCATTGGGTCTTGTCGTCAGGGTGTGCTGCATTGTGCTCTGAGATCTCATGTGTCATCCCTTTCCATGAGGAGGTGTCTGACTGGTTCAGTACTTTCCCGCTGAACACCTGCGGCACGAAACCATATGCGAGCACTGCAAAAAGCACAATTGCACCTGCGTATTTAAGAATCTGTCTGATACTGTCTTTGTTCATATTCTGATAAATGTCTTCAATGTATGTTTTTCATGAGGAGTGAATCCATAAGCTCAGCCATCCTTGCTGTCAGCTCTTTCCTGGAATACTTCGCGATTCCTGTTGTCTGCGGGTCTGTGTCGCCGGACTTGAACCTTTGCCAGCATTCGTCTATGTATGCCGCAATGGAGTCTGAATCATCCCAGTCAAACACCTTTCCTGCCATGGCTGAATTTACTGTCATGGCCATGGCCCCGTCTGTCTGCCCTATCCCGAGGACCGGATTTCCGGAAGCAAGGTATTCAAAGAGTTTTCCCGGTATGGTTGCCTTGTATTCCGGCTCTTTACGCAGCGGAAGGATCAGGAGCGAAGCGCATTTCTGCTCCTTTATGGCGACTGTATGAGGCTGGTAGCCGTTATCCCTCAGATGCTCGGCAAGCCCGGCTTCCTCTATTGATGAGATGACTTCCTTGTCTGTCTTTCCAGCAAGCCTTATCCTCAGCATCTTCCTGAATTCCGGGTCTTTCCCGCATTTCTCCGAGAGGACTCTCCATAGCTCCGTCGGATTGCCGTCAGCGGCGAAAAGCCCTGTATGGGTGATGTTGAAATATCCGTCTGCCTCCACGACTGCATCATCAAAGTCACTTTCATCATACCCGTTTGTTATAAGCTCGACCCTTGTCGATGTCATTTCTTCAAATTCTTTCTTGACAAGAGGGGATACAGCCACTATCGCAGATGCTTCGTCAAGGACTTTCTGCTCCAGTCTCGCGTGTCTCTTTTCTGTCCATTTTGTGAGTGACAGATGCTTGAAATAGAACATTTTTGTCCATGGGTCACGGAAGTCCGCTATCCAAGGTGTCCCTGTCGCTTTGGCAAGCCTGCGTGCAATCAGGTGCATGGAGTGCGGTGGGCCTGTGCTTACGATTATGTCCACTGGATGCTCCTTGAGATATCTTTTCAGGTACATTACCGAAGGCATTATCCACAGGCATCTCGGGTCAGGTATGAAGAAGTTGCCTCTTACGAACATGGACAGCCTCTGCATGAATGTCTTTTTCTTGGAGTTGACAGGATTCACCTCATTGCTTCCCCCTTCCGCGGCGTCTTTGCCTCCCAGGAGCCTGCGGTAAATGCCGTATGGCTCGAATATGGGTCTCTTTATCACTGTCGTATATGCCGGTATGTCGTCTTCCAGGGTGTGGTCGACAGCTATAAGCTCCGGATTCTCTGGCGTGTATATGATCGGTTTCCATCCATATGCCGGCAGGTATTTGGTGAATTTGACCCACCTCTGTACTCCGGAACCGCCTGAAGGTGGCCAGTAATATGTTATTATAAGTGCTTTTTTCATCGTAATCCGTATTTCATGCGCCGGTTTGTCCGTGGCGGCATGGCCGGGCAACCGCTTCCGATTTTCCGCAAAATTACGAAAATAATTTTTGTTCTAAGGAATTGTCATAGAAAGTGCGTGGGACGTTAATGAAAGTTCAGGTAAAGTTGTTAATTTTGCAGGCTTGTGAACCTTTTGAAACTCGCAAGCCTGCAAAAATTGTATAAGGGTTTATTACTTGCGAAACTTAATCGTTTGAAATGAAAGAAAAGAAGATATCCGAGACACCGATGATGAAGCAGTTCTTCTCCTTCAAGGCGGAACATCCTGAAGCTCTGCTGCTTTTCAGATGCGGTGACTTTTATGAGACATACGGGGATGATGCACTGGTTGCCAGCAAGGTGCTCGGCATTGTGCTGACGAAGAGGTCCAACGCTTCTCCTGACTCCATTCCTATGGCCGGCTTCCCGCACCATTCGATAGACATGTATATGCCGAGGCTCGTCAGGGCTGGCTACAAGGTTGCAATATGTGACCAGCTTGAAGACCCGAAGTTTGCCAAGAAGATTGTCAAGAGGGGTGTCACAGAGCTTGTTACCCCTGGAGTGGCATTCAGTGAACAGCTTCTGGAGCAGAAAGAGCATAATTATCTTGCAGGCCTGATGTTCGACAAGAACAGATGCGGAGCTGCATTCCTTGATGTGTCTACGGGGACATTCCAGGTGGCCGAAGGCTCGGCGGACTATATCGGGACCCTTCTCGGGTCATTCGCCCCTAAGGAGCTGCTTGTGCCAAGGGGATATGAAAAGGGGGTGAAGGAGCGTTTCGGGGAAAATTACTATGTCTCGACACTTGAGGAATGGGCGTTCGTCTACGACTCATCCGTCGAGAAACTGAGGAAGCAGCTCAATGTGGATTCCCTGAAAGGATTCGCAATTGACACTTTCCCTCTCGGGATAACAGCCGCCGGGGCAGTGCTCATCTATCTTGAGCAGACCCGCCATTCCGGCCTGAGCAACATCTGCTCCATTTCAAGGATTGATGAAGGCTCCTTTGTCTGGATGGACCGGTTCACTTTCCGTAACCTGGAGATTTTCGGCTCTGCGGCAGGAGGGGAGGGCGTGTCCCTTGTCAGTGTAATGGACAGATGCTCGTCTCCTATGGGGGCCAGGATGCTCAGGACATGGCTCTCGATGCCTGTCATGGACCTTGATGAACTTGATTCGCGATATGATATTGTAAGCCATTTCATTGACAGGAAAGAGGACCTGATGCAGGTGCAGGACAGGATCGGGAACATCGGTGACATGGAGAGGATAATATCGCGTGCGGCGGCTGGGCGTATTGTACCGAGGGAGGTGATGCAGCTTGGACGCGGGCTTTCGCAGATGGATCCTATCGCGGAAATCTGCCGCGGAAAAGGGGTGGAGCCGCTTGACCGCATGATAGGTTCTCTCAGCAATTGCTCTGTGCTTCTTGACCGGATAATACGGACAATGCATCCGGAAACGGCTGCCGCAATAGGAAAGGGCCCTGTGATTGCGGAAGGTGTAAATGAAGAGCTTGATGAGCTTCGTAATATCGCCACCCATGGCAAGGACTATCTCCTGGCAATCCAGCAGCGCGAAATGGAGCGCACCGGAATCGCATCTCTCAAGATAAGCTATAATTCTGTGTTCGGATATTACCTCGAGGTCCGCAATACACATAAGGACAAGGTGCCGGAGGAGTGGATAAGGAAGCAGACGCTTGTCAATGCGGAAAGGTATATCACCCAGGAACTGAAGGAATATGAGGAGAAGATTCTCGGGGCAGAGGAAAAGATATACATGCTCGAAAGCAGGATATTTGCAGAGCTTGTTGCTGAAATCCAGAGAAATATACCGTCCATACAGAACAACTGCCGCGTGCTTGCCCGTCTTGATGTGCTGGCAGGATTTGCGGAACTGGCCGTGTCCAACAGGTATTGCCGTCCGCAGATGGATGACAGCCATACAATTGACATCAAGGGAGGACGGCATGCGGTAATCGAGACACTGATGCCTGCAGGTGAGGAATTTGTGCCGAATGACATATATCTTGACAACGCATCGCAGCAGATAATCATATTGACAGGTCCGAATATGGCCGGTAAGTCGGCCTTGCTCAGGCAGACAGCATTGATTGTGCTCATGGCCCAGGTCGGCTCGTTTGTGCCGGCTTCGTCTGCAAGGATAGGATATTGCGACAAGATTTTTACACGTGTGGGTGCCTCAGACAACATATCACGCGGAGAATCCACTTTTATGGTGGAGATGCTGGAGACCTCGATGATCTTGCACAACCTGTCCTCACGCTCTCTTGTACTGCTGGATGAAATCGGACGTGGAACATCGACATATGACGGAATGTCGATTGCCCGTGCCATTGTCGAGTATGTCCATGAATACGGAGACGGCGCCAAGACTCTGTTTGCTACGCACTACCATGAGCTTAATGACCTGGAGGACATCTATCCGCGCGTAAAGAATTTCCACATTGCCGTCAAGGAAGTCGGTAAGAATGTGATTTTCCTGCGCAAACTTGTTGAAGGAGGTGTGGCCCACAGCTTCGGTATCCATGTGGCGAGGATGGCAGGAATGCCGCGCCAGGTGGTCGAGGCGGCAGAAAGGACTCTGGAGTCATTGGAGAACGGTTCGCTGAGGAATATGGTGTCAGCTTCCGGCATGGCCATGGCTGAAGAGTCAGGTGGAATACAGGAAGAGCAAAAAGGACGTAAAGGGACATCCCGGCCGTATAACGTGAAGGAAGGGCGTGTTGAGAGTGACGGCTCTATCCAGCTGTCGTTCTTCCAGCTGGAAGACCCTCTGCTGATGTCCCTGAGGGATGACCTTAACAGCGCAGACATCAACAACATGACCCCTCTCCAGGCGTTTGACCTGCTCAGGGCCATGAAAGAGAAAATGGGAATATAAAAAGCCACTCATAATGAAAAGAACACTATTGCTATTGGCCGCTGCATTCATGGCATCCATGTCATTTGCGGCACAGAAAGACTATCGCATCGCCTCCCCTGACGGCAGGACAATTGTAGACATTGCTGTCGGCAATGATATTTCATGGACCATGTCGCAGGACGGAGTGCAGCTTATCGCGCCTTCTGCGGTTTCGATGACACTCTCTGACGGGACTGTCTACGGCGGAGGTCAAAGAATCAGAAAGACGGTCAGAGTAAAGGCGGATGACCATAACGGAATCGCTTTCCTGTTTCAGGATTTCAGGCTGATGTTCCGTGCCTACAATGAGGGTGTTGCCTACAGGTTCGCTTCAGAGTCCAAGACACCTTTCGAGGTGGTCTCTGAAGAGGCTGCATTCAATTTCCCGGAAGATTGGAACATGTGGGCCGCATATGTGTGCCAGCATACTGAGACACTTGAAAATCAGTTCTGGAACTCTTTCGAGAATACATATACCTATTCCCCGATATCGGAGTGGAATGCCTCAAGGCTTGCTTTCCTGCCTCTTCTGGTGGATGCGGCAGCCGGCAAGAAACTCTGCATAATGGAGTCAGACCTGACGGACTATCCAGGAATGTATCTCTACAACGGGGAGGGGGCAGCCTCAGTGAAAGGCGTATATGCCGGTTATCCGAAGGAGATTGAATTTGCCGGGCACAATAATCTCCAGGGACTTGTGAAAAGCCGTGAGGATTATATCGCCAGATATGACGGGGCGGTGTCTTTCCCATGGAGAATCGTGGCGGTGTCTTCATCGGACAAAGAGCTGCTTGCCAATAATCTTGTCCATAAGCTCGCACAGCCTGCTGACCCTGAGGCTGATTTCAGCTGGGTGAAGCCAGGAAAGGTGGCGTGGGACTGGTGGAATGACTGGAACATCAAGGGTGTGGATTTCCGCGCAGGCATCAACAATGACACGTATAAATACTATATAGATTTCGCTTCTGCCCATGGTGTGGAATATGTCATCCTCGATGAGGGATGGGCAGTTAACATGAAGGCCGACCTTATGCAGATTGTGCCGGAGATAGACCTTGTGGAGTTGACGGCATATGCAGCAGAACGCAATGTGGGCCTTATCCTGTGGGCGGGCTACTGGGCATTCGACAGGGATATGGAGAATGTCTGCCGCCATTATTCGGAGATGGGCATCAAGGGATTCAAGGTTGACTTTATGGACAGGGACGACCAGATGATGGTTGATTTCCACAGAAGGGCTGCCGAGATGACTGCGAAATACGGCCTTCTGATAGATTTCCACGGGACATACAAGCCGGCCGGCCTTGACAGGACCTATCCGAACGTCATCAACTACGAGGGTGTATATGGCTTAGAGAACATGAAGTGGAATGCAACTGTTGACCAGGTGACATATGATGTGACTGTGCCTTTCATCCGTATGGTGGCAGGCCCGATGGACTACACGCAGGGAGCTATGCGCAATGCGACCAAAGGCAATTACAGGGCAGTCAATTCCGAGGCGATGAGCCAGGGGACCCGTTGCCGCCAGCTTGCTGAATATGTGGTGTTCAACTCGCCTCTCTGCATGCTCTGCGATTCGCCGTCGAACTATATGGCCGAGCCGGAGTGCATGGAATATATCTCGGCAGTCCCTACGGTGTGGGATGAGATTGTCCCTCTTGACGCAAAGGTAGGTGACTATGTTGCAGTCGCCAAGCGCAGCGGAGATGTCTGGTATGTCGGTGCAATGACAGACTGGGATGCCCGTACAATGGAGCTCGACCTTTCTTTCCTCGGCGAGGGCGAATGGAATGTTGAATATTTTGCGGACGGGATCAATGCGGACCGTATCGCTTCGGACTATCGGAAAGGCACGTCAGTTCTTCCTGCATCACGCATGCTCAAAGTCAAGCTTGCTCCTGGCGGCGGCTTTGCGGCACGCATCAGCAGATAGCGGCACACCGGGATATCCGGTTGTAGCCTGATGCCTGAGAGTGTCTTATATGAGCATGTTGAAAATGCAATTTATTGATATTTAGCGACATGTGCGATGACGGGTGTCCAGCCATGGCATCCGTCATCTATTTCGTCCATCGGACGTTCTTGCATTAGAGGATTACCTTCATTATCTTGGGACAAGTAAATTTAATTATCATTGTGTATGAGAAAGATGACAGAAAAAGACATAGAGATATATTGCCGGATGAGGGCTATGAGACGGGATAAACCTTCTCTTCTGCTTATTGAAACCTCTTTCATAATCATAATGTCTGCAATTCCAGGATTAATTGGGTATTTGCACTCTCATTGTTGTTTCTAATGGAGCAAAAAGATGCAGAACATATAAATCGGATAAATGTAAAAAAGAGAAAAATCTTTCACGTTTTTATTAAGAAAAAGAAAAACCTGCACCTCCGATATTGTAAAACTCTTGACCGTTTCATATTTTTGCGGGAGTAAAAGGGGGCAGCTAACAGCCTGAGGCAGCGGGAACTCATAAAGGTTTATGACATTTTAATTGTTAACGGGGCATATAGCCCATTAAATTATCATGTTATGACTATTATAGAGTTTTTGAGGAGACGCCGCGGTGCGGATGAGCCTGTTTTCGTGGACCTTACGAGTGATTATGGCTTCAAGGCTATTTTCGGCAATGAGCAGAACAAGGATGTGTTGCTGGACCTGTTGCGCCAGCTTGTCACTGACGAGAAGATTACCGAAATAGAGTACATTGACAAGGATCGGCGAGGGCTTGGTAGGGATGCGAAATCGTGCACTTTTGATGTGTACTGCAAGACAGGCGACGGTAAGCGTATCATAATTGAGATGCAGCACAATTCGCAGAAGTTTTTTCTGTCACGCAGCATCTTCTACTCGACTTTTGCCGTGCAGGACCAGTTGAGGCGTGGTACCAGGGACTATGATTTTGCCCCTGTTTACATGATAAGCTTTGTGCGCGAGGGCATTAATGAGTTTGAGGGCAGCACTGATTTCGTCACGAGGGTTAATCTCTATGCCGAAGGCGGTAAAAGGCTTGTAGCAAGGAATTTGAACTATATATACATAGAACTGAACAAGTTCAGGAAGACTGAGGATGAACTGTCGGAGGACGACGATCTGGATGGCATGATTTACTCCATCAAGCACATGTCAAGGCTGGCGGAGATTCCCCGGAAGTTACGGAAACCAATGTTCCATAGGCTTTATGAGGCATCACGTTTTGCCGCCATGGGTGCTGTGGAACAATATAAATACATCAGACTTATGACTACAAAGAGAGACATCAGAGCGCAGATGGACTACAAATATGAGCAGGGGATGGAGAAAGGATTGGAGAAAGGAAAAATGGATGAAAAGATTGGGATAGCAAAGGCGATGCTTGATGAAGGTATGGATGACAGTGTAATTGCGAGACTGACAGGATTGACCGTAGAGCGGATTGTCGAATTGAAGCAGAATTAGATTCTAAATTTGCATCCCGGAAATCACGAAATGAAAACATTGCAAGTATGAAACATATTCTCAGCTTCCTGGCGGCGGTTGCCGTTATATTGTTTGTGGCTTGCGCCTGCGAAAAAGAAGGTGCACCGAGATTTGAAGGCAACTATACTTTCAAGACAGGAGGGACATTGTCGTCGCGTCCTTCCGGTGATACCTCTGCAGAACTCTCAGATATTGCCATTGTGCCGGAAAGCGGACAGATGGACATCATCACTACAGACAAATCGTCAGGTGATATGATTCTGACCATGAACATATTGGGAGGTACAGTCGTCACATTCAGCGCCAAGGCGGACGGCATGACCTTGACCCTCTCGGCAGTGAAACGCCAGGTGTCGCTCAGTCCTCCGAACGTCTCCTCCGATCTGCTTCGCCCATTGGCGGATGTCGAGGTGCGCGGCATCGGAGAAAGATTTGATGACATCATCATATTCCGCCTTGACTACAAGGGCCGATATACATACTCCGGAACGGAATACGAAATTGTGGAAAGCACAGTGGACTGTGTGGCAAAAATGAACCGATAGTCTCTTTGGCCCCTTATGGTGAGTCGTCCTTTCCTGATTAAGGCATGCCTGTGCGGAATCTGGCCCTGAATCTCAGTCCGGCCTTCCCTTTACTGCCCGGCTCTCGCTGTACCTCGTCAGGGGGTGACATATAAATATAAAAACGGATATCTATGAATGTGTTGAAGAATATAATGTCAATAATGCTTTGCGCTGCCATGGCCTGCTGTGTGCTTTCCGGGTGCGGACAGACCGGGACAAGGCAGGGCAATTCCCAGGCAGAAAGGCAGCCGGCCGCAGTAAAAGTCATCAGAGTCAACATGTCCGGCAGCAATGTCACAAGGACATATGTCGGCATTGTCCATCCTGAAAAATCAACAATAATTTCATGCGCCTGTCCGGGAACTTTGGCCGAACTGAATGTAAGGCAGGGGCAGGCTGTAAAGAAAGGGGAAGTCATTGCATCCGTAAATTCCCAGAAGGTCAGAAGCTCACTTGAAATGGCCGAGGCTGCGCTTGAACAGGCAAAAGACGGATACAGGAGGGCAAAGGCCGTACATGAAAGCGGCAGCATCTCAGATGTCAAGATGGTTGAGGTCGAGACTAAGCTCAGGCAGGCGGAAGCTGCCTGCCGGGCGGCCGAGGAAGCCTGCTCAGACTGTATGATAAAAGCTCCATATTCAGGAATAATAGGGGAAGTCTATGCTGATGCCGGAGTTGAACTTTCGCTGGCAGAGCCTGTCGCGAAAATAATGGACATATCCTCGCTCGAGATACGCTTTTCTGTCCCGGAATCGGAGATTGCTTCAATGCAGCCAGGAATGGAGGCCGAGTTCTCCGTTCCTGCTACAGGAAGCAGCGGGATGAAGGCGAGGCTCTCCTCCAGAGGCATAACCGCCTCGGCACTGTCTCATGGCTACGAATGTGCCGTTGTCCCCTCTGAAAAAGTGGACGGCCTTATGCCGGGAATGGTATGCAAGGTAGGGTTTCCTGACGGAAGAGGCAATGCTGCAATACTCCCGTCTGGGGTAATCAAGACAGATATGGCAGGAAGATATGTCTGGGCTGTCCGTGACGGCAAAGCTGTAAGGCTTCCTGTTGTCACAGGGGGATTCTCAGGCACGGGAGTCGTCATAAAGGATGGCCTTGAAGACGGAGAACTGGTCATTGCAGAAGGTGCACAGAAAGTCAGCACCGGAATGAAAGTCAAAATAGTAGAATGATGCGCGAACAGGGATGGTTCATACGGGCTTCTATAGCACAGAAAAAGATTGTGTATTTCATCCTTTTCCTTCTGGTTGCGGTTGGAATCTATGGCCTTACGTCAATAAACAAGGATGAATTCCCGACTTTTGAGATAAAGGAAGGGCTTGTTGTCGGCATATATCCGGGTGCCTCCTCACAGGAGGTCGAGTCCCGTCTGACAAAGCCCCTCGAACAGCTGCTGTTCACATTTTCAGAAGTTGACAGGTCAACATATTCATATTCCTGTGACGGGATGTGCTATATCTACGTCATGCTGAACTCGCCGGCAAGCAAGAAAGATGAAGTCTGGTCAAAGATAAAGCATCAACTGAATGCATATAAGCCCCTTCTGCCTCCTGGAGTGCTTGCCGTGGCCGTAATGGACGACTTCAGCTCGGTATCCTCGCTTCTCATCGCGATGGAATCTGATGACAAGAGCAGTGGCGAGATGGAGGAATACTCCGAAGACCTGTGTGAGAGGCTGCGCGAGATACCGGCGCTGGCAAATGCAAAGGTCTATGGAACGCAGAGCGAGGAGATAGCCGTGAACATAGATCTGGAGGCGTTGTCTGCATATGGCATATCCCCTTCTATGCTTATGCTTGACTATCAGACATCTGCCTTTCCGGCAACGGGCGGGAGATTCAGTACTTCATACGCCAGCTCTCCTGTCCATGTCGCAGGCACAGTCGGAAGCGAGTACGAAATTGCAGAGAAAATCGTGTATGCTGGTCCGGACGGCAGCGTCATAAGGCTACGTGACATAGCTACGATAGAGCGCCGCTGTAAAGAGCCTTCTTCATTTGTCGGGTACAATGGACATACGGCCCTTGTCGTCTCCGTGGAGATGCGCCCGGACAATAACATCGTGGCTTTCGGCCGCGAGGTAGACAAGGTCCTTGAAGAATTTATGGAAGTGCTTCCGGACAGCGTCAGGATAACAAAGATTACAGACCAGCCTAAGGTCGTCAAGACATCTGTATGGTCTTTTCTGAGAGACCTTGTGATTTCCATGCTGGTCGTGATTGTGGTAATGCTTCTTCTGTTTCCGGCACGCTCTGCTATGATTGCAAGCACAGGTGTCCCTGCATGTACAGCGGTCGCAATGGCAGTGATGTACCTTACCGGAATGAGCCTGAATACCGTGACCCTGGCTGCGCTGATTGTCGTGCTGGGGATGATTGTGGATGACTCCATTATAACCATGGACGGATATATGGACAAGCTAGGGAAAGGCTATGGGCGCATTGACGCAGCCTGCGCGAGTGCAAGGGAACTGTTCATGCCTATGCTTCTGGCCACGGCTGCCATAAGCCTGATGTTCTTCCCGATGCTCGGCATAATTTCCGGATATCTCGGTGACTTTGTCCAGTCTTTTCCTTGGGTGATATGCATTGCGCTCGGTGCCTCGCTGGTCTACGCCGTGACTGTCATCCCGTCTCTTGAGGTCAAATATATAAATTCGGTCCGTACAAGCGGGCACGGATGGTTCGCACGCGGCCAGGAAAAATTCTTCAACGGCCTTCAGGCCGGATACGAAAAGCTGCAGGGGATATGTTTCCGGCATCCTTATCTTACGCTTCTGTCCGGAGTGGCTGCAATCGTGCTGGGGATAATGATGTTCCTCCAGCTCAATGTACAGATGATGCCTATGGCCGTCAGGGACTGCTTTGCCGTGGAGATTTATCTTGACGCCAATTCCGGCCTGGACAAGACGAAGGCCGTGAGTGACTCTCTTG
Source organism: uncultured Bacteroidales bacterium (assembly GCA_947179325.1). Classification (GTDB taxonomy): domain Bacteria; phylum Bacteroidota; class Bacteroidia; order Bacteroidales; family UBA932; genus Cryptobacteroides. The sequence continues at coordinate 14,585 of CAMXAU010000010.1, read as the reverse complement.
AGCATATCCTGCTTGCGGACAGCCGCGTCACATCAGTCACCTCATTTGTCGGGACCGGCTCACCGCGTTTCCATTGTACATACGCACCCAAGCCGCCTGCGGCGAATTTCGCACAGCTTATTGTAAACACCAACACCTCAAAGGACACGGAGTCGGTTCTTGCGGAATATGAGACCAGATATGAACACTATTTCCCGGAGGCGCAGATCCGCTTCAAGCAGATGGATTACCAGGGGGTGACCGCCCCGGTTGCAGTGACTTTGCAGGGCGGTGGAATAGAGGACATGAGGCCATATGCCGATACGCTGAAACGCTTCATGGCAGGTATGGACGACCTTCTCAAATGGGTGCACAGCGACTGCGATGAATACGTCTCGACAATAGACGTGAGACTTGATCCGGACGAGGCGGCAAGGCTTGGTGTAAACAGGGCGTTGGTGTCCCTGTCTGTTGCCGGGGCGCTGAATGGTCAGACTGTCACATCAGTGTGGGAGGGTGATACGAAAATACCTGTGACGATATACAGCCGGGCAGTCTCTGAAGACATGACATACGACGTCATAGAGAATCAGATGGTTCCGACGTCAATTCCTGGCGTGAATGTCCCTCTGCGCCAGGTAGCGTCCGTCAGTCCGGGATGGGAACCCGAGCAAATACCGCATTCGCGCGGCAGGGAGAGCATAACGGTCAGTGCAGATATGGTTATGGGGCAGAGCCAGCCGGAGGCGATGGAGAGGATATGCGGATTTGTCACTGAAACGCTTAGACCGATGCTTCCGGCCGGGATAGGCATATCATATGGAGGCCTTACCGCGACCAACGGCACTGTGATACCTGAAATCATGCTGAGTTTCCTGTGTGCCGTAGCTGTACTTTTCTTCTTCCTGCTTTTCCATTTCAGGAAAATGTCTCTTGCCGTGCTTACCATGGCGTTGAGTCTTCTGTGTCTGTTCGGTGCATTTTTCGGACTGTGGATATTCAGGCTGGACTTCGGCATGACTTCGGTGCTCGGCCTGATAAGCCTTGTGGGAATCATCGTGAGGAACGGCATTATAATGTTTGAATATGCCGAGGAACTTCGCTTCAAGGAAGGGTTTTCTGTGAAAGAGGCGGCTGAGGAGGCCGGGCGCAGAAGGATGAGGCCTATTTTCCTGACATCATGCACGACAGCCCTCGGTGTGCTGCCGATGATTATAAGCGGTGATTCGCTCTGGATGCCTATGGGTATAGTAATCTGTTTCGGGACCATGATGTCCATCCTGCTGATCGTGCTCATCATGCCGGTGTCGTATTGGCAGATTTTCCGTAACGCCAAGCCGGACGGAAACAGGCCGGAACTTTCGTCTTCCGGCAGCGGTACGGCATCTCTGTCCTGCCGTCAAGGCCAGTCAATATGTGTCATTCTTCCGCTTCTGTTGCTTCTTATGGCAGGGGCATCTCCGGCGGTGGCACAGGAGCGCGTAACACTGACATTGGAAGACTGCAGGTCTATGGCTGCGCAGAACAATGCGGCTGTAGCCAATTCACGTCTCGATGTATATGCCGCCAAGGCACAGAAAGAAGAAGCTCTCGCCGAATATTTTCCGAAGGTTTCGGTAAATGCCTTTGCATTCTATGCCATTGACCCGCTCTTGAAAATCGGGGTCAGGGATGTCCTCGGCAATTCGGACATGGCAAACAATATCACAAGCTGGGTCAACCAGAATGCCCCGATGTATGGGATAAATCCGTATTATTCTACATTGAAGCGTGGATACAGCGCGACGGTTTCTGTCATCCAGCCTGTGTTCGCCGGAGGACGTATTGTCTCCGGAAACAGGCTCGCAGCCCTTGGGGTTGAGGCCGCAAGCCTCCAGAACTCCATTCAGTCACGCAAGAGTGCGGAGGAGATAGAGCAGATGTACTGGCAGGTGGTTTCGCTGGAGGAGAAGATGAAGACAATCGGCCAGGTCAGGAAACTGCTGGAGAATCTTGAAAAGGACCTTTCCTCTGCAGTTGAGGCCGGACTTGCCACGCAGACGGATTTGCTGCAGCTCAGGCTGAAGATGAATGAACTGAGGTCGGCAACGACAAGTGTACGCGGAGGAATAAGGCTGGCCAAGATGAATCTATGCAATTCTATAGGGATGGAATATGCCGCATACAGGACATCCGCTGCCGGTTCTCTTCCCTATATTGACAGCATTGCGGTTGCAGACAATCTCCCGATGCTTGATGAGCCGATGGCATATTGGCGTGACGAGAACGAGATTGTGGCTCAACGCGAGGAGTCCCGTCTTCTTGAGCTTGCCGTGGAGGCAAAGAAAGCCGAGAAGCGCATGGTGCTTGGAGAGGTCCTGCCCCAGGTCGGCGTCGGGGCTTCGTACGGATATGGCGACATCATAGGCAACGGCAGTTTCAATGGAGCGGTGTTCGCCACGATAAAGATACCTGTCACGGACTGGGGAAAATATTCACGCAGGCTTCAACGCTATGATTATCAAGTGCAGAAGGCCTGCAATGACAGGGAATATCTCGGGAACCAGCTTCTGCTTCAGGTCCGCAAGCTGTGGTTTGAACTGACTGTCGCATGGGAACAGATGCTACTTGCCGAGGAAAACGTTTCTGTGGCCAGCTCAGTGGCCGAAGACCAGATGAACCAGTACAAGGCCGGTCTCGTCCCGTTGTCCGGACTTTTAGAGGCCCAGACAGCACTCCGCCAAAGTACAGATGAATGCGTTGATGCCAGGATTGCATACAGGACTGCACTTCAGTCCTATGTCAATATGTTCAGGAATTAGTTTGGAACAGAGTTTGTTAAGGCTGCGCACCGGAATGGAACTGCAATACAGAAAATTATATTAAAGCTTATATCGTATGTTAAAAATTGGAGACAAAATGCCTGATTTCGAGGTTGTGGACCACGAGGGCAATACAGTGAAATCATCGGACCTTAAAGGCAAGAAGACTGTAATCTATTTCTATCCGAAAGACAATACTCCCGGATGTACAGCGGAGGCATGCAGCCTGAGGGACAATTATGAAGACCTGACAAAGGCTGGATATCATGTCATCGGAGTCAGCAAGGACAGTGCAGCTTCGCATAAGAAATTCATTGACAAGCTGAAGCTTCCGTTCAAGCTGCTTGCAGACACTACAACAAAGATGCTCCAGGATTTCGGGGCATGGGGTGAAAAGAAAATGTGCGGAAAGACATGTGTCGGTACTCTCCGCAAGACATATATCTTCGATGAGGACGGTGTGCTTGTGAAAATCATAGAGAAAGTGGACACTAAGAACCACGCTTCCCAGATTCTTGGCTGATCTGCAATATGCAGTCCGTCAGGTGGTTGACAGAAATGAGGGGTGAAAGCCAGAATAATTCTCTGGAAATTGAAAATTGGGCGACAAGGTTGAGGCTGACCACATCGAAAAACGGAAAAAGGGGCTTGACTAATATTTTTAGTCTGCCCCTTATTTTGCAGCCAGAGCCTGCCGAAACGCTTCCGGCGGGCTTTTGTACATGTGTCATTCAAGCGTGACTGAAATCTCTGATGGGGTTGAGGCTCCGCAGCATCCTATGCCGTTCTTGACATTGCAGATTACCTGGACCGGCTCCGAGAAAAGCGAGAAATCGTCAGATTCGTAATATGCGTCCAGAGATGCAATGTATTCATAATATTCCTTTGAAAGTGCTTCAAGCTTTATGTCTATGCTGACTGTTTTCATGTAGTCATCATCGTATACGGGAAAATATATCTCGAAAGAATATGAATCCCCGTCGAAACGGCTGTCTGTGAAGTAGTTCTTTAGCTCTTTCTCCACCTCTATGCCGAATATGCTGTCAGTGATTCCGTCCTGGAACAGAGGGTCGTTTGAATAGAATGCCACCGGTGAGCTGCCATATGATATCTCCTGTGTCGAAATCTTTCCGTCAGATGTCCAGATGGTACCTTCATGCCTGTATGTCTGTGAGATATTCAGACGGTAGAAATTCTTCTTTCCGTCAGGGTCGTCAATGCGGATTTTCATATATACTACGGCCTCGCTATCGGTTTCTCCCTTTTCTGTCCTTATTGATTCAACCCCGAATACCGGCTCCAACGGTATCTCGGTCTCGGCATAGACGTTCTTGAACCCGTCTGCCTCAGCCTCGATTCTAATCTTTTCGCCTGGCTTAGGCTGGTATCCGCTTGTGAACAGGGCTGAATTCCTGTCATTGCCGGAAAGGGTGAAGGGGAGAGGCTCCGTGCTGTTTCCTATGAATGCGTTCACCTTTGCTCCGGGAATCCCTTTCTCTATGGTTTCCCACCATTCCTTGTCCAGTATAAATGCAGATTGCCTGATCGAGACAGACAGTTCATCTCCAGGGGACGCAAGCGAAAACATCACTATTGATGTCTCCTGCTGCCTGCCGGTGAACTTTATTTCTTTTTCACATGCCGAGAGGGAAATTATAGCAGCTGCCGTCACTGATGCCTTGATTATATGTTTCATGCAGTCAAAGATTTTCATGTTAATGTCCTTTTATTGGAGGCCTTGGCCTGTTAGAATCTATATGTGTATGAGAATGTGGGGATTATAGGGAATATGGACATCTGCTTTACAGCAGGCCTGCTCGTGTATTCTCCATTTACATATTCTGTCTCGTCCCCTACGTAGACAATGAACGGGTTCATGTGGCAATAGGCGTTATAGATGCTTATGTTCCATATCCCTGTGCCACGTTTGTGGAAACGGTAGAAATTCATGCCGATGTCAAGCCTGTGGTACGGTGGCATCCGGTAATTGTTCCTGTGCTCGTAGTAGTTGATTCCTGCCCCGAAGTCCTCTCCCATGTCTCCTCCAAGGAACTTCTGCATCGCAAGTGTACCGCAGTTGCCTGAGCTGAAGACGAATGTGGCGGACAGGTCGAATTTCTTGCTGAATGCGTGCGTGACCGTTATGTTTAGGTCGTGTCTCCTGTCGTATTTTGCCGGGAATGGCAGGCCATTGTTGAGCATGTTGCCTTTCTTGTCGAACCGGCGCATCGCCTTGGCCAGGGTATATCCGACCCATCCTGTCGTCTTGCCGAACTTTTTCTGTACGAAGAACTCCAGCCCGTATGACCATCCCCTGCCCATGCAGACCTTTTCCTCCCATCCTGTAGTTGAGCCGAGGAAAGATGCCCCGTCCTTGTATTCTATGATGTTGTCCATGGTCTTCCAGTACCCTTCGACGCTGAAGTCGAATGCCCCTAATGTGTAGAAGAATCCAGCCGCCACCTGGCGTGAGCGCATTGGCCTGATATCCTTTGTTACAGGGACCCACAGGTCTGAGGGGAGAGTAAGGCTGCTGTTTGAGAGCATGTGCACATATTGGCTCATTTCCGAATATGAAGCCTTGAATGACAGGTCATCAATTATCAGCGCTCGTGCACTTAGCCTCGGCTCTGCGGACAGCCATGTCTTCCCGTCTATTGAATACAGGGATGCCCTGAGTCCATAGTTTATTTTCAGCCATCTGGTTGCAGTCCAGTTGTCCTCTCCGTATATCGCTGCCTCGTGGGCATCTACCTTTCGGTCTCCGTAGCTATATGAGAAATTCATTTCTTCGGATGTGTCGGAAGCCGACATGGAGTTGACCCCGGGGTTGAATGCATGCCATGTATATTGACCTCCGAACTTTACGCTGTGCCTTGTATTGGGAATATATTCAAGGTCAACATTTCCGGACAGGTCTCCAATATTTGAATTATAGTCTACATCCATCTTGCTTTCGTTGGAGTCCACAGTGCCGGTGATGTAGGTCCGCTCTTCTTTTTCCTCATAACCGACACCGAGCCTCTGCCTGTAGCGTGTGTAGCTGGCTGTCGTATTGAGATACAGCTTCGGGGTAATGACATGGTTCCACCTCAGTGCAGTGACCATGTTGCCCCATCTCCATCTTCCTTTGAGGTTCTGCTGACTGTGCTCCTGGTAGCTGTCCTCCTGTACACTGCCTCCGTATTCGTAGCCGTTATAGACGTAGTCATCTTTTGTGCGCATCTTGAAATGCGCATTGTCATCGCCCATGTAGAAGCTCAGGGATAGCCGGTCCTTGTCTGAGAACTTGTGTGTCACCTTTGCGTTTATATCGTAGAAGTCATACCCTCCGCCATATTTCTCGTCTTTTTCGTTTACTATCCATAGCGCCGGCTGGAGAAGAAGGTCCATATATGTCCTGCGTGCCGAGACGTTGAAGCTGGTCTTGCCCTTGACGATCGGGCCTTCAACATTGACTTTGGCGGAGATAAGCCCTATAGATGCGCTTCCATGCCAGCTCTGGTCGTTGCCGTCATTCATCCTGACGTCAACAACGCTTGAAAGGTGTCCGCCGAAGCGTGCCGGAAAGTCGCCTTTGTAGAGAGTTACGTTCTTTATGGCATCGGCGTTGAACACCGAGAAGAACCCGAACATGTGGCTTACATTGTATAGTGGAATGCCGTCTATCATCAGCAGGTTCTCGTCAGGTCCTCCGCCCCTTACATAAAGTCCTGCTGACCCCTCGGTGCCGGACTGGACCCCGGGCAGCAGCTGTATCGCCTTCAGTACATCGACCTCTCCGGCAAATGCAGGGATATTCTTTATCTGGTTTATCGGCACATCTATTGCGCTCATCTGGGTTCCCCTGACTCCTGTCTCATTCCTGGATGATGTGACGACTGCCTCGTTGAGGAACAGGTCGGATTGCTCAAGCTTGATGTTGATTGTAGTGTCTTTCTGGATGTCAGTGTCTATGGTCATGTCCTGATATCCGATGTATGAGCAGCGCAGCGTAGCTTTGCCCTCGCTGATGGAAATGCTGTAGAATCCGAAATTGTTGGTGACAGTGCCTGCCGGGGACACTTTTCTCCCATTGCCTGGACCGGATGCCTTTGTCTCAGACAGGATTGCAGCCCCAATGAGAGGCTCTCCTGACTTTGCATCGACTATATGTCCGCTTACTGTTGCCTTCTTTGTGGATGTTTTCTGCTGTCCGTAGGCGATGCTCCCGAATGTTATGGTCAAGAATAATACGGCCAGTGCGGCTGTCCGCATCATAGGTCTTCTGGACTTGTAGCTGGTTTTTCTGGTTAAATTCATCTATATTACTTTTTATGTTATCAGTGAGTCTGTTCCCTTGTCACGCCTGCCGCCATAGTGAGGGATTCCTGCAGAATTGACAGCCATATAGATGCATATTCGATTGTAAATGTTTCAATAAAAATGTTCCCGACGGAATTTTTCTGTACCGTCGGGAACATTATGTCTCAGCAAATACCGCAAACCGGTTGTTGCTGTCAGATGAAATTTTCAGCCAGTCTTCCCGCCAGCTCGCAGAAAGCAACTCCGTCCGGGCGTGATGAGAGTGCGGCAGGTGCACCGCTGTCTCCACCCTCGCGGATACTTTGCACGATAGGGATCTGCCCAAGAAGCGGGATTCCATATTTCTCCGCCATCTTTGCTCCACCGTCCTTTCCGAAAATGTAATATCTGTTCTCCGGAAGTTCCTCCGGTGTGAACCATGCCATATTCTCCACAAGGCCGAATATCGGCTTGGCCACACTTTCGTTCCGGAACATGTTAACACCTTTCTCAACGTCCGCCAGGGCAACATCCTGAGGTGTGCTGACAATTACCGCCCCTTCAAGAGGAATGTCATGCACGAGGCTTATGTGTATGTCCCCCGTTCCCGGAGGCATGTCTATCAGCAGAAAGTCCAGCTCTCCCCAGCGAACCTGCAGAATCATCTGCTTCAGGGCGTTGCAGGCCATCGGACCTCTCCATATCAGGGCCTGCTCCGGCTTTGCGAAATAGCCTATTGACATCCATTTGACACCGTATTTCTCAATCGGGAGTATTATCTCCTTGTCTGTGTCTTCCTCCTTGAATGCATCAGGCATCTCGTTTTCCGTACCTGTCATTTTCGGTACAGACGGGCCATAGACATCTGCATCTGCAAGCCCGACCTTGTATCCGAGCCTCGCCAGTGCAACAGCCAGGTTGACGGCTACGGTTGATTTTCCGACACCGCCTTTCCCGGAAGCGACGCCTATAATATGCCTGACTCCTGCCAGTTCCTCAAGTCCAAGGTCCAGCCCATGCTTTTTCTTCGGTGCGCTTTCCTCTTTCACTACAGTCTTCACCTCGACCTCTGAACCAGGGAAATTCCTGATTATGGCCGCCTTTGTGCTCCCGGCCAGGTATTCCGCAAGCGGGTCGCGATGCTTGGGGAATGCAAGTGTCACTGTTACCTTGTTCTGATCAACGGTGACATTATCTACCATCCCCAGCTCCACGATGCTGCGGTCGCCCTTGGCCGGATGCTGCACTTCAAGCAGAGCCTTGTTTATATCGTTTACTTCCATCAATAGAATTATTTTACAATCTCCATCTCATCAAGCAGATAGCCTGCACCGCCGAATTTGTCCACGATAAAGAGGACATAGCGGATGTCTACATTGATGCACCTCTGGAGATCCGGCTCGAACATGACGTCGCTGCTCATTGACTCCCAGTTTCCGTCAAATGCAAGTCCGATAAGCTCTCCGTCTGCATTCATTACAGGTGAACCAGAATTTCCTCCGGTGATATCATTGTTGGACAGGAATGCCACAGGCATCTTGCCATCCGCCATAGCGTACTGCCCGAAATCCTTTGCCATCCACAGTTCTTTAAGCTTTGCAGGAACCACGAACTCCCAGTTGTCCGGATCCTCTTTCTCCATTACGCCGTCAAGGGTCGTGTAATATCTGTATATGACTGCGTCCTTTGGAGAATACGGCTTCACAGAACCGTAGGTCAAGCGCATTGTGAAGTTTGCATCTGGATATGAAGGCTCGCCTTTGCGCCACTCAAGAAGGCCTGCTGTGTATGTCTGGCGTGCCTCTGAGAGTTCTTCTGTGCTCTCCATAAGGACAGGATAGACTTTCATCGCTACCTCGCTGATTGCCTTCCCGACCTTGAATGCAGGGTCATCCATGACAGCATTCCCGTATTCTGATATTGCTGCGGAAAGTTTTTCCGGTGAAGTGAATGCAGTCGCATCGAACAGTTCGTCTACATATTTATCTATATCCATGGTGCTGAAATCCTCACCGAGGTCAAGATAATATTCAGGTGCTACATGGTCCCTGTAGAATTTAAGCATGGCCTTGGAAATCTTCCTGTCGGTCTCTGCAGAATAATCCTTGTAGAAAGCCCCGAGTGCGGCAGCGGCATTTTCCAGTGCCTTCAGTGTGTCTGTCATGTCCACATTCCTGAGTGCCTTGCTGAAAGTACCGGTCGCTGTTGCAAGCTCTATTCTTGCAGCGGATTCCACCAGGTTGGTATATACATCGAATGCGTCTTTCTGCCTGTCGACAGCCTTCTTGATGTCAGCCATTGCAGAACCGTACTGCTCTGTCCTTTTCTTGCTTGACGAAACCCACTCGGTGAACTTGGCCTCGTCGTTCTCGGCGCGTCCGATTATGTCAAGCTTGTCAAAGGCCAGCTTCATTCCCTGCCACTTCTTCCAGCCGTTTGACGAGCCGGAATATTTGCTGGCGTACTGTATCTTTACCTTAGGGTCAGCAAGCATATCCTCCATCATGAGGTCCTGGCGGATTGTGCGGGCAGCTATCCTGATGTCATTCTGCTCAATCTGGAACTTCAGCTCAGGGGAGGTCTGGAAACGTGTTGTGCGTCCAGGGTATCCCATGATCATGGTATAGTCACCTTCCTGTATGCCCTTCAGGGAGATCTTCAGGCTTCTCTTCGGTGTATACGGCACATTGTCAGGTGAATATGCCGCAGGGTTGTTGTCCTTGTCTGCATACACGCGGAACATTGAGAAGTCTCCTGTGTGGCGCGGCCACATCCAGTTGTCCGTGTCTGCCCCGAACTTGCCGATTGATGAAGGCGGTGCGCCTACGAAACGGACATCATTGTAAACCTTGTCTACAATCAGATAATATACATTATTGTCATAGTAAGGGACGATGTTTGCCTCGCAGTGCGGGTTGTTCTTTTCAGCCTCCTCGATGAGCCTGTCATATTCCTTCTGCATCGCCTCTGCAACAAGAGCCTCTTCGTTCTCCTTCCCCTTGAACTCTTTCAATGCCTTTTTGCGGGCCTTTTCAATGATTGGGGTCACGTCCTGCATATATTCAAGGAAAGTTACGGTAAGTCCTTCACAAGGAAGCTCTTCAGACCTGTTCATCGCCCAGTATCCATCTGTGAGATAGTCATGCTCGACAGAGCTGAGCTTCTGTATGCTGCCGTATCCGCAGTGGTGGTTGGTCACAAGAAGTCCCTCGCCTGAGATGATCTCTCCGGTACATCCTCCTCCGAACTGCACAATCGCATCCTTGAGGGACGAATGGTTGATGCTGTATATCTGCTCCGGTGTGAGCCTGCAGCCTGCCTGCTCGATTGCCTTCCCGTTCATCTTCTGCAGAAGCGGGAGCATCCACATTCCCTCGTCTGCCAATGCGCCCGGTGTAAACAAGGCCATGGCGGCAAAAAAACTAAGAATTCTTTTTTTCATGATTCTATATTTATATATGTAATTGTTTCAATTTTTCTTTTGTACCTCACCTGTTGCTCTGGCTGCAAGAAGTCCTGCATTCAAAAAAGCGTTGCCTCCAGCTCCTTTACGTGGAATGATTTCCTGTGATGCGGGGTCATGCCCAGACGCTTCACGGCATCGATGTGTTCCTTTGTCGGATATCCCATGTTCCTGTCCCAACCGTATTCCGGGTACTCCTTTGCTATCATTCTCATATATTCGTCCCTGTAGGTCTTGGCCAGGACAGATGCGGCTGCTATCGGGGCGAATTTGCCGTCTCCCTTCACTATGCAGCTGAACGGCATCATGTCGTATTCCGATATCCTGTCCGCAGGGATATGGCTGTCTCCGGTAGTGCGGTATGGCCTGAAGCGGTTTCCGTCTATGAGAAGATGTTCCGGACGGGTCGCCAGGGCGTCAACTGCCCTCCACATGCCTGCAATCGAGGCGTTTAGGATGTTTATCCTGTCAATGTCCTCTGCGCTGACAGACGCTACTGCCCAGGCAATGGCCTCAGACTCAATTACCGGCCTGAGCAGATCCCTTGCTTTTTCGGTCATCTTCTTTGAGTCATTGAGCAGCGGATGGTGAAAGTCCCGCGGCAATATGACCGCAGCAGCGAATACAGGCCCGGCAAGCGGACCGCGTCCAGCTTCGTCGCAGCCTGCCTCTATCATATTTTCATTCAGATAATTTAACAGATGGACTTCCATAACCCGCAAAGATACCGATTTATGCGACAAGAAAAAAGAAAATCACCTATTTCTGGCTCTCGTCTGCAAGTTTCTTCTTCAGCATGGATATGATTTCATCTTTCGTCCTGTTTGAGTCTTTCAGGATTTCAACATATTCAGAAAGTGTCTCCACCTGCTTCTGCAGCTTTGATATTTCTTCGGTGTGGCGGCGGACCATCTCTGCCTTGGCTGCATCGAATTCGGCATGTATGTCTTTCAGTTTCCCGGAATCTTTCCGGAACGGCTTATATCCAAGGACAAGTTCTTCTGATGTCGTGTTCAATATCTCTGCAATCTGTTCAACCTTGCTGCTGATGAGCTTTGTCTCCCCTTGTTCCAGGTTGTTGTACGCTGTCCTTGACAGCCCAAGCCTGTCTGCCATATCCGATTGTGATAGCCCGGATGCACGTCTAGTCTTCTTTATGTTCTCCTTGACAGAATTGTTGTCCATTGCAGTCTGATTGAGACGGGCAAAAATATCACATATACAAAAAGCCGGACGACAAGAATTTGTTGAAAAAGTAAAGAAAAAGTTATCAAAAACAGAAAAAGTTGTAAAAAAGAGAAAAATCTGCATCCGGGAAGCGGGTTTTTACCACTTTTTCTTGATAATATCGGATTAATGTCGGATTTTGCCAAAAATGAAAACGGACCTTAAAAATCAGACATCATGACAAAAGAAGAATGCTTTGAGAAATTTGCCAGGGCCATGGAGGATAGCAAGATATATATGGACGGCTCGTTGTCATTCCGTGACATATGCGGACGTCTTGAAGTCGCTCCTGACACACTGGAGGGCTACCTTGATGAGAACTTTGGACTCTCTGGGGAGGACATCCTTGGCATCTACAGGAGAAACATCCCCCTTTCCATGATATCACTGGACTCGCGTGTCTGAATCCGCCTCCCATTGTTGCTTATTACATATTATTTTATTAAGTTTGCGAGGATGCGTCTCCACAAGGCGCACGCGAACACCACTAATAACATTATAAGTAGTACACAATGAAAGCTTATTCAACTCAAAACATCCGCAATGTGGTACTCCTCGGCAGCACAAAGTCAGGCAAGACCACATTATCTGAAGCGATGCTTTACGAGGGTAAGGTCATCGATAGAAGAGGCTCTGTCGAAGCTAAGAACACAGTATCTGACAACTCTGAGATTGAACAGATTAACCAGAGGTCAATCTATGCAACTCCTCTCTATGCTGAGTTCATGGATACGAAGTTCAACATCATAGATACTCCTGGTGCCGATGATTTCGTGGGTGGAGCCGTTTCTGCATTCAAGGTATGTGACACAGGTGTCCTTGTCATAAATGCACAGCAGGGCATTGAAGTGGGGACAGAGATATTTGCGCGCTATGCCGGGCAATATGACATACCTCTTATTATAGCTGTGAACCAGCTTGACGGGGAGAAGGCTTCATGGGAGAACACCGTCGATACCATGAAGGAGGCTTTTGGAGGCAAGCCTGTGATAATACAGTATCCGGTGAATCCGGGACCGTCATTTGACGGCTTTATAGATGTCCTCAAGATGAAGTACTATCATTTCAAGGACGAGAACGGGACAAGGGAGGACCTTGAGATTCCTGACCAGTACAAGGCTGAGGCTGAGGAACTCAGGGCAGCCCTGATAGAGCGTGCAGCAGAATATGATGATACACTTATGGAGAAATTCTTCGAGTCGGGTGAACTGACGGAGGATGAGATCCGCAAGGGTATAGGAATAGGGTGCAAGGCAGGAAATGTATTGCCTGTGTTCTGCCTTTCCGCAAAGAAGGATATCGGAGTGAAGAGACTTATGGAGTTTACCATAAAGGTTGCATCTTCACCTGCTGAAAGGAAAGCCCTTACAAAAGATGGAAAAGAAATAGAGTGCCGTCAGGACGCGCCGACAACACTCTTTATATATAAGACAGCTGTCGAACAGCATCTCGGAGAGGTTGCCTACTTCAAGGTGATGTCCGGAGAACTGACAGAGGGACAGGATCTTGAGAATCCGGAAACCGGTGACAAGGAGAGGATTACTGCAATCTATGCCGTTGCCGGGAAAAAGAAGGAAAGGGTTACGGACCTGTATGCCGGAGATATCGGATGTACAGTCAAGCTGCGTGCAGCAAAGACAAATGTCACCTTGGCACAGCCGGGGACGGATATCGTCTATGAGGACATCAAGTTCCCTGCATCCAAGTTCCGTACTGCCATAAAGGCTAAGGAGCAGAAAGATGAGGAGAAGATGGGAGAGGCTCTGAACAAGATGGCGGCTGAGGACCCTACAATAAAGGTGGAGTATTCAAAGGAACTGAAGCAGACTATACTGAAAGGACAGGGAGAGCACCATATCAATATCGTGAAATGGCGTCTCAAGAACGAGAACAAGATTGAGATAGAGATGTTCGCTCCAAAGATTTCCTATCGCGAGACAATCACGAAGGTGGCGGCGTCAAGCTACAGGCACAAGAAGCAGTCCGGCGGTGCTGGACAGTTCGGTGAAGTGCATCTGCTTGTCTGCCCTATTGTAGAAGGAGTTGAGGCAACCAATAAATTCAAGGTTGATGGCAAGGAAATGGTGCTCAATGTTAAGGGCAAGGAGTCGTATGACCTTGAGTGGGGCGGAAAGCTTGAATTCTACAACTGTATTGTCGGTGGAGCGATTGATGCCCGTTTCATGCCTGCAATCCTCAAGGGTATAATGGACAAGATGAGCGAAGGCCCTCTTACTGGTTCCCTTGCACGTGATATCCGTGTCTATGTATATGACGGAAAGATGCATCCGGTTGATTCAAATGAAATATCATTTGTGCTTGCTGCAAGAAATGCTTTCAAGGAGGCATTCCGAAATGCAGGTCCGAAGATTATGGAGCCGGTCTATAACCTTGAAGTCATGACCCCGTCAGAGTATATGGGCTCATGTATGTCTGACCTGCAGAACCGCAGGGCACTCATAGAGGGAATGGGTACAGACAAGGGATTTGATGTCATCAAGGCGCGCGTCCCTCTTGCAGAGCTGTACAAGTATTCTACAACCTTGAGTTCGCTGACATCCGGAAGTGCAACATTTACAATGGAGTTTGCTGAATATCAGCCAGTCCCTGGAGATGTCCAGGACAAACTGCTCAAGGCATACATGGAGCAGGAAGCAGAAGATTAGTTTTTAAATTGAGTTATAATGATTTTCCCAGGCGGTGGCTATCAGTGCTGCCGCCTGGTTTGTTACTGGCGGTGTCCTTTTGTCCTGAAATTATTTAGATTAAGGAGGCTGTTTCTCTCTCCTTCCTGTTTACAGTAAAAAACAGTTATCAAAAAAAGAAAAAAC
>CAMXAU010000009.1 GCA_947179325.1 uncultured Bacteroidales bacterium | reverse complement strand
ATCCTGTAAAGCACACCGGACTTCAAAGCTACAACATTATCCGTGACATTGTGCACGTCATCCGGGACAAATTCACCTGTAGGCTCAAACTTTCCGCATGCAACTTCAGTCACAGCACCGCCTGATATTGTCAGGACGGACTCCCTCACGGAATATGCCACCAGGCAGTCTCCCCTGTCAAGGACAAATGCCAGCGCAGCATCTTCCGTCTCAAACCCAATCACGGCCCCGGTAGTCCTTACAGTCTGTGAAAGCGACTTCTGAGGAAAATCCGTGACAATATTGAAAACTGCAAAATCCTCCGTCCCGCACAGGGCGACCTCTGGAGATGCTTTCACAAGTCCGTCAATAAGCGTCCTGACTTCCCCTGTATGCGGCTTGTCTTTCAGTTCATGGTCATAGACTCCTTCCGAACTGTACGGAGGTGTCCCGGAACTTGCAATGAATCTGCTTGTAGCAAGGTCATAGATGTCATATCCACCTCCCAATGCAGATGCCGCAAGCATCAATGAAGCAGTATTCGGATAATCCCCCCTGTTCTCGGCAACCAAGGGATAGTTTCCCGGCATGCCGGCATATTCAGAGACCTCATATGCTATCTCATTGACCTTTTCCATATACGGGTCAAAACTGACAAAATCTATCCCTTTCAACGCATATACATCCTTAGGGGAAATGCCGGGGGTCTGTGGAAAGTCTTTCACTCCGTCCCCTGAAATTATATTGGTCCTCGTGGCCACCTTATACGAGCTGTTCTGCACAGCCTGTCCGACTGCATCCAGGGCATTCAGAGTCATTCTCCATATTTCTTCCGGAGCGGCAGCAGTGCCGTCACGGTGCCTGAAATCCATAAGCGACATCCTCCAGCGCACCATGGCATCCGGTTCATTATGCACCTGGCATGTAATTACAGGATGGCGGTTTCCGTTCTTGCTGTCCCAGATTCTTATATGGTCAAAAAGTACCTTCACAGCCTTTGTCTCGCGTTCAAGAATCCACGGATCGTCAAGATAAAGGGCATATGTATAGCCATAGAGCCAATGAAAATCACCGTCACCGTCACGCCGCATCTTTTTCTGAGGCACGCTCAGGATATACTGAGGCACAAGCCATGTATATGAATCCCCTATCATGTTCGTGCTGAACCACAGCAGCTCCATCTTCAGATCGTACTTGTTGGCCAGGGCAAGCAGCCTGTCAATCTCATCAAACCGGTACACATCCTCGGAAGGCTCAAGGAATTTCCATGGATACGACACCTGGACACAATTCACATTCAGTTCCCGGGCTGCGGCAAAATACTTTTCTGTCTCATCCCACGGCATATCCTCGCAATTACGGAATATGTCCACACGTATCTGTGCCCCGTACATTGCAAACGGATTTCCGTCAACCTCAAGGTATGGCTTGTCCGCCCTTCCGGCTATCCGGCTTACAACGATGCCGTCCATCGGAGTCTCCGGAAGCATATGGCCATCCCCCAGGCCCTCAGCCCTGCATGCAGCCAGGGCGATGAGAGCCACAGCAAAAAATATCAGCAATCTTTTCATGGCATTCACAATTTATTCAGGAAGATTTGACACACATCGGATAACATGGGCCGAATTATTGGATCCGTCAGGATATCCAGGCCAGCTGTAGCCTCCATTTCCTGCCTGGAGCCCATACATATACCTGTCCCAGTTCTGACCGGGCCTGGTAATGCTCTGCACTGCAGCAGTCGTGACATTCGTGAGACTGCCGTTGTCGCAGTGGCGGTATCCGGCTGCAGGTATGAATATGCATCCGTTCATATTGTCTTTCGTCGCAGCTGCGGCAGCCTCAGCCGTAGGTCCCACTATTGCACCGTCCACAGAGAATCCGCTCTCTGCAGCCGTCTTGTATGCAATTGACTTCACAGACTTGTTCCAGTCAAAAAGTCCCTCCAGTTCATCTTTTGCAGGTATGCGCCATCCTTCCGGACTCGGATCATTCTCAGCGGCCCAGGTTTCCGCGCCTGCAGCAGGTCCCCTGAAGTCCTCTGATGACACATTGCCTGTGGAAGGGTATGGTGTCCTGGAATTATATTGGTACATGCAGCCGGCATCATCCGGAGCAGATGCAAATTCCCCTGGCTGCCCGACATTGGCATCCGCCCATCGCAGGCCCTTGATTACCGTACCATATCCCTGATATACATAAAGTTCTGCAGAAAGTTCATCTGTAGCTACATGCACCGCCCCGGCCCTCATGTCATACCTGCCCAGGCCGTCTGCCTCCTCAAATTCAAGGACAAGCGGATGTTCTCCCTGAGGACCTTCATGAACTTTCAGTGAAAGCCATTCGGCACCTTTTGTCACGGTTGCCTTCCATTCCGTATTGGCAAGAACCGTAACTGCATATTCCCCGCCGGCATGAGGAACAGAAAGCGTTTCGGCAGAAAGCCCCACAGCCGCCTTTGCAAGCTGGCGCAAACTGATTGTCCTTGTCTCCCCTCCTGCCTGAAGGACCACAGAAGCCGTCCTGTCCGAAAGCACTCCCTTGTACTCATCTATGAAAAACGACAGCACTCCGCTCCCTTTCAAATAACGCGGAAGCATCAGAATCCATCCGCTTTCACCTTCACCATAGTCAACCACGGCCCTCAGTTCCATATTGCAGCCGACGCTTATATGCAGCGTATCACCTGACGCCCCGACAGTAAATTCATCCTGTGCCAATGAAATTCCGGGCGAGATTTCCCTGCTGCACCCAGCGGCCGCCATCAGCAGAACGGCCAATAAGATATACAATGACTTTTTCATTTTCATAAACTTCTAAGAAACTGTTTAATTGGCCCCTTCTCCTGCAACTGTAGGCCATCCCGGATTCTGGTAGAGCGGAGAATCCTCTACAGAGCCCTCGCCGGTAATCAGGAAATGCTGTATGGCGATGGGATCAAGATAATGTGCCATCTTCCACCTGTAGCCGCTATAAGCCCGGTTGTTGTCCGAGATATGATAAGGGGCAAGGTAGCTGCTGAATGATTTCGGAGAAACAGTCTTCCCCTCCTCAAGCGGCCCGAAATCAGCAAGATTAACATTCTCCCACAGGTTCATGCCGAGCACATGATACGGAGTGTCAATCATCTGGTCCATCGATCTCCAGCGCCGGATGTCATAAGGCCTGAATCCTTCGGCCATCAGTTCACACCTGCGCTCCCTGCGGATATTGAATAGAACCGGGTCTATGACTTTTCCTGCCGAATATGCACCCCAGTCCGTTGCAGCCTCCACAGCCATGTCCGTAGCGTCTATCGTCACATTATAGTCTTCTTCAATCCCGGCCCTGCGACGTATTGCCCTCCAATATCCGTCCGCCGTCCCGTCCACAGCACCCGTCCTCTCATAGCAGGCCTCGATATAGTTCAGATATGCTTCTGAGGCACGGAACACAATGCTTCCGGTCACATCATGGAAAGTCGCCATGTCCCCGTCAAAAGACTTGCCCTTCCGCAAGGCATAGCCTGTACAGTATTTATTGTTTGTCGTTCCGGATGTAAGGTCCGGCCACGGTTCAACTGTGACACCCTCCGACCCGGCCGGTGTATGGAAATTATTGTCTCCAGGCTTCTTAAGGAACACGGAAAGACGGCTGTCACGTCCCTCAGTCAGTTTCATAAGGTCCCGGTCTCCCCGGTATCCGCTTCCCGGAGCGTAAACAGGCTTCCCGTTCGACATGACAAAGGCGTCCACCATGCTTTTGGTCGTACCGCAACCGTTATTTGCCCTGGAGGCATATGCACTGACAGCATGCTCTATTCCAAGCCCGCTGTCATAGCTGCGGTAAAGCATGACTTCCCTGTACCCGTCCATATTCACAGAGGCGAACATGTCATAATAAGGATTGGCCGGGTCAGAAGCAAGATTCTGGTATGTGCCGGTATTTTCGGCAAGCGGGAATGCATCTGCGACAATTTTCGCCTCCGCCATAGCCTGGTCGAGAAACCATTCAATCTCATTGTATATGCTTCCAGAAGGATATTCATATCCTGAATTGTACTCTTTTGTCCCGCCCGGCCAGTCATTTCCTCCCGGTACAAAGGCAGTGCCCCGGAAATATTTGAGCCATGTGCCCTCATACAAGGCAACCCTTGATTTGAGCAGCCTGGCGCACGCCTTGCCAAGACGGTTCTTGCCTCCTGCAGGAGGATTGTCCGCCAGCAGTTCAATGGCCTTGTCGAGGTCATCCATTATGAAACGCGCCACCTCATTGCGCGGAGCACGCCTACTGGCAGAGACAAGCACGGCAAGGTCATCCGGAAGGCATGTCTTCACAATCGGGAAGTCGCCAAGAGCCTGCAGTTTCTGCAGATACGCCCAGGCGCGGAAGAAATACACCTCACCTACATAATGATTTATATTCACAGGAGAACCGGAGATTTCACCTGCTGCCAGCTTCGGGCCCACGATGTCCAGAAAATAGTTGCACCTGTAAATATAGGTGAAATCGTATGAGCCTCCGGACTGCTGTACCCTCCAGTACCCCGGGGCGAAAACATCGCTCGGGGTGACATAAGCCATATTGTCCGTATGCTTGTCATATTCAAATGTGCCGTAGGAATATTGCCCGTGCGACGGGAGCATTCCATAGAGATCCAGTGCATATGAGCCGAGATTGGCATCCGTGGACAGATACTGGTCCGGTGTCAGGGAGGACTCCGGCTGCTTCTCTAAAAATCCGCTGCAGGAGAGCGGCAGGACAGCTGCGCTAAACAGCAGGACAAGATGATTTATATTTAACTTCATGTTCCGTTTCATTTTAAACTTTGTTTGCAATCATTCGTACTTCGGCATAGCCAGAACAAATTCAGTCTCTGCACCCGGTCAGAATGTGACACTTACTCCGAAAGAATATGTCCTTGACAATGGATATACATTTCCAAGAGAGTTGCCTTCAATCGTTTCCGGATCAAATATCTTTGTCATCCGGGTGAAGGTCGCAAGATTCTCTCCCGAGAAATATACCCGCAGCCTGCTGATTCCGGCCTTTTCAGTCCAGACTGCCGGGAATGTGTATCCGACCTGGAGATTCTTCAGGCGCATATAGCTGGCATCCTGCACCCAGCGGGTCTGTGCCAGGCGGTTCTTGTCCGTGCCCCATACAGGACGCGGATAATATGCGTCAGTATTGACTCCGAGAGGATGGGACGGATCATCCCTGAAATAATCCGCATGTGCAGTCAGTCCCATAGACTGCCATCTGTCAGATGTGGCTCCGAAGAAATATCTGCTGCTCTGCAGATAGTCCCTTTTACCGACGCCCTGGAAAAACACCCTGAAATCAATTCCTTTCCAGTCCAGTGAGAGATCCAGGCCGTAGTTGAAACGCGGAGTCGTATTTCCGATGACTCTCCAGTCACCATGGTCTCCGACAGTGCCTGCCCCAGCATCTATCTTACCGTCTCCATTCAGGTCGCGGTACATTATGTCACCTGCTCCCCAGTCGTTTCCGAGTGCACTCTGTCCTCCTTCCGGAAATCCGGACAGATGGTCTGCCATCTGATCATCAGTCAAGGCTATGCCTATTGTCTCATATCCCCAGAATTCTCCCCATTTCATCCCCTCGTAATATTTTGTGAGCGTTCCCGAAGGATTGGAATATCTGGTAATTGTAGCCTGGGCATCCGACAGGACTCCCCTCACGCTGTAATTAACATTTCCGACACGGTCACGCCAGGCAATTTCAAGTTCAAACCCCATGGTACGCAGGTCAGTATTGTTGGTAGGCGGAACTGCTGTCCCGAGAATCGCAGGAAGTTCATCCGCAGGGCCGACCATATCTTTTGTGTCCCTTACAAACCAGTCGAAGGATGCTGTCAGGCGGTCTCCGAATGCACCGGCATCGATTCCGGCATTCCAGGACCGGACTTTTTCCCATGTCAATGATGTGCTTATAAGCCCCGGTGCCCATGATACATTGGGCCTGGCTCCATTTATGAGCCATGTGCCGGAAGATGAATAAGGCATGGTCTGGTATGTCGGATAATAAGAAGATGTATTCTGATTGCCGAGCGATCCCCACGAGCCTCTTATCTTCAATGTATTGACCCATTTTTTCGCACCTGCAAAGAATTCTTCGTTAGCAATGTTCCATCCGGCCGAGAATGAAGGGAAAAGTCCCCATCTTCTGTCACTGCGGAACCTTGAAGAGCCGTCATACCTCAGATTGGCCTCGACAAGGTAGCGTTCCTTGTAATTATAGTTGACCCGCCCAAAAAATCCGACCGTGGACCAGCTGCTGTAGCCTCCTGACACATCTGCCGGTATCTCATTGCCGTCCCTGTCAAGGCCGTTTGCTGTGTCAATGGCCGGAATGTCAGGAATCATCACGCCATATTTACGTGCATACACATTCCTGTACATGAGTTCCTCCGCCTGGAATCCTGCCATAACCTTGAAATAGTGGCCGTTTCCGGATGTCTTCTCGTAGTCAGCGTAGGCATTCACATTATAATAATCTGTCTTATAGGCAGATTCGCTGACATTGTTCTGATACCACTCCGTTCCTTTGGACACACCGTCCACAGCAATCTGCCAGTAAGGATTCCATTCGACATGGTCATTGACATACGTGCTCCTCCAGCTTCCGTCTGCAATAATCCTGAAGCCGCTGACCGGTTCCATTGAAATGCGGAGCTGCTGGACAGCCGTGGTCCCTGTGCTTTTTGTCTGGCCTCCGTCTCGCATATTCAGGGCATGGTCATTGAACAAGTTTCCGTTCGGGTCATAAAGCGGGCTTACCGGCCATGACTGACGCCCTATTTCCTGAAAGAAATCGCTTCCCATGTGGCTTGGCCTGTGATAGTCCGTCCTCGTGAACCTGGACGAAAATCCCATTGTAAGCCAAGGCCTCAGGTGTGCCTCAATCTTGGCGAGGACATTATACCGGTCAAGGCCGTCACCGCCGAAGACCATTTTTCCGCCGTCATTAAGATAATTTGCAGAGAGATAATAATTCACGGCATCAGTTCCTCCGCTCACACTGACATTATGTTCCTGTGAGAATGTAAGGTTCTTGAAAAACACCTTGTAATAGTCAAGATTGTCATTGGCAAGGTTGTATCCGTTGCTCCAGTATGCTCCTTCGGGGATTGTGTTGTATGATATCCGTCCTGCCATATAGTCAATGATGCGCTGCATCTGGTCTGTCCCGACGACATCGCCCCAGCCTGCGTTGTTGGAAGCCTCATTGAAATATATGGCCCATGTATATGAATCCATCTGCTCCGGCATATTTATGGGATTGCTGAAGCGGAAGCTGTTGTTGTAATTAATCTTGGCCTTGCCTTTTGCCCCTTTGCGGGTTGTGACAAGGATGACACCGAACGGTGCGCGGGAACCATATATCGAAGAGGCGGCCGCATCCTTCAGCACTGAGATATTGTCTATGTCCTGGGGATTGACAGTGCTGAGGTCGCCCTCCACACCGTCGATCAGCACAAGCACCGAGCCGTCTGAACCTTGCCCTATCGTGGCAAGGCCGCGGACATTGATTGAAGCCTTGGCATCAAGGTCTCCAGTCGTCTGCGTGATTGTCAAACCGGGGACATGGCCCTGAAGAGCCTGTACGGCATTCTGCACCGGCACGCTTTCTATTGCCTTTGAGTCGACAGTTCCGACTGAGCCGGTAAGGTTGACCTTCTTCTGAGTAGCGAATCCGACCACAACAACCTCATCCAGAAGTTTCCTGTCTTCTTCAAGTACGACTGACAGTGTCCGCGCCTTTCCGACCTTTGCCCAGGCTGTGACAAATCCTATGGAAGATACCTGCAGAACCGCCCCTTCTGCAGCCTGAATCGTGAATCTGCCGTTTTCATCGGATATGACTCCATTGGCAGTGCCGCTCTCGATTATGCTGACCCCAGGCAGGGCATTGCCATCAGTGTCGTGCACAACACCATCCACCGTGACCGTCTGTGCATAGGAGTTTACCCCCCCCAAGCAAGCAGCCAAAGCTAAAAACATGATTTTTAAAAACCGTTTCATATTGTCAATTTTTTATGGTCAATTTCCCGAAACAACAATCAGCCCCAGCCCGGCAATGAAAAGCATGAACATGATGCCGAGAAGGGTGTAGATTCCTTTTGAAGCCCCCTTGAACTCTTTCCATATGAACACGCCCCATATGGCGGCAACCATTGGCGCTCCCTGTCCGAGGGCATAGCTTACGGCAGCCCCGGCCTTTCCGGAGGCGATATAGCTGAAAGCTGTGCCGAGACACCAGACAGCACCTCCGAGGATTCCGACAAGATGGGTCTTCATATTGCCTCTGAAATATTCACGGTATGAGACAGGCTCGCCGGCAAAAGGTCTCCTCATGACCAATGTATTGAATATGCAATTGCTGAGAAGCACACCGGAAGAGAATATCACGATGGCCGTATAGGGCGTAGCCTTGCCGGCAGCAGGGGAAGCGAAATTGTCAAGGTCCATGGAAGCTGCCACAAACCTGTAGAAGAAGGCCATCAGAGTACCTGCCAGTACTGCCAGGAGGATTCCTTTTCCCGCCCCGGACTTCCTGTCTTTCTGAAGTTTGCCGGAAGCGATGCCGTTGCAGACAATTGCCGCACCGATAAGTGCCACTCCGGCAAACAGTGCTGCAGGATTCCCTTTAGGTGCACCGATGTAGTTGACCACGGTGCCGAGGACAAGGGAGATGCCCACGCCGAGGGGAAAGGCCACAGCCATTCCGGCAATCGATACCGAGGCCGACAGAAGAATATTTGATGCATTGAAGATTACGCCGCCGAGCATGATCCCAAGGGCATTCCGGACAGAAACCTGGGCGATGTCCTCAAGAAAAGGCCGCCCTTCATGGCCTATGCTGCCCATAGTAAATGCAATCAGCAGTGAGAATAGGGCCATGCCGATGACATAGTCCCAATAGAAGAGTTCATACCTCCAGCTCTTTGCCGCCATTTTCTGGGTGTTGCCCCAGGAACCCCAGCAGAGCATCGTGATAAAGCAGAATATTACTGCCAGCAGATAGTTGTCTACTATAAACATTTGTTTCAGTTGTTATTAATACGTTGTTAAAATTTATCTGTTGAAGCATATACGGATACCGGTCACCGTCCATAAATTTATCAGGCATTCTGAATGCTTACCTTATTTCATGTCTGTAAGGCACGGAAGCCTGCGCCCCGTGACGTGTGACGGATATGGCAGAAGCCTTTGTAGCGAACTCCATGGCCTCCGGAAAAGACTTTCCCTCGGCCAATGCAACGCAAAGCGCACCGCAATATGTGTCACCGGCCGCCACAGTATCCACCGCATCCACCTTCATTGCCGGCACGTGCACGACTCCGTCTGAATTGCAGAGCAATGATCCTTTACAGCCGAGTGTGACTATCACATTCCCGACTCCCCGGGAATGCAGCAGAGCGGCATTTTCCCCGACTGTTCCGCATGCATCAGCACCGCACAGCAGGCGGCACTCATTTTCATTTGGCACTATCGCATAGAGCTTTGCCAGCATACTGTCGGGAAGCGGCTGCGCCGGAGCAGGATTAAGTATGGTCCTGACACCGTTTTCAAATGCAAAATCCGTCAGATATCCGACAAGTTCCACCGGAATCTCCAGCTGCATAAGCAGGTAGTCGGCATTGCGGATGACATCCAGATAAGGCTCTACGTCATCAATTGTCAACGCGGCATTGGCCCCGGGCATCACAGTGATTGAATTGTCACCGTTCGCGTCCACGCAAACCCACGCTGTCCCGGATTGCCGGCTTGCGTCAGCAATGACACCTTCTGCAGAAAGTCCTTCTTTCAGCAAATTCTCATGCATCATTTTGCCGTAGGAATCATTTCCGACCTTTGTTATAAAGAGCACATTTCCGCCAAGCCGGCCTGCAGCCACCGCCTGGTTGGCTCCCTTTCCCCCGAAAGCAGTCTTCGGCTCTCCCCCGATGACAGTCTCCCCTTTTAAAGGAATGCGCGGGACACGCACGGTAAGATCCACATTGGAACTTCCGATTATTACTATCGAACTCATATGTTTTTGGTTATTGGTCCAGTGCCGGTCTTGCTTTGCCCTGCCGGAAAATGTTCGCCATATATCCGGCACGCTCTGCGCAATCGTTTGAGCAAATATATAGCTTTAAGAACATCAAAACATTCATTTTATGCGGAAATTTAACGTTCAACACTTAAAATTCCTGCGCAATCATAGCGATTATTGCGCTTATTTTTCATATTTTTGCGCACCACATAAAGAAAACACCATGAAAGAGACCCTATCTTCCATTTCACAGAGAACAGGTTATTCAACAACCACAGTATCACGCGTCCTGAGCGGCCAGGCCGACAAATGGCGCATCAGTGACAAGGCACAGACAGAGATCCGCGAAGAGGCCGCAAGATGCAATTATTCCCCTGACATTATTGCGCGTAACTTGCGCACTAAAAAGACCAATACGATAGGATTGATTCTTCCGTCTGTGGCAAATCCGTATTTTGCGGAACTGGCAAGCGTAATCATAGCAGAAGCGGCCAAGAGAAAATATACTGCCATTGTAACGGACACAACGGAAGACGAGGGCAATGAAGCTGCCAATATAGCGACATTGCTTTCAAGGAGGGTCGACGGAATCATAGTTGCCCCGTCAGGATCTGACCCGGCCATTTTCGAGGAGATAAACAAAAAACATGTTCCGGTAGTGCTTGTCGACAGGAGCTTTGACGGCTCAGCACTGCCATATGTCACGACAAACAATTATTCCGGAGGGCTGGAAGCGACAAAAGCTCTGATAAGGAACGGACACAGGGAAATAGCATGCATCCAGGGCATAAAGTCATCGGTGCCGAACAGGAAGCGCATCCTCGGCTACACAGACGCAATGAAAAAGGCCGGACTGGAAGACAGGATAACCATTGCCGGAAACGAGTTCTCGCTCCAGAACGGATATCTTGAGACAAAGCTCCTGCTGAACAGGACCCCGCGCCCGACAGCCATATTTGCATTAAGCAATACAATCGGGTTAGGAGTCATAAAGGCAGTGAGGGAGGCAGGGCTGAGAATCCCGGAGGACATCTCTCTTGTGTCATACGACAACAATATGTACATGGACTATCTGACCCCGGCAATCAGCAGGATAAGCCAGCCTGTGGAAGACATGGCCAAACTTTGCATGAAGCTGATGTTCGAGAGCATCGAGTCAAAGAAAAGAATCACAACCCAGCTGGAGCTGTCCCCGAGCTTCATCGCCCGGGAGTCGATTGCGGCCCTGCTCTGATGCCGGAAGCTCCGGAATATCCTGCAGCACATCCTCCCGTGCACACTCAGTCTTCGGTGCGGGCTGCCCTCGGAGCAAATATAAATGAGTTCTCCTCCAAATACTTGTCCCAAAGTGCCTGCAGTTTATCTGCCTGCTCCTCCGCGAGAATACGTCCGGAATGTCCCCCATCCCAAACAAAGTCAGGAATCTCCCTTGAAAGTTCCTCTGAGGTAAGCAATGGACACCTGTCAGGATGTATCATTTCCTTGACATCCATATCCATGTAGAACACCGTTCTGCCTCTGCCGGCCCAATCCTCTCCCTGATATGGCTCCGACGAGAATGTTCCGCTCATCACTATGCCATTGGCACCCGGGCCGACCTTGACCATAAAGAATTTATCCCCGTCCCTGGCTTTGTCGTGGTCCCTGACGCTCCAATTGAAGTCTGTCAGGAACCATCCGTCAGCCATTTCCATAAGATCAGACTCAAATCTTTCCATTGTATATGACGATATGGATGGATTCCACATAAGAATGACAACATTAGGCTTACCGCCTTTTTCTATACGTATTTTTATCATTGGTTTTATTATTTATCGTTTCTTTTTATATAAACATTTACATATACTTGTTTCTCCGGATGAGCATCAGGACAGAGGCGGCATACTCTTACCTCAAAAAGATCCGAATGCCCCATATCAAGGAACTGAGCCAAAGTCCCGTTTCCCGAACTTGGAATATAACCCAACTTCATATCCCTGTAATACAGAGCTATGGCATCGTTGTCATACTTATTGTCTTCCTCTCTCACAAGTTCAAGCTGCATACCTACTTCCAAGCTGCCGAATGCCTCGCATCCATCCCAATACATGAATCCTGCAATGTTTGTGTGCAGGAAATGCTTTTTCTTCTCTGTTTTCGTTTCCATAATTATAAATTTATTTCTGAGAACAAAGATGAAAGGCAATTGCTCCAAATCGTGGGACAACCGCAAAAATTATTCATAGATTTTTGCAGCTTCAAGATGCATTCTCCTTATTTCATCTGCCAACCATTGAGGCCGCAGAATCTTAATTGCAGGCCCTCTCGACAAAAGCGGAGTCCAGAAATCGGCCGTCGGTCTCAGTGTCAGCTCAAAGTCGGAATAATTTTCGGCTTTGTCAATCTCTTTCTGACTGTGATGGAAAGGAAGATCCCTGAGATAGCTGGCTTCATGGCCGAATGCCCTGATGACGACAGTTTCCACAGGGACGTTCTCATTCCGGACAATGCCATAGCAGTCCCTGAGCCATACTGCTGGATCAAAGTCCTTGTCATAGACATATTTGTCATCAGAGACTTCCAGATAAACCATACGGTCAAATGCGAGGGTGAACAACATTCCGTCAGGTTCTGGAAACTTCACAAGGGCATACCAGCGCCTATTGAACAGTTTCACGAAGTAGGGCTCCAGCGTCATTGCAGATCTGCTTTCACACGAGCCGTATTTCCGATATTTCACCTTGACACAGACGCCGCGCTTCATGGCCTCAATGAACTTGTGAAGGTTATCACCGTCTGACGGAATCTGCTCCAATAGGATACGGTCATAAACTTCCTTGCTTTCGGAGAGCATACTGTTCACAGAGAGAGTGGAAAGCATCCAGTTCTGTATTGAATCTTCTTCCAGAACCTCAGCATTGTAAATGTAGTAGCGGAATCCGTCTTTCCTGTCGCATTCTATAATGACCCCGAACATATCCAGAATGGCATCTCGATGACGGTTGAATGTGCTGCGGGCAATCCTTATGCCTTCGCTCATGTCCATGTCAAGCCAATAAGTGTTAATCTCATCAAGAGTAAGTTTTTTATAGCGGTGAATGGTATTTACCAACCATATATACTGCTGAAACAGGACGTAAGATTTCATATGAAATGAATTAGGCATAGCAAATTTAACAAATAATTCCAATCTGCCAACCATTGATTTTCCTCTGATCCATTTCCGCTAATATCTGAGGCTGAGTACTGTACAATGGAAAGGCAGGACAGGCAAGAATGAGGTGAAGAATGCCACCAAGAGGGAAGTGGCGAGAGTGAGAGCGACTGCAATAGAAGGCTCATTCGGTACTCAGAAGGGATAGTGTTTCACTTAGTGTGTCCGTTCTGAGTTCTCAGATTCTTTAGACTTTGCAAATGTATCAATTTTGTTTGGAAGTAAAGCTTCCGCGGCAGTTTTACTTCCGCCGTTTTCATCAGTCAGGGAATAGGGTCTTGTCGAGATCTATTCTCGGCACCTGCCTCAGGCATGACTTCTTGTCCATGGCGGTCTTGCCCATGAGCATATGAACACTATTGGATAATATGATTCCAGAGACCTTGACAGCCACCGGGATACATCCTCGCGCAGATAGTCCGGCATCCTTGATATGCTCGCCTTGCTGTAATGTTCACCGTAGATGTCTGCGAACACCTCACAGACCTGCTCCTGCGTCAGGCCTTTCGTATAAAGAGTGCCGGCAAGACGCTCACATTCATCCTCCTGGTCCCGAAGAACAGCCAATATACGAGGATGGAAGTTTCCGTACCTGCCCCTCGGAATACGGAAGGTCAGGGTACGACCCATTCCGTATGTCCTGCCTGCACGATAACCGTTACATTTGTTGCCGCGCAGACCCTCTTCTCGGAGATATTCGCGGCGTTCTGACACCATCATGCTCTCCAACATTATCTCCAGTAAGTCCTGAAGGCCATTTTATCGCTCCGAATGCTTACATATAAGCTCTGAAAGTTGTTCCTTTGTCAAATCCATAAGTCTACTGTTTTTTTGTTTTGTTGTTTTCCTTTTACAAATCTAAAAAATCTGTAGACTTTTTATTTTATCAACTCTGACACACTACTTGAAACAGTATCGCCAAAATCCATCATAGATACATGCTTTTTGCTCTGATGCCGGAAGCTCCGGAATGCAGTGGCCGTACGAAAAAATACGGGCCCGATCAAGGACCCGTATTTATCTATATAGCAGCATTGCCTTTCTGTAGGCCTAAGGCAGGTATGCTAAAAGAAATTCACTGTCTTGTGCTCAATTTCAGACAAGAGATGGTTTGCCATCCTGCTGACACCGAAACGGAAAAGGTCCTTGTTGAGCCACTCCTTTCCAAGGACAGTCGCAACTATTGAATAGTAGCACAGGGCATCAGCCGCTGTGGACATTCCCCCTGCAGGTTTGAAGCCGACTTTACGTCCTGTCTTTTCATGATATTTTGCAATACACTCGCACATTACATATGCCGCGACTGGGGTTGCATTTACCTCGACCTTACCTGTAGACGTCTTGATGAAGTCAGCACCGGCCTCCATCGCAAGGAAAGAAGCTGTAGCTATCATCTCCACAGAAGGAAGCAGGCCTGTCTCAAGGATAACCTTGAGATGCACTTCACGGTTCTGCGCGGCAGCAACCTTGTCAATGGCCTCGCGTACACTCCTGATCTCCTCTGATGCCTTCTCATAGTCGCCTGCAAGGAATGAGTTGAGGGCCAAAACAATATCAACTTCATCTGCACCCTTCTCCACTGCGAGTTCACATTCCTTGACCTTCACAGCCAGAAAACTCTGCGAAGAAGGGAAACATGCAGCAACTACAGTAACATGAAGGTCATCACTCTTGCGGGTGTCCTTAACGACCTCTGCAAAATTAGGATACACGCATACTGACGCAGGAAGTGGATAGGAAGGGTATTCCTCCGCAAAGTCATTTACCTTCCCGACAAGCTTAGCGACAGAAGCCGGTGTGTCATTCGTCTTCAATGTGGTAAGGTCCATCATTGAAAAGCAGTCCTTCAGGACTTTCTCCGACTTTACACTCTCAAGATTGGCTGCAATACGCTCAAGGTTGCCTCCGATCTTGTCCTTGTCAGGTGTGTAATCATATTTCTTTAAATAATCAACCATAACTATATAATATTTACAAATTCTATCCTTTTATCTGTATATCAAAGCCTTCGTCCATCAGAGGCCTTACCATTTCAGCCATCTCATCTACCGTGAACCTATGAAGTCCCTTCTGCGGGGTCTCCCGGTCTATCGTATAGACCATTACAGTCCTTGGCCTCAATTCACGCACTATTGACATCCAGCCCTCCAGGTTCTCCCGTCCTGAAGAGTCAAAATCCTCCCCGCGAAGAAACATTGTCTGCAGAATAAAATTCCCTTCAAGGCACTTCATCCTGTCAACGACCTTACTGAGACTATATCCTCCAGCAGGACGGTTCATCAAAATGACACCATCATCTGAAGAGGCATCAATCTTCAATATAGGATTGTCCACTTTCTTCAAGGCAGCAAAGACTGCATCATCCATAAGCCTTGAAGCATTTGACAGGACTGACACCTTAGCCCCGGGGAAATACATGTCTCTGGCTGCAAGTGTTATATCCACAATTTCCGGAAATCCAGGATGCATGGTTGGCTCCCCGTTCCCGGAAAATGTTATGGAATCTATCCTTGTACCTTCTTCCCTGCATTCCCTAAGCTTCTGCTGAAGTGCATCTCTCACCTCATCCGTGAACGGCAGCACAGGAGCAGCGACACGCCCGTCCGCATTCCAGCCGCACTCACAATATATGCAGTCAAAATTACATAGCTTGCCATCTGCCGGCAAAAGGTTAATCCCGAGGGAAGCCCCGAGACGCCTGCTATGTATAGGCCCAAAGACTATTTCACTGAACCGAAGCATACAAACAAAATCTTAATGGTCACTATACAATCCTGCGTGACACACTTGCCTGGGTCATGTTCCCGACATTGTCAAGAGCGTCAATCAGCACAAGTCCAGGGCGTTTCCCCGGCTCAATGCTGCCCAGCACATCAGACTTGGAAAGGAAGTCAGCCCCATTCCGGGATGCCCAGACAAGAATCTCGCCCAGAGGCACCTCCGGGAAATTTGTCTTCAGGCAATATATTTCCTTCGCCATATCCAGGCTGTCATTGCTGGAAAGCGAGTCTGTACCGACTGCTATCTTCAGCCCGAGCCTCCTCATAAGTCCAATTGGAGGCAGAGCATCATGTATAAATATATTCGACAGCGGACATACTGCCCAATACACATTCTTCATCACATCCAGGGCAGCAGATGCAGCCTCTTCCGTCAAGCAGACATTATGAACAAGAAGCACATGCTCATCAAAAGGAGCATCGTGCACTTTCGTCAGCCTGTCAATGAAATACATCAGTGACGGCTTACCGGTGACTGGCGGTGTACTCATTCCTGCATTCCGGCGGTTCTCCGCCATCTTGCCTGTCCCTGAAGCAATCATGTCCTCCTCCTCCTGGCTTTCCTGTGAATGATAGGAAAGATAGCCTGTAGACAGTCCCTGGGCAGAAGCAGCTGTCAAAAGTTCCGGGCTCATGGTATAGCAGGCATGAGGAGTTATGGAAGCATCCAGCCCAGCCTCATCAGCCTCGGCCTTCAACCCCTTTGCCCACTCTACTATATTGTCACAATCCTCCGGCTCTGTCCCGAACAGTTCAATGAATGTCCTTGTATACATCGGCGAAGAGGCCTTCACAGCAAAACTGTCATTGCAGTTGCTGATGTCTGCCATCGCTGACACTCCGGAATTCCACATCCCTTCAATCTCGCGGGCCAGATCCGAAATCTTCTCATCCCGCCCTACTGTATCACGTAATTCATTGATCTGGTCAATGAATCCTGCCATGCCTGTCCCTTTGCGGAATTTCCCCTTCAGATGCGACAGCTCAACATGGCAATGCGCATTGACGAACCCGGGGACAATTGCACCGTCATAATATTCTTTCTCAGAGGTAATATCCTCACAGATACCTGTACGTACAACTGTACCGTCATCCTCTATCTCAACAAAAGCGTCACAAAGAGGCTCATTATTTTCAAGTGTATAGATATATCTGGCTGCAATACGTCTCATTTCTTTTCCTTTACAGTCTCTGCTGAATTTATCTTGTCTTCAATCTTCATATCCATGGCAGGCTTCAGATGTGGCTTGTCCTCAGAGGCAACCAGCCTGCGGTCCATGACCTTGCCCTTATCCATCTGGACGGGAAGCATCTTGAGCGGATCACCTGTCTCAACCTTCACCGGCACATCCGGCTCAGGTAGTTCCATAGAGACACTGTCTGCCACAGAAAGCGAATCACGTTCCTGTATCTGCATCACAGGACCATAGAATGCAGTATCCATCCATACCCTGGTATCAAAATAAAGGTCACCTCCTGTGGAATCCACAAAGAAAGAAAGGCTGTCTTCCGCAAACAGGTCCGGATTGCCGAGTCCGGTAAGACGGAAAATCCTCTCCGGGCTGTATACAGAAACCTCTTCATGCAGCTTCTCCAAGGCCTCAAGACGTTCCTTCTCTTTCTTGAGAGACTTTATCTCTGTCTCTATCATGGATGCAGAATGCCTCAATATCCTTGCATACCGGTCCGGATCCTTTATATAATGGGCCATGCTCGCCCTGTAGTCCTCGACTGAATACCCGTATTTTTCAAAAATCGGGGCATACACGAAAGATGTGTCTGCAACCCTCCTCGCATCCCTGTCCTGATTGATTTTCTGGTCAACAATGAACATCTCGGCATAGATCCTGGCCATCTTGTCCCTCGGAATGACCTTGCCCTCCCTTCCGCATGAGGAAAGGAGGACAAGCATCATCATGATAAAACATATGCTGGACTGCCTCATCAGAATTATCTCAATGTTGCACCATATTCATTGGTAAACGTAGAGAGGAGCTTAGACATAATCCTCTCCACATCATTGTCTGTCAGCGTCTTCTCAAGATCCTGGAGAACAAGGCTCAACGCATACTGCTTCTTTCCTGCAGGAATCTTGTCTCCTCTGTAGACATCAAACAGCCCGACATTCTTCAGAAGTTTCTTTCCAACCCTGAACGCGCTCTTCCTCAGGTCGCTGTACTGGACGCTCTCATCCAGCAGTATTGCAAGGTCACGGCGCACCTCAGGGAACTTAGGCAGCTCCTTATATCTGATTTTATCCCTCTTGACAATTTCAAGAAGCGCATCCCACTGTATTTCAGCCGCAAACACAGGCTGTTTGATTCCGAACTGCTTCAGTCTTGCAGGAGCTACAGTGCCCATGACAGCAACTGGCTTGCCTTTACCGGGAAGCCTGTATGCCAGTCCCTCGGAGAACAGGTCAGCAGGTGCAGCCTCGTATTCCATTGAATATATATCCGCCCCGAAACGTCTCAGGAGAAGTTCAAGATAGCCTTTCAGCTGGAAATAGCTTCCCTTCTGTGGCTCGATTCTCCATGATTTGTCAGATGTTCCTGTAATGAACATGGCATAGCACTGATGCTCATCGTATGAGTTGACATCCGTCCCGTCAGCCCCCGGCTTAAGCGAATAGACAGAACCATATTCGAATGTCTTCATGTTCGTTATCTGCCTGTTTATGTTGTAGGCAATCACCTCAAGCCCGTTAAGGAGAAGGGTCTGCCTCATTACATTCAGGTCTGAGCTAAGCGGATTGAGTATCTTCACGCATGCGTCCTCCGGGAAAGTCTTGAGACGGGAATAGTACTCGGACTTTGTCAGGGAGTTGTTCATGGTCTCGACAAATCCATTGGCAGCAAGGAAATCGGATACCGTCTTGCGCACCAGTTCAGGCTCAGGCTTTGCCGTGGCATTCACAGACATCCTCACACCTGCAGGAAGCTCAATGTTGTTATATCCATATATACGTAGAATCTCCTCCACGACATCGCACTCCCTATAGACATCAATCATATATGACGGCACCGCAACAACAGCACCGTTCCCTGTCCTGCTGATGAACTCGTAAGCAAGAGACGTAAGAATATTCTCAATCGTATCATGCCCTATCTTCTTTCCTATGAAAGCCTCGATACGGTCATAATCAAGCTCTACAACCTTTTTCTCAATCTTTTCCGGATAGAATTCCTGGACCTTGCCTACAACTTTTCCGCCTGCAAGCTCTGTAATCAGAAGTGCAGCCCTTTTGGCAGCCCACTCAGTTACAAGAGGATCAGCCCCCCTTTCATACCTGAAGGAGGCGTCTGTCTTGAGACCATGTCTCTTTGAGCTCTTCCTTATAGATACCGGATTGAAATATGCACTCTCCAGGAACACATCTACCGTGGTCTCCGTAGTGCCTGAGTCCAGCCCTCCGAAAACTCCGGCAAGACACATAGGCTCAGCTGCATTTGCAATCATGAGGTCTGCAGTGTCAAGAGTGCGCTCAACTCCGTCAAGGGTAACAAATTTCTCACCCTCGGCAGCACGGCGCACTACTATTTTATTGCCTTTGATCACTGAGGCATCAAAAGCATGGAGAGGCTGTCCTATCTCCATGAGGACAAAATTGGTGATGTCAACAACATTGTTTATCGGACGAAGCCCAATTGAAAGAAGTTTCTTCTGCAGCCATTCCGGTGACGGGGCAACCTTCACTCCCTTTATTGTAATGCCAGAATACCTTGGTGCACCATCTGCGGCAACGACCTCGACAGGTATCGCACCGTCAATATTATCTTCAGAAGTGCAGATTCCCTCTTCCCCCTCCACGAAGGCAGATACATCTGGGATATCAAGTTCACAAGGTATATTGTTCAGTTTAAGGTATGCATAGAGGTCACGTGCAACACCTATATGCGATGCAGCATCAACCCTGTTTGCAGTCAGGCCAATCTCTATGACGGCGTCGGTCTCAAGATTGAGGTAATCCTTTGCCGGTGTCCCCGGCACTGCAGACGGGTCAAGCACCATGATACCGTCATGCGACTCGCCGATTCCAAGTTCATCCTCTGCACAGATCATCCCGAAAGACTCGACCCCGCGTATCTTGGACTTCTTTATCTTGAAATCCTCACCAAGGACTGTCCCCACCGTGGCAAGCAGGACCTTCTGTCCGGCAGCAACATTAGGAGCACCGCAGACAACCTGCAGAAGGTCAGGTGCACCAGTGTTCAGTTTAGTTATATGGAGATGATCCGAATCAGGATGTTCGCAGCATTCCACAACCTCAGCGACGATTACGCCGGCAAGACCTCCGGGAATAGCCTCCACGCATTCTATAGAGTCAACCTCAAGCCCTATTGAAGTAAGGGCGGCCGCAATATCCTCGGCAGAAAGGTCACATTTAATGTAGTCCTTTAGCCAGTTATAAGAAATTTTCATATGTTATCTATAATTTTTCTATTTTCCGAAATCCTCCTTTGAGAACAGGGAATTAACGAACTCCCTCTTGTCAAATACCTTAAGGTCATCGATTCCCTCACCGATACCGATAAACTTGATAGGGAACCTGAACTGGTCTACAATCCCGATGACAACTCCTCCCTTCGCAGAGCCATCAAGCTTAGTGACCGCAAGCGCAGTCACATCAGTAGCCCTTGAAAACTCCTTGGCCTGCTGGAAAGCATTCTGCCCGGTCGAGCCGTCAAGGACAAGCAGTACCTCATGAGGAGCATCGGGAATAACCTTGCGCATGACATTCCTTATCTTTGTCAGCTCATTCATCAGGTCAATCCTGTTATGCAGACGCCCGGCAGTGTCAATCAGCACCACATCTGCATCTTTTGCAACGGCAGACCTCACTGTATCATATGCGACAGATGCCGGATCCGCTCCCATTCCCTGCTTGACTATATCCACTCCGGCACGTTCCGCCCAGACAACAAGCTGGTCAACAGCTGCGGCGCGGAAAGTATCGGCAGCACCTATCACAACTTTCTTTCCCTGAGCCTTGAGACGGCTTGCCAGCTTCCCGATAGTTGTGGTCTTCCCAACTCCGTTGACACCGACAACCATTATCACATATGGCTTCTTCGAGAAGTCAAAAGGCAATGTGACATCATTTGATGCATCTGCATCCCCGATGTCCAGAAGAGAGACAATCTCCTCCCTCAGCATATCCAGAAGTTCGTCAAAGGACATATATTTATCCCTCTCCACCCTGTCTTCAAGGTTGTCAATTATCTTGAGCGTAGTGTCTACACCCATGTCAGATGCCACAAGAGCCTCCTCGATGGCATCCAGCAGGTTATCATCTACCTTGGATTTTCCAGCGACAGCCCTTGACAGTCTCTCAAAGAAACTTCTCTTTGTCTTCTCGACACCTTTATCAAATATCCCCATTGCAAATAGTTTAGCCTACAAATATAAGAAAAACTCCCGAAAGAGAGCATAAAAAGAGCGTGAACCAGTTGATTCACGCTCTCCTATAACTCAAAAACAAGAGAAAATTATTTCTTTGCGAAGAAATCCTTTACCTTATCAGCCTCTACAAGCTCCTCCTTGAACATATAGGCTCCAGTTTTTGGAGACTTGTCCATACGGATGCATTTTACCATGCTCTTAGCACCAGCCTTGGCGCTGAATGTTGCGACCGCTTTCTTTGCCATAATTCAATTCCTCCAGATTATTTAATCTCGCGATGAAGTGTAACCTTCTTCAGGAACGGATTATATTTCTTACGCTCCAGACGCTCGGTAGTGTTCTTCTTGTTCTTTGTTGTGATGTATCTTGAGATACCTGGTACACCGCTCTCTCTCTGCTCAGTGCACTCAAGGATGACCTGCACCCTGTTACCTTTTGCTTTCTTTGCCATAATCAAAAAAATTAAACAAGGTTAATATATCCTTTACTCTGAGCATCTTTGATTGTTGCATCGAGGCCATTCTTCTCGATTGTCCTCATTCCTTTGCAAGAGACTTTCAGTGTAATAAACCTCTGCTCCTCCTCTGACCAGAACTTCTTGGTCTTGAGGTTCAGGGCAAAAACGCGCTTAGTGCGTTTCTTGGAATGGGAAACGTTGTTTCCTATCATTCTCTTTCTTCCTGTAACTTGACAAACCTTTGCCATTGTATATAATTTTTTAATATTTCAAATTTAGCGGGCTGCAAATATCGCGTAAAAATTTCTAAAAAACAAGCAATCTACACAAATTTGAGCAGTCTACGCCATCTTATGTTCTTTGGGAACGGCTTATTTCTGTCTGATGAGAACCACACCACTGAAGGTTTTCCTACGATATGGTCTTCCGGTACAAATCCCCAGTATCTTGAATCAAGCGAATTGTGCCTGTTGTCTCCCATCATGAAGTAATAATCCTGCCCGAATGTATAGCTATGAGCCTCCTCCGAATTTATGAAAATCCTCCCGTCTGCAACTTCAAGCTCATTGCCCTCATATGCTGTTATTATCCTTTCATATAAAGGCAGGTTGCTGATGGTCAGCTCTACTGTCGCGCCCTTGGCAGGGATCCACAGCGGCCCGAAATTGTCCCTTGTCCATCTGGATTCCTCTGTAAACGGGAATATTGTCAGATAGGAGTCAGGATAGTCAGGCGGATAGGAATCAATGTTCTCCTCGACAGACACCACATTCGGATATTCCTTTACTGCCTCCAGCATCCCTGCTGTAAGAGGCATTGAAGGATAGCCTGGCATCTCAGGATTAAACCATGCATCTGAAAGTCCCGCACCGATACGGTCAAGGTTCTTCGGGTTTATCCTCTGACCGTTAGTCACCACAGAGTAAGTGCTCTGCACTCCTGGCCAGACCTGTTGCATGCTACCGTCAATATAGACCTGTCCGTCTATGATCTGCAATGTATCACCGGCAACGGCGACGCATCTCTTCACATAGTGGTCCTTCTTGTCCATCGGACGGACCTTGACAGGACCGAAATTGCGGATTGCATAGTCCCGGCCAGCTGTCCTTGCCAGCATATAATAGTCATCGGCCGGAGCCTTGGAGAGGACTGTGTCCCCATTCGGGAATCCGAAGACCACATAGTCTCCCCTCTTGACATGCCCGAATCCCTTCAGCCTCCTGTACTTGTTCTGGATCAGCGTGGAATATGACTCCTTGCCTCCAAAGATCACATTATGGGTAAAAGGTATCGTGAGCGGTGTCTGCGGAATCCTCGGGCCGTATGACAGCTTGCTGACGAAAAGATGGTCTCCGGTCAGGAGAGAACTTTCCATCGAGGAAGAAGGAATCTTGAATGCCTGGAAAAAGAATGTATTGATGAATGTGACGACTACAACTGCGAAGATGATTGCATCAAGCCAGTCGAGCAGCACATTGTGGCGTTCACCCTCCTTGTAGTTCTTCTTCCAGAACATCCATTTCACCTTTCCGGTGATATGGTGGTCAAATATGACCACAAGTCCAGCCAGCCACCAATAATTCCCGAGCCAGATCACCCAAAGCAGATAAAGCAAGGCCCAGAAACCGAACCTCACCCATTTGCTATGGTATAATTCCTTCAGACTCATAAGGCTATAGCGAAACTATTTTACAGAATTGATAATAGCCTCAAAAGCTGCAGGGTTGTTCATTGCGAGGTCTGCAAGCACCTTACGGTTAAGGCCGATGTTCTGCTTTGCAATCCTGCCCATGAACTGAGAATAGGTCATTCCATACTGACGTGCGGCAGCGTTGATACGCTGGATCCAGAGAGCACGGAAAGTACGTTTTTTAGCTTTACGGTCACGGTAAGCATAGGTAAGACCTTTTTCATAGGTGTTCTTTGCTACCGTCCAAACATTCTTTCTTGAAAGAAAATTACCGCGGGTTCTCTTAAGGATTTTTTTGCGGCGTGCCCTTGAGGCAACTGAATTTACCGATCTTGGCATAAATTTAACTGTTTTATGGAGGCAGTGTCCATCGTGGAGCTTCTCAACTGCGTTCCAAGTTTGACTTTAATGATACTGTAACCAAAAATTACATTGCCAGCAGTTCCTTGATCCTCTTGCAGTCTGCAGGTGCAGCTACCGCGAAGTGGGTAAGGTTCCTCTTCTGCTTTTTGGTCTTCTTGGTGAGGATGTGGCTCTTGTAAGCATGTTTCCTCTTGATCTTTCCCGTTCCGGTAAGCGCGAAACGCTTTTTTGAACCGGAGTTGGTCTTCAATTTTGGCATAGTTAAATCTTTTAACTGTTAATAAATATTTGTGTCCTGAGGACTACTTTTTCTTCTGTAGCGGGGCAATCATCATTATCATCCTCTTGCCCTCAAGCTTAGGCATCTGCTCAGCGCGTCCATATTCCTCAAGCTCGACTGCAAACCTGAGCAGAAGCTTCTCTCCCTGGTCGGAATATATGATTGAACGTCCCTTGAAGAAGACTGAAGCCTTGACCTTCGATCCTTCGGACAGGAACTCCTGTGCATGCTTCAGCTTGAACTGGAAGTCATGCTCATCGGTATTCGGTCCAAACCTGATCTCCTTGATCACAATCTTGGCAGAATTGGACTTCATTTCCTTTGCCTTCTTCTTCTGCTGGTACAGATATTTCTGGTAATCAATTATCTTACATACCGGAGGGTCTGCCTTTGCGCTTATCTCAACAAGGTCAAGTCCCATATCGTCAGCCATCTTCATGGCCTTAGATATCGGGAAGATGCCCTGCTCCTCGATATTGTCTCCGACAAGACGTACCTTTACGGCCGTAATCTCGTCATTTATTCTCAATTCGCCCTCTTCCTTCTTTGCATTGTTGAAAGGGCGTGCCCCGCGCTGATTCGGTCTTGGACCATTGAATCGTGGGCCTGAAGGTTTGAATGGTGCTGCGATAGCGCTGTCCTCCTTGTTTTAAGTTAATTATATTTAAGGTTACGAAAGCTGCTCCGCAACCTCTTTGTTTACAAGCTCAATAAATTTCTCTACCGGCATAGCCCCCTCGTCTTTTCCGCCCTGGCGTCTGACAGAGACTGTGTTTTCTGTCATTTCCTTCTCACCTACAATCACAAGGAAAGGAATCCTCTTGAGTTCACTCTCGCGGATTCTCTTGCCAATAGTCTCATTTCTATCGTCTATTGAGGCGCGAATATCGGAAATATTCATCAAATCACAAACTTTTTTTGCATAATCAGCATATTTTTCGCTGACTGGAAGCACTGTAACCTGATCCGGAGTAAGCCAGAGAGGAAGCTTTCCGCCTGTGTGCTCCAGGAGGACTGCTACGAATCTCTCAAGCGACCCGAACGGTGCCCTGTGAATCATGATAGGACGGTATTTCTGCCCATCGCTTCCTGTATACTCAAGTTCGAAACGCTCAGGAAGATTGTAGTCAACCTGGATGGTTCCGAGCTGCCATTTCCTTCCGATGGCATCCTTCACCATAAAATCAAGCTTAGGGCCATAGAATGCAGCCTCACCGTATTCAACTACTGTCTTGAGGCCTTTTTCCGCAGCCGCGTCTATGATTGCGCTCTCAGCCTTTGCCCAGTTCTCGTCTGTACCGATGTATTTCTCCCTGTTGTTAGGGTCACGCAGAGAGACCTGTGCGATATATTCAGTGAAGTTCAATGTCTTGAAGACATACAGGATGATGTCTATCACCTTGCAGAACTCCTCCTTGAGCTGGTCCGGACGGCAGAAGATGTGCGCGTCATCCTGTGTAAAGCTGCGCACCCTTGTAAGTCCATGGAGTTCACCGCTCTGTTCGTAACGGTATACTGTACCGAACTCTGCGAAGCGCAGAGGAAGGTCCTTGTATGAACGTGGCTTTGAACGGTAGATTTCACAGTGGTGAGGGCAGTTCATCGGCTTGAGCAGGTATTCTTCACCCTCCTGCGGAGTATGTATCGGCTGGAATGAGTCCTTGCCGTATTTTGCATAGTGCCCTGATGTCACGTAAAGGTCCTTGTTCCCGATATGCGGAGTGATGACAGGAAGATATCCGTATGACTTCTGCACCTTGCGGAGGAACTGCTCCAGATGCTCCCTCAGGGCAGCACCTTTAGGCAGCCACAGAGGAAGTCCCTGTCCTACCCTCTGAGAGAAAGTGAACAGCTCCATCTCCTTGCCAAGCTTGCGGTGGTCACGCTTCTTTGCCTCCTCCATCATTGCAAGATATTCATCAAGCATTGACTTCTTAGGGAAGGTTATACCGTATATACGTGTCAGCATCTGACGTTTCTCGTCACCTCTCCAGTATGCTCCAGCTATGGATGTCAGCTTTACAGCCTTGATTACAGAAGTATCACGGAGATGAGGTCCACGGCAGAGGTCTGTGAAGCTACCGTTGGTATAGAAAGTGATCTTCCCGTCCTCCAGCTCGCCGATAAGCTCGCACTTGTACTCATCGCCCTTCTCCTGGAATGCCTTGAGCGCATCTGCCTTTGAAACCTCCTCGCGGACAAAAGCCTCGCCCTTGCGTGCCAGCTCTATCATCTTGTCCTCAATCGCCTTGAGGTCCGACTCTGTTATCTGCTTGCCGCCAAAGTCCACATCATAATAGAAACCGTTCTCGATTGCCGGGCCTATACCGAATTTCACACCAGGGTAGAGCGCCTCAAGGGCAGCGGCCATAAGGTGCGAAGATGAATGCCAGAACACATGCTTGGCCTCTTCGTCCTCCCACTTGTGCAGCCTTATCGAAGCATCCCCGTTGATTGGACGGTCAAGGTCATAGATTGTCCCCTTTCCTGTAGTATCATCCTTTGTTATAACCGTAGCAGCAAGTACGTCTGCTGCAAGTCTTGGACTGATACCTTTTGCTATC
This sequence comes from uncultured Bacteroidales bacterium, assembly GCA_947179325.1. Taxonomy (GTDB): domain Bacteria; phylum Bacteroidota; class Bacteroidia; order Bacteroidales; family UBA932; genus Cryptobacteroides. The sequence continues at coordinate 75,207 of CAMXAU010000009.1, read as the reverse complement.
TCGTAGCTGGTAACGCCATTCTCATAGGCTTTTACGCTACCGTCAGGAAATGTAATGTTAATCATGATATTCTATTATTTAAAACAAGTCCGCAAAGGTAGGATTTTTTTTCTGTCTTTCCTATATTAATCGTCTGAAAAGCGTTTCAGAGCCTTTCCTTGTACCTTTCGGACCTTACCTTCAGCTCTATAACCCATCCGGGCAGGCTGCCCAGACGCTCCCTGAGCTGAAATTCATATAGGGACTCAGGCTCCACCGGCTTCCCGTATGAGAGATTCAGGCACTGCCCCGGGGCGAACTCGCATGCCTCGCCATGGAAACCGACAATGACCGGAGGAAGGAATTTCTGCCATACATTGTCCTTTGTCCACCATTCCCACACTCCATCGAATGGAGTTGTCGACTCATGGTTCCATATCACAAGGTCTTCCATATGGTTCGGGCACAGGTTTGCCGCACCGCCCTGCCGGTACTGCACCCATCCTCCCTTGTTGCTGTCGAGCAGAGTGGCGCGAGGCTGAGTGGCATGGCACTGGAAACAGGCATCATACCCCCATGCGTTACGCCAGACGACATTCCCCATGTCAGGCTTTGAGACACCTACAGCATGCCACTGCCCTGCACCGTCCATATAGCTGTCAGGATCATTCGCGGCCGCACCTGATGTATAGTCCCCGGTGCAGCCCATGAACACCCGTGATGATTCCTCTGTATAGATCGAGGAGTGCCCCCTTTTGCCGCAGAACTCTATGTCATAGGCAGATATGTTGGCACAGCGTCTGAAGACAGCACCTTCGCTTACGCTTTCGAATGTGCACCTCCTTATCCAGCCGTCCGTCACCTGCGACATCGCTATGATCTTGTACGCCCCGTCATCCTGCCATGACCCGTGATGGACGAACCTGTCCTTTGCATCTCCACGGAACCTGATGTCCTCAACCCCGACGTTCTCATAATGCGGATGTGACGCTATTGTCCACCTGTATTCGGGATTGACCTCGTACATGAGCGGCTCCACAAAAGTAACGACATTGCCCTCTATTGACTTTATCTTGTGGTAGTCACGTATCTTGACGCCCTGCTCAACAAAATCTGTCATCTGGGATTCCCGCACACACGGTGCAAATGACTTCTCGATCAGTTCAGGAGAATTGTCCGTAAGCCGCAGGCAGACCCTGTCTCCGGGATTAAGTTTCCCTGTGTCGGAAACCGTCACCGAGAAACATCCCTTTGCTGAAAAGCCTGTGACTTCGGCCAGTTCCCTCAAAGGAGCCCTGCTTCCGAGCACAAGCATGAAAGGGGAAGTCCACATCTGGTCTGGGTTACGCGGATTGTTCGGGGAGGCCATGACTATGGTCGTCCTGTCACGTCCGGCTCCCTTGATTAGAATGTTACCGGCCGGGACAGACAGTTCCCGGCTGCATCCGTCGACGTCATCGGCCTCAGTATGCAGGATATATGTCCCTTCCGGGAAATAGATTATGGCCTTCGCATCCGGATTTTCGCTGCGCCCTTCGCCAATGGCCGCCTTGCAGGCATCAATGAAAGCCTGCCTGTCAGGAAGGCCGTCGTCCGGGACCGCCCCGAAATCAGTCACATCGAACACCCTGTATCCCAGTTCATCCACCTCAGGCGGAGCCGTCTCTCCATATCGGTATCCGGCATAGGAAAAATCTACCGGAGCATATGATGCCCAGTCCTGGAGACTGCACGGGCAGACCTGGAGAAATGCACAGGCAAGAGACAATGCGCTACTGACAATCATGAGGTTTATCTATTATAAACAGTTTAACATTCTTTACCGAGTAATCCCTGTGCAGGTAATTGACATTAGTCCCGACAAACGTAGCAACATATGTTCCTGGCCTGCCGTAGACATAGTCAAAGCACCGGATGTCGTTTTCCTGCGTCTTGATGACCGTCCCCTTGTCATTCTGTATCCTGTTGAGCGCACATGGCACTGACACGGCCCATCCGTCAATCTGGTAGTCCAGTTCCTGGTATGCTGCACCCTGGAAATAGACCTGGGCGGCGGAATTGTCAAAGCAGATGCTGCCGTTCTTGCTGTTCATCATATACGGGTCCTCTATTTCATCATTCATCATCACCGGTATAATGCCAAGCTCCGGCAGGGTAATCACAGACGGGTCGGCACCATCCACATCCAGGACGATGTTACCGTTGACTCCGTATGTCCTCTGCGCAGCAGAGCCCTGGGCACGCGGATGCCAATGGAACGCGACTGCAAAGTTGTCAATATAATCCGAAAGGTCAAAGGCCTGGTATGTCCAGACTCCATTCGGGCCTTCTTCATACGGCAGCCTTGTCCACCCGGGGATATTCCCGTCTTCATCCATTGCATCTTCCCAGGAGCGGATTTCAGCCTTGTCGGCATCAGCATCATTGCCTTTCAGCCCCTCAAATGAATTTGATATATATACATCGAAACCGCCATCAACCCCGTATCTGGCAAGGAATTCAAAATCTATGGACACCGACCTCACCTGTTCCGTCGGGACAATCCTCCTGTCCCGGTATTCATATCTTGAACCGTTTTCACCGCTGTAGAACAGGAGATTATCAACAGATGCACGCCTGAACAGGAAGCGGACAGGCTCTCCTGCATAATAGGTGTTCTCCAGATCCGTCGCCACAGTGAAGTCCACTTCAGACACAATGTCCTGCCGGCATGAAGGCAAAAGAAGCACAAGGAGCGGAATAAAATATAATTTTCTCATCATCGCCATAGTTTATTCTGTACAAGTTTATCATTGACACCGAGTTCAATAGTCGGTATAGGAAGCAGTATGTGGCGCGGCTTCACGGCAGAGCCTATCGCTGCCGCATATATGCTCTTGTTGTTGAAGACCCATTCATCATCGGTCACATATTCGCCATAACGTCCCATGGACTCGACAAACACGCCCCACCGGATAAGGTCATATCTGCGGAGGGACTCGAAGCACAGCTCCCTGCCACGCTCATTCCTTACGAGCTGGCGGAACGTACTGTAATCATACTCGCTGAACGGGATTGTCCCTATGCCCGCACGGTCACGGACGGCCTTCACATGTCCATACGCGGCCTGCGAAGGGGCTCCTTCATACTCATTGCTGGCCTCTGCATACATCAGCAATATATCCGCATAGCGTAGAATAGGGAAATTTATGCCTGTATAGATGCTCATGTTGTCCTGGAGTGCCTCGTATTCAATCTCCCTGCGCCATTTACCGCAATTACGGATCGCGCGTGCAGTCACAGGATTGTCAAATGTGGAGACGCCCCTGTAATGATAAGGGGTCCTGTCAACAGAAGGGAGATAGAGCTGTACCCCACCGGAAGTATAGCCCTCATAATTATACGGAGGCATGTTCCATTCCTGGCGTGCATCGGTCACGGAACCGAGCTTGTCCTCCTCTGCAGTGCGGTCATCTGTCCAGTAGAGGTTCCACAGCTGCAATGTCCCGTCATACATCGCATAGGAATAGTTGCACAGGAATGACTCGTATCCTTCCCGGCCGCTGCTCCTCAGGCCGATGACATCACCGATACGCCCGTTTGTCCATCTGTCCGGAGACGAGCGGTCTCCATTGAACTCGACCTCCCACATTGATTCACGCCACTCAGTGTCATATCCGTCCTTTATCATGTTGATGAAAACCTGGGAATAGCTTGGATTAATGCGGTGCTGGCCCGTCTCTATCACAGCTGCACAATGCTCCATGGCCTTTCCGTAGAATTCCCTCTTGCCGCCAGGGCCTTCCACACTTGACCCGGCAAGGAAAAGGTACAGGCGTGCCAGGATGCCGTGGACCGTATTCCTGTTCACCCTTGACGGCTGGACTGAAATGTCATCGGTTATATTCTCCAGGCATTCCTCCATTTCAGATGCCGCCCAGCAAAGCACATCATATTGCGAGGATGCCGCGCACGATGTGTCCTCATGTTTCCTGGAGGCGGAAGTCCTCAACGGGACATCCCCCCACGCCTGCGCAAGGATGAAATGGTAATAGGCACGCAGGAATCTTGCCTCTGCATAATACGCCCCGTCCGGGTCAAGCCCGGTTTCGGAGACAGCCTCCATGAAGGCGTTCGCATTCCCTATCCCACGGTATATCTCCGTCCATGCGGTGTAGATTTCAGTCGTGGATGCGTCATGCTGGAAGACACAGGACGGATTGTTGGTGGTGGCACGGTTGTAATAGGACAGGTCATCTACATTGGAGAGCATCAATGAGTAGTTGTTGCCGTAGAACGCCTCGCTGGCCATAACGCCATAGACACCGGCAAGGCCGTATTTCACTTCTGTCTCAGACTGGTAGAATGTATCCGGGCAGATCACCTGCGGCTCCTCGTCCAGAAAGCTGCATGACAATGCGGACAATGCCAGCAGGCATGGGATATAATATCTTATAGGTTTCATGTTCTCGATGGTGTTGGTTTCATCTATGTCAGAATGTTATGTCAAGGGCCAGTGAGCCTCCCCTGGCCCGCGGATATGCTGACCAGTCAAATCCCGGGGTAAGCACAGAGGACCTTGTAGAGACCTCCGGGTCGGCACCGGAGTAGGACGTCCATGTGAAGATGTTGTCCACGGATGCAGCAATCCTTATCTTTGAGATCCTTGCCCGGGCAAGCAGTTTTCCCGGCAAGGTATATCCAAGGGATATGCTCCTCAGCCTCAGGTACGAGGCATCCTCCACAACCCTTGATGAATATACATATGTCCCGTTTGCAAGCACCCGCGGGATGTCGCTGTCCGGATTTGTGGCAGCATTGAACCTGCCGTTGTATGACGCCAGCTGGTTAAGGCTCCCCTGCTGTGCATTCTCAAAATAGAGGCGGTTGGCATTGAGGACATTGTTCCCATAGCTCCAGTTGAAGAAGACGTTCAGGTCTATACCTTTCCAGCGGAAAGAGCTGCCCAGCCCTCCCGTATGCACAGGGATGCCGCATCCGATTACAGTACGGTCCGCATCATTGATTACCCCGTCACCGTTTATGTCGCAATACCTCGGGTCCCCGGGACGGGTCTGTTCCTTTCCGACACTTTCCATATATGGGACATCATCGTTCAGGAGATTGTTGGAATTGAAATCTGCAGCCTTGTATGTCCCTTCATAAATGAATCCGTACATCAGTCCGGCAGGCATGCCTACCTGTGAGATATATGGATACTGGCTGTTGAAGCGCTGGTCCCAGGACACGGTGGAGAGAAGCGCATGCTGGCCATCTGAAAGCGCAGTGACGACATTCCTGTTCATGGCTATGTTGAAAGAGATGTCCCACTCGAAACCATTCACCATCACGGGTACTGCATCAATCGTAAGCTCCACTCCGCTGTTCCTGATTGAGCCGATGTTGCGCATCTCGGATGTAAAGCCTGAGGAAGCAGGGATTATGGCCTGGAGCAGCAGGTCCCTTGTATGCTTCATGTACCAGTCCGCCGTGAGCTTTATCCTGTTGCTGAAGAATCCAAGGTCAAGTCCGATGTCCACCTGTCCTGTGGTCTCCCATTTCAGGTTTTCATTCGCCATGCTGGATGGAGCGTATCCAGGGACGTATTCCCCGGAGAAGAAATAGTCGCTGGTAGATGAGGTGCCAGGGGATGTGCTCACCTGGGAATAGAAATCATATGGGGTCGTTGTCCTGTTGTTTCCGGTAAGGCCATATGAAGCACGCACCTTTCCGTTGCTCAGGGCACCTGCCCATTCCATCCATGGCTCCCTGTCAAAGTTCCATGCGACGCTTGCCGACGGAAAGAATCCCCACCTGTTGGACGGAGGAAACTTTGAGGAGCCGTCTGCACGGAAAGTCGCAGTAAGATAATATCTGTATCCGTAGTCATAGCTTATACGCGCAAACCCCGACATCATCCTCCAGTTCCTCTGCCATGGGATGACGACCTGGTACTGTCCTGTATGCATGCCTTTAAGGCCAAGGGACTCAGTGCTCATATTCTGCGAGGCTACTCCGTCATAGGAACTTTTCTCCCCCTGGAGGGAGAATCCGGCCATTGCCGTGAAATGATGTTCCCTGCCGAATGTGTCACGCCATGTCAGGGTGTTGTCATTCTGCCATGTCCCTGTGTCTGTCCAGTTTATGCTTCCGTTGATTCCCTTTCCAGACGGGGAGCCTTTGAACCCGGAATATGTCTGGGAACCATTGAACTCCTCCCTCTTCCTCTGGTAAAGGCGGTAGCCGCCCGAGACCTTCAATGTCAGTTTAGGGGTTATATACCATGAAAGTGATGCATTTCCCGAAAGGTTGTTGAAAATGGTCTTCCTGTATTCATTCCGGACTGTCTTGGCAGGATTGAAGCGGTAGTCATTGGCCTGGGCGTCACTGTCCATGTAGTCATCCATCCATGCATCCATGTCCACGCCAAGATAAAGAGGCCGCAACGGACGGTAGCCCCACACAGAATAGACCAGCCATCCCGAAGCAGAAGAAGACTGCTGGGCAGAGGTAGGAGTAGTCCCGTCCGTAATGCTGCGCGCATAGTCGGCAAACACTTCCATCTTGAGCTTCTTGCCTATTTTCTGCGTAAGGTTGACTTTTGCGCTGTACTTCTGGAAATTTGAGCCGACTATGATCCCGTCCTGGTCAAGGGCAGAAAAATTCACCCGCCATGAAGTTCCGGTCTTGCCGCTACCGCCGGATACGGACAGGCTGTAGTCCATGACCAGAGCCGGCCTGTATATCATGTCCTGCCAGTCAACATATTTAGCATCAGCATAGTCCTGCAGGGTATATCCTCCTTTGAGGTATTCATTGTCCTGCCCTTTGGCATCATAGATTTCCGACTGCAGGCAGACAAAGTCATATCCGTCCATGAGCCTTGTCTTGTTGGCAATCACATTCAATGAAGAAGAGACCCCGAGATTCACCGTTGTCTTGCCCTCTACTCCTTTCTTTGTCTGTATCACTATCACCCCGTTTGCGCCGCGTGCACCATATATGGCAGTGGCAGAGGCATCCTTGAGCACATCTATAGTCTCTATGTCCGATGGGCTTATTGATGTCGCCATAGAGCTTTCCGAAAGGAACCCGTCAATCACATACAGAGGAGAGCTGCTCTGCGTCAATGAATTGCTTCCGCGTATCACGATTTCCGCTGTGCTTCCGACAGCTCCGTCGGAAGTAGAGACATATACCCCTGCGATCCGGCCTGTCAAGGCCTGGTCGAAATTCGTCACCGGGGCCGTGCTGATGGAAGACATGCTCACGGAAGAAACAGAGCCGGTCAGGTCCCGCTTTGCGACAGAGCCATACCCTATGCTCACAAGCTCCGCAGCCTCAAGAAGCTCATTGTCCGCCTGCATGACATGGTCGATTACCGCCCTGCCTCCTACAGCAACCTCGGCCTCCATGTACCCAAGGCAGCTGAATATGATCTGCGCCTTGCCAGAAGACACCCTGAGTGACCACTTTCCATTGTCATCCGCGACTGTCCCGGACGTCTCACGCCCTTTTTCATAGACAACCGCCCCTGCCACCGGAGTCCCGTCCTGGTCCACTAATTTTCCCGAGACCTCCCGTTCCTGTGCATATAGTCCGGCAGCGCAGGCCATATACATTGCGATGAATAGAATTATACGTTTTCCCATGGCAAGCGAATTATCTTATGGCACCAAATGAAGAATAGTCCGGATGCTGGACAAATATGCCTTTGCCCTGGTCGAATGTGCCGAACGGGTCCGTATCGACATCAACCGCCTCATCAACAGCTGAGAACCAGTTGCCTTTGCCGCCGTATATTACCTGGAAGGCATTTCCAGCGTTTTTCCTGTACGATATGTTGTGCGTGACCTCGCCATAGGACGGCCAGGCATCTGTAGAGCGCACAAGGCAGGTCGCATTTGTGAGCACATCTGTATAATAGAATATATTGTCTGTAGCTGACAGCCCGTTGAAGACCTTGGCGTAGAGATATGAGTTGGAATGCGCGGCGAGGTTCACCATGGTATTCCGTTCGAACACGATGTCGCCCGAGAATGAAGAATTCCCGCCATTGAACAGATAGAAGTTCGTGAAAGTGCCTGAAGAGGCATAGAAGACATTGTTCCTGAATGTCATGCTTCCATATGTCGCAGTGGAGGAGCCTGTGCCGAGGAAATTAAGGTTAGACGCCCTTATCTCCACATCCGTGTCAACCATTGTGAAATCAGTTATAGCCTTGTCTGAACTGCTCATATACACCAGTGTCTTGGCCATGATAAGCTTGCAGCCGTCAAACACCATGCGTCCGAAAGACTTGGCATTGTTCACAAGGAACAAATAATCATTGAAAGGAGTAGTATCTATCGTCATGTTCTTGAACCCGAAGACATTGACTCCTGTAGGGTCTCCCATCTCGTACGGCTGTATGCGCGTTGTGAACTCCATTTCCGAACGCACCCCAGGATTGTTCCCGACTACTATGAGCTTGCGGCATGAATTGCTGAAGCCTATGCTCAGCTTGGCACCCGGGTCAACGAAATACACTCCCCACTCATCACCGGACTTGATTGTATAGTCCTCTGTGACATGCATTACAGTTCCTGACTTATATGTCTCGTAGTCATATTCGACACCTCCTATCACAATGGCATTCCCCGCAGTCCACCAGTCGTACCAGTTGTCTATCTGCATTGCCTCTGTCGTGAAGGCAATGGACTGCACATTCCCTATAATGCCATCTTTCAGGGCTATCGCGTACAAGACATAGGATGTACCCGGAGACAAGCCACCTATAAGCAACGATGTACCTTCGGCCTCTTCTCCTGTCTCATTGACTCTCTCTGCTGAAGGAGAGATGTCTGAAGGCCGGAGAAGAAGATATTTCCACGTCGCATCAGCAGACAGGGCCGCTGTAACCAATACAGAAGATGACGTGATTTCATCAACCGCCAGCGCCACCTGCGGCTTGAAGCCGGACTCCCCTCCTTCAACCATGACCTCCACCTTCGCAACAGCCACAAAGCCAGTCTCAGAGATTGCCAGCAGGCTCACGTCAGTCATATTATTGGCTGACAGCGACTTCGTTAAAGGAGACACAAGGTCAGGCGCCGTTATCGAAAGGATATTTTCAGAATATGCAGTACCCCATCCCTCAGGTGCAGAGATGATGATTGTAGATACACCTTTTGCTGTGACCATGAATGTCTTTGTCTGGCCTGCCCTGAAGACCTGCATCCCGGAGGCATCTACGCAGCACAGGAAATCCGGCACTACAGGTACAGTGACCATCTCTCCATTGCGCATGACAATCTCAAGCACGTCACCGTTTTCACCAAGACGGACATCATTGAAGAACTGGTCCGCCGACTCTCCGGTCCCGAGTGCGGAAACCTTTTCTGAATTCACGTCAAGGACATGGGTATATGTCTTCCCGGAATCGTAGCTCACAAGCCAGAAGCCATCTTCATCGACACTGAACAACGGAGTCTGCCCATCTTTCCCGGTAGCAGGGATTTTTGCACCATCATACATGAGATAGACGCTGCCATCCCCGTAGTCGACCATCCAGTACCCTTCGGAATCAATCGACATGACCGGAACGATTCCATATCCCACCGAGCCTTGAGTCAGGGTAATCTCCTGGCCGTTGCTCATTATTATGGTATAGACTCCATCCTTTTCCGTTACCGAGCTTATGGACTGCGCGTTCATGAGGGCATAAAGGGCCTCGGCATTGCTGTTAAGCGCAGAGACAGCCACCTCAAGCACTGCGACCCTGTTCTCCAGGACATCCATCCTGTCGTTAAGTTCCTTTATATCGGAGCACGATATGAACATTGACAATATCGCAGCTATTGGAAATATATTTTTCATTGCATCAAAGATTTTCATATTCAGTTTCTTAATGTATTGATCCATCCCGGAAGATATCCAAGGCGCGCCTTCATCTGGGCCTCATACAGGGAGCCAGGCTCTACAGCTGTCCCGTGACTCTCGTCCGCAAGGCACTGGTCTTCCGCAAAAATGCACTGAGCTCCATGGAAGCCGGCAATCACAGGCGGCAGGAACCTCTGATATCTATCTGTCCCGCTCCACCACTGCCATTCGCCACTGCATGATACCGAAGAGTCATAATTCCATATCACAAGGTCAGCCATATGGTTCGGCAGACAGTCCAGGCTTCCGCCCTGATGCCCATATGCCCATCCTCCATGGCAGCAGTCTACAAGGGTTGCCCTCGGCTGGGAGGCATGGCACTCAAAAAAGCTGTTGTCTCCATACCTGTTGCGCCAGAGGACCGTACCGGAAGATTCGTGGGACACTCCTGAGCCATGCCACTGGCCGGACCCGTTTCCTGAGACATCCTCGACAGCCCCGATGAACACTCTTGACGAAGCCTGGGAACGTATAGCGGAATGCCCTGTGTTCCCGTCAATGACGATATCATATACCGAACAGTTGGCACAATGCACCATAGTGACGGCCTCGCTCACGCTTGTAAACCGGCAGCGTCTGATCCAGCTGTCCGTGAGCCTTGAGAATTCTATCGGCTTGAAAGCCCCGTCATATTCCCAGTCTCCGTGATGCATGAAATCAGGCTTTGCATTCCCCTTGAAAGCGATGTCCTCAATACCTACATTGCTGTAATGCGGGAAACGTTTCACCTCCCAGTTCCATGAAGCATCAATACCGCACATGAGAGGCTCGACAAAAGTGATCCTGTTGCCAGCAATCGACTTTATCTCATAGAAGGCTATTACAGAGACACCGGTCCCTGTCAGTCCGGTCATTGACGTCTCCACGGCATACGGATACAGCTGCGCCGCTATCGCCTCCGGGTCATTGTTCGTCATTTCAAGGACGACCACATCCCCCGCCGCAAGATTCGAGGCTGATGCCACATCTATGGAAAATGTACCCTTCGGTGCATCTGACGTCACACGCGTAACTGATGAGCGATAGTTGGGGTTCTGGAATTCCATCATCACAGGGCTTGAATACAGCATGGTCTCATCTTCAGGCAGATTAGGGTCCTGCATGACAATGGTGGTCCTGTCACGCCCTGCTCCTTTCAGGACAATGTCCCCGGCCTGGATGACAAGAGGCATGCTCGCTCCATTGACATTGTCATCAGATGTATGGAGGATCCATTCCCCCTCCGGAAAATATATTATCGCCTTTGCAGATGCCTTTGACGTGACGGCAGTCCCCATCGCGGCCTTGTAGGCAGCATCAAATGCCTGCCTGTCCGACAAGCCGTCATCAGGAATCCCGCCATAGTCCCTTATGTCATATACCCTGTAGCCAAGCGACCACACATCAGCCGGTGCATATTCTCCATGCCTGTAGCCGGCATAGGAATAATCAAGAAGCAGATTGCCTTCATCAGAAAGTATGAAGCGGTCCCATAGCAGGCATCCTGTTGCAAGAGGGCTGTCCACTATCTCCACTTCAAGGGGCCTGCTCTTGACAAGACCTTTTTCCGAGACAAGGACAAGTTCAATCGGGTACACTCCGGCTTCGGCATCCCCGCTGGGCACTATGCTGAGCAGGGAGCCATTGATATCAACCATCCATCCGGAAGGGGCATCCATCACTACGGCATCCCTCACACCATTATGCTCTATCTCATACTGGAGCGACTCTCCTTTACGAAGTTTCACGCCATCTGTCCAGTTGACTATATTGAAATAGAAATCAAGCAGAATGTCCACAGCTATCCTGCGTCCGTCATTTTTCAGAGTCAGCACAAGAAGCTGGTTTTCCTCATCAATCTCCACATTTGCAAACACGGAGGCGTCACCCCGGACAGCTTCCCCGTCGATTGCGCTTATCTCCTTGCCATATCCATCACGGATATAGTCCCAGGAAGCGCCGCCGTCAACAGAGAACATCCAGAACCCATTGCCGTCTACCGTGAGCTGCGGAGTGGATGCAGAGTCATCACACGCATTGTCCGCCCCGGCAATCCGGACAAAAGTCTCGCCGCCGTCCACGGAGACTATCCACCAGCCGTCCCCGTCTATCGAGATGACAGGCACCGCATAGGGGGAATTGATTCCATCAGTGATCTCTATGACTGTCCCGTCGCTGAGTTCAAGTGAATATCCGTTCCCCGTGTCCCTGTACGACACGATGAGAGTCTTCCGGTCCACAAGCATCCTCAGTGCAATGGCATTGTTGTTTACTGTCTCCACAATCTGCTCAAGGGCATCTATCCGGACGGACATCTGCCCGAGCCGCTCTTCGAAAAGCCTGGAATCCCTGCAGGAGACAATGATGAAGGCCATCAGAAACACAGCCGACATCTTTTCAGCAAAAGATCTGTTCATGTTTAATGTTATTAATGCATTGGCAAATTTATCACTATGCAGAAAGCGGGAATTGCTGTTTTTTCCGAAAAAATACAACAATCTTCCAAAACGCTGAAGCCATCCTGAGGAAATGCGATTTTGGCTGAAAAAAGTGCTACATTAGCAGATAAAGCGATATTACACAATGAAAAGGATATATCTGACATGCATGATGCTGGCTGCAATATGCCATCTTGCGGCAGCCAATGCGCAAATGACGGAAAAAGAGATACACTTCAACCATCTGAACTCGCTGAACGGGCTGTCGAACAATCTTGTCAATGACATATACAGGGATGAATTTGACTTCATCTGGATTGCTACCCAGGACGGGCTGAACATGTACGACGGGAAAAGCGTGAAGATTTTCAGGCCAGACGAATGCAGCGACATACCGAGCAATATCGTGACAAAGGTATGTGGTGACCGTAACGGGCACCTATATATAAAAGGGAGGCACAACCTTGCCGCCTTTGACATGCGCAGCGAAAAATTCACAACAATTACAGATGTGGATGTGACCAATATGGAATACACAGGCTCGCTCCACTGGTCAACATTCAGCAAGATCTTCAGGTACAGTCCGGACGGGAGACACGAGCTGGTCTTTGAACTTGACAAGTCAAGCAGGTATTCGATACGCGACTTCTGCTTCGACACTTCGGGAATACTCTACGTCGCCCTCAGCAACAATACCGTCATGAAAGTATCAGAAAAGAACGCGGCCTCCGTGCTCCAATGCTCCAATCTTGTAGGGATAGATGCAGACAGCAAGGGCGGAGTATGGATAAATTCCAGGACGGAGGGCACCACGAACATAAGGAGCGACGGGACAGCTGTACAGTACAAGATCCCGGACAGCTATCCGGACCATGAAAACAGGAACAATGTCAGGCGTGTTGTCCAGATATCAGACGACGAATTCATTGCAGGGTCATACGACGGGCTTGCAAGCATAAATGACCGTACAGGAGAAATCTGCCGGTATTTCTATGATTCCGGCGTGGAGGGATTCAGCAACAGGGCTGTCAGGAATCTGTATTTTGACAACGGGCTCCTGTTCATAGGGACTTTCCATGCGGGGGCGCATTTCTGCTCAATAGAAAAGGAAAATGAGTTCAGGTTCATAGATGCGTCGCGTCCAGGGAAATTCAGGATATCCTCACCTGTGGTCAGTTCGATAGCTGAAGACAAAAGAGGCGCCCTGTGGATAGGGAGCATCAGCGGCGGCCTTGTCATCCATGACCCGCAAGGGACAATAAGGCCGGGAATCAAGGAGAGACTGGAAAATGACGAGCGGCTGAAAAACATCAAGCATATCTGGTACGACAGCCAGGAGGACGCAATGTGGATATGCCTGTTCGACAAAGGCATACAGGTAGTCAACCTCAACAAGGGAAGCATCAGCCACACTCCGCCAGGATTTTTCAACCCGGCCACAGGCAGGTCGCTGACTCTGGAGAACATCACACGCATAGCCCCGCTTGACAGCAGATACCTCCTGGCAAACGGCACAGAGGGGCTTTTCACAATAGACAGGCACAGCTACAAGATACACAGTTTTCTCGGGGACATGACAACTGATGCCAAGATCTATGATTTCTGCATAGACGACAACGGAGACCTGTGGTACTCGACAGCAGACAAGGTATACAAGAAGATTTCTGTGCAGGAGGGATATTTCAAGGTCTGGAGCTGCACGGAGATCAAAGGCATGAAAGCAGAGAACTACGTAGTGTCTTTCTATAAGGACCAGGACGGAATCCTGTGGCTGTCCACCAACGGCTCAGGAATATTCCGCGTTGACCCCTGGACAGACACATTCGAGAACATAGGCATAGGTGAAGGGCTTGCAAACGGCTGCGTAAACGGCATAACCGAGGGGACTGCCAGGGACATGCTGTACATCGCGAACAACAATGGCATCTCCACATATGACAAGAGCACAAAGGCCTTCAGCAATTTCAAGAAATCCGACGGCTATCCGCTCGGCATCACGAACTACGTCTACGTGTCGCGGGATTCCACAATCTACGCATGCGAGCTGAACGGGATACTTGCAATCAAGGAAGACAGGCTGGAATGCAACGGAGAAGACTACAGCATCTATGTCAGGGACATATATTTCGACAACAGGCGCATCAGCCCGTCACCTGACGGCCCGCTATACAGTTCAACGCTGTACCAGCACAGCATAGATGTCCCGTCAAATGTGTCTGTGCTTTCATTCGGTATCTCCACAAGCAGTCTCAACCCGTCCCTCGACCTCGCGTTCGAATACCGCCTCACCGGGGCGGAAAAGAATTTCAATAAGGCACGGGGCAACGTCCTGACATATTCCAACCTAAGTCCAGGGAGATATGTCCTTGAAATCCGCGGAACGGCACCTGTTTCCGGAGGAGTCCCGCCGTCGATATGCTTCGATGTCCACGTGAGGCCTGAGATATGGGAGACATGGTGGTTTGCCATGCTTGCAATGCTCACGTTACTGTCCATTGCATCATTCCTGATATATGTATACCTGAGGGATGCCAGGCTAAGGGTAATGCTGGAGATGGAGAAATGCGAGAAGGAGCAGCAGAAGAAAGTCTCGGAGGCAAAGACCGTATTCATGACAAACATTTCACATGAATTCAAGACACCGCTTACAATCATCCAGGGGTATATGGAGATGCTCATGAAAAGCACCGCGGTCTCATCTGCAGAGATGGCGAACCTGCTCGGGATGCAGCACAATACAGAAAGGCTCGGAAACCTGATAGACGAGTTCATCGACCTCAACAAGGCCCAGGGAAGCGATTTCAGGCTGGAGAAAATCCCGGTAAAGCTGTCTGCGCTGATGTCCGACATCTTCACAATGTTCAAGGACCTTGCGCATCAGAGAGGCATAGCACTGACCCTGGATGACATACACAATGACGCAGTAATAGAGATTGACTATCTTCAGATGAGCAGGGCCATCTGCAACCTTATGTCCAATGCATTCAAGTACACGAAGGACAGCATAGAGGTATCCGTCAGGGATGCCGGAGAAGAAATAGAGATACATGTATGCGACAACGGAGTCGGGATCAGGCCGGAGAACATAGGCAGGGTCTTCGAGCGGTTCTGGCAGGAGAAGGAGGCCAACTCCGGGAGCGGGAGAAAAGGTTCCGGCATAGGGCTGTCGTTTGCCAAAAGGATAGTCACCATGCATTCAGGGAGGCTAACCGTCACAAGCGAGCCTGACATACGCACCGACTTCTGCATAACGCTGCCAGTATCCGACAAGGAGGCTGTCTGCAGGACAGATGACAGGATGGAGCACATGAACATGGAAAAGCCGCTGCCTGTCCAGGCCGGAGGCACCGGCAAGACAGTACTTCTCATTGATGACAATCCGGACATGCTTGACATGCTTTCGCGGCTGTTCCAGTCAAGCGGATATCAGGTCATTGCCTCCACATGCGGCGCAGACGGGCTGAGACAGGCGACCAGATGCCGCCCTGACCTTATAATAAGCGATGTGATGATGCCTGAGATGTCCGGGACAGAGCTGTGCCGCATCCTGAAATCCAGCATAGGCACAAGCCATATTCCTGTCATACTCCTCACTGCACTGTCTTCCGACAATGATATAATTGAAGGGCTTGTACAGGGGGCAGATGACTATGTCCGTAAGCCATTCAAATCCGAAATCCTGCTGGCAAGGGCAGCAAACGTCCTGAGGAACAGGGAACTGCAGCAGAAAATATACTCCCGCATGGCAGACTTCACGGAACCTCCAGCCAACACAGGAAGCCCTGTAGACAAGAAATTCATGGATGACGCCATAAGGATTGCAGAGGAGCACATTGCAGATCCGGAATTTGACATCATGTCATTTGCCAATGAGCTGTGCATGAGCAAATCCCTGATGTACGACAAATTCAAGGCACTGACAGGGATGACGCCGAACAGGTTCATCATGTCACTCAGGCTGAAAAAGGCTGCGCAGAGAATACTTGAGCACCCTGAGGAGAACACATCCGACATAGCCTGGCATTTCGGATTCAACACCGTAAGCTATTTCATCAAATGCTTCAAACGGCAGTTCGGAGAGACTCCGCTTGTCTGGAAAAAGACGCAGTCATCACGCCAGACAGCAGGGCCGACCACTTGAACTGCATGATTATTTTCATTGCCATATAAGGAAAACAGAAGTCTTTATGTATCTTTGCATCTGTTAAAACTTAAAATCATGAAAGAAAGCATGTCAAGTTCAAGACTGTTGAACAATGCAGGAGCTGCAGGAGCAGCATTCGGTGCAATTTCAGTTGCATATATGTTTCTCAGCCAGCCTCTGACAGGAGAAGGCGCAGGAGTATGGTCCACAGTGATTAACTTCATCCTATGGGCAGCAAAGTTCATCGGCTGCATTTTCCTTATGAGATTCTTTATGAAGAGATTCGTAAGGAAGTATGGCGTAACGGACAATTCCGTCACAATGCGTTTCGGCATAGCGACAGCATTCTTCTCCGCCCTGATATTTTCAGCCGTGACCCTTGCCAATGTCCTCATCATCAACCCAAGGCTCATCAAGGAGCTGATGGACATAGTATATCAGGCATATGGCTCAATGCTGGACTCAAACACCATGTCCATGCTGGAAAAGATAGAGGGAAGCATGCCGCAGATAATGTTCTTCAGCAACATGATATACTGTTTCCTCTACGGCACATTGCTTTCCGCAATATTGTCAAGGAACATCCCTCCAAAGGACCCGTTTGCAAATTGCAGTACAGACAGCATAAATACAGAGGAATAGATGAGCAGCATCCAGGAAAACACTGACAGCGCCTGCGGCAAAGACCTGTCTGTAGTCATATCTGCCTACAATGAGGAAGAGTCTCTCAAGGAACTGGTGCCATGGATTGTACAGGTCATGGTCCGGGAGGGATACACTTATGAGGTCATAATAGTTGACGATGGCAGCAGTGACGGCACATGGGATGTCATACACGGACTGGCAGAAGCCGGCAGCTACGGCGTAAGGGGCATACGCTTCAGACGCAACTACGGAAAATCCGCTGCAATATACGAAGGCTTCAAGGCTGCCCGGGGGAATGTGGTTGTCACAATGGATGCGGACCTGCAGGATTCCCCAGAGGAGATTCCGGAAATGTACAGGATGATTACAGAGGACGGCTGGGAGATTGTCTCCGGATGGAAGCAGAACAGGCAGGACAACAGGCTCACCAAGAACATCCCGTCCAAGCTGTACAATGCCACAGCAAGGCGTATTACCGGGATAAGGCTACATGACATGAACTGCGGCCTGAAGGCATACAGGCAAGAGGTTGTCAAGAACATAGAGGTCTACGGTGAAATGCACAGGTATATCCCATATCTGGCAAAGAACGCTGGATTCGGAAAGATAACGGAAAAGCCGGTACATCACCAGAAAAGGAAATACGGAAAGAGCAAATTCGGCATCGAGCGTTTTGTCAACGGCTTCCTTGACCTTCTTTCCCTCTGGTTCCTCAGCACTTTCGGCAAAAAGCCAATGCACTTTTTCGGCTTTACCGGAATGCTGATGTTCCTGACAGGAGGCATAATTGCAGTCTGGCTGATAGCGGACAAGATCATCCAGCAGGCCAACGGGCTTCGTTTCAGGGCTGTTACAGACCAGCCGCTGTTCTATCTCGCGCTTCTGGCAGTAATAATAGGCGTACAGCTGTTCCTTGCCGGATTTATCAGCGAGCTTGTCTCACGCAACAGCAGTGAGCGCAACCATTACAATATCCGGGAGACAATTTAGTGTCAGTACAAGTGGACGACAGTCCTCCGTTCAGATAGATAATCCAGGTGAGCTGATATGGGTTTCCACCTGGATTATTTTAGTACACCTGGGTTTGCAGATGATCCGGTGATCCCCATATGGACCACAACACAAATGAAAGTCCGGCTTCCTCCCCAAGAAGCCGGACTTGTATATAAAACGAACTTAACAAATAGACACGAAAAAATTCTTATGTCCGGTGCAAAGGTAACAATTTAAAATCATTCAACAAATTTTTATTACAAAATTTATACAATTTTCCTTTTCATCCGTAAAATTTAGAAGCCGCCCATGTCTCATTCAAACGTCCGGAACCAATCAGCACCATGTCAGAATCAAGTAAGGCATAGCACATTGGGCACCATCAGCTGTTGCGGTATTCACTTGGTGTCATCCCGACATGGGCCTTGAAAAATTTATGGAATACCGACTGGTTGGGGAAATTCAGCTTTGCGACAATCCCCTTTATCGGAATATTTGAATACTTGAGCATGTTCTTGGCTTCAAGAATCACGAAGGCATCAATCCAGTCCGGTGCAGAGCGGCCGGTTGCGGCCTTTATAAGCTTGGAGAGATATTTCGGTGTAAGACACATCTTGTCGGCATAGAATCCTACTGTCCTTTCCGACATGTGGTGCTCAGACACAAGATGAAGGAAGTTGCTCACCACTACTTTCCTGCGCGCAGGTATCCCGTGCTCCTGAGGTTCACTCTGCTTCTTGCCCCATGCTGTTGCTATCAGATAGCAGATGGATGATATGATATTTCCAAGGCACTCCCTCTTATATGGTGAAGGATACTGGAGAATCTTGCTGATAAGGTCAAAATAGTCAGCTGCCAGCCCCTTTTCCCTGTCATCTATCTTTATGGAAGGATTATCAAGTATCTTCATGCCGTCCACAAAGAGCCTGTTTGCATCAAGCTTAAGGCTTGACATATATTCCCTGGAAACAGCGACCATCACAAAATGCAGGTCACGGATATCCTCATTGCGCGATTCCGATACGCTCAAAATATTTGAGGGCGCATTGACAAATACTGAATTCTCTGAGACCTCGACCTCCTTCAGGTTCACAATTATCTTGAAGCTGCCCGAAATACAGAAAAACGCCATTACGCCGTCAAAGCTGACAGGATATTTAAGAAGCTCTTCGAAGTCAGGGCTATACCTGAAATCGACAATACAAAAATCATTTCCCAACGAGATCTTGTTAGGAATCCTCTCCATACGGACAATGTCCTCAATAGTCAAGTTTATCATATGTCAGTTAATTTTTATTGTTTCATCCCGATAAGGGCCCAGGCACTCTTCCATAAACGTGCAAATTTACAAACGAAACTCCATTATTCGACCTTTTGACAATTTTACGGGCCTTACAGACTATTTTACAGCCATTTTCGGCAACCAAATTGCATAGCCCTGCCCCGCAAATAAAAAGTAAAACAAACAGATGAAACTGACAAGAATGACATTATTGACAGCATTGGGACTGACATTTCTGCCAATGGCGGCAGACGCGCAGATGCTGACCCTCGAGGAATGCAGGGAGATGGCTGTCATGAACAACAAGGATCTGCAGATCGCGCAGCAGAAGATCCAGATTGCAGGGTATGACAGAAAAATAGCCCTTGCCAACTATTTCCCTAACGTGTCTGCTGCAGGCGGCTACATGTACAACAGCCACAACCTGTCGCTGATCAGCCAGGATGCATCCAATGCGCTGACAGGGACAGGCACGCATCTCCAGGGGGCATTTACAGACAAGATAACAGCCATACTGTCTGACCCAGCCATCGGCCAGATCGTGGCAGGCAGCCCGGAACTGCAGAAAGTTGTCCAGCAGCTTCAGGGAATAGATATCGCGACACCTATAAACAAGATAGGAAGCGAGATAAACGATGCATTCACCATTGACATCGAGCACATGTTTGCAGGGGCAGTGTCACTGCAGCAGCCTGTATTCATGGGCGGAAAGATTGTGGCGGCAAACAGGATTGCCAAGCTGGCGGAAGACCTGGCAAAAGAGCAATATGACATTGCATACCAGGATGTAGTGGTCAATGTAGACCAGGCATACTGGCAGATTGTCTCTGTGGCAGGGAAAGTACGTCTTGCAGAAGCATATGCAGACCTGCTCCACCAGATGGAGCATGATGTGGACATCATGATTGCGGAAGGGGTTGCAACCGGCTCCGATGCCCTTACAATAAAGGTAAAGGCAAATGAAGCAGATATGCTGCTGACAAAGGCGCGCAACGGGATGGTGCTGTCAAAGATGCTTCTGTGCAAGCTATGCGGACTTGACCTGGGGTCTGAAATCACCCTTGCCGATGAAAAGATCGAGAAATTCCCGATGGCCCAGATAGCCCCGCAGACCACGATGGAAGAGATATTCGATGCACGCCCTGAAATCAGAAGCCTCAGCACAGCCAGCGAGATATACAGGAAAAAGGTTGCAGTGACAAGGGCGGACATGATGCCGCACATCGCCATAACGGCAAACTATTTTGTAACAAACCCCAACCTTCGCCACGGATGGCAGACCACATGGGACGGGATGTTCAACGCAGGTGTCATGGTCAAGATCCCGATAATACATGGATGCGAGACAATGAACAGGGTCCGCAAGGCAAAGGCGGAGGCGGAACTCACCCAGTTCAGGCTTGAAGACGCCAAGGAGATGATAACACTCCAGGTGACACAGTGCCGAGAGCAGGAAAGCGAGGCGCTTGAAAAGCTTATCATGGCGGAAAGCAACCTGGCCAGCGCAGAAGACAACATGCGTACCGCATCAATCGGATTCACCGAAGGCATAGTCACGACCAATACCGTCCTCCAGGCGCAGGCGGCGTGGCTTAAGGCACATTCCGAATACATTGAAGCCGGAGTCGAGCTGCAGATGTGTGAAGTCTCACGCAGGAAAGCAGAAGGAAGGATATGCAGCGGTGTCCCGGCAATATAGAACAAGATCAAGACAATAAAACATACACAACTAAATCAATTTGACTGAATCATGGAAAGAATAAAGAAAAGCTACAACCTTGTAATCGGAATAATAGCACTGATAGCAATAGTCCTGGCCGTCTCATTTGCCGGCTACATCGTTTCACGTCCAAAGCCGATGCTCATCCAGGGAGAGGCTGAAGCCACAGAGTACAGAATCTCAGGAAAGGTACCTGGAAGAATAGAGATGTTCCTCGTCTCAGAGGGAGACTTCGTGCATAAGGGAGACACCCTCGTCGAGATAGACAGCCCGGAGGTAAAGGCAAAGCTTGCCCAGGCGAATGCGGTGAAGAGCATGGCCGAGGCGCAGAAGAACAAGGCACTTACCGGAGCAAGGAAAGAACAGATTGCTGCGGCATACGAGCTATGGCAGCAGGCCAAGGTGCAGGAAGACATAATGAAGAAATCATACGAGAGGATGAAGAGGCTGTATGACCAGCAGGTTGTCGCAGCGCAGAAATTCGATGAAATAGAAGCGAAGTACAAGGCGGCGCAGGCAACATGCAGGGCGGCCAAGTCACAATACGACATGGCAGTCAACGGTGCGCGGAAAGAGGACAAGGAATCTGCAATAGCCCTTGTAGACCAGGCGAATGCCGCCCTTATGGAAGTCAACTCATACCTTGGTGAACTTTTCCTGACCTCACCTGCAGACGGTGTAATATCTGCACGCTATCCTAAAGCCGGAGAACTTGTGGGACAAGGGGCGCCGATAATGACAGTGACTGACCTGGATGACGTATGGTTCACCTTCAACATCAGGGAAGACATGCTGAAAGGACTCAGGACCGGAGATGAGATGACAGTAAGGATCCCGGCGCTGAATGATGCGAGGTACACCCTGAAAGTCAACTACATAAGCGTCCGCGAGTCATACGCCACATGGAGAGCGGCAAAGGAATACGGGCAATACGATGCCAAGACATTCGAAGTAAGGGCTGTACCGGTCAAGAAGATAGACGGGATCCGTCCTGGAATGTCAGCAATCGTCATCAGCGAATAATTTCCAAGCGAAACAACAATCATGGAATTCATAAAAAACTTGCGGGATGTCATAAGACGCGAGGTCAGGCTGATCAGGCAAAGGCCGATCTACCTGATTTCCTCCGTCGCAGTAATGGCCTTCTGCTCGATATTCTTCCTGACCCTGCTCCGCGACGGCCAGCCCAAAGACCTGCCTGTAGGAATCGTGGACTACGACAATTCGTCCGTCTCGCGCAACTTCACAAGGCAGCTGGATGCGACCCAGACCTGCAACACGGTACAGTTCAGCAGTTTCAAGGAAGCGCGCGAAGCCATGCAGACAGGTAAGGTCTCTGCCATATGCGTAATACCGGACAACATGGCTGAGGACATCCAGGCAAACAGGCGCCCTGTATTTACATTCTACGTAAACACACTGTATTTTGTAGGGGGCACATTTGCATACAAGACGATACTCACCATGGTAAACCTCACAGGCGGTGCAGTCAAGCGTGAGGTCCTGCGCGCCAAAGGCGTCAACGAGGATGCAATAATGGGAAGAATACAGCCAATCAGGATTGATGCCCACCAGATAGGCAACTCCACAGCGAACTACAGCGTTTACCTGAACAGCGTGCTGCTTCCCGGAATCCTTGAGCTGAGCATCATCCTTGTCCTTGTGTATTCCCTCGGTGCAGAGCTGAAATACGGTACTTCAAGACATCTGATGCAGAAGGCGGGAGGCTCTATGGGGGCAGCCGTCCTCGGCAAGCTCATTCCATACACACTGCTGTTCTGGTCCATAGGCATATTCATGGACCTGCTCCTGTACCACTGGTGCAGATTCCCTATTGAAGGGTCCATATGGAACATGTTCGCAGGAACAATGGTATTCGTCCTCTCATGCGAGGCGGTCGCCATTACAATCATCGGGCTTCTGCCTGTGCTGAGAGATGCTATCAGCATTGCCGCAATATATAGCGTGCTCGGTTTCTCGCTGACGGGATTCACATTCCCGGTTGAAGCCATGGCGCCTTATATACAAGGACTTGCCGCAGCTTTCCCGCTAAGGCATTATTATATGTTCTACATACAGGAAGCAATGTACGGGACAGGTTTTGCAGGATGGCACATGGAGATTGTCCATCTCCTGCTCTTCCTCTTTGTACCTCTGATTTCAATCAGGAGGCTGGAAAAGGCATATGTCTTCCAGAACTTCCCAAGAAAGTAGTTAAGCATGAAAAAGTTATTTTCATTTATAAGACGATGGTGGTCAGACTTCTATGCCATCATGACGCATGAGCTGAAGATGATATTCAGCGACAGCGGTGTAATGGTGATATTCTTCCTCGCCGGTCTTGCCTATCCTGTCATATACAATCTCATATATGCAAACGGGAGCGTCGACGAGATGCCCATTGCGGTTGTGGACCTTTCAGGCAGTGCGGAAAGCCGCAGCTTCACACGCAAGCTCGATGCGACACGTGAAGTAGACGTGGCATACAGATGCACGGACATGGAAGAGGCAGAACGCCTCATGAAAGAGCAGAAGATAAGGGGCATCGTGATGTTCCCCAAGGACTTTGACGAGAAACTGGCCAGGATGGAGCAGGCGACAATATCGACATATGCTGACATGAGCAGCTTCCTGTACTACAAGAACCTCACGATGTCGATGAACTATGTGATGCTTGATGAGGCCAGGGACATCCAGATGGAAAGGTATGCTGCAGCGGGATATGCCGGAGAAGCCGCAGTACAGCTTGTAGACGCACTCCCGTATGAGGAGAACATGCCGTACAACAGGACATTCGCCTACAGCATATTCTTCCTTTCCGCAGCACTGATGATTGTACTTCAGCAGACAATGTTCTACGGAGTGTCAATGCTTGCAGGGACCATGCGCGAGGAGAACAGGAGCTTCGCGGTGATGCCTGACGGCCTGAAAGGGCGGGGAATAACAAGGGTAATCGCAGGCAGGGGCACCGCATACTGGCTGATATACATCATTCTCGGTGTATATGTAGCATGCCTGATACCATATATTTTCGGACTGCCTCAACGCGGAGAGTTCCGGGACATATTCACATTGCTGATGTTCTACATACCAGCCTGCGTGATGTTCAGCTTTGCATTCAGTTCTGTAATAGCAAGGAGGGAGACCGTGTTTGTGCTGTTCCTCTTCTTCTCGCCCGTATGCCTGTTCCTGACAGGATTCTCATGGCCGATGGAAAGTTTCCCTGCATTCTGGAGATATTTCGCATATATCTTCCCTTCCACATTTGCGGCAAGGGGATTCATAAACCTCAATACAGCGGGGGCGGACCTGTACATGATAAGACCCGAAATCATTGGGCTTACAGTACAGACAATAGTGTACTACATACTGTCGTGCATATCCATCTATGTGGAGAATAAGATAATACACATAAAGGAGAAAAAATCCGGAAGCGCGTCCGGCCAGTTTAGCACAGAGGTTGCTAATAGCAGCAACGGTTTTTAATATCAGGAATTATGAAACACTTATTGCCAAGATTACCATATGCGCAGGACGCGCTTGCCCCTGCAATGAGCAAAGAGACATTGGAATACCATTACGGGAAACATCTGCAGACATACATCGACAACCTGAACAAGATGATTCCAGGAACACCTTATGAAGACATGACTCTTGAAGAGATCGTCAAAAAGGCAGATGGCGGCATCTTCAACAATGCGGCACAGACCTGGAACCATACATTCTTCTTTGAGACATTGACTCCACGGCCAGCCGGCATTCCGCCAAGGCTGGCAGAGAAACTGTCAGAGAGCTTTGGCTCCGTAGAGGCTTTCAAGGAAGAATTCTCAAAGGCAAGCATCGGGATATTCGGTTCCGGATGGGCATGGCTTGCACAGGATCCCGCAGGCAGGCTGAAGATACTGGCCGAAAGCGGAGCAGGGAATCCTCTGACCAAAGGGATGAAGCCACTGCTCACACTCGATGTCTGGGAGCATGCATACTATATCGATTACCGCAACCGGAGAGCCGACTTCGTAAAGGCATGGTGGGACCTGGTTGACTGGAAAAAGGTAGAGGGCAGACTCCAATAGGTTCCGGGCAGCCGGTCCCTTTATATAAGAAGGCAGGACAGCCGCAATGGTTGTCCTGCCTCATCTTTTATGTATTCCGGTATATTACTCGCGGATAGCTGCGATACCAGGAAGCTCCATTCCCTCAAGGTACTCAAGCATTGCTCCACCGCCTGTTGAGACGTAGCTTACCTTCTTTGCGAAGCCCATCTGCGTAACGGCAGCAACCGAGTCTCCACCACCGACAAGAGTGAACGCACCGTTCTCCGTTGCTTTTGCAAGCATCTCGGCAACCTTGTTTGTTCCCTTTGCGAATGCAGGAATCTCGAATACTCCTACAGGACCGTTCCAGAGGATAGTCTTTGACTTCATGATGACCTCCTCCCACATTGCGAGTGTGCTTGGAGCTGCGTCAACACCCTCCCACTCATCAGGAATCTCCCTGTTTGAGCAGATCTTGGTGTTTGCATCATTCGAGAAGCCGTCAGCGATGATGACCTCCTTTGAGAGGTAAAGCTTCACGCCTTTCTCCTCAGCCTTCTTCATGATGTTGAGGGCAAGGTCCATCTGGTCATTCTCACAGAGGGAGAGTCCGATCTTTCCTCCCTGTGCCTTGATGAATGTATATACCATTCCGCCGCCGATGATCATGTTGTCGACTACATCGAAGAGATGCTCAATGATGCCGATCTTTGAAGACACCTTCGCTCCACCGATGATAGCAGTCACAGGATGCTCAGGAGTCTTGAGGACACGGTCGATAGCCTTGATCTCACCCTCCATCACATAGCCGAACATCTTGTCATTAGGGAAGTATTTGGCGATAAGCGCAGTAGAGGCATGTGCACGGTGTGCTGTACCGAATGCGTCATTGATATAGCAGTCTGCGTATGAAGCGAGTTTCGCGACAAACTTCTTCTGGCTTTCCTTCACAGCAGCCTTTGCAGCCTTCTTCTCCTCGTCTGTAGCATCCTCAGCAAGTCCCCTTGGCTTGCCCTCCTCCTCTGCGTAGAAACGGAGGTTCTCAAGAATAAGCACTTCACCCGGCTTGAGGGAAGCCACCTGCTCGTCTGCATTCTGGCAGTCATCAGCAAATTTCACAGGCACTCCGAGAAGCTCCTGCACACGGCTGATGATATGTTTGAGAGAGAATTTGTCTGATACTCCCTTTGGACGTCCAAGGTGAGACATGATGATGAGCGAACCTCCTTTCTCAAGCACTTTCTTGAGAGTAGGGATAGCAGCCCTGATACGGGTATCGTCAGTGATCTCCATCTTCTCATTGAGAGGAACGTTGAAATCTACACGGACAATTGCCTTCTTACCCGCAAAATCGTAAGTGTCAATACTCTGTTGCATAATCTAATATATTAAATCTATAATCTTTCCCTTCCGGACAGCATCTGCCACGCCCAGACCAGGCGACGCAAAAGCCGGTGCAAAATTAGCAAATTTCTCGGATTATGCGGAATTTATTCGAAATTTATATTTGCAAAATCCAAAATGGCTTCTTACATTTGCAGCCTTAAATACGATGTGGAGAGATTTGGCTGCTTGCAACCACACAAAAAAATGCTAAAATTCGTATCATAGGTTTTGTTTTTGTGTTGGCTCCGCATACCATGTATGCCGGAGTTTTTTGTATATATAGCCTTCCCGTCCGCCCTGGATGCGGAATGGTAAAGGCCCGTAAAATATGAGTCATGAACTATTTATTTACTTCAGAATCGGTGTCTGAGGGACACCCTGACAAGGTATCGGACCAGATTTCCGATGCAATACTTGATGAATTCCTCCGCCAGGACCCGGAGGCGAAGGTCGCATGCGAGACCTTCTGCAGCACAGGGCTTGTTGTCGTAGGAGGTGAAGTCCGTTCAGATGACGCGTACGTCGACATACAGACTGTGGCGCGCCGCGTCATAAACAAGATAGGCTACAACAAGGCAGAATACATGTTCGACGGCAATTCATGCGGCATACTTTCCGCGCTGCACGAGCAGAGCGCCGACATCAACAGAGGCGTCGTCACTGCTGACACGGATGAGCAGGGAGCAGGTGACCAGGGAATGATGTTCGGATACGCATGCCGCGACACGGAAGAGTACATGCCTCTTCCGCTGGCTCTTTCACACCTTGCGCTCCAGGTACTTGCCAGGATACGCAAGGAGACCCCGGAGAAGATGCCGTATCTGCGCCCGGACTCAAAGTCACAGTTCACCATAGAATACGACGGAGACACCAACAGGCCTGTCAGGATACACACGATTGTAATCTCGACCCAGCACGACAACTTTGCTGCCGGGGAATTCGGAGGAATCAGCTATGAGGCAGCCATAGCGCAGCATGGCCAGGAGCGTGTTGACTCGGCGATGCAGGCAAAGATACGCAAGGACGTACAGGAGATCCTCATCCCGGCAATGATGGAGGAGCTTGACAGCCAGACAGCGGCACTTTTCAAGGGAGACTATATCCTGCATGTGAACCCGACAGGGAAATTCGTCATCGGAGGGCCCCACGGTGACACCGGGCTTACCGGGCGAAAGATCATTGTCGACACATATGGCGGAAAGGGAGCGCACGGCGGCGGAGCATTCTCAGGAAAGGACCCTTCAAAGGTAGACCGTTCAGCAGCATATGCGGCAAGGTACATTGCGAAGAACCTCGTGGCGGCCGGAGTGGCTGACGAGATACTTGTACAGGTCTCATACGCAATCGGCGTAGCACGTCCTGTCAGCATATTCGTAAATACATACGGCACTGCTGCCAAGGGCCTGAGCGATGCGTTCATTGCAGAAAAGATCAACGGGATATTCGACCTGCGCCCGGCCAAGATCATAGAGAAGTTCCAGCTAAAGAAACCGATCTATGAGCCGACAGCCGCATACGGGCATGTCGGGAGAAAGCCATACATGGAGTACGTAGACATCATCAGACATGGCCAGAAGTCACAGGAGCTGGTACAGTTCTTCGGCTGGGAGCTGCTTGATTCCGTAGAGATTGTAAAGCAGGCTTTCGGGCTGTAGAGAAAAGCCCCATTAAGAAAATATATGCCCGTCTGGCTTTAACTCGTGCCGGACGGGCATGTTTTCATTCATTTTGCCGGATTGCCCATGGCCCCGTGCTATTCATTCCAAAGGTCCGGGACTGCCTCATGCCCCCTTGCGCCTGCAGGAGGGTTGCCGAACGGTGCAGCTGTGCCGCAATGCACGTCATATAGCACTTTCGCAGTCTCTATCATAGCATTGACCTGCTCACGATATGGCCTGTCCGTCACATCTATGAGACCACAATGGTAGTTTTCTCCGTCAAAACGTCCTGTAACATCCTGGTCGCTCCACTGGAAATACCCGGTCCCGATCATAGCCGGATGCGAATAGGCCTGCTCTGTATAGTAACGGTAGGCATCGCCTCTCTCTTTCTCCGAATCAACCTGCCATAAAGCCTGCGCAAGCCCTCTCTCCACTGTTCCGAAATGATATTCCCCGATTACCATAGGAAGCCCAGTAATGCGATATGCCCTGTCCAGCATCCCGCGCCCAGGGGCAAGGGAATATGAATTGAAACTGAAAGCATCAAAACTCGAACTGCATGCAGCAAGGAGGTCTTCCCCAAGTGTATCCGGCTCAGCGAAACGGATCCCAAGGTTAAGATGATCCGGATCGTATTTCTTCAGTGCCGCATTGACATCATCAAGAAAAACCTTGAAGGCATTGATCACGAAAGCCCGTCTCGCCTCTCCTGTATCACCGTTCCGCCTCAGATATCTCTGCAGCTCGCCTTTGATCGGCCTGTCTTCTCCGTCAAGTATAATCTGGCACAGCCTGTCCTCATCATTGATCCACGCAGGTTCATTTCCGACAAAATATCCGATCAGCCACGGATTCCCGAGATTCCTTGCCGTAATTTCCCTGACAGACTCCTCCATTGAAGCCTTATAGTCACTGCGGTAGATGTCACAAAGCCCCATAAGCCGCGCATCCTGGCCAAGATTACGGAGCGAAAGCATGAAAGCCTTACGGTTAAGGGCTATGATATTCTGGTCTGACCAGTTAGCTATCGTATTTATCCCCCATTTGTCCATCCTTCTTATTGTCATGTCATATGCCCTGGACATGAAATCATCCCCATATCTGCGGTAGAGGTTCCACACACCGAACTGAGGTGCACCATGGCGGCCATTCCGACCGGCAGAAAGACTCTCAGGAGGCAGTTCCTCATACATTCCAGGCCGCTTGTCTGCATCCCTGACCATTCCTCCGCCACCGACATTCACACAATCAACCCCGACAGAGAGGAACAGGTAGCCTTCAGGATCCACAAACCACCACCTGCCGTCTATCTGCTCTATCCGGAAATAGCCAGTCGCATCCACCTGCCTCTGCATATAGCCTCCATATCGTGAATAGTTGAAAGCAGCAACAGACACATCTTCGGCCTCTTCCGCCCTCCATTCTTTCTCTAGTTCAGCCAGGGAATGCACCTTGCCCGGATAATCAACATTCATCTGCTGCCCGAACCTGTCGATTGCAGGAGCGCTTTCCATATACATGTCCCCCGGATCATCAACGGACAAGGTAACATTCCTCAGTTCAAGCACCGGGTCACCTATTGCCTTCCTCATCCTGAAACCGATTGAGTCCACACCACGCATAGGGCCTCTGCGCCCTCCGAGATTGACCCAGCCGGTATATCTTGCATGGTTGAATGTAGCAGCGACATCAAAGGCAGGGTCCGGAAGCTCCGTGAAATATTTCAAAGGAATTGCAAGCCTGTTCCATGCATTCGGGACATAGCTCATGACTCTCAGTTCATTGTATCCCCAATCTGTTGTGAACCCGAGCTGGAAACGCTGTGATGTCGAGATTTTATATTCCAGCACCACATATCCATATCCGTCCCAGTCAAGCGGCAGGTCCGGATTTATGTCAGCAAGGGCGAACTTTGCCCCTGACATTTCTCTGGAACCGTCAAAATGTATCTTGAAGTTTTCCTGTCGTGGACCACACGAGACAGCTGCAGCTAAAATGGCGGCCGCGGCCATAATCTTTATTGATTCCATCTGTATCTGATTTTATGCAGGAGTTTACTTATTTATGTTAGGATTCAGGATTTCATCTGTATTCGGCAAAGGCAGGAAATAGTTATCTGAGGATTTCGCCCCATTTACCGGAAGTTCATTCGATGCCCTGC
Organism: uncultured Bacteroidales bacterium; assembly: GCA_947179325.1. Taxonomy (GTDB): domain Bacteria; phylum Bacteroidota; class Bacteroidia; order Bacteroidales; family UBA932; genus Cryptobacteroides. The sequence goes on along the minus strand of CAMXAU010000009.1, from coordinate 44,885 downwards.
ATGCGATAGCCTCCTGGATCAGGTCGAGACGTATCACATCCCACCACCTGACACCCTCGGCTGCAAATTCCCATTTACGCTCTTCAACACATTTCTTTACGAAATCATCCCTGTCCAGACCTGAATACTCATCCAGTCCGGCACGCCTGCGGATAGTATTCACACAAGCGTATGCCAGGTCATCCGGCCCGTCAGTCCTGGCTTTTGCCTCAGCATATGTCAATGCCGTCTGCGAGAAGCGGAGATAGTTGATTGCGACGCTCGTACCTCCCATGGTATATCCGTCATCCACGCTCAATTTCCTGTATATAGGCTTTCCCTCATTGCTGTGCTCAAAATCAAAGCTTTCGTCAAACGTATATTCTTTCCTTATCCCGCCAGGGAACTCCTTATAGAAATTTGTCTCTGCAAAGATATATCCCCATCCTCCAAGGTCGGATGGGCCAGGGGCTGTCCCGTACATCCAGTTTGCATTGTCTGAAGTCATCACAAATACACTTTCCTTGTTTACACCGCCATTGAAACGCTCAACGCTATGCGTAAAAAGAGTCTCATATGACTCCTCAAAGTCAAATCCGTACTTAGAACGGTTGTCAAGAACTTCCCTTGCATCCGCTGCCGCCTTGCGGTAAGCCTCGTCTCCACGGTTGAGAGGGAAACCGGCCTCCATAAGCCAAACTTCCGCACGCAAGGCGTAGGCAGTCCCCTTGTTCGGTCTTCCTGGCTCACCGTTGCGCTTCTGGTCGGGAAGCAGAGCTATTGCCTGTTCAAGGTCAGATTCAATCTGCGCATAAATGCCTTCAGTACCTGTTACTGGCATCATGGCGTCCTCCTCATTATATGTCCCCGAGAGAATGAGAGGCACAGCCTTATGCATTCTGCCAAGCCAGAAATAGTCATATGCCCTTATGAAATATGCCTCGGCAAGGATATTCTTGACCTTGTCGCCTGGATCAGGGAACTTGAGAGCCGCCTCAATGACACTGCTTGCATTGATTATGCTCTGATAGCATGACCTGTACACATTCGGTACAGATGAATTTGTATTCGTTGCGGCATAAGTATCAAGCTCAACGCAATTTGTAGATGGTGCATTTGAGGTGATATCCTCCCCTCCCATGGTGACTTCAAGCGGCCATGTGTGCTGGAAACCGCACGACCATGGCTGTGACCATTTCTTGTAAGTGCCAGTAAGGGCGGCCTCCAGGCCTGCCTCCGTTTCCAGCGCATTGCTGAAAATCTGTCCATCAGTCTTCTCTGTAAGGAAATCCGAGCATCCTGCGATTACAGAAAGAGCTGCTGTGCATATCAGATATAATATCTTCTTCATATTCATTTGGATTTTTAAACCTTTAAATTTCAGAATGTCACATTAAGTCCGACAGTAAATGTCCTTGAATTCGGATAGGCCGCATAGTCGACACTCTGACGGATATCTGAACTTCCGCCACCGACATTGCTTGCCTCCGGGTCTATTCCCTTGTATCCTGTTATCGTGAAAAGGTTTGTCGCATTCAATGACACAGAGAAATCCCCGACCCTCTTCACCTTGAAAGCATAGGAGACACTCAAATTCTTGAGACGCACGTAGCTTCCATTTTCAAGGAACATGGATGACTGTGCAAACCATCTGCTTGTAGGGCTATATGCCGGTATCCATGCATCCTCCTGGACACCAGGGATGTATCTGTCATACACCTCAGCCGACGTCGGGGCACGGTAGTCATTGGTTCCCTTGAGATACATCATCCTCGTGTAGTTCAGCTTGTCAACCCCGAATACCCCCTGAAAGAAGGCATTGAATGTGAAATTCTTCCAGGTAACGGTATTGTTCCAACCTATTGAATAGCGAGGCATACCGTAGCCGATTATCTGCGCATCACCACCATCGTACTGGAAGTTGCCATTGAGGTCTTCATATTTTGCGTCACCAGGCACCATTCCGTACTTTGCAGCCTCTGCGGCTTCGCTCTCCTGCCATGGACCGAGGTATTTCAGTCCATAGATTGCTCCCAAAGGCTCACCTACCTTATAGATAAATTCAGGGATATTCTCCTGGGAGCCGGAGAAATCGGAGTAGCTTGTAATGTATTCCTCCTCCCCGAGGTCCATCACCACATTCTTCACAGACGAGAAATTAAATGCGCTGTTCCACACCGTATTTCTTGTCGAGATGATGTCTCCGCTGACACTCAGTTCAATGCCGCTGTTCCTTATAGAGCCGATATTGGACGTTATTGTCCCTCCTCCCTGATAGTCCGCAATTGACTTGTTCATGAGCAGGTCCCTTGTATCCTTGCGGTAAAGGTCCATCTCCAGATTAAGCCTTCCTTTGAAAAAGCCCAGCTCCAGTCCAAGGTCCTTCTGCTCTGTTGTCTCCCAGCGGAGAGCCGGATTGCCTGGATTGGCGATATTGATACCGGCAGTCTGTTCACCATTTGAGAAAGAGTACTGCTGTCCGCTTGTATTATAGCCGGAAAGGGTTGCATAAGGAGAAATGGCCTGGCTTCCTGTAAGTCCCCAGCTCAGGCGCAGCTTAAGGTTGCTGAACACACCGAGAGACTTGACAAAACTCTCATTATGTGCATTCCATGCAACTGCCACGGCAGGGAATGTAGAGTATCTGTTCCCTTCTGCAAATTTCGACGAGCCGTCACGCCTTACAGAGAGCGAGACAAGATATCTGCTGTCGTAAGAATAATTTACACGTCCGAGATATGAAAGCAGCGACCACATGCTGTATCCGGATGAGACCGTATTGCTCTCAGCCTGGGAGAGATTGTCGTATTTCAGATACGCGAACAGAAGATTTGTCGCGGTTGCATCCAGATTCTCATATCTGTAGCTCTGGGTCTCGAAGGCGGCCACTGCGCTGACATAATGCTTTCCGAATGTGTTGTCATATGAAACCTGTGTCGTGGTCTGCATTGTAGAGGCGCGGTTCGTGCTCTTGCCTGCCCCAGGCCGTCCATTGCTTATATAGTCCCCGCTCCAGCTCTTGCTGATACGGCTCGTCATGGAGCCTGCCGCCTGGAAATCAACTTTAAGCCCGTCTATAACCTTATAGGCAATACCTCCGAGGACATTCACATTGAGACGTTCATTCTTGCTCTCGGAATCATATATCATTGCAAGCGGATTACTCTTAAGCGAGCCATACTGGTCATTGTAGACATAGCCTCCGTCCTCTGTGTACGGATCAGTCACCGGAGCCCAGCCAAGCACCTGTGTGAGAACTCCGTTAGCCCCGGAATAGTCACCTGCTGTGCGGGAGCCCCTTGACAGGACACCGGAGCCGAAGAATCTCACGGAAAGCCTGTCATTGACATTGGAATTAACATTGGCCCGTACAGACATCCTTTCATATTCTGACGGCCTGATTATCCCCTGGTTCATGAGATAGTTCGCTGAAACACGATATTGCGATTTCCGGCTTCCACCAGCAAGGCTCAGCTGGTGCTGATGGCCTATGGCCGTACGGAATGCAGCATCCCAATAGTTGAATCCTCCGTTTCTTGCAAAATCATCCATTGTGTACCGTGCAGATGAGCCTGTAGCTTCCTTGAACTCATTGTAGACCTCGGCAAACTGCCCGGCATCCAGAAGGTCAAATTTCTTCAGTACATTGGATACGGAGAAACTGCCTGAATATGAAAGGCTCAGTTTTTCATTCCTTTCACCGTTCTTTGTGGTCACAAGTATGACTCCGTTTGCACCCCTTGAGCCATAGATGGCTGTAGAAGCGGCATCCTTGAGGACTTCCATTGAAAGGATGTCATTCGGGTTTATGTCATTGAAATCGGCACCGACAAAGCCGTCAATCACAAACAGCGGACTGTTGTCTCCAAGAATTGAGTTCGCTCCACGTATACGTATGCGGACCTCCGCGCCCGGTGCGCCTCCTGTATTTGAGACCTGCACACCTGTGGCACGCCCCTGCAGGGCCTGGTCTATACGTGTCACTTTCTGCTCAGCAAAAGACTTGTCAGAAACAGATGCCTGTGAACCGGTGCTGCTGCTCTTTTTAATGGTGCCGTAGCCGATTACCAGGACATCGTCCAGGACTTGCGAGTCCTCTGCAAGGGTTACATTTATGACGCTCCGGCTTCCCACCTTTATGGACTGCTCGACAAAGCCGAGAAAAGCAAAGCGGAGAACATCATCAGAGGAAGCATTGATGACAAAGTTTCCATCATGGTCCGTAGATGTACCGTTTGTTGTACCAGCGACAAGTACATCTGCACCTGCGACAGGCTGCCCATCGGAATCTGTGACTTTCCCTGCAATCTGACGTGACTGGGATTGGGCAAAAGACATAATTGCCATAAACAGCAACAATGCCGACAATGGGATAAATTTGTTACGCATAATCAGTGTGGTTAGTTTCTTCAAATTTACCCTATGGGAAGCCAGATTCGTGAAATGCAGAATAAAGAGTACCCAAATTCAGGCACTCCCTTCAAGTTACAAAATTAGCTATCAAGCACATACAGAATCATCAGGCAATTTAAAAAGTACTATGGTTTCCTTGTGCATTCTGCCTTTTCCCGATATTCTTCACTGCTTTTTCAAAGATTTCCCTGTCCACTTTTGCCGAATTCAATATCTTCACCTTGTAATTATATATGGTACGGACAGAATACTTGAGGAGACGGGCTATTTCATTGGAATCATCTATTCCAAGACGGACAAGTGCATAGATGCGCAGTTCTGTATTCATTGCCTTGCCGCCATTTCCGGAAGCTGGAGGGATTATCCTGGCATCTTCTTTCAGAAGTTCGTTGAATTCATCGATGAACGTTGGGAAGAGAGCAAGAAATGTATTGTCGAAATCCTCATGGAATATCTTTATCTCCCGGTCCACATCATCGGACATGCTGAGCTCCCTTACAACTTCATCTGTCTTGCCGAAACGGATTTTCTTTATTATTGACAGCTGGAATGACTTCAGCCTGTCAATCCAGTCAGACTGACGCACCAGGAACTGCGCAATATACTGCTCACGTACATTATTGGCCTCCATAAGTTCTGTTCTCATTCTTGAAAGTGACCTGTAATAGCAATATATTATATAGAGTGAGACAGCAAGGATGATGATGAGTGCAATGAAGATTATGTTAAGGAGATGTATCTGCCTCTTTACACCAAGTTCTTTCTGCATAAATGCCGCCTGTATGTCAGGAAGAAGACGGGAAATCTGCCATGGACGCAGTATTCCGCTGAATGCGAGCCCGTCATCAAGCGACATTGATATATATCTGAATGCCCTCGCCGGATCTTTCACGGCAAGGTCTGATGCCACCATAGTCAGGGCAGAATAGTTCTTGTTTAGACAAAGCATATCTGACTGCGCCGACCTTATCAGCCATATGAGACGGTCTCTGTCACGATGAAGGGAGTCACAGATTACCGACTTATATGATGCAGTAAATGCATAGTCTCCTGAGCCTTTCGGAAAGAAGGCAAGCAGTTCATCAGCTGCCTTGTCTGCCTTGGCGTAGCTGTGGTTAAGCATATAGAGGCGCATCCTGTAGAATTTCCATAGCGAAGACCCCGGGTCTCCATACAGAAGGGATTTCTCCAGATAGCCGCTGCGGCTGCCGACAAGCCTGTAGCTGCACAACGGCTCTGAATTCTCTTCCAGATTATCTGCAAATATGTACATGGCATGCCAATATTCCCGATAAAGTTCATTGGTAAAACCGGATGTGTCTATCTTGGAAAACACTTCATTTGATTCCAGATAATATCCTCCGCTTGCCAAGGCACTTGCCAGCCTTATCCGCGCCATGCTGGCAGTATTCCTGTTTGCAAGTTCATCAGCAAGAGCTATCTGCCGTTCAAGCCAGAAGACCAGTGAATCAAAGCAGTACGTATTATATTCATGTGTAAGCCTGCCAACCGTTGAAAGTCTTGACTCAGGAGAAGAAGACCTGTCATCAAGAGATGCCTTCAAGCCCTTTATCCTCACAAGTTTTTCTTCTTCAAGCAGTTTCCTTACCTGTATACATCTGTCAAGTTCCTTAAGTTCCGATTCAATCTCCTTGTCATGCCGCAATGCAGAGCAAGAATGGAAAACAGGGATTAAAAAAAGAATAATATGAGAGATACGCATAGAATATTATGATTTTTCATTCACCTATGCGCAATATACGAAGAAATCCTGTGAATTTGCTGACAATAGAGAACTATTGACATACCAGTAAACTCCCTGTATTTATGATTGCATAATGTTGGGTATCTTATTGATGCCCCCTTAGAGCTGTTGCCTTAGGATTACTCAAGTATACTGAACACCATCAACAGCAAATCCACCAGCGCTTCTGCAGAATCATTCATCGCAAAGACAGAGTACTTCAGGCACTGCTCAGAGATATGATTGACACTAATACTTCCCGTTTAACCTTTCCAGCACTTCTATTTAGGCATGCACTTTTACAGACTAAAATACTTTCTATTCTGATTTTCCAACAGATACGCGTAGACACAAGGTTTTACAGGTGAACAGGGTTTTGCTGGTGAGCCCATATTTCTTCATGGGGCAAAACAAGACAGGCCCGGCTAAAAGCCAGGCCTGCTATGAAGTCCGCACGGCTGATAGCCGGAACGGTAATTAGTCGTTGAGTGAAAGCCTCTTGAAGCAGAGGATCTTTGCCTCCTTGTCAGCTGCAGCGACAACATCCTTTACAGGAGTCTTGCCATCGCCCATCTGGTAGCCCTGCTCCTCAAGAGTCTGCTCCTTGAAGAATTTCTGGAGACGGCCCTTTGCGATGTTCTGGACCATCTGCTCAGGAAGGTTAGCTGCCTTCTCTGCAGAAACAGTCTTGATTATCTCGCGAGCCTGGTCAGCCTGCTCTGGAGTAAGCCATCCCTTAGCTGTGTTGGACTCAATGTGAGCCTCGCTGTCAACATGCGCAGGATTGATTCCCGCTTTGTTGAGAGCAGCGTCAACAGCCTTCTTCACAAGCTCTTCCTTGGTCTTATCGACAGCGACCTTGAGTTCGTTGTCGATAACTTCCTGTGAACAGTCTGCTGCTGAGACAGCAACCGGATTCATGGAAGCGACCTGCATAGCCACGCCCTTTGCAACCTGAGCATCGAACTCTTTGCTGAATCCGACAACAGAAGCGAGCTTGCCGTTGATCTTGTGGATGTATGATGCAATGTAAGGAGCCTCTACAGTCTCGTAGCCTACGATCACATGCTTCTCGCCAGTTTTTCCGGTCTGCTCGGTAACGGCAGCCTCAACTGTCCTTCCGTCAGCAAGTACACAAGCCTTGAGAGCCTCTGCATCTGCAGGGAAGTTTGCAATTGCTGTTTCAGCGATAGCTTCTGCGAGAGCCTGGAATTCAGCATTCTTGGCAACAAAGTCAGTCTCGCATCCAAGAGCGACAACAATAGCCTTGTTTCCGTTAACCTTAGCGATTACAGCACCCTCTGAAGTCTCGCGGTCAGCCCTCTTTGCTGCGACGAGCTTACCTTTCTCGCGGATGATCTCCTGTGCCCTTGCGAAATCGCCTTCAGCCTCTACAAGAGCCTTTTTGCAGTCCATCATTCCCGCACCAGTCATTTGACGAAGCTTTGCAACGTCAGCTGCTTTAATTTCCATCTTTCTTGATTTTGAATGTTAATACTTCGTCCGGATTACTCAGCCTTGGCCTCTACAGCAGCCTCTGCCTTAGGAGCCTCCTCAGCTGCAGCCTCTGCCGGCTTGCCGCCTTTGCGTGAACGGAGTTTCTTTCCAGCCTGTGCGTCATTCTGCTCAGGAGCCTCTTTTTCCTTCTCAAGCTTCCTTTCGTTCAATCCCTCATTGATTGCAGCGCAAAGAACATCCATGATGTGTGAGATAGACTTTGCGGCATCATCGTTTGCCGGAATCACATAATCAATCGGAGTAGGATCGCAACATGTATCAACCATAGCGATAACCGGTATGTTGAGACGGTTAGCCTCTTTAACGGCGTTCATCTCTTTCTGTACGTCCACTACGAAAAGTGCTGAAGGAAGACGGCTCAGGTCCTTGATTGAGCCGAGGTTCTTCTCGAGCTTTGCCCTCTGACGGGTAATCTGGAGACGCTCACGCTTTGCGAGAGTATCGAAAGTACCATCCTCAATCATCTTGTCGATGGTATTCATCTTCTTGACAGCCTTGCGGATAGTCGGGAAGTTTGTAAGCATTCCGCCCGGCCATCTCTCTGTCACGTAAGGCATGTTTACAGATCCTGCCTTCTCAGCAACGATCTCCTTTGCCTGTTTCTTTGTAGCTACAAAAAGTACCTTGCGGCCAGAACGCGCAAACTGTTTGAGTACATCTGCAGCCTCATCAATCTTTACTATACTTTTATGCAGGTCGATGATGTGGATTCCGTTCTTCTGGTCGAAGATGTACGGTGCCATCTTAGGGTTCCACTTTCTCGCCAAGTGTCCAAAATGAACACCTGCATCAAGCAATTCTTGGAAATTTGTTCTTGGCATTTTCTTAATTGTTTGTTGGTTTTTTAATTCCCGCCAGGCTTTTGCCATACCTGATGGGGCTCTTTCCGTCAATCCCGGAGCAGTGGTCTCTGCCAGTCTCCCGGATTTTCCGCAGCCACGGCAATCTTCAGGCAGCTTCCCAGGATTCACATCCTGAAGAAAGGTCCAGAGATTTCATACCGGACTGTGCTTTGTTGTAAATCAGTCTGCAAATACTAACGTTTGCTGAACTGGAAGCGCCTACGTGCACCAGGCTGACCAGGTTTCTTCCTCTCGACCTCACGGGCGTCACGGGTAAGGAATCCTGCGGCCTTGAGGGCTGGGCGGTAAGCCTCGGCGTCAACCTCGCAAAGAGCGCGGGAGATACCAAGCCTGAGAGCCTCTGCCTGACCTTTGATTCCACCTCCGTCGAGGTTTGCCTTGATGTCAAACTGGGCAATCGTACCTGTCACTTCGAAAGGCTGGTTTACAATATAACGGAGAGTGTCCTCCCTGAAATAGTCATTGAGGTCACGGCCGTTGATTGTAATGTTGCCCTTTCCAGGTACGACATAAACGCGAGCGACTGCTGATTTACGTCTTCCAAGTGCGTTTACTGCTTTCATCTGCTTAAATTTCGTTTAACTTGATTGTTTTTGGTTTCTGCGCCTCATGCGGATGCTCTGAACCCTGATAAAGATACAGGTTGTTGATAAGCTTTGCACCGAGACGGTTCTTTGGGAGCATTCCCTTGACTGCCATCCTGACGAGCTCTGTAGGCTTCTTTTCAAGAATCTCCTTTGGCGTAGTGAAACGCTGTCCACCAGGATATCCTGTGTGGCGTACGTACACCCTGTCAGTCATCTTTTTTCCGGTAAGTTTCACTTTGTCTGCATTGAGGACGATGACGTTGTCGCCACAGTCCATGTGAGGAGTGTAACTTGGCTTGTTCTTTCCGCGAAGTACAAGCGCAACCCTTGAAGCAAGACGGCCGAGAGCCAAGTCGGTAGCGTCAATGACCACCCACTCTTTCTTGATATCACTGGCCTTCAGTGATACTGTCTTGTAACTCTGTGTGTCCACTGTCTTGAGTTTTAATTGGTTAATACTAAAAAACTTTGCGATCCCTACACAATAGGGGTCGCAAAGGTAGCAATAATTTTTATACTGACAAAATTTTAATATTTTATAGTGATTTCCTCTACCGCCCGGCCTGTCCAGGATACGGCTCCACCATGCAGCGTCTGGCCCATTCACAATAGGCCTCTACCATTTCGGCAAGCTTCTCAGGATACTCAGACGCGACATTATGCTGTTCGCTCCGGTCAACAGATATGTTGTACAGCTCCCATTCTGCATCTTCCCCGGGACGGACTATCTTCCAGCCGTCACGCGAAAGGAACGCCCTCTCATTGAAATGCTCGAAGCCGAGATAGTCATGTCCTTCCCGGTGCCCTGTCCTGAGGACAGGCACAAGGCTCAGCCCTTCCATAGGGATTATGTCATGTCCCTTATATTTCTTTGGATACTCCGCACCGGCAAGCTCGATACATGTAGCCATTATATCCATCACATGCCCGGTCTCCTCTGTCAGGCCGCCACGCAGTTTCCTGTCAATCCCTTTCGGCCAGAAGGCAATCATAGGGGTACAGATCCCTCCCTCATACGACTTGGCTTTCCAGAACCGGAAAGGGGTGTTGGCGACATTGGCCCATCTTGCCCCGAGCGATGCATAGGTAGTCTGCGGTCCGGGCAGGACCTCCTTCCTTCGCGGATAGACCATTTCGCGGCCGTCACGTGTCATGTCCGGACGGTCATTCTCCCCCGGACTGTAGTTCTGGCATACCTCACTGCTGCAGCCATTGTCCGAAAGGAAGAGTATGAGCGTATTGTCCAGCTGCCCCGTCTCATCAAGGGCACGCACCAGTTCACCTATGCCCTGGTCTACACGGTCCACCATCGCAGCATGCACAGCCATGGCCCTTGCATCCCATTCGGCATCCGGGTTGTCCTCCCACCTGTCGCTGAACTGCCTCCCTGAGAGAAAATCCACGCAGTCCCCGAAAAGCCCCATCTCCCTCTGGCGGATATAGCGGGCATTGCGGACCTGCTCCCAGCCGCACCTGTATGTATCCTTATATTTCTCTATATCCTCCGGAAGCGCATGGAGAGGCCAGTGAGGCGCCGTGTATGCAAGATACATGAAGAAAGGCCTTCCATCATCCGCATATTGCCGGACCTCTTCGGCAGCCCTGTCAGACAAGGCCTGGGTAATATAGTATCCTTCAGGCACGTCACGGACAGGGACCTCCCCCTCGACAAGGCTGAACGGGTCAAAATAGTCCATAACACCGTATATTGTACCATAATGGCGGTCGAAGCCCCTGTTGACAGGATAGTTGCTCAAGTCGGAGAATGTCTCATGGAATACCTGGTGATTGAGCCAGTCCCTCTGGTCCTTGCGGAGAGGAGTCTCTGCAATATGCCATTTACCCACCATGCTTGTCGCATATCCGGCTTCTTTCAGCACCTCAGCAATCGTAACGGCATCACGTGAAAGTGTCCCCCTGTACCCTGGAAGGTTGTCATCAAAAGTCATCCGCCCTATTCCGGCCTGGTGCTGGTACAGGCCAGTCAGGAGCGATGCCCTGGTCGGGCAGCTGCGGCTTGTATTATAGAAACGGGTAAAGCGCAAGCCTTGCTCTGCCAGGCCGTCCAGGTTAGGTGTCTGTATCTCACCCCCATAGCATCCTATATCAGAATACCCGAGGTCATCGCAGAGGATTACTATTATATTAGGTCTGCTGTCCTTGTGCCTTTTTGCATCGGCGGCCGATGCTCCTGCAGCAATCAGCGCAGCAGGAAGGATTATGTGCCTGATGTCCATATCTATTTATTGAAAACAGGTTTGTCTACTGACTTCGATGTCGGCTGGAGGCCTGGTGCCACCGGCCATCCGTCCACCCAGTCTATCTTGTCCAGCATCAGGCAGCGGTAGTCAATCTCATCCACATATGCATGATACAGGATCCAGTCCTGCCCGGCATCGTCCGTTATTATGCGGGAACAGTGCCCCGGGGAAGTAAATCTGTCATTGCCCTTGAGCACAAGTTCATGGTGAACGCTTATCATGCCATTGCCATTCTTGTCTACATACGGGCCGAAAATGCTCTTTGAACGCCCGGCGACCAGACGGTATGTGCCTCCTTTTGAATAGTCTCCTGTGGAGACAATCAGATAGTACCATCCATCCCTCTTAAGCACGACAGAGGCTTCGTACTGTCCTCCGGCGACCTCTACACGTTTCTGTGTCGCCTTATCCTTGATGGCAGTGCCGTCTTCTGTCAGCTCCAGGACACTGATGCTGCGGAAACTTCCCCAGAAAAGATAGTTCCGTCCGTCTTCCTGATAGAGATAGGCATCAATTGAGATGTCAACTCCCTGTTCATTGCTGTCAATCAGCTTGCCAAGATCCTGGAACGGACCCTGCGGTGTGTCCGAGACCGCGACCCCGATTGCGTGCTTGTAGTTTTTCCCCGGCTGAGAATAATATATGACATATCTGCCACCTACCTTATTTACGGACGGCGCCCATATCCCTGCTGGATTCTGGTCTGTAATCTGAGGATGTGTCGAATCTGTGAACATAGCCCCGACACGTGTCCAGCTGACAAGGTCTGAAGAGCGCATCACAGGGCTGTTCCTCATGTCTGCATCATTGCGGTTATGCTCCGTGGCATAAAGGTAGAAATATCCGTCGTCGGCCCTGATAACATCCGGGTCCGGCAACGAGAATCCCGTGAATATAGGATTGGAATAGGCGACAGGAAGGTCTGTGACAAGCAGGCTGCTCCTTGCCGGAGACATCCATGACATGTCCTCGACTGTGCTTTTCACAGTCCATACAAGGGACAGTTCCTTCGAGCTGCCGGATGCATTTGCCTCAAATACATCGCGTATCTTCTCCTTTGATATGGACAGCGATGTCTCCTCCCCTGCCTCGAATGAGGCTGCCGGAGAAGTGAAGTCCCGCCCGGCAATATCCATGAGCAGGGTGTATGACGGGTCCTTAAGCCCTGTCCCCTTTGCCGGTGCCCATGAGAACAGCACGTCTGACTCAAGGAGCGCAAGATCGATACGTCCGTTGTCCTCAGGCGCAAGCAGGGCATCGACGACACGAGGCTCTACTGTATTCGTCAGAGTTATACTGCGCACAGCCTTTCCCGGTATGGCTGTGCCTCCGGACAAGGTGTTCACAGTCCAGACAAGGTCTGCGGCATCATCATGACACACCTTGGCATATATGTCTTTCATGTCACTTCCCGCAATGGTCAGTTCTGTGCCGACACCGGCAGAAAAGCAGGCGACAGGAGAAGAGAAGTCACCACCGGCAACATCCATTACGAGTTCATATCCTTCAGCACTGCCTGCAGCAGGCTTCCACCAGAAAGTAAGGTCCTGGACCGCCCCGAGATTGACAGACAGTCCGTCCCTGGGCGCAACAAGTTCCTCCACATGTCCACAGAGCACCTCCGGCTCCATGCCTCCCTGGCCGCCCGGAGACACCTCCGGAGCGGCACAGGCAGACAGCATCATTATAAAAAGGGATGTCAATGTTCCTGTCATACTACTATTCGTGCGCATTCCTGAATTCATGTGTATAGTGGCCTTTGTCATCGTTCATATACAGATACAGGTCAGTGTACCAGCGGGAAAGATTATTTTCGTCATACAGGGAATCCGGATATTTGAATGAAGGGTCCCACTGGTTCGGTACCGTTGGCTGGAGATACCAGTAGTCCGCCGCAGTAGACTCATCCGGCCTGTTGCCATATGTGCTCATCCTTCCATACGGCTGCGCCTCCCCGTCTATGATAAACTTGAACTTATACCTTTCCTCAACTCCCCATCCTGCCCTCTGAAGCTCAATATGCAGGTTCTCTATCGCCCAGACACCCTTGCCCATGTACTCCATAGGCGTAAGCCCCTGTGTAAAGCAGTAGAAATGGCTGACTTCGTCAACCTTGGCGATATAAGCCTTTCCGGACACGACATTGAATCTTATCCTGTAGACCCCGTCTTCAGATACAGGCGCACACGCATCTGACACAGAGGATATTCTCCGGACCTCAGTACCGGTCTCATCCAAGGCATAGAGGTCCGCGCCGGTCTCTGACCTGAAATACAGCCTTGCACCTGCTGAAAGCCTTGTGAACATCTCATATCTGTAGTCCTGTCCCTTGAAGGCATTGACCTCTCCCGATTCACCGATAGAGGTGTTGTAGGAGCCGGAAGTGATATATGACATCTTCTGTCCGCCCTCTGTCCCCTCACCTTCTATATACAGCGGGTCGCCGTCTTCAAATGACTTCACCTCCACAGGATTGACAAATTCATGCGTATAATGTCCCTTGTCCGCATTCATATACAGATTGACATCCGCGCACCACCTTCCCGGATTGCTCTCATCACAGAGCCATGCAGGATATTTGAACACCCAGTGGTCCCATCCGGTATAGGAGAGCTGGACATGCCAATATGAAGGGGACTCGTTCTGCCCTGGCCTGCTGCTGGTGACAAGCCCCTCATTGTTCTTTGAAAGCCCGTATGGAGAAGCGATGCCTTCCATCTTCATCATGAACCTGTAACGGTCCTCATACCAGCCGCCACGGTCCATAAGCTCTATATGGTATGCAGGTATAGTCCACAGGCCCCTTCCTGCATATGTCATCCAGGTATCGGTGTAGTCATTGCTGCCCCATGAGAACCTGAGGCTGACAGATTCCACTTTCCTGACATCATACATGAATCTGTCACCTGTCTTTATCCTTATACGGTATATTCCGTCCCGTGACGCCTTTACATATGCCTCTTCCTCGGTCTCCACCTCAACAAGCCCGTCTTCGCCAAGCCTGAAGAAATGTGTCTTCTCAGACTTTTCATCCATCGTGTAGAATGAGTACTCCTGTCCTGCCGACAACGAAGTGAATATTTCATAATAAGGGAATGCCCCTGTCTTCCATTCATCAAGGCGGTCATGCCAGCTGTCATTGTCAGTCCTGTAGTAGGATGCATCAATGAATGTCATGACCTGCCCGCTCTCGGAAGATGACAGTATGCTGATATACAGAGGGTCTCCAGGCTCAAAAGGCTTTACCTTTACAGATGGGATCAAAGAGAATGACCTTGTCTCCCTGGAGATAGTCTTCAATGTGCCCACATTGGCATATACTGCCCATTTGAGGGCGTATGGCTCCCCGCTTGAAGCGGCCTGAGACCCCGAATATATCCCAGCCAGGGTCTCCCTGGACACAACAGCTGAAGTGACGGAAGATTCCGCCTGGTAAAGAGGTGCAGAAAAATCACCAGAGGCATCATCAATGGCAAGTGTATAGCCTACAGCATCGTCACTGCCGATCCAGACGGCATCTGACCATGAGAACTCAATCCCGGCTGCATCCATTGCCTCAAGGTTGAGAGTTGTGCCTCCCTGCGGTGAGACCAGGGTCTCGACCACTGCAGGGGATGATATTGTCGTGAATATGATACGCCTTGTCTCTGCCGACAGCGTCCTGGCATCGTCAGACAAGGTATAGACAGCCCATGACAGGTCAGCCACCTCACCGTTCATGTCAGCATTTTTCTCAAATATCTCCTGAATCCCGGATTTGTCAAACAGAATCGAATTGCCGTCTGTGGTGAAAGAGGCAACAGGCGACGAGAAATCACCACCGGCTACATCAAAGACAAGTTCATACTGCACATTCTCCCCGGCTGGCTTCCATTCGAACTGAAGAGCCTCAAGGAGGTACATATTTACGCTCAAGCCGTTTCTCGGCGTTGTAAGCTTTTCTACGGCAGCCGGCTTCTGTGGTTCAAGATTATCCTCCCCAGGTGTACAGGAGGCAAGGAAAGCCCCCATGGCGAGGAGACAGAGCAATGTTCTTTTCAACATCATAAATCTATTGATTATTAATTATTTGTTTCTATATGTTCCACGGCAGTGGAAGGTGGTCCGAGATATGACCTCTTCATGCCGCCAAAATCAATCACAATCTTCTGGACAACCATTCCCGGATCTCCGGTCCTGATACGCAGAGTATGGAGGCCAGGGGCGTCTATATGCATCACTGACTTGTTCACCACACTGTTTCTCAGCACGCTCTCATACCATACCTGAGAATATTCCTCATGAGAGGACGACGGGGTGGATATAGCTCCCCCATCTATCTGTATGCTGTATTTTGTGTCCGCATTGGTGTTTTCCGGAAGCCTGAAGTCCCGGTCAGTATTGAGAGGGAACAGAGGCAGTACATATGTATAGACATCCACAGAGCCGCAGTCAAAGCACCAGAAGTCATATTCGGCACATGGTGTGTCACCGCTGCGGTAGTTCTGGAGCGGAGCGGATGGATTACCGAGCTGGAGTGCATCTCCCCCTATCCCAAGCCCCGGGACAGGCTTTATCTCGACATTCCCGTTCCCGCATATGCGATGACAGGAGGCAGCCGGGATAGAGACAACGCCATTGCTCTGCACATAAAGTCCTCCAAGAGCCTCTGGGGAAGGCGATTCCGGATTGAAAACAGAGACAAGCACCTTTATCGCCTGGCCGTCTCCACGGACAATGATTTCGCCGAGGACATCCTCACCATGCGGGACCGCATTCCAGTCTACAGACACATATATACGTCCGTCATTGCCAGCACCGGCAGCACGCGAGAGGCTTATCCAGCTGTCAGAGGCCTCTGCTGTCCACTGGATGCTGTCCAGCCCTGTACTGTAGACATCAATCCAGTATGTCTGCCTGAGGTATCTGTCAAATGCAGGAAGAGCCTTGAAGCTGCGGACTCCGGTGACATCTTCACCCTGCACGGAAACCGCGAGCATCCCTTTGCTGTCATCATTGACATAGAGCAGTTCCGGAAGCTTGAAATACGAGCTTGTATGGTCATAGTTCTGCCTCAGGGACATCATATGCCTCCATTTTCCTCCAAGTATAGAATTATACTCGTCTGTAATCATCTCCAGGGAATCATGGCAGGCCTTCACCTCTTCAGCGACAAGATTTGCCGAATGGCGGTGCTGACGCGCATACATGCGGTTGAGCTGTGCCCCGAGCGTCATCCTGTTCATCAGTTCCGCCCCCCTGAATGGATACCAGACGAGCTGGCAGAACGCCGGACGGTATTCTTCAGGAAGAGACCTGTACATCCTGTCCGCGAAACTGCCGATCCGCGAATATGAGGCAAGCCTCTCCTCGGCCTCCCCGTAGTTAACGAACGAGAAGTCTGTGTCTGTAAGCTGCTCACATCCGCTGCCGTAATGGTTCCAGTGATACCCCCAGCCCATATATTCCGGTTTCCTGGCGAATGCAAGCGAAAGGAATTCCCGGTAGTTTTCATCCAGTTCCCGATACATTCCCCCGCCAAAGAATCCACTAAGCCATCTTGCAGGATATTCCACGGAATTCTCCTGGCTGAAGCCATCTATGCTGTATGCCATGTCCATGAACATGGACACCTGCATCTCGCTGCCCTTCAGGTCGCCGCAGTTCAAGAGCCAGAACCTGTCCGCTGCTGTGTCATAAGCCTTTTTAAGTTCTTCGTACATCAAGGCAGGATGCGTCGTGCTGAACCACAGGTAGCTATGCGGCACACCGAGGTAGGAGACGTGATAATACACGCCCGAGCGTCCGGAACGGCTCTGTTCCCTTTCGCCGCTGAGCCTTTTAATGTACCCGTAGTTGTCATCAGGCCAGACAACCGTGACGTCTTCCGGAAGCTCAAGGCCGTTCGAATAGATTTCAAGCACTTCCTTATATGGTGTGAACGCCTGCGGGACCTCCTCCAGAGGAAGCGGGATATTGTCCGCTATGATCCGCCTCTGGTCCGACAAGGCTTCGGAAAGCATCCTCACCTTGTCCTTCATAGGTATGCCGTTAGCCATAACGGCATCATGCAGGCCCCTTAGAGCCAGCGTGTACACATTCTCATACCCGGCGGTCTCCCTCACCCTTTCCGTCAGCACCCGGTTCATCATTTCCCTGTTCGTATCAAAGTCCCATGGTCCCATGGTCTCCCGGTGCCATTCACTTGCCGTATTGAGCAGAAGCGGTTCGCAATGGGTTGATGTCATGACTATCCCGAATGAATCCGCAACCGCCCTGTTTTCCGGGACAGAATGGAAAGGGGTTGAGACAGGATGCATGGCAGGGGCAAGCATATTGGCCTTCAGCCTCAGGAGAAGTTCACATATCCTTGAATATGTCTTCGGGCCGATATTGCCTCTTTCCTTTTCATGGTTTTTCGATGCCCAAGGAGTTAGCCCCCAGTCCTCATCATTGAGGAAAACGCCCCTGTATTTCACGGAAGGCTCCATGGAGCAGAATCCGTCTGCCTCTATATAAAGCCTCTCCTGCCTCCTGACCGGGACATCTGCCCACCAGTACCATGGGCTAACACCTATTTTCCTTGAAACCTCCAGGATTCCATATGCAGCTCCCCTGCGGTCGCTGCCCGCCACTACAAGTGCCTCGGCAATACCAGGGAAAGGATTTTTCACAGTCTTTATAAGGAATTGCTCCCATCCGCCCCTTATCGGTTCCAGGTCAATCCTGCCTGCATCGGACAGCCGACGGATAAGGCCACAGCCGTCAATTGTCCCGAGCACGATGCAATGTCTCACTCCGCCAAGGTTGTCTGTGACAGAAGCCCTGGCCCCAGTCACCGCCTCGACATCCGAGGCAAACAGCTGCGCAGCCGTCCTCACCACTGCGGGTTCACGTTCATCTACATATATGACAGGGGATCTGCCTGGACCTGCAAGATAAAAGGAATGAGGACCGGCGGCCCTTCCTGGCAAGACCTTTACCTCCTCTGCCCCTATATGTATGAGGCAGAGGAAATAAAGTGCAAATGCATATGACAGTCTGCGTATCATGCTTTCCTGTTATCTGACCTTTTGATGGTGCAACGTTATCTGAATGAGCGTTCGTGGATATAGTCAGACGACTTCTCGCAGTTCATATATACCCTGAACGTAGCGAGCATCCCGACACCTTCCCTGTCTTCCTTGCTCTTCCATGAATGCGCCCATTCGTCACTGAGGTTCACGAACCTGTACACATTATAGAATTTCGGATCATTTTCAGGAGTTGCATTGTTGCGGCAGTCGTCATCCCAGAAAGACCACCTCTCGACAGAGCCGTCAGAATATCTGACATTGAAATGATAGCGTGTATCCCTCTGGGAATCATTCCCTACTTTCCATGCATAGTCGGTCAGTGCCCAGACGCCGTTGCCTTCATAAGCCAGAGGTGCGGTATCCTCCGCGCCGAACCACGGATGCGTCCACAGGCGGACCTCCTCTATCTCCTTCATTGACCATGACATGGTATTGAAATCAAGATATACCCAATATACACCGGCAGCTGGAGCTGGGTTCATGGTCTCTTCCGCATAGGTGCACATCAAAGTCCCCCCGTCCTGAAGGAGATAGTATCTTCCAAGGTCATCCCTCAAGGTAAAGCCACCGGAAGTGAAGCCCGTAAAGCACTCCATTGTCCCTTTTGCCCTGTCTGCGATGTGGCCGCCCAATACAGAAGAGACAGGAAGTGAAGGATTCATCCTGACAGAGGACTGGCTCTCGGAAGCCGGCCCCGAGAGTGACATGGAGGCTGGCAGAGGATCCACCGAATTAGGCCTTGTAACCAGGATTGTACGTGCTCCCCCATCTTTCACCCCTGTTACATTGTCTATTCCACGGAATGTCCGGACAGTCCATTTTACAGGGACAGTCTGGCCCGGAAGCCCTCCGCACAGCACTGCGATTGTAGACATCGTTGCGGATGTCACTGTAAGCGATGGATAGAATCCGTTCCCGTCACTCGTCACGACATATCCCGGAGAAGAGAAGTCACCGTCCTCAGTATCGAAAAGGACCTGGTAGGAGACATTGTCAGTCACAGAATTCTGCCATTCAAAGACGACAGACTGTCCTGTCGTGATGTCCACAGGATACTGGTTCCGCGGAAGATAAAGCTTTTCAGGGGAGACAAGTTCCTTGACGGATGCCTTGTCTTCCGGACTGCACGACGCTGCCATAAAGACAACAGCAGCCGCTGCCAATATATTCAATATATGTCTCATGGCGATACTATTTATTTCTGTCTATAATCCACATTGACTCCAGGGCCTGTGCTGCACTTGTATATGCCCCGAGAGAGCCTCCTGTCCCGGATGTCCTTGCCTCATAGCACTTCACCCCGAAATAGGAATCACCCCAGCCGAGGACTGACTTGTCAATGCCCCTTGTCCAGTAATATGAAGCGTGGCGCAGGACATATTTTGAAAGTTCCTCCCTTATGCGCGGGTCAAATGAATCAATATCCTTGTCTGTCGCCATCCTGGCTGCCCAGTGGAAGAATACCGCATGGAAAATGGAATTATTCTCATCCGTACCTTCATCACGCATCACATTCTCGGAGTTGTAGACCTCGTTCATTGACTTTGACAGCATCTGGCCCCTTGCAGCCGAGACAGCCTTGCGGAGATATCCGTCCTCCCCGGTAAGCTTCCATATCAGGCGTCCCGCCTCCATGCATGTGCCCTGCGTATAGCTGAGCGGAATACCGCTGAGAGTCCCGTCCTGGTTCATGACACTTATGTTCTGGTCAAAGCATTTGTACGCCTCTTCAAGATACCGGCTGTATTCTGCGGAATTCCCGGCCTCCCTTGCATAGCCAGCAAGTGTAGCGGCCACAATAGCACCGGGACCGTTGGTACACTCGTTTGCCCCGGTATCAGTCCATTTCCATGGGAGCCATCCATATCTGTTGATTGCAAAGCGAGGGCGCACACATTCATCCCATGTGGTCTTCGCGGCATCGAAATATGTGTCCTCTCCTGTTGCCTCATACATCTGGAGAAGCGCGATGATAATCCAGCATGTATCATCCGTAAAGTCATTTCCGAAACCTGTAGAGCCGCGCCATGAGGCATTGCCCTCGTAGTTGTTGCCCCTCTTGTCGTACCAGCGTCTGAAGTATGTCCTTATAAGGGCAGCCTGGTCAGGGTCCGTATACCTTATCCTGTTGTAGTAGTCCACCATTGCCCCCATTGCATGGGCCTGCTGCCAGTAGCAGTTTCCATTGCCGCCACGGCTGTTGTACTCACTGTACGAGAAGACCCCGTCCGCCCCGTTGCGGTTAGAGCTGCAATAGAATCTCTCGACAAATGCCGCTGATGCAGAATCGGCAGCAGCCGTCCAGTCTATATCGTAGGTAGAATATACATTGGCTGTCTTTTCCACCTTCGGGTTCGTAATCGCCGAATAGTCTTTCTCGCAAGAGACCGGCAGGACAGCAAGCACAGAAAATAAAATCAGAGTTCCCATTGATCTATGTTGTTTCATAATTATCATCAATTTTATTTGAATTTGTATTCATGCCACCAGGTTCCGGCAGGGTTGTCCCCGTTAAGATAGAGATAGCAGTCCATCTTCCGTCCGCAGTCTGCGTCAAGGAAATTATAGGTCTTGTCCCAGTCCGCACTTCCTATGGTCTCTTTTGTATAGAAGTTCACTTTCAGGTAGTCGGTCGTGTAGGAAGTCCCCAGCCCGGCCTGTGTCCCGAGATACAGTTTGCTCCCGTCACCAAGTGTAGCGTTGAAACGGTGCCTTGTGTCGTTGGCCGAATTCTTGGAAATGGTATTCTCGTAGTCCAGAAGCTGCCATACGCCCTTTCCGGCATAGTCCATGGCCCGGTTGACCGTAGTCATCTTGCTGTCAACCCATGACGCAGCATAGTACTCAATCCTTGAAACGGTATTGTACGACCATGTCATCACACCGAAATCAATCTTCAGCCAATAGATTCCCTCAGACGGCATCCTGCAGCTTAACGGTCTGTCCGAATATTCCAGGGTACCGTTTTCATTAAGAAGATAATATCTTCCGAGGTCATCAGAGACGGTAAAGTCCAGGCCTCCCCTTATCTTCGTAAAGCATTCGAATGTGCCTTCTGTAGCGGCCACCTTGTCTATCCCGGCGGAGACAACCATGCTGATGCCAGTCTCCGGCTCTTCCACTGCTGCCCCCTTAAGCACCACTGAGACAGGAAGAGGGGACATGGAATTCATCGTAGTCACATTGAGCAGCCTCGATTCAGAATAGACGCTCCCGAAAAGACCCTTCGAAGCCCTCACGCTCCATTTCAGGGTGCCTGTCTCATTTGCACCGATCCCGGCCTGCCTTGCAACAGCATTGAGGCTTTTTGCGCTCACGCCCAGATATGGCTTAGAGCCATTCAGCTGTCCGGCCATGCATGCGACAGGTGAAGAGAAGTCACCGTCAGCCCTGTCAAACAGAAGTTCATACGACACATATCCATTGTCATAGGCCACAGACGGTGCCCACTGGAACTCGATATCTGCACCCCTTGAGAGGTCTGCTACGGCATTGTCTGCCGGCATGTACAGTTCGTTGCCTGGCTGTACATCATAGTTTATCTCACGGCCCTCAGGCATGCATCCCGCGGCAAGCGGAGCAGCTGCGACAGCCATAAACATTATATTTCTTGATATGATTCTCATGTTCTAAATGATTTTAAATATCTACCAGCCGGGATTCTGCGTAAGGTTACTGTTCTTGTCCCTTTCTCCCTGAGGTATAGGGAACCAGTATTTTATATTATATGACGTCGGGCACTTTATATTTGAGCCGTCGTCAAGGAAAGGCGCGCCTGTTGCCTGCGAGACAAGGTACGGGGCACCTGTCGCCTTTATGGCAGGAGTGTCAAGGACAGCCCAGCGGCGCAGGTCAAAGCAGCGGCGTCCTTCAAGGGCAAGTTCACAGCGTCTCTCGTCACGTATGGCCTGCCTGAGGCCATCCTCCCCCGGATAAGCGCACCATCCGGCATTGAAGCCTGCCCTGCTGCGGATAGGCCTGATTGTCATGTCCCATATGCCCTCTGTCATATTGCCTGTCTCAAACATCGACTCGGCATACATCAGCAGCACATCGGCATATCGGATCTCCATGAGCGGCTTGTACGAACCGCCTCCGGCACCGATTGTAGACGGGGCGTAATTCTTTATGTTGTAATATCCTGTAAGCGTCCTGTCCTGAGAGCCGTTATAGGAATCGGTCAAGGCCCTGTCCCTCACCTGCGCAGCCGCCTCATCAACAGGGCTGGTCCAGCAGGTGTAAGTACCTTTCCCGACTCCGTCTGTACCTATTATAAGGCAGTTCTTTGCCTCAGGAATCTGTATCTGGCATCCGTTATAGGCAATTGTAGCATAGAATCTGAGGTCACGGTTCTCATAGTCCGTATCATCCGCAACAGTTCCGTCTGTCTTGCGGAAGCAGTCCACAAGCTCCTGCGTAGGTGAAAACGCGACGATTGCACCAGAGCCGATGGACTGCGGAATCCTTGTGCCCGTAGCCCAGCTCCTCTTGATGTTGTCTACCCCTCCTTCGTATGCAAATTCAATGTTCATAATGGACTCCGGTCCGTAATGTCCTGAGACGAACAGGTCCGCATAGCTTGAAGCCAGGGCATATGTACCATATCCGGTGCCCTCAATCAGCTTGGCACATTCCTTTGCACAGTTCTCGAAATCATTGTCCAGCAGATATGCCCTTGCATTCAGCGCAACAGCTGTCCCGCATGTGAAACGCCCGTTCTCGGCAGCCGTAAGCTCTGTGTTCCTGGGCAGGATATGCGAGACTTCCTCCAGTTCAGAATGGATGAACTGCTTGATCTGGTCTGCATTCGTCCTTCCTATGACCTTGGATTCCGGCAAAGTCGGATTTGTCGTGAGGAAAGGCACGTCACCGAACCATGAGGTAAGCCTGATATATGTAAACGCCCTCATCAGCCTCAGTTCAGCGACAAGACGTGACTTGACATCTTCCGGAAGATTCATCCTGTCCTTGTTGTCAAGTGCCGTATGGATGGTCCTCAGTTCCTGGTAACACTGGTTCCATTCTGACGAGAAACGATCTCCGTTTGTCGTGGCAAGCCCGGTCGCCACATCTGTGGAATTCTGGGTGTGCCTGCTGCCATAGACATCATCGGAAAGGATGTTGTTGCCGAAATACATGTCCGCATTCCAGTACTGGTTATATCCGAGATAGAGAGCAGCCATGCAGTTCTCCTCATAGTTCCAGAATGTGGCATCCGTATATGAATTGGTCGGATACTGCTCCAGCCCGACACAGCCTGCAAGGCCTATCAGAAATGATAGAAATATAATATTCTTCTTCATAGACTTATCCTTTAGAAAGTAAGATTGATTCCTCCTCCCCAGTACCTGAGGGTCGGATAGTTCCTGACTGAGTTCGCTCCGCCACGGCTCATGTTGCTGCCGAATTCAGTTGTCTCCGGGTCAACAAAGCCATATTTTGTAAAGGTCAGAGGATTCTGGGCATCGACATATATCCTCAGGCTCTTGCAGGCGAACTTCTGTGTCCATTTGCCCGGCAATGTATAGCCTATCTGGATGTTCTTCACCCTGAGATACGCACCGTTTATCATGTTGATCTCAGAACCGGGCTGCCCCCAGTTGTTCGACGAGCTTACACTTCCGTTGACAGAAAGCCTCGGCCACATGGCATCAGTGTTGTCTGCTGTCCAGTAGTCAAGCTGATGCTCGTACATCGTCAATCCGTAGTCTGCATGGAAAGGCTCCACAAGCTCTCCCCTGATTGCATTTGTCCTCTTCATCACACCCTGGAGCATGATGCTGAAGTCAAGGCCTTTCCAGTTGAAGCTATAGCTGAAGCCATAAGTATAGCGGGGGAAGCCGTACCCGAGATATGTCCTGTCATTGATGTCTATGACACCGTCCTCATTTATATCGACATAGCGGACATCCCCGGGACGGAGCTGCGAGCGGTCTATTGTAGACGGGATAGCAGCCTCCTGGATCTCCTCATACCCTGTGAAATATCCGGCGACCTTATATCCGTAATACGAGTTCAGCGGAAGGCCCTCCTGTATGATGACAGTCACACCGTCATTCGAACTGATTGCAGGAGTGCCATATTTCACCACCTTGTTCATGGAGTCTGCAAGATTGAACGAGAAATTATGGTTCCACGCTCCGCGCACCAGGTTATAGTTCAAGGTCAGCTCCCAGCCCTGGTTGTCCAGCACTCCCCTGTTCTCCTTGGCGATGCTTGCGCCGAATACACCGGTCACGATTGCAGGAAGCAGGATATCTGAAGTCCTCTTGTAGAAATAGTCAAAATTCACTGAAAGCGAATTCTTGAAGAAAGACGCGTCAACACCGACATTGAAAGTCTTTGACTTCTCCCATGTCAAGGCCTCATTTCCCATTGTAAACATAAGGCCTGGAACAGAGTCCCCGTTGAAGCCATAGGCGTCAAGCCATATGCCGTATGTGGTAAGGAAGCCATAGAGACCGACATCCTGCTGGTTTCCGTTCAGTCCATACGAGGCCCTGAGCTTAAGGTCACCGACCTTGTACCTGTAGTCCGACATGAATTTCTCCTGGGATATCCTCCAACCGGCAGACACGGCAGGGAAAAATCCCCCATTCCTGATTTTCAAGAATTTTGAGGACATGTCATAACGTGCCGTCAGCTCAAGATAATATCTCTCATCGTATGAATATCCGAGCCTCCCGAAATAGGACATGAGGGCAGACCTTGTATTGTCCTGAGAAGAAAGCGAGGTGCCGCTGTCAACCGTGACAGTCCCGTCAGAAGGCTGGTTGAGGTCATTGAGATATTTCTTGGAAGCACTTACAGAATAGTGTTTCCTGGATTCCTGCGACCATCCTGCAAGGGCTGTAACATTATGCTTCATGGCGAATGTGCGGTTGAAATCCAGCAATACCTGCCCGTTAAGGTATGTATCCTTCCCGACCCAGTCATCAGCCGGCTCGGTAGTGCTTCCGGCAATTGCCGCTGAGGAAGGATCCGCCCATGCCGATCCATTGTCCGTGGCGACAAGATATGTCATATGGTCTGAGAATCGGTGCTCATTGCGCGACTCTGCACTCAGCACGCCACGGAGCTTCAGGCCCTTTATGATTTCGAAATCAGCAGTGAATGTGCCGCTGACATACTCATTGTCATATTTATTGTAGCCGCCTCCTACAAGTCCGGCAAGGACGGCTCCGCACCCGCCGTATTTATAGTTGTTTGCATAGAAGACGCCATTGTCATCCATCGTACGGTAGAAATGGTATGTCGGGAACCTCGCCAGGTCTGCAAACAGGAAGCCGGAGGTAGTCGGTGACTTTATCTCCGACCTTGTATAGTTCACATTCGCCCCGACCTTGAAGCGTCCCCACTCTGTCGTGATGTTGGAGCGGACGTTATACCTCTGCTTCCCGTAGTCCGGACCGATGTAGTTCGACTCCTGGTCAAAATATCCGGCAGACACCATATATGTAGTATGCTTTGTACCTCCGGAAACACTTACATTGTAGTTCTGCTGGAGCGCAGTCTTCATGGCCTGCCGCACAAAAGGCTCGCAGTCTCCGTTGATGTACATGTCCCGGATCTCGTCAGCGGTGAATATAGGTGTCCTGCCTGAATTAGCAAGCGCCTCGTTCCTTAGGATGGAGTTCATATATGACGGCACCGGATTCCACAGGACATGAGGGTCCTGCGCTCCCGCCTGCGCACTGAAAGATATGCTCGGTGAAACCTCCTTGCGCCCGGAGCGTGTGGTTATAAGGATGACACCGTTCGATGACCTTGCGCCATAGATTGCAGCCGAGCCTGCATCTTTAAGCACATTGACCGACTCGATGTCATTCGGGTTGATGTCATTCATCCTGGAGGCCTCGGCCTGGGGGACACCGTCTATGACCACAAGAGGAGAGTTGTTTCCCATTGTGTTCACACCACGGATCGAAAGGTTCATCTGGTCGCCTCCGGTCGGGTCATAGTTCCTCGTCTGTATGATAAGGTTCGCCGCTGTTCCCTGCAGAGCCTGCTGTATATTGGCGACAGGCCTGTCGGCGAGGGCCTCCCTGCTCACGGTCGAGACAGAGGAGATAATGTGCCGCCTTGTTGTCGTTCCGTAGCCGACAACGACGACTTCATCAAGATAGCTTGTATCCTCCGCAAGTACAACAGGAATCTCACGTCTCTGCCCTACAGATTCGACAACTGTCTTGTATCCGAGGCAGCTGAATTCAAGATTATCAGAGTTCTTGACACCTTTTACAAGGTAGAATCCGTCTGCATCCGTGGATGTACCATTGAAAGTTCCCGAGACAAGAACTGATACTCCGCCAAGAGGCAGACCGCTTTCATCAACAACCCTACCTTCCACTGTCTTCGTTCCTGACTGTGCCAGGGCTTCAAATGTCCCGGACGCGGCCAGACAGCACAGCAATGCAAGCGCATAGCGCATGACAATGCATAGAATCGTTTTTCTGATCATAAATGGCTATTAGTTAAATTTCAATGACACAAAGTTATCTTCATTGAGATTCTACATTGTACGGTTTTATGTCAATTTAGTATAAATTCATACTTTAGTGCGCATTTCACGGAAAAAGGAGCTAAATTCGGGCAGAAATAGTACGATTATGGACAAAATACGCATTTTTTCAATAATCATAGCAAGTACGGCAGCATTTCTGGCTGGCACAGCATCCTATGGTGGAAACCTGAGGACAATATCAAGCAAAGAGGGCATAAGCAACAACTCCATCCTCTGCCTGGGGCAGGATCCGGACGGCTATATATGGCTCGGGACATGCGAAGGCCTCAACCTCTGGGACGGACAGAGGATGGCGCGCTATCCTCAGGAGGGAAGCAGGCAGAAGCCGCTTTCCGGCAACCTTATCGAAAAGATCCAGGCCACACAGGACGGCTACTGGTGGATAAGGACAAACTATGGGCTTGACCTGATGGACAACAACAAAGTCATCGAGCAGCACAAGGAGTTCCAGGGAATATATTTCCTCATAAGCCGCAGCAAGGAAGAGACAATCGTGGTCACTTCACCGAACCGGTTCTACGGATATTGCAGCGAATCATCCTCATTCCGGGAAATAGAGATGCCAGGCTCATTCTCATATGACAGATACATAACATCATGGGCCGGGAAGGGAGATTCCATATACCTGTTCATGAGGGACGGGGTGTACAGATGCACATTCAAGAAAGACCAGCCGGACAGAACGTGCAGGATAGACGGATACGAAAGGATCTTCCATGCCGGCATAAGCTATTCATTTGCAGATGAAGACATCATAATCATCATAGACGGCAACGGTATCCTGTACACATTCAACCCGGAGACCGAGACCATCGAGTACATTGCAGACATCAGTCCCGAGACAAAGAGATACGGGAAGATATCATATGCAATCAGGCACGGCAATGACTTTTTCATATCATTCCTCTTCGACGGCGTGACCATATTGCGCCACACGCCTGAGAATGCAGACAAATACTCTTTCGGGCGGCTGGAGATCAACTGCGGGGTATTCTACCTTATGAATGACTCCAGGCAGGACATCGTCTGGATAGGGACTGACGGGCAGGGGCTGTTCATGTACAGCAATGACGAACTGTCATTCCATTCATATACATACGACCGTTTCCCGCTTCCAAACCTTTCAAAGCCGGTCAGAAGCATCCTCAAGGACTCTGAAGAGACGTTATGGATAGCGACAAAGGGAGAGGGCATCATACTTTTCCCCGACTTCTCGACATCTTCAAGGCCACCTTACAGGACCATGCACATAAACGGCCCAGATGCAGGCCTTGCCGACAATGCAGTGTTCGCCCTGGAAGAGAGCCACAGGAGACTCGTATGGATCGGATCAGAAGGGTATGGCATAAACTACAGGCATCTTTCCGGCGGCCCTGTACACACTTTAGGCGGAGAAATCCCTGAAGACCTGAGATACATACATGCAATACACGAGGACCATGACACATTATGGGTCGCGACCGTAGGGTGCGGAGTATTCAGGCTGGCCATAGGGGAGAATGCCGGAAAGCCATACATAAAGGAATGGAAGAAACTGGACTTCGGGAAAGAGATGGAGAACAAGAATTTCTTCTTCACCATATATGCAGACCGTGACAACTCGCTATGGATCGGGAACAGGGGCGGAGGACTTGTCCATTACATACCCGGCACCGGAGAATATACAATAACGAAATTCGATGACTCCAGGGCCGAGATCGCCAATGACGTATGGTCCATACTCCGGGGCCATGACGGGAGACTATGGGTCGGGACGAGTTGGGGACTGCTGTGCATAAGGGAGGACGGGACCATCAGGGAGACACCCATCCGCAACATAATACACGGGATCCTTGAAGACAATGACGGGAAGCTGTACCTGACCACCAACAGCGGGCTGATAAGGTACGACCCGCAGACCTCCCTATTCGCCAGATATGGATATTCATATGGAATAAACACAATAGAATACAGTGACGGGGCAGCCTTCAGGGACAGAAGCGGCATTCTCTTCTTCGGCGGCACAAACGGCTTTGTCGCAATGGAGCAGAGCAGGCACAGGCCGGAGCCGTTCACTCCGGAGCTGCGCCTGAGAAGCGTACAGGTCAACGACACACATATACCGGTTGAGGACGCAATAGGGAAAGACGGCACACTTGTCATAGGCCCGCATGAACGGCTATATGGAGTAAGGGTCTCCGCCATTGACTACATAAACGGCAGCAACTATGCATATCTGTACAACATACATGGATCTGACGACCATTGGACAGAGTCCTCGCCTGACATCAAGTTCACGGAGAAGCGGCCAGGGAGATACAGGCTAAATGTCAAGTACAAGAACATCGTCACAGGCGAGACCAGTCCCGTCATATCGCTTAAAATCAGGATCAAGGCGCCATGGTACAGCAGTATTTACGCGATATGCACATATTTCCTCCTGTCCATTATGTTTTCTGCAATGGGAGGCCTCTTCCTCTACAGGAGAAGAAAGCAGAAAAAGATAAGCATGATGGAGAAGATAGAGGCAAAGCGCAAGGAGGAGGCACTTGATTCAAAGATACACCTGCTGGAGAACCTCACCCAGCAGATGGCCGTCCCGGTATCAATGATATCCGTCCCGTGCCAGCAGATTCTCGAATACCCGAAGTCCGACGAATACATAAAGGCCTATTCACGAAAGATAATACAGCAGAATACAAAGTTAGGGCATCTCATACAGATGCTGCACAATTTCAGGGAGTCCAGCGAGACAGGGAACATCAATGCAAAGATCTTCCCGATTACTGAATACATGTCGGAAATCACAGGAAGCTACGTAAGGCTTGCCCAGTCAAGCGGAATTACGCTGGAGATTGATATGCCCCAGGACCTGCTGTGGACAAGCGACCCCAGAAGAGTGTCGGCAATCACGGACATGACCATGACAAATGCATTCCTCCATGTCGCAAGAAACGGCAGGATAGCATTCAGCATATCAGCCGATGAAGATACACTTGCAATCCGGACCTACGTTGAGGGGAAGTGGCTTGAAGAAGAGGATTTCAGAAGAATCACCGACAGGTACGGCATAATGGATGACCTGCAGAAGAAGAGCAGGGACGGGGAGTCATTCCAGGATGAGATGAGACTTGCCGTATGCTTCAATTACGTGACAGGACTTGGAGGGACCATGGATTTCACCAGGTCGGAAGGGTCATTCTCATTTGAGATACGCCTGCCGGCACTGAAAATCTCAGACAGCAATGAGGCAATGGAAGGCAAGGCCACGGAAGACTTCCTGATGGAAAGCCATATCATGATGATAGAAAAAGATGCCATCCACCAGTTCGAGATGACTTCAGACCGGCAGACCATGTACATAATAGGGTCTGATACAGGAATAATAAACTCCATTGCAGACATGTTCTCCGAAGAATACAATGTAAAGACATTCAGCAAGCTTTCAAGGTTCCGAGAAGAGATGCAGTCCGGGCATCCGGACATAATTGTCTGCGAAAACATTCCTATGAAATCCGGAATCAGCGAGCTGATGAGTTCCATAAAAAGCGACAAGATCACGGTGAAGATACCAATAATCCTGATAACAAGCCTTCAGCATGCCGATGCCCTGACAGATGAATACGCAGACTCCGTGCTGACGTTGCCGATCAACGTAAAGGCATTGAGATCCACTGTAAAGCAGAACCTGAACAGGATGAGTTCCCTTAAGGAATACTACAACTCATCAATAAGCACATATGTGTTCAGCGAGGGCAAGATGCTGCACAGCGAAGACAAGCAATTCCTGGAAAAGCTGTTCAGGATAATAAGCGACAACATCTCTGACAGCGAGATGACGACAAGCACAATCGCAGAAAAGATGGGAATGAGCCTGAGAAACCTGTACCGCCGGCTTAACGGGATCATAAACATAACCCCGAGCAACATCATCAGGGAATACAGGCTCAAATACGCAGAGCATCTGCTGACAAAGACCAAGCTGTCCGTCGACGAGATCATCTACAAGTCAGGCTACAGCAACCGCGGCACATTCTTCAAGAACTTCTCAGCCAAGTACGGCTGTACCCCTAAAAGCTACCGGAAGCAGCAGATAGGAGAGATTTAGCACCCTCCCCTCGGCCTGTTTCCGGTACAACTACAAGTTCAATGGATGAGCCGATCAGGCTCACCGGCAACAGAAAACATTCCCGATGGAACTTCAGGACACTCCATCGGGAATCAACTTTGCCTGTGGCTATCGCTGTATCTTCAGAAAACATGTGCGACGCTGACACAAAAAACGGCGCGCCAAAGGCACGCCGTCAATATATTCACAACATGAAGATTCTACATCATGCCGCCCATTCCGCCGGCCGGCATTGCTGGGGCAGCCTCCTTCTCCGGAAGGTCAACTATTGCACACTCGGTCGTCAGGAACATGCCGGCAACTGAAGCTGCATTCTCGAGAGCTACGCGTGATACCTTGGTCGGGTCGATTACACCGGCCTCAAACATGTTCACATACTCATCGGTGCGTGCATTGTAGCCGAAATCACCCTTGCCCTCGCGGATCTTGTTGATGATTACGCTTCCCTCTACACCTGCATTTGCGGCAATCTGGCGAAGAGGCTCCTCGATGGCACGTGCAACGATGTGGATACCTGTGGTCTCGTCATCATTGTCTCCCTTAAGGTTCTTGAGAGCCTCGGTTGCACGGATGTATGCGACTCCGCCGCCTGGGATAATGCCTTCCTCCACTGCAGCACGGGTTGCGCTGAGGGCATCTTCCACCCTGTCCTTCTTCTCCTTCATCTCAACCTCGGTAGCTGCACCTACATAGAGGACAGCGACACCGCCTGCGAGCTTGCCGAGACGCTCCTGGAGTTTCTCCCTGTCATAGTCGGAAGTAGTGGTCTCGATCTGTTTGCGGATTGTAGCCACCCTCTCCTGGATAGCCTCATTGTCACCTGCACCGTTCACGATTGTAGTGTTCTCCTTGGTGATGACAACCTTCTCTGCCTTTCCGAGCATGTCGAGAGTTGCATTTTCAAGTGTGAATCCCCTCTCCTCTGACACAACCACCGCACCTGTCAAAGTGGCAATGTCCTGAAGCATCTCCTTGCGGCGGTCACCGAATCCCGGAGCTTTTACGGCTGCAATCTTGAGAGTTCCGCGGAGCCTGTTCACTACGAGAGTTGTAAGAGCCTCGCCGTCAACATCCTCTGCAATGATGAGAAGTGACTTGCCCTCGCGTGCAATCGGTTCAAGCACAGGAAGAAGATCCTTCATTGTAGAAATCTTCTTGTCTGTGATGAGAAGGTAAGGAGTGTCAAGCACAGCCTCCATCTTCTCGCCGTTCGTCATGAAATATGGAGAGATATATCCCCTGTCAAACTGCATTCCCTCAACTACTTTCACCTCAGTCTCAGTACCCTTTGCCTCCTCGACAGTGATTACACCGTCTTTCTTGACCTTTGACATGGCGTCAGCAATGAGCTTTCCGATGTAATTGTCATTGTTGGCAGAGATGGTTCCGACCTGCTCGATCTTCGCATAGTCCTCGCCTACTTCCTGGCTCTGTGAACGGAGGCTTTCAACAACGGCAGCAACAGCCTTGTCGATACCCCTCTTGAGGTCCATCGGGTTTGCACCGGCAGCCACGTTCTTCAGTCCCACATTGATGATGGCCTGTGCGAGCACGGTTGCAGTAGTAGTGCCGTCTCCGGCCTGGTCATTGGTCTTGGACGCAACCTCCTTTACCATCTGTGCACCCATGTTTGCAAACCTGTCCTCAAGCTCAATCTCCTTTGCCACAGTCACACCGTCCTTGGTCACCTGCGGAGCACCGAACTTCTTGTCAATAACGACATTGCGGCCTTTGGGGCCGAGAGTTACCTTTACTGCATTTGCAAGGGCGTCAGCACCCTCCTTCATCTGGGCGCGAGCCTCAACATTGAATTTTATATCCTTTGCCATGATTTTCCTTTGTTTAGAGAATTGCCAGAATGTCTGACTGCTTCATTATCATATATTTCTTGTCATCAACAGTAACTTCAGTACCTGCGTACTTGCCATAGAGGACAACATCACCTGCCTTGACCTCCATAGGCTCATCCTTCTTGCCGGGTCCTACAGCTACAACTGTTCCCTGCTGTGGTTTTTCCTTTGCTGTGTCAGGAATGTAAAGTCCTGCCGCCGTCTTGGTCTCAGCCTCTTTTGGCTCAACCAGAACCCTGTCTGCTAATGGTTTGATCATGTCTTTATAAATTTTAAAAGTTTTTTCTCACATGGCCCTGTCAGTTCCGAACCGGATTCCCGGGCCGCCCACCCTCCGGACAAAACAAATGCCAGCCCCTCAGGACTGACATTTTGTCATGCAAAAGAAGAGAAACAACCAGGATAAACCCACGGATTTCCTGACTTAAGGCAATTACAATAATTACCCTTTCATTGTAAATCCAAATTCACTAACTTTGGCCCACAGAGCCATGGGGCATAGAACCACACGGCATGTGCCCAAGGCCTGCCATCAATAGAAATAAGAAAAACAGATCAGACATATGGCCGCATTTCATCCCGTAAGATCCATATCCGCGTTCATCGCCTTAGCTTTATTTGTTTCAACCGCCCTGATACCATGCTCCTGCTCCCGCAGAAGGCAGGACAGGCAAATCACACCTTCGCCGGAATATGCTACACTCGTAAAGGCCTACACCGGCGGCTCTGTGACAGACGGAACACCTGTCAGGATTGAATTCAACACATCCGTTCCTGGAATCGAAGCTGGGTCTGACGCGTCCCCGGAACTGTTCTCATTCTCCCCCTCACTGAAAGGAAGCGCGAGATGGGTTTCACCGGATATCCTTGAATTCATCCCGGAAGCATACAGGCCAGGGACGACATACATGGCAAGCCTGCGGATAGACAAGATTGCCGGGCTGAACGCATCAGGGAAATTTGAATTCTCCTTCCATGCTGCCGCAAAAGAGGCACACATATATACAGGTCATGCCCTGATACCGTCATCAGACACAGAAACAGCATCCATACACGGACATATCGACTTCAGCGAAGAGGTACAGATAGAAGATGCCTCCAAGATGCTGTCATGCAGATACGAGGGCAAAGACATCCCTCTCACGCTCGAAAAGTCATCTGGCGGATTCGCGTTCACGGCAGCAGGTCTTGAACGCGGGACCAAGGACCGCACAGCTGTAATCTCCTTCAACGGAAAGGAATATGGCTTCAGCAGAAAAGAGGGCGGAAAGATAACCGTCCCTGCCATCAACAGTTTCTATGTAATGGAGGCCGTACAGACACACGGCACCGACCCATATATAGAAATAGTTTTCTCGGAAGCCCTGCAGCAGGACATGGACCCTACTGGGATGTTCTCCCTGAAAGGGGCAGGAAAGCACTATACAAAGATTGAAGGCAACATAGTCAAGCTCTATTACGAAAAAGGCGGTGATGAAATAACACTTAACGTCTCGCAAGGCGTGCAGAGCATACAAGGGACAAAGCTTGACGCCTCATTCAGAAAGGTTTTCAGTGAAAACGAGATCAAGCCAGCTGTTGAAATACCGCTGAAAGGCAACATCCTTCCTGACGGGGAAAACCTCATCTTCCCTTTCAGAAGCGTCAACCTTTCAGCCGTGGACATAAGCGTAATAAAGATATATGAAAGCAATGTCCTGATGTTCCTGCAGACAAACAGCCTCAATGGCTCGGATGAACTGCGCAGATCCGGACGGATGGTCTACAGGAAGACAATACAGCTTGACAGCGGCAACGGGAAAGACCTTCACCAGTGGCAGGATTTCTCGGCAGATCTTTCCGGACTTTTCAGGCAGGAGCCTGGTGCAATATACAGGATAAAAATCAGCTTCAGGCAAGAATACTCCCTGTATGGAAAGGCGCATACCCAAAGCACAGTCTCATCTATGGTAAGCACTGCATCAGGAGACATGACCCAGGCTGAAGCATCAGCCTGGGACGAGCCATATCCTTATTTCTATGACAATTCATATGACTGGAGGACATACAGATGGAGCGACAGGGACAACCCGCACACCCCAAGCTACTATATGGTGGATTCGCGTTTCCCTGAACGGAATATACTTTCCTCAAATATAGGAGTCATTGTCAAAGATGCGGACAATGACCGTATATACATCGCAGTCAATGACATCATGACCGCAAAACCCCTGCAGGGGGCGATTATACAGGCATACAGCTACCAGCTCAAAAAGATAGGAGAGGCGACATCCGGCAAAGACGGGTTTGCAGAAATCAGGCTCGGTGGGCAGAAGCCTTTCGCTATAACGGCACGCTCAGGAAATGCAGTCAGCTATCTCAAGGTCACCGATGGCACCGAAAACTCACTCAGCCGCTTTGACACCGGCGGCAAGACTGTAGAATCCGGGCTAAAGGGCTTTGTCTACGGTGAGCGCGGTGTATGGAGGCCAGGAGACACACTGCACGTCACGATAATAATCGAGGACCGGCAGCACAATCTTCCTGACAACCATCCTGTCACAGTGGAGCTTTACAATCCGCAGGGGCAGTTCTACGACAAGCAGATCTCGACAAAAGGAGCAGATGGAATGTATTCATTCAGCCTCGTGACTAAAGAGGATGACCCTACCGGCACCTGGAATGCCTATTTCAAAGTCGGTGGAGCAACCTTCCACAAGGCCCTGAGCATTGAGACAATCAAGCCGAACAGGCTTAAGCTGGACCTCAGCATCAGCGACAAGGTTCTCCAGGCCGGCAGGAGAACCATGGCGGCACTCAACGCATCATGGCTTTCCGGTCCTGCAGCTGCAAACCTCAACGCCAAAGTTGAGATGACATTGAAGAAAGCGGACATTGCAATAAAGGGATATGAAAAATACATATTCAATAATCCTGTTTCAGAGTTCTCTGCAATCACCTCAACGGCAATGTCTGGCATGACTGACGGAAAAGGAAAACTGTCAGCAGAGCTTAAGCTCCCGAGCGCGAAAGATGCTCCGGGAATGCTTTCCGCCACACTTGTGACACGCGTGACAGAACCCGGAGGAGACGAAAGCTTCACAACATCGTCAATGCCATTCTCACCATATGACGCATATGCAGGAATCCTGCTCCCGGAAGCCAAAGACGGCTATCTTGAGACAGACAAAGAGCACAGGAT
This sequence comes from uncultured Bacteroidales bacterium, assembly GCA_947179325.1. Taxonomy (GTDB): domain Bacteria; phylum Bacteroidota; class Bacteroidia; order Bacteroidales; family UBA932; genus Cryptobacteroides. Next base: position 8,802 of record CAMXAU010000009.1, on the reverse strand, counting down.
CAAGACTATACTGGTAGACAAGGACGGAAGCGTCATATTCGGACATCAGATGGAATACAGGATATACGAGCTTAAATGGAGCTGGTGGTGGGAGAGCAGGAGTGAATCACTCGACTCGTATGTAAACGGGACATCAGCCAACATTGTGTCCAAAGGCCAGTTCATATCCTCTGCCAAAGGGACAGAAATACCGCTGAAGATAAACTACCCGGACTGGGGACGCTACCTCATATATGTCAAGGACCTCACATGCGGGCATGCATCCGGAGGGATTGTATATGTGGACTGGCCTTCATGGCGCGGCCGTGCAGAGAGGACCGACCCGGACGGGCTTACAATGCTGACATTCTCGCTGGACAAGAAAAGCTACAAGACAGGTGAGGAAGCGACAGTATTCATCCCTGCCGCCAAAGGTGGCCAGGCACTTGTAAGCCTCGAGAACGGAAGCGGAGTCATATCAAGGGAATGGATAGAGACCAACGACAAGGAAGAGACGCAATACAGATTCAGGATAAGTGAAGGAATGGCCCCAAACTTCTACGTGCACATCACCCTGCTGCAGCCTCACGGAAACACAGAGAATGACCTTCCGATAAGGATGTATGGCGTACAGCCAGTCTTTGTGGAAGATCCGGAAACCCACCTCGCACCAGAGATTTCAATGCCGGACGTGCTAAGGCCCCAGGAGACATTCACAGTCAAAGTCAAGGAAAAGAACGGGAAGCCTATGTCATACACCCTTGCGATTGTTGATGAAGGGCTCCTCGACATAACAGGGTTCAAGACACCTGATCCATGGAAGGCAATGTACGCACGCGAGGCACTTGGAGTAAAGACATGGGACATGTATGATGATGTGATAGGGGCGTTCAGCGGACGCTTCTCCCCTCTCTTCAGCATCGGAGGAGACGAGGACGTCCTCAAAAGCAACAAGAGGGACAACCGCTTCAACCCTGTGGTCAAGTTCTTAGGGCCTTTCACACTTCCGGCCAAGGGGACCGGTACCCACAAAGTAACACTCCCTATGTACATCGGTTCAGTCAAGGCAATGGTCGTGGCCGGGGCAGACGGGGCGTACGGCAATGCCTCCAAGGCGGTCCCAGTCAGAAGCCCTCTTATGATCCTGTCCTCCCTGCCACGCATTCTCGGCACAGGAGAGCAGGTAAAGCTCCCTGTCAATGTGTTTGCAATGGAAGACAGCGTGAGGGATGTAAAGATAACAGTGAATGTCTCAGGAGCAGCCAGGATATCCGGTACCTCCGGGAAGGAAGTCAGGTTCAATGCTCCTGGTGACAAGCTTGCGGAATTCGGCATTGTGACAGGGGAGCATGACGGAACAGCAGAAATAAAGATAAAGGCAGAGGGCGGCGGGCACTCCGCATCAGAGACCATATATATAAAGGTCAGGAATCCGGAGCCTGCCGTGACTTCGGTATTCTCCGAGCTCATCTACCCAGGGAAAACGGCTGAGATAGGATACGGTGCATTCACACCTGCCGAAGGCGAATGGGCGACTGCCGAACTGGCAGGATTCCCGTCAATCGACTTCGCCGGATGCTTCAATTTCGTTGCTGACTATTCCCACTACTGTACGGAGCAACTGTCCGCCAAAGGGCTTACAATGCTATATCTCTCTAACCTTGTGCAGGAAACCGAGAAAAAGACAGCACAGGAATCCATACCACAGATAATCAAGCAGATATGCCTGCGGCAGCTTCCGGACGGAGGCTTTGTCTATTGGCCGGGACAGTCGAATGCAGATGAATGGGTAAGCTCAATGGCAGGGCAGTTCCTGACCAAGGCAGCCGCAAAGGGATATGAAGTCAATTCCGGAGTCCTCAGGTCATGGAAGAATTTCCAGAAGCGCTGCATCAGGAATTACCGGGAGAGCAATGCCAATAGCCTGTATGACTTTGTGCAGGCCTACAGGCTATACACGCTTGCGGTAGCATCAGATCCGGACTCCGGGGCGATGAACAGGCTGAAGTCCTCCCCAGGTCTTTCATCGCAGGCGGCATGGAACCTTGCCGCGGCATATGCAATATCAGGCAAGAAGACCATAGCAAAGGACATTGTAAAGAACCTAAGGACTGAGGTGGAGAGATACAGCAGCTCAAACCTTACATACGGCTCATCACTCCGGGACAGGGCCATGTTCCTTGAAACCCTTATTCTCATAGATGACATGGCCGGCGCGATGAAACTTGCAGAGGAACTGTCCAGAGAATTTTCTGAGGCAAGCCACTACACGACCCAGAATACGGCATTTCTGTCAATAGCGATGTCACGCCTTGCAGAAAAGGCCAATACTGATGTCCTTGATGCCGTTGTGGACGGAAAGAAAATCAAGAGCAGCAAATCTGTATACAGCATGCCGGTTGACCCTTCTGCAGGAAAGACCGGGATTGCAAACAATTCCAAGGGAACAATATACGCTACCATCACGACAAGAAGGCAGATGGAAGCCGGCTCAGTCACTGAAGCATCTTCAGGAATTGGCATCAAGCCTATATACACAGACGCAAACGGGAAAGAGCTGAATCTTGAAGACATAAGGCAGGGTGAAGACATCTATGCCACTATATCGGTCTCCAACACCACCGGAACTACAGACGGTACAGGCCTGGCACTCACGGTAACCACACCTTCAGGCTGGGAGATATTCAACGAAAGGCTGACCGGCACTGAAACAGGAAAAGCAAACTACACCTATATGGACATACGTGACGACAAGACAATATATTACTTCGACCTGCCAAGGGGGACAAGGAAACAGTTCAATGTCAGGTTCCATGCAGGATACTGCGGAGAATTCACGGTGCCGTCGATAAGATGCGAGGCCATGTACGATCCTGCAACCTATGCCAGGACCGCATCCGCAAAGACAATCGTACACTGATCCGGGTTTGACAACCAGTCAGCAAAATGATAAGGAAAACCGCAGCATACATCAGACAGCATAAGGTGAAGAGCATCCTGCTCCTCACCTTCGCTGTCCTTGCCGCAGTCTACTGGTTTTCACTCCCTCGCGACCTTTTCAAAGGCACATCATATTCAACTGTGGTCACGGACCGCAGCGGAGAGCTGCTCGGAGCACGCATCGCAGATGACGGCCAATGGAGATTCCATCCGTCGGACACCGTGCCGTACAGATTTGCGGAGTCCATAGTCACGTTTGAAGACAGGAGCTTCAGATATCACCCCGGAGTGAATCCGGCAGCCATATTGCGCGCTGCATGGCAAAACATAAGGGCACACAGGACTGTCAGCGGAGGAAGCACCATCACAATGCAGACCATAAGGCTTTCGCGCGGCGGCCAGAAACGCACGCTTTGGCAGAAAACTGTAGAATCCATACTTGCGACACGCCTTGAAATCAGATGCAGCAAAGACGAAATCCTTGCATTATACGCCTCCCACGCACCTTTCGGAGGCAATGTAGTAGGACTCGGAGCTGCCTCATGGAGATATTTCGGAAGACCCGCAGACGAACTGTCGTGGGCTGAGTCCGCCACTCTCGCTGTCCTGCCGAATTCTCCTGCAATAATCCACCCGGGCAGAAACCGTGACGCCCTCAAGAAAAAGAGGGACAGGCTGCTCGGCAGGCTATATGAAAAGGGCAGAATCGACAGCCTCACCTTCATACTTGCATGCGGCGAGCCTCTTCCCTCCTCTCCCCTGCCGCTACCACAATATGCGCCCCACCTTACAGAATGGCACTGCAGGCATTCCAAAGGCAAGACAACGACGACATCCATAGACCTCGGGCTTCAGAAACATGTTGAACAGACCGTAGCTCGATGGCATGATGAATTTTCGCGCGCAGGCATCAATGACCTTGCGGCCGTAATCATTGACGTGCATACTGGTGAGCCTGTCGCCTATTGCGGCAATGCAGGATACGGCAGCGGACGCACAGGCTGCGAAGTCGATGCTGCAAGGGCACCGAGAAGCACGGGAAGCATATTGAAACCGTTCCTCTATTGTGCTCTGCTGCATGAGGGAGAAATTCTTCCGCGCACACTGCTGCCTGACATCCCGGTGAATATCAACGGATTCTCCCCTCAGAATTTCGACAGGAAGTTCTATGGGGCCGTTCCCGCAGACGAGGCTCTGGCAAGGTCGCTAAATGTTCCTGCAGTACATTCACTGCGCAAATACGGGCCTGCAAAGTTCCATACCCTTCTTAAGGAGGCAGGCATGACGACACTGACAAGGCCGGCCTCGGACTACGGGCTGTCACTCATACTCGGGGGCGCAGAAGGGTCATTGTATGAAATCACATCCATATATGCCGGGATGGCGTCAATCCTGGCTCATCCTGAAGACAGGTACGCAGACGGTACGGAAAGCCAGCGGCACCAGGGAGGCAAAGCCCTCCCGCTAAAAGACAGGATGGCAATATACTGCACATTCGAAGCTCTCAAGGAGGTCAACAGGCCGGATGAGATGGACTGGAGGATGATATCATCAGTCAGGAAAGTGGCATGGAAAACCGGAACCAGCTTCGGATTCAGGGATGCCTGGGCGGTCGGCGTGACTCCTGACTATGCCGTAGGAGTATGGGCCGGAAACGCACAGGGACAGGGAAGCCCGGGCCTGACAGGTGCACGCACGGCCGGACCTGTAATGTTTGACATATTCAATATGCTTCCCGCATCAGGCTGGTTCGGGATGCCAGGATACGGAGAGTACATCACGGCAGAAGTATGCCGCCAGTCAGGCCATCTCAAAGGCCAATACTGCGAAGAATGCGACACTGTCATGCTCCCCAAGGCTGCAATGCGCAGCACACCGTGCCCTTATCACGTCCCTGCCGGAATCTCAGGAACGGGACAGGAGACAGCCAATGCCTTCGTCCTTCCTCCAGCCATGGAATGGTACTACAAAGAGCACCATCCGGAATACAGGCCTGCATCCGGGCTACGTCACAGCGCAGCTTTCACAGGCAAAGGCCCGATGGAATTCATCTACCCGGAAAACGGCAGCACGATTATGCTCCCGCGCCAGCTTGACGGCACGGAAGGAGACGCAGTCTTCAATCTTGCGCATTCAGATCCAGATGCAACAATATTCTGGCATCTTGACAACAGGTATATCGGCTCAACCAGATTCATCCACCAGCTTTCCCTCCACCCGTCCCCTGGCCGCCATACCTGCACCGCAGTAGACGGAGAAGGCAACTCTCTCAGCATCGGGTTTTCTGTTGAATGACGCATATCACACTCCGTTTCAAATCCATTGGCAGACAATCCCCCAAAACCCTCTCATCTTGGACCCGAGGCGTCTTATATACCCATTCCGCTGAAGCCACACCATATTCTTGGTAGCGTGCCTTTTGGATATACCCAAAAGTTCTCCTATCTCCTTTTGCGAGATTTCCGGATTTCCCTCCAGAAGCTCCAATATCTTTTTCTGATTTCCGGTGACCTTGATTTCAGGCAAAGACATAGACGATTCTTATAAAACACCCTTTTGGTTTCATGCCGTACTTACTTTTATAATATGACATTGCACAACAAGACCGCACTGAAGAAATTTTTTACAAAACTTTTTCTCTTTTTATAATGCACGGCTCTATAATGCGCGGTAAACAAGCGCATCGGCCTTCCCTTGCCAGGCAAGAGCCCTGATGACAAGCCATATAGCGACAAACCCAAATTAAATGGGCACACTATATCAAAAGATATGTATATTTGCCCCCTTGTTCTGCAACACCTTGCCATAAAGGGCATGGCGCCATGCAGCACACAACATGCAAAAGATAAATTTATTTAAGACACAATATGGGAACATTTAAAAGAATTTTCATTGCAGCATTGCTGGTCCTGTCGCTGGCATCCTGCAAGCAGAGACCGGCAAAAGTCGCCGGAATCTATTATGAGAACATGGACACAACTGTCTGTCCTGGAGACGACTTTGCCAGATATGCAACAGGAAGATGGATCGAGCACAATCCACAGCCGCCAGAGTACCCGATGTGGGGAACAGTCTACAAGGTAGATGATGAGAACACAAGGACACTTGCAGCCATGATCCAGGAAATCGCTTCCAGCAAGAACAAGAAAGGCTCCATTGAACAGAAGATAGGCGATCTGTACAACCTGGCAATGGACTCGACACGTCTCAATGCAGAAGGAGCCGCACCTCTTATCGCACGCCTGAAGGAAATCCAGGCAATAGGTTCACGTGAAGAACTGCTGCACAACTGCGCCGTAAACCACGAGGAGATTCTGTTTGCGCTATATGTCACTACGGACCAGAAAGACGCAGACAACCATATCGTAGGGATAAGCCAGAGCGGTCTGTCGCTCGGGAACAGGGATTACTACCTGTCAGATGACCCTCAGACTGCATCTGTCCGCGAAGCCATGAAAGAGCACATTGTCAATCTCTTCAAATTGTCCGGATACACTGAGGAAAGTGCAACAGACAGGATGAACAGGATATGGGCGATAGAAAGCTCGCTTGCAATTCCATATTATTCACAGGAAATGCAGCGTGATCCGGAAGCCAACTACCATAAGGTCAGCGTTGACTCGCTCGCTGTGATATGCGGGAACTTTGACTGGAAGACATTCCTCACCAACTACAGATACGACAAGACTGATGTCGTAGACCTCGGACAGCCAGAGCCTGTTGCAAAAGCATGCGAAATCCTCATGACAGCTCCGCTTGAAGACCTCAAGGCAATATATGAATGGAATATCATCTCCGGTGCATCAAACTATCTTTCAGATGATTTCTCAGACGAGAACTTTGAATTCAGCCGCAAGCTCTATGGAACACAGGAAAAGACCCCGAGGTGGAAAAGTGCGGAATCACTTGTTGACAATCTCATGAGCGATGCCGTAGGACAGATGTTCGTAGCAAAATATTTCCCTGCAGAAGCAAAGAAAGAAATGCTTGAGCTTGTAGGAAACCTCCAGAAATCACTGGCAGAACGCATCAAGGCACAGGAGTGGATGAGCGAAAGCACAAAGGCGACAGCACTCGAAAAACTTGCAGCATATACAGTAAAAATCGGCTATCCGGACAAATGGGATGATATCAGCGGACTTGTAATTGACCCGTCTAAATCATTGTACGAAAATATAATTGCAGCATCTGAGTTCTATTGGGAAATGAGCTATGAGAAGAACTACAATAAGCCTGTTGACAAGAGCAGATGGCAAATGCCCGCACAGATGGTAAATGCCTACTACGACCCTACAACAAATGAAATCTGCTTCCCTGCAGGCTTTCTCCAGCCGCCTCTCTTCGACCTCAGCGCAGATGCTGCCGCAAACTACGGCTCCATCGGTGTTGTCATAGGACACGAGATGACCCACGGCTTTGATGACCAGGGACGCCAGTACACCAAAGACGGTAACCTTGAAGACTGGTGGTCTCCAGAAGATGCAGAAAAGTTCCAGGTGCCTTGCAACCAGATGGTTGAATTCTTCAACTCGCTCTGGGTAATTCCTGGAGAGCTGCATGCAAACGGAGCGACATGCCTTGGCGAAAACATAGCTGACCATGGCGGACTGAATATCGCATATGACGCGTTCCAGATGTGGCAGAAAAAACACGGCCGCCTCCCTGAAGACCACGGTTTCACTCCAGAGCAGAGATTTTTCCTCTCATACGCAAACCTATGGGCCGGCACTGCATCTGACGAAATCCTGAGATATCTCACGATGATGGACGTCCACTCTGCTCCACATCTGCGTGTCAACGGTGGCCTTGCACAATGTGACTATTGGTATGATGCATTCGGCATACAGCCTGATGCTGCACTCTATGTCGCTCCTGAAGACAGAGTACGAATCTGGTAATCAGTACAGATAAAGCAAATAATGGAAAGGGGCAGACTAAACATTTATCAGTCTGCCCCTTTTCTCATTTTTCGATATTGCCAACATAGACATTGCCTGCAGATTTTCAATTTTCAGAGAGTCGTTCTGACTTTTCACCCTCTTTTTTCTGCCATATAATTTTACTTGAAGCAGTTCCCTATATCTTTAATCCATACTCTAATCTCTGTATCATATAAAGGACTGGTACTATACCATCTCTTGAAGACCTTATATTTTCCGTAAGCTGCACCATATCGGTCATTATGAATATCTTTAAGTATTTCCTGATAGAACATCTCTGCCTTCTCCTTAATCTCTGCCTCACTGTATTTCTCCTCAAGAACGTTCCGGTACATGAACAAATCTAACAACTCATATCTGTCCAAACTATCTGGAGAGACTTCTGCCTGAGCTATTTCATTTATGCCTGCTGCACCTGCCCCTGATGAAGTCCGCGAAGAATCTTCATCATAAATGCCTTCTCCTGAATCCTCCTGGCTGCCATCTTGAAATTCAACCACCAATGCAGATGCCCTGAGTATTCTCTTCTTGACGATACCGCAAAGATAGATTTCGGTGGTAGTCGTAACATGTGCATACGACAGAGCCTGATTCGGCTTTAATTTCTCCTCTACACGTAATTTTTCAAGGACATCATGGTTTGCAGATTTAGACATCCCTCCTATCCCGAATACGTATGTTGCTTTTGTCTGGGCCTCTACAGAACGGATAACCTTGCCACGGGCATCACCAGGTGAACCGGGATAGGCAGTCAAGGAACTTGGTGCAGTAACCTGTGTAAAACTGGCACATGAGACCAGCATGATTGCGGAAACAGTCAGCACGATAATTTTTCTCATATCAAAGATTATTATTTTAATTAATATTTATGTCCCGCAAATATACCCCCCCCGGGACTTTTCCAAATTTTTCACAATAAACCAGAGATAATCCTTTCCGGATG